>NZ_VCQV01000017.1 GCF_007845645.1 Leekyejoonella antrihumi
CATGCCGATCGCCTTGTGGCATGCTCCGCATGCCGATCGCCTTGTGGCATGCTCCGCATGCCGATCGCCTTGTGGCATGCTCCGCATGCCGATCGCCTTGTGGCATGCTCCGCATGCCGATCGGCATACGAAGCAGCCCCGAACGCGTCGCCCTTTGCCGATGCCCACCTGGCGATTGAGGGTTAGGCGACCACCGTGTCGGTCCACTCGGTCGACGTACAGGTCGCATCAGTTCGGCGCAGGCTGGACGTTGGGGTGCCCCAGCGACCGCGGCGATCGAGATTATGAATGATTGCTCATGATTAGGAAATTCTAATTCTGGGCTACACTTGGCTATATGCAGGCCGCGCTCAACCCGTTCAGTCCCGGCTCCGGCCTCCGCCCGCCGGCCCTGGTCGGACGGGAGCGTGAGCTGGAAGCCCTTGAGATCCTTGTGGAACGGACCCGGCGCGACCTGTCGTCGCGAGGCATTGTGCTCTCCGGGCTGCGCGGTGTCGGCAAGACGGTGCTGCTCAACGAGATGCGCAACCTGGCCGAGGAACAGGGCTGGTTCGTCGTGTCGCTCGAGGCCCGGCCTGACGCGGCCGGTGCATCCAGCATCCGCAGGCTGCTCGGCCGCGCCGTCGCCACGCAGGCCCGCACGCTCGCGCGAGGCAAGGCAGTAGCCGCCACGGTCAAAGAAGCCCTGGCCACCATCACGGCATTTAACGTCTCCCTCGGCGCGAGCGGTGTCGCGCTGGGTGTCGAACGCGCTGAGGGCCGTGCCGACTCCGGCGACCTGGAGATCGACCTGCCCGAACTCGTCCAGGACTTGTGCGCCGCGCTGGCCGAACGCGGCAGCGCGTTCGGCCTGTTCATCGACGAGTTTCAGGACCTGGACTCCGAGTTGATGCGAGCCCTGCTGGTCACCCAGCACCAGGCCGGGCAGCGCGGCTGGCCGTTCTACATCGTCGCCGCCGGGCTGCCGAATCTCCCGCGTGTCCTGACCGACGCCCGCTCCTACGCCGAGCGACTGTTCGACTACCGCACAGTCGCGCGCCTTCCCAGCGAACAGGCACGTGCCGCGCTCGTGGACCCGGCAGGCCCACTGGGTCTTGATTTCGAGGACCGCGCCCTCGCACTGTTGCTGGAAGCCTCCGGCGGCTACCCGTACTTCCTGCAGGAGTACGGACGCGCGGTCTGGGACGCAGCACCCGGGCCCCGAGCCACCGTCGACGACGCCCGCATTGCGATCGAGACCGGCCTGGCACGGCTCGACGACGGATTCTTCCGGTCTCGCTGGGACCGTGCGACCCGGTCCGAACGTCGCTTCATGGTCGCCATGGCGACCGATGGCGACGGACCCTCTGCAGTCGGTGACGTCGCCCGGCGGCTCAACATCAAGGCGACCAGCCTCGGCCCATACCGTGCCGGCCTCATCTCCAAGGGCCTGGTCTACCCGCCCGAGCACGGCATGATCGCGTACACCGTCCCAGGCATGGACGGCTTCGTCGACAGGCACCGCGAAGACCTCTGAGCAACCCGAACCCGTCGCCGTTTGGCGATCGTCATGCGGAGCATGCCGATCGTCTTTCGGTGCTGCTGGGTCGTCACGGTCCCCCGCTTGGCGGTCTCGGATACTCACGACGCGGGAGACTGTGCGGTGGCGGCGCGCCATGATGCGGCCACGGTGGTCGCATCGTCGGCAGTCAGGTAGATGGTGCGGATCGGTTCGGTGACCGGCAGGCCACGGTAGGTCAGGCGGGCCTGAGGATCTAGGTCGATGGCGATGCTGGCTGGTCCGCTGGTGTAGTAGCCCGCACCGCCGTCTGGGTTGGTCACCAGTTTGCCTTTGGTGTTTTCCGGTCGCCGCGCCGGGCGCACGCCGCGGATCGCCGAGCGTGGGATGATCACTTCGCTGAGGTAGCCGTACCGCAGCCGCAGCGTGGTGGCGTCCAACTGGTGAGGCAGGACGACCAGGGACGCGTAGAACCCGAGTATCCAGGCGAGGGTGTACACGTCGATGGCGAACAAGGCCCACACCCACCACGTGTTGCCGACGATGGCTAACAGCAGCAGGTGGGTGAGCAGGGACTCGAACCCGAGTAGCCCGGCCAGGGTGGCGAACAGCAGGGTCTTCTCGTGGTGGTAGGCGGCCCGGCCGGGTGCCCGCGCCGGGCGCTGGCCGGTCAACCATCGGGTCAGGCAGATCCACATGCGCGGTTCGTAGACCATCAGCCGGGCCAGCCGCGCGGGCATGATGCGGGCCGTGCCGCGCTCGAGGGCCATCCACCCCGACACACCACGGCGTCGGGCCTCTCGGTAGCAGCGCACTGCGGACGCCAGGCGCGTGACCAGCACCGTCCAGGTCACCACCTCGAGACAGATGCCGACGATCACCGCATCCCGTAGCGGCAGCACGCCGCTCCAGACCAGGGCCGCATCGGCCGCCACGACTCCCAGCGGCAGCCACGGGCCGACACGCTGGAACCAGGCCATGGCGGTCACCTCTCGACCCGTTTTACAATGCAGTCGCACTGTAAAACGGAGAGGCAGTCCGTTGCAAGTCGTTTGCATTGGAAAGTGGGTGCGGATGCCGAAACAGGTCGATCATCAAGAACGGCGGGAACGCATCGCCGACGCCGTGTGCCGCCTGGCAGCCCGAGATGGACTGGAGGGAGTCTCGCTGCGGCATGTCGCAGCCGAGGCAGGAGTGTCGATGGGACAGGTCCAGCACTACTTCACCGACAAGGACCAAATGCTCCTGTTCGCGTTCGAGCAGCTCAGCGAACGCTTCACTCAGCGGATCACCGACGCGGCCCCGCCCGGGGGCCCGCCGACCTCATACCGTGACCGGTTGCGGGACGTACTGGTGGCCATGGTCTCGATCGACCCGCTGGGCCGGACGGAGGCACCCTTATGGGTAGCCTTCTTGGCCCGCGCCGCCGCTAACCCCGACCTCGCACAATTCGTACGCCACGACGACCTCGTCGCTTTCGGGGCCGACCACCTGCGAGCCGCACAAGACGCCGGCGAGACGAGCCTCTCGTTCGACGCTGAGATGGAAGCCATGGCGCTGTTCGCCACGGCCGACGGGCTGATGCTCCGTTGTCTCCTCGACCCCACATGCGCCGAAACCGCCATCATGGCCATTGACCAGCAACTCGACCATATCTTCGAGACGACGCCATCCCGATGAAGGATCGGCGATCGGGACGCCAGCGCGTGCTCGGAGTTAGAACCCGGTCAGAAGGAGGTCTCGTTGCGCGAGGCGTAGTTGTCGGCTCGGGACGACAGTTGGCAGATACAGGTATCCCCCCTCTGGCGACTCGACTAATTCGCTCACGTCGACTCCGTTGACTTCCCAGACATCGACTGCACCTCCCGTGTTGTTCATTCGCACGAACCATTCGACGTCGGACTCGTGATCGACGAGGAAGCAGCCAGGTTGCTCGGGTTGCCTACTTCCGGCGATCCCGGGCGCGGCGCCCATTCGGCGCCAGTCGAGACCGTACTTGCTGATCGACTCGCGGTTGTGGACTGAAGAGACGTGAAAGTGAGTGGTCACCGTCCAAGAGTATGGAGCGACCACCCGCCGTGACTGTGAGCTGACCCGGTAGCCGATCCGCTGTCGGCCGGTGCGCCATCCGCCCACCGAGAGTCAACCCATGGCGCGGCGAGCCCGGTCTCCGACGCCATCCGCCCACCGAGAGTCAACCTATGGCGGTCGCCAGGGCGTCCGACAGACCCAAAGTGTCCGAGATCCCGCGAGGAACAGCCGGCGTGCACCAACTGCTCAGACGCGGGTCAGCGGGTGGTGCTCTCCGGGTGGCAGTGCGACCTCGATCGGCTGGTCGGAGCTCACGGTGCCGTCCCGGCAGACGATGCCCATGACACCGGTCAGGCGCACCACCCGCCCTGACGGATCGGTGTAGACGACTCGTCTCAACAGGCCGTCCTGGAACTCGTCGATCTGCCGGCAGGGGTTCCGCAGCCCGGTGACGGTCACGACCGCGTCACCCATCGTCAGGCGGGCGCCCACCGGCAGTCCGAGCAGGTCGATGCCCCGAGTGGTGATGTTCTCGCCCAGATCGCCCGCGGCGACCTGGTGGCCGGCCTTCGCCAGGTCGTCGAAGAGCTCGGCGTGGATGAGATGCACCTGACGCAGATTGGGCTCGGACGGATCCTTCGCGACGCGCGACCGGTGCTGCACCGTCACCCCGTAGTGCGCGTCACCGACCACCCCGAGGCCCTCACGCAGGGTCACCGACGGCACGCTCTGCTTGCTGAAGGTGTGCACCGGGTTGACGTGCACTGCGACGACGCGGGGACTCACCGCACCATCATCGCAGCCGCCACCAGGCCGGCGAAGAGTCCCAGGTCCTCGCACACCTCGGGATGCCACTGCACGCCCAGCCAGAACGGCCGGTCGGCGCGGTGCACCGCCTCCAGGGTCCCGTCCGCTGCGCGTGCCGCCGGTTCGAGGCCGGGATGTTCCGCCACCGACTGGTGATGGTGACACCGGACCCGGATCTGGGCGCCCACCAGGGCACCCAGCGGCGATCCGGGCAGGACGTCCACTGCGGTGGTGCCATAGACATCGCCGCCCGGACTGTGCCCGTCATGGTGAACGGCATCCGGCAGGTGCTGCTGCAGGGTGCCGCCGCCGTGGACGACCATGACCTGCATGCCTCGGCAGATGCCGAGCATCGCGACATCACACTCGTCCGCGGCGGCCAGCAGCGCCAGCTCCCAGGCGTCGCGGTCGTCGCGCCAGGAGGTCGTATGGTCGCCGGGCGCCTGGCCGTAACGCGCCGGATCCACGTCCGCCCCACCGGAGATGATCAGCCCGTCCAGGCGCGGCAGCACGCGCCTGGCCGCGTCATCGGGGTCCGCCACCGGCGGCAACAGCACAGGCACGCCGCCTGCGCGACGCACGGCATCGGCATACGTCGTCGGCAGCAGGTCGGCGGGCACCTCCCACACCCCCCAGCGGGCGGACTCCCGATAGGTGGAGATGCCGACGACCGGCGCCGGCTCAGAGTGGGGTGACATAGGCGCCGGAGATGCCGCCGTCCACCATGAAGGTGGACGCGGTCATGAAACTGGACTCGTCGGATGCGAGGAAGAGCACCGCGTTGGCCATCTCCTCGGGCTCCCCGAACCGGCCCATCGGCACGTGCACGAGACGACGCTGCGCCTTCTCGGCGTCGTTCGCGTAGAGCTCCTGCAGGAGTGGCGTGTTCACCGGCCCCGGGCAGAGAGCGTTGACCCGCACACCCTCTCGGGCGAACTGCACGCCGAGCTCACGGCTCATCGACAACACGCCGCCCTTGGACGCCGAGTAGGAGATCTGCGACGTGGCCGCGCCCATCACGGCGACAAAGGACGCCGTGTTGATGATCGACCCGCGGTGCTGCTCCAGCATGTAGGGCAGCACCGCCTTGCAGCACAGGTAGACGCTTGTCAGGTTGACCTCCTGAACCCTGCGCCACGCATCCAGCTCGGTGGTGAGGATCGAGTCGTCGTCCGGCGGGGAGATTCCGGCGTTGTTGAAGGCGATGTCCACCGAGCCGTAGGTGTCCTTGGCAGCCTTGAAGAGCGCGTCCACCTGCTCCTTGTTCGTGACGTCGGTGTGGACGAACAGCCCATCGACGCCGTCCGCCGCGGCCCTGCCGGCCCGGTCGTCGACGTCGCCGATCACGACGTGGGCACCCTCCTGCGCCAGTCGGCGCGCCGTGGCCAGCCCGATGCCGGAGCCACCCCCGGTCACCACAGCGGTCCTGTCCTGCACTCTTCCAGTCACTTTCACTCCTTTGTGGTTGCGATGAAGACGTTCTTCTCTTCGGTCAGCGCATCCGGTGCATCCGGGCCCAGCTCACGGCCGAGTCCGGACTGCTTGTAGCCCCCGAAGGGGGTCCAGTAGCGCACTGCCGCATGCGAGTTCACACTCAGGTTCCCCGACTCGACGCCACGGGCCACGCGAAGGGCTCGACCGACGTCGCCGGTGAAGATCGACCCGGACAGTCCGTATGCGGAGTCGTTGGCCATTGCGACGGCCTCGTCCTCGTCATCGAACGGCAGCACCGACACGACCGGCCCGAAGACCTCCTCCTGCCACACCCGATCGGCGGTGGACACCGGCAGCACTACCGTGGGTGGCACCCAGAAGCCATCCCCCTGCGGTGCACTGCCGGTGAAGGCCACGTCGACCCCGTCCAGATACCCTTGCACCCGATCCCGCTGCACCGCCGAGATCAGGGGTCCCATCTCGCTGTCGGTGTCGGACGCCGGATCGGCAACGCGCACACCGGCCACGGCCCTTTCGAACAAGGTCAAGAACTCGTCATACGCGCTGTGCTCGACCAGGATGCGCGATCGGGCGCAGCAGTCCTGGCCGGCGTTGTCGAAGACCGCGTAGGGCGCAGTGGCGGCAGCCTTGTGCAGGTCGGCGTCGGCGAAGATGATGTTGGCGCTCTTGCCACCCAGCTCGAGCGTGCAGCGCTTCAGCTGGTGCGCACAGCCTGCCATGACCTGTTTGCCGACTCGGGTGGAGCCGGTGAAGCTGACCTTGCGCACCAGCGGGTGAGTGACGAAACGCTGTCCGACGACGTCTCCCCGACCCGGTATGACGGTCAGCACCCCGTCGGGCAGGCCGGCTTCGAGGGCCAGCTCGCCGATCCGCAGAGCTGTCAGCGGAGTCAGCTCGGCGGGTTTGACCACCACCGTATTGCCCGCGGCCAGAGCCGGGGCGACCCCCCAGCCGAAGATCGGCATCGGGAAGTTCCAGGGCACGATGACACCCACGACTCCGAGCGGCTCCCGGAAGGTGATGTCGATCCCACCAGGCACCGGAATCTGCCTGCCGAACAAGCGTTCCGGTGTGGCGGAGTAGTAGTTCAGGACGTCCCGGACATTGCCGGCCTCCCAGCGTGCGTTGCTCCAGGTGTGACCGGCGCCGCGGACCTCGAGCTCGGCGAGCTCGTCGATGTGCCCGTCGATGACGGACGCGAATCCTCGAAGGAGCGTGGCTCGTTCGCCAGGAGCCACCTCACGCCAGCGGGCGAATGCGTCATGGGCACGTTCGATGGCGACGTCGGCCTCAGTCACGCCCGCGAGCGTGACCTGGGCGCACTCCTGCTCGGTCGCCGGATTGATGACGGGATACATCTCAGTCACGACCTGTTCACATCCTTTCGAAGCCGCGGCGCAGCTCCCAGTCGGTCACCGCGGCGTTGAATGCTGCGAGCTCGACGTCGGCCATGTTCGTGTAGTGGTCCACCACGTCGTCCCCGAACGCGCTGCGGGCCAGCGCAGATCCGTGGAAGGCATCACGCGCCTCCTGCAGTGTCGTGGGCACGTGCGGGCGGCCGGAGGTATAGGCATTGCCGGTCACCTCGTCGTCCAGCTCGAGGTCGTGGTCGATCCCGTGGAACCCGCCCGCGAGCATCGCCGCCAGTGCGAGGTAGGGATTGACGTCCCCGCCGGGCAGCCGGTTCTCCAGTCTCGCGCCCGCTCCCTTGCCTACCAGTCGCACGGCACATGTGCGGTTGTCCGTGCCCCATCCGACCGTGGTGGGGGCGAAGGAACCATCTGCAAAGCGCTTGTAGGAGTTGATGTTCGGCGCATAGATCAGGGTGAAGTCGGCCATCGTCGCAAGGATGCCCGCGATGAACTTCTCATACAGTGCGCTCCTCGTCCCGCGCTCCTCGTCCCAGAAGACCGTTGAGCCGTCGGCTCCGCGCAACGAGAGGTGAATGTGACACGAACTGCCTTCACGCTGGTTGTACTTCGCCATGAAGGTCAGGGACTGCCCATGCAGCGCCGCAATCTCCTTGGCCGCCGTCTTGTAGACCGAGTGGTTGTCGGCCGTGCGCATGGCCTCGTCGTAGAGGAACCCGATCTCGTGCTGCCCGGGGTTGCACTCCCCCTTGGCCGACTCGACATCCAGCCCGGCTGCATACATCGCGTTGCGGATGTCGCGCAGCAGCGGTTCGACCCGCGTCGTCCCTACGATCGAGTAGTCCACGTTGTACTGGTTGGCCGGTGTGAGCCCTTGGTATCCACGGTCCCACGCCTGCTCGAAGGAGTCGGTGAACACGATGAACTCCAGCTCGGTGCCCGCGAGCGCGACAAGGCCGTCCGCCGTTGCCCGTTCGAGCTGCACGGCGAGGATGCGCCGCGGAGACTGCTCGACGAACGTGTGATCCATCCAGGTCAGGTCGCACTGGATCATCGCCGTGCAAGGCAGGTGAGGCAGTCGTCGGATCGTGTCGAAGTCGAGGCGGAACTCCATATCACCGTAGCCGCGCTCCCACGAGGTCATGGCGTAGCCGGCGACGGTGTTCATCTCCACATCGGCAGCCAGCAGGTAGTTGCACCCCTCAGTGCCGTGCTCGACCACCTCGTCGAGGAAGTACCGCGCGTGCAGCCGCTTGCCCTGCAGCCGCCCTTGCATGTCGGTGAATGCCACGATCACCGTGTCGATGTCGCCGGCGTCTATCTGGGCACGCAGCTGCCCCAGACTGAGCATGCGCCTGTTCGAACGGATGGAACTCATGTGTTGTTGTCTCCTTGGTCCTGGGAGCTCAGCCGAGCAGCCCTCGTAGAAGTGCCGCAGTATCGTCACAGTGGCTCTCCATGCATTGGCGTGCCCGGTTGGCGTCCCCAGTAAGCACAGCGTGAACGATCGCCGCGTGCTGCTCGTTGGAATGGTGGATGTTGCGTGGCAGCACCGGGATCGAAATGAGCATGTCGTGTAGGTATTTTTGTGCCTGGGTGACCGCCGCAGTCAGCATCGGTGACCCGGACAGTGTCGCCACTGTCAGGTGCAGCCGCGAGTCGGCCTGCCGGTGCTGCGCCTCGTTAGGTGCGTTCGTCACGGCGACCAGGCTCCCGGTCAGCATGTCACGCTCGACCCCGTCAAAGTCACGTCGAGCCGCCAGCGCAGCCGCACCCGGCTCGACTACCCGACGGAACCTCAGTGCGTCCAGGATCTCTGCATGGTCGAACCGCCGTCCCTGGTCCGATCCCGGCTTGGGGGGCTCGAAGCAGACGACGGTGCCCCCGCCACGGCCGCGCCGGGTGGATACCATGCCGGCCATCCGCAGCGCCGCGATCGCCTCGCGAAGCGTCGCCCGTGAGACTCCCAGCCGGTCGGCCAACTCGCGCTCGGGCGGAAGTGGACTGCCTGGCAGGTACGCGCCCAACCGGATGCTCGTGGCCAGTTGCTCCACACAGAACTCGAAGACGTGGCGACCCCGCAGAGGCTGGAGCAGCGTGGGCCCCAGTGCCCCGCGCGGATCCTGGCTCACACCGCCCCCTTCTTCAGATCGGCCTCGACCGCCCGCAACTCCTCTTCGCTGCCTTGCACCTGAGGGCCGGTGAACCAGTTACGGGCCGAGACCAGCCAGTAGATTCCGGCAAATCCGATGACCACCAGGACCGCGACGACCGTGTAGTTAAAGGTACTGGCCGTCACGGGGCTGACGGTGGGCAGCATGAACAAGATGACAATGATGCACACCCAGATCGTGGCGATCAGCGCGACCGGTCGTCCCCACCGACCCAAGTTCCACGGGCCGCGCTGGAAGGCGTCTCCGCGCAGGAAGCGCAGGAACGACGGCACCACGTAAGCGATGTACAACCCGATCACAGCAACCGAGGTCACGGCGGCATAGGCGGTCGAGTTCCATAGGTAGGGAATGGCCAAGATGAAGGCGCCGACCGCCGCGAACCACACCGCGTTCGTAGGAGTCCGAGTGTGCGAGTTCACCTTGTGCCACAACCGATGGCCGGGCACCGCTCCGTCCCGACTGAACGCGTAGATCATGCGCGAGTTCGCGGCCACCGACGCCATCCCACAGAACAGCTGCGCCACAATCGCGATCAGCAGCAGCAACTTGCCCCCGGTCGGCCCCAACGCGTCGATGAAGATCTGCGCCGGCGGAACCCCGGTCGGAGTGCTCACCGCGTGACCGTAGTTCTGGATGGCAAACGTCACCCCGATCAGCAGCAACCAGCCGGCTAAGAGAGACACCCAGATGGAGTTCACGATGCCCTTAGGGCCGGCAATCGCCGCGTTCCGGGTCTCCTCGCTCATGTGTGCCGATGCGTCATAGCCGGTGAAGGTGTACTGCGCCAACAGGATCCCGATGAACATCACGTATATCCACGAGCCCCACCCGGTCTGGTTGACAAAGTGGGTGAACACGAATCCCGCCGACTGGTGGTGGCTGGGCACGAAGGTCAGCACCCCGACAATGACCAGCACGCCAATGATGTGCCACCAGACGCTGATGTTGGACAGCAGCTTGACCGCGCTGACACCGATCGTGTTCAACAACCCGTGCAGGATCAAGATGCAGGCGAGCAGCAAGATCGTATGCGGGGGCGTCGCGGTGAACCCGAACTGCAGGTCCAGGTAGGCGTTGAGGAACAAGGCAGCTCCGAAGTCGATACCGGTGGTCACCGCCACCTCGCCCAGCAGGTTGAACCACCCGGTGAACCACGACACGACCGGCGCGTTCTTCGGTGTGGCCAGCTTGGCCGAAAAATAGTAAAGCCCCCCGGCTGTAGGGAAGCTGGAGCACACCTCGGCCATCGCGAGCCCCACGAACAAAACCAGGACTCCCACGATCGGCCACGACCAGACAATCTCCGCTGGACCCCCGGTGACAAGGCCATAACCGTAGAGAGTGAGGCAACCCGACAAGACCGAGATGATAGTGAACGACACTGCGAAGTTCGAGAACGCCGACATGTGGCGCCGCAGCTCCTGCGCATAACCCATCTCGTGAAGGCGGCGCTCGTCCTCGTCGGGCGCTCTGGCTCCTGCTGCCTCGACCGGCTCGACCTCGCCCATCGCCGTCTCCTTCCGCAGCCCTTGCAGCAGTATCATTCGTGCCGCAGCAACCCGTCAAGGACTGACTTCATACCTTTCACGTCAGCTCTGCCTCAGGCCATCTCGCCTTCGGGGACGTACTCCGCGAACCAGCAGGTCGTCTCGCCGTACCTCCGGGGGCCGAGCGGCTCGCAGCCGACCGGCCAGGTCGGCTCCGGCGACCTACGGGACCGCTCGACGACCAGGACCGCGTCATGAGCCAGCCAGTCCCCGTCGACCAGCTGGGCGAGCACACCCGCCAGCGCCTCGTCGCCGACCGCATAGGGCGGGTCCACCACAACCAGGTGCATCCGCTGCGGGGCGAGGCCGGCAAGGACCCGTTCCACCGGCTCGGCGCGCACCTGCGCCTGCGGCATGTCGAGGTCCGTGATGTTGCGCCGGATCACCTGCCCGGCCAGCCGGTCGGACTCCACCAGCAGCACGGATGCGGCACCCCGACTGGCGGCCTCCAGTCCGAGGGCACCCGACCCCGCATACAGGTCGAGCACGTGGGCCTCGTGCAGCGCATCCAGGTGCTCGAGGCGGCCAAACAGCGCCTCCCGCACCCGGTCGCTCGTCGGCCTGGTGCCACTGCCGGGCGGCGTGCCGATGCGCCGACCACCGGCTGTGCCGGCGATGATTCGCGTCATCAGCCGCGCTCCAGGAAGGCGGCCTGCTCGTCGTCCAGTCGGGACCGCACCATCTGTGCCAGCTCCGGGTGCCCGGCCAGCTGCGGGTCCCGCGCCACGAGCGCCGTGGCGTCCTCGCGCGCCTGCTCGATCAGCTCGACGTCCTTGGCGTGTGTCAGGCGCAGCAGCCGCAGCTGGGAGCGGTATCCGCTCTGGCTCGCACCGAGCACGTCACCCTCACGGCGCAGCTCGAGGTCGAGATTCGCCAGCTCGAACCCGTCGGTGGTCCCGGCGACGGACTCGAGCCGCTGCAGCGTGTCCGGGTTGTCGGACTCGGTCACCAACAGGCACAGGCCGCCCGCGTCCCCCCGGCCGACGCGGCCACGCAGCTGATGCAGCTGAGAGATGCCGAAGCGGTCCGCATCCATGACCACCATGGCGGTGGCGTTGGGGACATCGACTCCGACCTCGATGACCGTTGTCGAGACCAGCACGTCGATCTCGCCGCGGCCGAAGGCCTGCATCACGACATCCTTCTCGTCGCTCGGGAGGCGGCCGTGCAGCATCTCCAGACGCAGGCCCTTCATCGCCGGCTCGTCGTGCAGCCTCTGCATCAGCTGGTAGACGCCGGTCAGCTCCCGCGGCTCCTGCTCGGCGAGCTCTTGGTCCCCGTACGCCTCCTCCAGATCGAGCGGCTCGACGGCTTCGGTGGCGACGGTGTCCACTCGACCGTCCTCGGGCTCGCCGATCCGCGGGCACACGACGTAGGCCTGGTGTCCGGACCGGACCTCCTCCGCCAGTCGCTGCCAGGTGCGCTCCAACCAGCCGGGCTTCGCGGCCGGCACGACGTGCGACACGATCGGCTGACGGCCGCGGGGCAGCTCCATCAAGGAGGAGGTGTCCATGTCGCCGAAGACGGTCATAGCGACGGTGCGAGGGATGGGTGTCGCCGTCATCACGAGCACGTGCGGCGGACGAACGGCCTTTCCGCGTAAGGCATCCCGCTGCTCGACTCCGAATCGGTGCTGCTCATCCACGACGACGAACCCGAGGTCGGCAAACATCACGTGCTCCTGGATCAGCGCGTGGGTGCCGATGACGATGCCGATGGGTTCGGTGGCGATCTCCAGCAGCACCTTCTCGCGCTGCTTCTTGGTCATGCTCCCGGTGAGCAGGGCGACCCGCGTGCCGTCCTCGGCGCCGCCGAGCATGCCGGCCTCGCCCAGCTCGCCCAGGAGTGCACGGATCGAACGCTCGTGCTGCTGCGCGAGCACCTCCGTGGGCGCCAGCAGCGCAGTCTGCGCGCCGGCGTCGATCGCGGCCAGCATCGCCCGGAGCGCCACGACGGTCTTGCCCGAGCCGACCTCACCCTGCAGCAGCCGGTGCATCGGATGCAACCTGGCCATGTCCGCCGCGATCTCCTCCCCCACCTGCCGCTGACCCTTCGTCAGCTCGAACGGCAGCCGCTCGTCGAAGGCCGCGAGCAGACCGCCGGAGACCGCCGGCCGCGCCGTGGCCTCCTGCGCGTCATACGCCGCCCTTCGCGCGGCGAGCGCGGTCTGCACGACCAGCGCCTCGTCGTAGCGCAGCCGCCGCTTGCCTCGCCCGACATCCGCGTGATCCGAAGGCAGGTGGATCAGCCGGTAGGCGGTGGCCTGGCCGACCAGCCCTCGCGCCGTGCGGATCTGCGCCGGGACCGGGTCCGAGGCGTCGTCCAGGTGGTCCAGCGCCAATCGCACGGACTGGCTGATCTGCATGTCGCTGACCTTGGGCACGGCCAGATAGATCGGTACCAGGCCGCCGGCATACGGGTTGTCGTCGTCGGAGGTGATGAGCGTGTAGTCCGGATGCGCGAGCTGCAGAGACTGCTTGTATCGCTGGACCTTGCCCCGGAACAGCGCCCGAACGCCTGGGATCAAACGGCTCTCATGCCCGTAGGCGCTGAAGAACACCAGACCGGCCTGCTTGCCGTCGGCATCCTCGATCGTGACCTGGAGCATTCGGCCCTTGCGCCGCTGCATTGCTCGGGTCGTGGCGGAGACGACGGTCGCCATGAGCACGGCGGTGTCGTCGATCTCGAAGTCCGCCAACCGCCCGGAGGTGGTCGCGTCGATGTAGCGCCGCGGGAGGAAGTCCAGCAGATCGCCGACCGTCTCCAGATCCCGGCCGCGCTTGAGGCGTGCGGCCATCTCGCCGAGCACCGTGCGCAGCTTGGTGTTGCGGTCGATCTGCTCCATCACTCGACTCCGATCGCGAGCGCCTGGCCGTGCCCACCGCCGGCGATGGCCGTGACCTCCAGCCCCTGCGAGCGCGCCCGCAGGTGAGCGACCACACGATCCAACAGGTCGTCCGGTGCGCCCTCTCCGGCCACGACGGTGACCAGCTCGCCTCCGTCGTCGAGGAGCCGGTCGAGCAGCGCCGTGGCGACGTCCGCGACGTCTGCGCCGGCCATCGCCTCCTCGTCTCCGATCGTCCCGAGCACCCCGCTGCCCGGGACGGGTCCACCGCCCTGTTTCAGTTCGACTCGTGCAGTGCGCATGTCCGCGACGGCCGATTCCACGCACGTGCCCAGCGAGTCGAGGTCGCCGTCCGGCTCCGGACCCAGCACGGCGAGCGCCGCGAGCACCTGCGATGGGTGAGCGCAGTGCGGCACCACGGCCCGGCGCCCGCTGCGTCCGAGGATCTCGGCGGCCTCCAACGCGATGATGCGCGCATGCTTCGAGCCGGCGAGCAGCACCGCCGAAGCGGCACCGGACGCCGCGACCTCGGCGCTGCACTCGGCCGCGGTGGGCATGCCTCCGCCGGCCGCATGAGGCACGACCGCGCCCTCACGCTGAGCCACCTCGACCAGTCCGGGCCCGTCGACCAGCGCGAGACGGCACACGTGCTTCTCGTCCAGCTCGACGCAGCCGGTGCCCGCCATCTGGTCGACGAACCGGGTCACCGAAAATCGATGCGGTCGACCGGCTTCCGCGCCGGCGTTCAGCGCCGCGGCCACATCGTCGACGTGCACGTGCACCGTCCACAGCTGCGGCCCACCGGCCACGATCAGCGAGTCCCCCAACGGTCGCAGGGTCTCCTGCAGCATCTCGACCCGCTCGTCGTCGCTGTCGGACAGCAGGAACATCACCTCGTATGCCGGGCCACCCGGCCCGGCACCGGACCCGAAGCGCCCCACCGCACCAGGGGTCTGCGGAGTCCGGGCACCCCGGCTGACTCGCAGCCACTCGGGCTCGTCCTCCCCGATCATCGGCGGGCCGCCATGCACCACGCGCTGCAGCGCCTGGATCACCAACAGGTAGCCGGCGCCGCCGGCGTCCACCACACCCGCCTCGCGCAGCACCTCGAGCTGCTCGCGGGTGGCGAGCAGCGCTACCGACGCGGCGTCGATCGCCGAGTCGACCACGTCGACGAGGCGACCGGAGCTCTCGGCGGCTCGCCGAGCACCTTCGGCAGCGGCCGCGGCCACCGTGAGCATCGTGCCCTCGACCGGGTCTCCCACGCCACGGCGCGCCAGATCACTCGCGCGCTGGAATACCGCCGCAACGTCCCGGCCGTCCAGCGCTGCCCGGTCGAGCTCGGACACCACCTGGGCGACGCCGCGCACGAGCTGACTGAGGATGACACCGGAGTTGCCGCGTGCCGCCACCAGCGTCGCCTGGGCGAGGGCCTGCGCCGCCGGACCAAGCTGCGTCGGTGCCTCCTCGGCCAGCGTGTGCAGCGCCCGGTCCATGGTGATCAGCAGGTTGGTGCCGGTGTCGCCGTCGGGCACGGGAAACACGTTCAGCCGGTCGAGCGACGCGGCATGCGTGGACAGATCGGCCCGTGCGGTCACCACCCAGCGGCGCAGCGCGACCACATCGAGCTGCGTGAGCGTCATACGATCCATCCACCGTCGGCTGTCGTGGTCACTGGCACGTTACTCGGCGGCCCTGGCGTGTGTCTCCTCCGTCCGGTTCTCTGCCCACCACTCCCGGATCAGCCGGCCCGCGTCGTTGCCGGTCAGGGCCAGCAGAATGTCGTCGGTGCCGGTCACGGCAACGGTGCCGGACACACCGACCACGTCGACGACCGCCACGACGTCGTGCGCCGCCAAGGTGAGGGCCGGCCTGGTCCCCTGGCGATCGACGACGTGCAGCATCCCCGGCTGAGCGGTCAGCTCGACCCGGCACGCGGGCGCGCAGCCCAACGGCGCAGGCCCCTTCTGGTCCCAGGTCATCATCGGCAGCGTACGCGGGTGACGGCGTCTCAAGACCCTCACGACGATGACCGGGACCAGGAAGAGGGCGACGATCGCCATGGCGATCCCGGCCGCCAGGGGGTCGCGGAGGAACCGCGCGACACCGATGACCAGCAGGATCACGACGACGGCCAGCGGACCACCGGTCAGGCGTCGCGAGGGGACGCCCACCATTGCCGCCTCCTCCCCACCGGGGAGAACCCACCCGTAGGCCACGACCTCCACGAGGTGAACGTCCCGCAGATCGGAGGCTCGCGCGATGAAGGTCCACAGCACCGTCCAGGCGACCAGGTAGGTGATCCCGGTCGCGAGGGCGGGAGTCGAGGCGAGCCTGGTGCCCGGCGCGTGCTCCACGGGCGGGTCGATCGGATCCCAGAGATTCACCAGACCGACGACGCAGGTCAGCAGGGCGACAAGCAGGCCCGTCCAGCCGCCGCGCAAGCGCGAGTGTCGGACGTGGGGCGCACGCAGGATCCCCGGCAGGGCCGGGACGAGGCCCGGCAGCAACTGCTCCGGTCGGCGCACATCCCAGAGCGTCGCCAACTCGACAGGCACGGGGCCCGCCAGCCCTCTGGCCGCCGCCATGCGGTCCCGAGTGACGGTCCTGCGGAAGGTGTGTGTCCACCGCGCACCGCGCCAGGTGACGAGGATCGGCCCGACGATTCCCAGAGCGCACATCACGAGGCCGACGCCATAGAACGTGAGGGTCACGCCGTGTGACCTCTCGCGGTAGGGATCGCGGTAGTCCTGCCAGCCGAAGGCGACGAGCAGACCGCCCACCGCCGCAACGACCATGATCGTGCTCAGCAGCACACCGCACCGGATCTTCTGGAAAATGACCGTTGCGATAAATCGTCCTGCTGCTGCGCTAGCAGCGCGGCGCGGGCCCAGCCCACCTGGGGCCACTCCATACGACATCGAACCCTCCCTCGACCCGGTGACGCGCGCAAATGTAGTTCCAGGTTGCGACGGCGGGCTGAATTTGGCCGTATGCCGCGCCTCGGCTAATCTTGGCAGGTCCCCACCGCGGACGACCTTGCGTCGCACGTGATCGGGGCTACGAACGTTCACTCAATCACCTGTAGGAGATCACCGTGGCTGCCACCTGCGACGTCTGCGGCAAGGGCCCCAGCTTCGGTCACAACATCTCGCACTCGCACCGCCGCACCAAGCGCCGTTGGAACCCCAACATTCAGCGCGTAAAGGCGCTTGTGGGCGAGGCCGGCGTGACCCCGAAGCGGCTCAATGTCTGCACTTCCTGCCTGAAGGCGGGCAAGGTCAAGCGCTGACCTTCCTCCCCGGGCATACTCGTAAGGCCGATCCTCCACCCGAGGGTCGGCCTTCTTGCTGCCCCCTTCCGCCGGATGTCGCGTTCCACCCGTGAGACGGCCCTGGGCTCGGCCACGCCGCTCTGCTACCCCTGAGACATGGCCCATGACACCGGCGATGCGCCGTCCTACACCCACGGTCACCACGAGAGCGTGCTGCGCTCCCACCGCAATCGCACGGTGCACAACTCGGCTGCCTACCTGCTGCCGCACCTCACGGGCGGTCAGGACGTTCTGGACGTCGGGTCCGGCCCGGGCACGATCACGGCGGATCTGGCGAACCTCGTGGCCCCGGGGCGGGTTACCGCGGTCGAGATGCACGAGGAGGCGGCCGCTCTCACCCGGTCCGGGCTGGCCGACGCCGGCGCGGAGGCGGACGTCCTGGTCGCCGATGCGTTGCACCTGCCGTTTGCCGACGCCGAGTTCGATGTGAGTCACGCCCATCAGGTGCTGCAGCACGTTTCGGACCCTGTGCAGGTCCTGCGGGAGATGGGCCGGGTGACCCGCCCGGACGGGCTGGTCGCTGTGCGCGACGCGGACTACGCCGGGTTCCTCTGGCATCCCGTGGTGCCCGAGCTCGATGAGTGGCTGGGCCTCTACCGTCGCGCCGCACGGCACAACGGCGGCGAGCCGGATGCCGGCCGGCACCTGTATGCCTGGACACGGGCGGCCGGTCTGGAGCCGGTCGAGGTCACGACGTCGACCTGGACCTACTGGACCGCCGAGGAACGCCACTGGTGGGGCGGCATGTGGGCCGACCGCATACAGGGCAGCGCACTGGCCCGGCAGCTGACCGACCTCGGCTGGGCCTCCCCTGCGGACCTGCGGCGCATCAGTGCCGGCTGGCGGCGGTGGTCCGACGACGCCGACGGCTGGTTCATGATCCCGCACGCCCAGGTCCTCGCCCGTCCCGCGGCCGACTAACCCGCGAAATGATCCCAGCCGCCGCCGTGCTGGAGCTCACCGTCGAGCACGACTCCCGCACCCTCACCCACGGTCCCGAGGACGTGCCAGCCCTCCGGCACCGCCCCCCGGTCCGGGAACGTGGCGAGCAGAGAGTGCTCCTCACCACCGGTGAGCACGCAGGCTCTCGCCTCCTCGCCGACGGCCGTTGCGAGTGCCTCGACGAATGGCGCGAGCGCAGCACCATCCAGCTGTGCCCGGACACCACTGGCCTTCGCAATGCGCCCGAGGTCGCGCACGAGCCCGTCACTGAGGTCCAGCATCGCGGTGGCGCCGCAGCGGGCGGCAACCGGACCCTGCTCGTATGCCGCCCGCGGGCGGCAGTGGTAGGCCACCAGTTCGGGGGCCAGGTCGGGGGTCCCCCGCTGCAGCAGCTCGAGTCCGGCCGCGGATCGACCGAGCGACCCCGCGAACGCGATGACGTCCCCGGGCGTGGCACCGGATCGATGCACGACCGGCACCTCGGTCTCCCCCAGTGCCGTCACACTGATCATCCGCACGCCTGCGGGAGCCGACGAGAGATCACCGCCGAGCACGGCCACGCCGATCTCACCGGCGGCGGCAACCAGCCCCTTCGTGAACGACTGCACCCACGCGACGTTGGTCTCGGGCGCGGCCACAAGGGTGATCAGCAGGCCGGTGGTGACACCGCCCATGGCGGCGATGTCTGCGACATTCTGTGCTACGCACTTACGTCCCACGTCCTCACCGGTGGACCACTCATCGCGCCAGTCCCGGCCGAGCACCATCGCGTCTGTGGTCGCCAGCACTGCACCCGAACCGGTTGCCAGCTGGGCCGTGTCATCACCCGGTCCGACCAGGACCGAGTCGTTCGTCGGCAGGCTCGGGAAGATCAGGGCCAGCAGATCGTCCTCGCTCACGTCGGCGAGGGTCTGCGGATGAACCGGAGGCAGCAACGGTGTTCTCCCCTAGTGAGCACGAGACAGGTCACCCGCACCGTAGCGTCTCCAGCCACCCCACAAAGTTCTCCCCTCTCCCTCACTCCGATACCTCGCGGGGACCCCGGCTAGAACCACCCCACAAAGCTCTCCGCTCGTGCCTCACTCCGATACTTCGCGGGGACCCCGGCTAGAGTGAGGTCCTCGCCCGGCGGATCCGCCGGGTGCAGCACCCTTCCCGCACGGCACGCACCCTCGGAGGCGAGATGGTCCAGGCATACATCCTCATTCAGACGAACGTCGGCAAGGCGCGGGACGTCGCGGCGAAGGTCGCGGAGATCGACGGAGTGTCCCTGTCCGAGGACGTGACCGGTCCGTATGACGTGATCGCGCGCATCGAGGCCGAAGACGTGAACGCGTTGGGCAGTCTCGTCATCGCCAAGATCCAGGACACCCCGGGCGTCTCGCGAACCCTCACGTGCACCATCGTTCACGTCTGAGCCTGCTGCTCCTACCCGCGCTGGCGGTGAGCCTCGCCGCGTGCGGCGGTTCACCGTCACGGGTCAAGGTGACAACCGCCAAGTATGCGGGGCTGCCTGCATGCGCGCGAGCCGCTGCGCACTGGCCGAGCACCGTCTCCAACCAGACGTCCCGCAAGACGTCGGTGAAGTCACCCACGGTGAAGGCCTGGGGCGACCCGCCCATCATCGCGCGCTGCGGGGTGACCGCACCCGGACCCAATCCGAACTGCATCACCGTCAACGGCGTCGACTGGGTAGTGAACCCGTTGTCCGACGGCAACGAGATGGTGACCTTCGGCAGATCCCCGGCCATCGAGGTCCTCGCGCCGAAGAAGTACTCCGCGGAGCTGCTACCGGCGTTCACCGCCGCGGCCAAGGCGATCCCGCAGGGCCCGCACCACTGCACCTAGTTGCCGTCGAGCCCGGCGCTTGACCTTGACTCTGCGTCAACTTGTACGGTCGGCGCATGACTTCGAGCGAGTTCTCGATCCAGGAGGTCGTGCGGCTTGCCGGGACGACATCTCGAACCCTTCGCCACTACGGCGACGTCGGGCTGCTCGCACCCAGCCGCATCGGCTCGAACGGGTACCGCTACTACGACGCCGATGCGCTGGTGCGACTGCAGCGAATCCTGCTGTTACGCGGACTCGGACTCGGCATACCGGCCATCGCCCAGATTCTTCGGGACGGGGCTTCGGATGTCGACGCGCTCGGCTCGCACCTGCGCTGGCTCGAGGAGGAGAAGTCGCGACTCGACCGGCAGATCGCCAGTGTCGAATGCACCATTCGATCGCTACAAGAAGGCGGAAAAGTCATGGCAGAGCGGATGTTCGACGGATTCGACCACGACTATTCCGGCAAGGTGCGCGACCTCTACTCGTCGCCCGAGCATCCAGACCGGGTTCTCATGGTCGCAAGCGACCGCGTGAGCGCGGCCGACCAGGTGCTCTCGCCCGCGATCCCCGGCAAGGGAGCCCTGCTCACCGAACTCAGCGTGTGGTGGTTCGACCAGTTGCAGGAAGTGACCAACCACCTGGCGCCCCGCGAGGAGTGGACGGCCATCCCGGGGTCCGTCGCCGACCGCGCGATGCTCGTGACGCAGCTGGCGATGTTCCCCATCGAGTGCGTCGTGCGCGGCTACCTCGCGGGCAGCGGCTGGGTCGAATACCAGCAGAGCCAGAGCGTGTGCGGTGTCGAGCTTCCCGCCGGACTGCAGGAGGGTGACAAGCTCCCCGAACCGATCTTCACCCCGGCGTTCAAGGCCCCGACGGGCCAGCACGACGAGAACATCACGTTCGAGCGCATGACCCAGCTCGTCGGGATCGAGAATGCGACTGCACTGCGCGACCTGTCCCTCCTCACGTTCGACCGAGCGTCCACGATCGCGGAGGCCAAGGGCATCATCCTCGCCGACACCAAGTTCGAGTTCGGTGTGACCGATGGTGTCATCACCCTCGGCGACGAGGTGCTGACCTCCGACTCGAGTCGCTACTGGGATGCCACGACCTATGCAGCCGGCCATCGCGGCCAGAGCTTCGACAAGCAGCCTGTGCGCGACTGGCTCAAGGAGCACTGGAATGGCGAAGGCGAACCGCCCGAACTCGAGCCCGCCGTGGTCAGCGCGACCTCGGACCGATACCAAGCACTGGTCGATCGGCTGACCCGGTGACGTCGATCGACGCCACCGCGGGCAGGGCTGGCTCAGGACGCGTGGGTCGAACCTGTCACGGCAATTCGCGTGCGTTGAGGTGCGGAACGGGCACGTCGGGGATCGGAACGCCAAGGGAGTCGCACAGGGGCTGCCATCCGTCGGAGACCTGCCACTGGACCAGACGATCGCCGGGACAGCTGGTGCGAACGTCGTCGACGTGGGCCTCGTAGGCCGCGACGGCTCGTTCGCGATCGAGGAAGCCCTCCCAACCCCCGAAATGCTCGTCCCAGACCGCAGCGAGCAGCCTGGCGACCTCGGGTGGTCCAACGTCTTGACCCGGTGCCGTCCATGCGTGAATCGAACCGAGTGCGCTGTCATACCAGGACTGCGCATCTCGCACGGTCAAAAGGACTCGGGCCTGCGGCCACAGCGCCGCGAACTCGCGCCATTGCCAGCACCCCGGCCAGTCCACGCAGGAATCGAAATCGCCGAGCTCCGTACGCCAGTCCACCGATTCTCCTAAGCGGTGGCTGTTCCACAGCGACGCCAGCTCCGGGCGGCTCCAGACGTCTTGCATCTGAAAACAAGGGCCGAAGCCGAGGAGTTCCAGTGCGGCCGCCGCCGACGTGGTCCCCGTCCGACCCCAGCCCGCACCGATGACTCGCATACGGACAGTGTGCCCGCTGCGCGATCCGGCTTCGGCCTCTGGTATATCTACTCGCCGAGTTCAGCGGTCGATGGAGTTCATGTCGCCGTAGCGTTCGCCGACTACCGAGCCGCGCGGGACCGCGGCTTCGAGGGCGGCGAGCTCTTGGCCGGAGAGCCGCACGTCGAGTGCGCCGGCGTTCTCCTCGAGGTAGCGCACCCGCTTCGTGCCGGGGATGGGGACGATGTCTGCGCCCTGCGCGAGGACCCAGGCGAGGGCAAGCTGGCCTGCGGTGCAGCCCTTCTGCGCTGCGAGCTCCGCTACGTTCTCGACGAGAGCGAGGTTGGCCTCAAGCGCTTCTCCTTGAAAGCGGGGGAAGTACGCGGTCCGCCGCGAGTCGCTCAGCTCGAGCGAGGACTCGGAGGTGATCGCCCCCGTCAGGATGCCGCGGCCGAGCGGGGAGTAGGAGACCAGCCCGATGCCGAGCTCGAGGAGCGTCGGCCGGACCTCGTCCTCCAGGTCCCGGGTGAACAGCGAGTACTCGGTCTGCAGTGCGGTGATCGGGTGGACGGCGTGGGCCCGGCGGATCGTGGCGGCGGAGGCCTCGGACAGGCCGAGGTGGCCCACCTTGCCGTCCTCGACGAGTCCGGCCATGGCGCCGACGGTCTCCTCGATCGGGACCGACCGGTCGACACGGTGCTGGTAGTACAGGTCGATGTGGTCAACGCCCAGTCGCCGAAGGCTTGCGTCGCAGGCCTTCCGGACGTAGTCGGGGCTGCCGTCGATGCCGAGGCGCGCGCCGTCCTGGTCGCGGACGTTGCCGAACTTCGTCGCGAGCTGAACTTCGTCGCGGCGTCCGGCGATCGCCCGCCCGACGAGTTCTTCGTTGATGAACGGTCCGTACATGTCGGCGGTGTCCAAGAAGGTGACGCCGAGGTCGATCGCGCGACGGATGGTGTCGATGCCGCTCTGCTCGTCGCCGGTGCCGTAGAACTCCGACATGCCCATGCAGCCGAGGCCGAGCGCGGAGACGGTCAGGGGTGAGGTCGCACCGAGAGTGCGTGTTGAGGTGGCCATGCGCCCTAGTCAACGCCTTGGAGTGCACTCCAGGTCAAGCCGGCTCCTCAACCTCGGTGAGCGCGTCCTCGTAGATCCCGATCTTCCTCTCGATCGCTCCGAGGTGCTCAGTGATCTGTGCGAGCCGGTCGAGAACGTTCCGGCGGTGTGCCCGCAGCAGATCGAGCCGCCCGGCCTCGGTGCCGGGCCCGTCTCGGACGAGCGCTGCATACCGACGGACGTCTCGGATCGGCATGCCGGTCGCGCGAAGCCGGGTCAGCAGGTCGATCCAGCGCAAGTCCTCGGCCTCGTATCGCCGGTGCCCGCTCGCTGCTCGCCGCACGGGCCGCAGAAGCAGCCCGTCACGTTCGTAGTACCGCAGGGCGTCGCTGGTCAGACCCGTGCGTGCGGCGGCATCGGCAATGGACAGCCCGGACGGCGGGAGATCGACAGGCATCACCTCACGATGATGTCACCCTGGAGCGCACTCCAGGCAATCCGACGTCCGGTCGGCGATGCGTCGAAGACGGATCGATGCTTACGGGTCGCCGGGCTCGCGTATGCGCGGGCCGGCCGGCAGACGAGCGTCAGTACGCGTCGCTCACTCCGTCACCCTGTAGGCGAAGGTAGGCGGCGTGCACCATGTCGTGTGCTCTCGTGTCGTCCGCCGGGAACACGGCGTCCGCAGCATGCCTGATGCACAGCGGCTGCTGGTCAACGACGAAGTATGCGCGATGCGGCACCCGACGGCACCACTCACACTGAACTTCACTCCCATCAGGCGGCATCGAAACCGGCTGCGGGTTCATCCACCTGCCGTCGTCGTTGCGCCCGCGATCCAGCCGAAGTCCCACCCGATCGAGATCGCTGCTGAGGCCGCGCGCCACCCGGCCAGTCGGATCTCGTAGGCCGATGACGGTGCGGGGCGTGGCGACAGGGCTGGCGTGCGGCCATCGACCGGCACACCATACGTCCACCGAGCGGCAACCCATGGTGCGGCTGACCCGATCACGGGCGCAATCCGTCCACCGAGCGTCAACCTATGGCGGCCACCGGGCAGTCTCGCGGCGGGCCCCGTCAGTGGCCGGCGTTGAGCATCCGGTCGACCAGGGAGTTCGGCGGGACCAGGTCAACCCCGTCCGGGTTCGACAGGTAGCCGGCGCGGCTGCCCTTGTGGTGGGTGTACCCGTACTGCCAGACGATCTTGTTGGTGCGCGGGTCGATGATGAACACCCGCTCGTTGTAGTCGTCATTGCACACGATGTCGCCGTTGGGCATGGGCAGCGCCAGAGAGGGGTGGTCCATCGCCGCCGTACCGGTGGGCTTGTATCGCCACAGGGCGGTGCCGGCCTTGTTGAAGATGACGATCTGTCCCGGATAGGAGTAGTCGACCGTCAGGTAGCGATTGGGGGCAATCTGGTTGGTGTCGGAGGGGTAGAGGACCTCCGGAGGGTGGGTGGACCACATGACCTTGCTTCGCAGGTTCATCGCCGTCACCCAGTCGCCGCGGATCTCGGTGACCAGGAACTGGTTGTTGCCGAGCGGGAACATGCCGTTCGGGGCGCCCCAGTCCTGTGGCGGGTGGTGATAACCGCCCGTGATCCCGCCCCAGACCTGGCTGGGTCGGTGCGCGCCCTTGGCGATGTGCAGCAGTCGCTGGTTCTTGATGTCCGCGGTGACAATCGAGCCGTCCTTGAGCATGATCGCGTCATCCGGGTTCCACACCCGGTCGGGCCCGGTGCCATGGACGCCGGGTTTGCCGTACTCGTAGGTGATCTTGTGGGTCGCGATGTCGATGACCCGGATGACGTAGTCGTCCTCCTCGGTGGCGATGATGTGACGACCGTCGGGGGTGAAGAACGCGTCGTCCGGGATCAAGAACGTCTGGCCGGGTGCGAGATCCCCCTTGCGCGGAAACTCCCAGCGGATCCTTCCCTGCGGGTCGACGATGATCAACCGGTTGTTCGCCTTGTCCGCGATCAACAGGCCGGTCGGCAACGCTGCCGGGTCCGAGCCGGGCTGCAGGTGCCCGACGCTGTTCGGCGGGGGGCTTCCTTGCCAGGGTTGCCGGGCGGCGGTGGCCGTGCGCGCTGCCGCATGGTGCGTCGCACGGGCAGAGTGCGAGGACCCGTGGGACGAGGGAGTCGTCCCACTGCTGCAGGCCGCGAGGCCGAGGGCTACTGCGGCAAGGAGAGTCAATCGGGCGGGACTCTTGGGCATCGTGGGTCTCCTCATGGGGTGATGACGACTCGCTGGACGTAGGGCTGGGGGGTGGAGACCGTCTCGCCGCCCACCAGCCACACCGTGCGACCCGTGACGACCGCGGGGGCGTTCGATACGGGCACCGGCAGGTTGCCCACCGACACCAGGTGGCCGGTATGCGGGTCGAGTCGGTCGATGGAATGCGTAGCCGTCGCGGTGGTCTCGGCGGTCTCACGACCGCAGAGGAGGTAGATGACTCCCGCGACAGGCACGGCATTCGCACCCGTCAACGGGTGCGGCAGGTGAGCCATGACTCGCGCCGACCGGCGAGCAGGGTCGATCATCTGCACGACGTCCACCGCCCGACCGGCATCCGGTCCTTGGGTCGCCTGACCACCGAGGACATAGATCACGCCTCCTAGTGTGACCACAGCCGGATAACGCACGGGCACAGGGAGATCCGCCACATCGGTGAAAGTGCGACCGTTGGTGGTGGCGAGAACCATGGGGTCGGCGACCGACCCGTCATACCCGCCGACGATGAACAGCCTGCCACCCACCGTGACACCGGTGGCGTCCGATCGGGGCCGCGGCAGCCGCCCGGTGACCCGCGGTCGCCCGGTCACCGCGGTCGCCGACACAGTGACGGTCTGCACCTGCCCGAGCGTGGTCGGGGCACCACCGCCGACAACCATCTCCTGGGTGCCGACAAGCCCGGTGGCGGCATCGTGCACGGGCAGCGCCAACGTGCCCACCCGGCGGGTAGTGCCCGAGGCGAGGTCGAGCAGGTCGACCTCGCCGCTGGAGACTCCCCCGGCGCGCAGCCCGCCCAGCACCGTCACGTGCGTGTCGTCGACCCGAAGGACGGCCTCCCGGCTGACCTGCGGCACCCGCCACGGCATCACAGCGGCGCGAACACCCGCGTGCGTCCGCGGGGGCCCGGCGCCGACCGGTTGTGTCGCCCGTGACGTCGGTGAATGGATCGGGTCAGGAGTCGATCCCGAGCAACCAGCCGCACCCGCAAGCGATGCGAGGGCCAACAGGGCAGCCCCCGCAGACGCCGTCCGGTGGCACCGGACGTAGTTCCTCGGACATGGCACGACCCGATGCTTGACTGTGCGCCTGAGACGATGCTGAGCCGGCTCCGACCGGTCCCTCGCCGGCCGGGTCCGAGGTCCGCCTTCGTGGGTTTCAGCGCAGTCCGATCCGACGTTCCAGCGCGAGCTCGATCAGCTCGGTGATCAGGCTGGTGTAGTCGATGCCGGCCGCGTCCCAGGACCGCGGGAACATCGAGGACGGAGTGAATCCCGGCATCGTGTTGATCTCGTTGAGCACCACTCGACCGTCCCGCTGATAGAACCAGTCGACCCGGCCCAGGCCCTCACAGCCGGCCGCCTCGAACGCCTTGACGGACAGCTCCTTGATCTCCTTCGCGGCCGCGTCGGGCAGATTCGCCGGGCAGGTCAGCTGCGCGTCGTCGCCCAGGTACTTCGCCTCGAAGTCGTAGAAGCCGTGCTTGCCCTTGACCACCTCGATCTCGCCGACCTCGCCCGGACGAGCCGGTTGCGCGCCGTGGCCCTCGAGCACACCGCATTCCACCTCTCGCCCCTCGATGGCGGCCTCCACCAGCACCTTCGGGTCGAACTGCCGAACGTGCTCGATCGCGTCCTTGAGGTCCTCGGGTCGGTCCACCTTGACCACGCCGACGCTTGATCCGGCGCGGGCAGGCTTGACGAAGACCGGCCAGCCGAGAGCCGGCACCGGATCCATGCAGCTGGCCGGGTCGCGACGCCACTGCTTGTCCGTGATGACGACATAGGGGCCGACCGGCAGGCCGGCGGAGGTGAAGACCACCTTCATCAGTGCCTTGTCCATCATGACCGCAGACGCGGCAACACCGGACCCGGCATACCGCACGTCGCCCAGCTCGAGGAAGCCCTGCAAGGTGCCGTCCTCGCCGAATGGACCGTGCAGCAGCGGCAGCACCACGTCGACCTCCGCGAGCAGCTGCGGAGGCTGCCCCGGGTCCATAACGGTCAGCTCGCTATTGGATGGATCTGCCGACAGCACAACCTCTCTGGTGCCCTCGACGCGCGGGGTGCGGCCGATGGCCAGCTGGAGCGGTTCGGGGTCGTCCGCCATCAGCACCCATCGGCCCTGCTCGGTGATCCCGACAGGCACGATGTCGAACCGGTCCCGGTCGATCGACCGGAGCACACTCGCGGCGGTCGCGCAGGAGACGGCGTGCTCGGACGACCGGCCGCCGAAGACGATCGCGACAACGGGCTTGGCGGACCGGGATCCGGCTGGGCTGGGGTGGGCTGCAGTGCTCATCACGCCTGAGCGTAGCGCCCGATATGCGGTCGCCGGTGCTGCCGGCCTCTTCGGCGTGCCACCCTGTCGCCATGCCACAGATGCCGTCCGACCTGTCCGTCGACTCGCAACTGGTGACCTTGGGCCGCCCACCACGTGAGCCCGGCGCACCGGTTGGGCCGGCCGTCGAGCTGACGTCGACCTATCTGGCGGACGGCGAGCTCAGCTATGCGCGCAGCGGCAACCCCACCTGGAGTGCCTTCGAAGAGACGCTGGGATGCCTCGAGGGCGGTCGCGCTCTGGCGTTTGCCAGTGGCATGGCGGCCATCGCCGCCAGTCTGTCCCTCACTGGCCACGGTGGCAGCGCATCCCGCCCGCCGGGGACCGTCGTGGTGGCCCCACAGCATGCCTACAACGGCACTGGCGGCCTGCTGGCACAGCTGGAGTCCGACGGGGCGCTGCAGGTGCGTCGGGTGGACGTCACGCGCACGAGTGAGGTTGTGCAGGCCATGGACGGCGCCGCGCTGGTCTACCTCGAGTCGCCTACCAACCCGATGCTCGAAGTGGCCGATCTGCCCGCCGTGTTCGAGCAGGCCCGTGCCCGCGGAGTCCTGTCGGTCTGCGACAACACCTTTTCCACGCCGCTGCTGCAGCGGCCGATCGAGCTCGGCGCCGACGTGGTCGTGCACTCCGTGACGAAGTACCTGTCCGGACACTCCGATCTTCTGCTCGGAGCCACGATCGCCGCGAGCGACGACCTCCACGAACGCCTCACCACCTATCGCACTCTGCACGGAGCCATTCCCGGACCGATGGAGACCTGGCTGGCACTACGCGGTATGCGGACCCTCCACCTGCGTCTGCAGCGGGCCTGCGCGAGCGCGGCCGTGCTGGTGGATCGTCTCCAGCAGCACCCGGCCATCGAACGGGTCCGCTATCCCGGCCGGGGCGCGATCATCGCCATCGAACCGGTCGGTGGCATCGCGAGTGCCAAGGCGCTGGAGCACGCCGTGCGGCTCTGGCTGCCGGCCACCAGTCTCGGCGGTGTGGAGTCGATGCTCGAGCGACGCCGCCGCCACCCACTGGAGCCCAAGTCCGTGCCGGAGCACCTGGTGCGTCTCAGCGTCGGCATCGAGGACGTCGAGGACCTCTGGCGTGACCTGGACACCGCACTGCGCGCCGGCAGCTGATCCTCCCCGGAACCCGGCCCAATAGACCGGGCTAGGAAGCCTCGTGCTTGCGCGCCCGGGACATCAGTGCCTCAAGGACATCGATCGGTTTGCGGCCCTCGTGCACGACTGCCGCGACGTTCTCCACGATCGGCACCTCGACGTTCACCGACCGGGCAAGCTGCAGAATCGACTCGCACGACTTGACGCCTTCGGTGGTCTGCTTGGTCACCGCGACGACCTCCGCCAAGGTCATTCCCGTGCCGAGCTTGTAACCGAAGGTCCGGTTGCGAGACAGCGGAGACGTGCATGTCGCGACCAGGTCGCCCACACCCGCGAGGCCTAGGAACGTCTGCGGATCCGCGCCAAGAGCGGCGCCGAGTCGTGCCGTCTCTGCGAGCCCTCGGGTGAGCAGGCTGGCCATGGTGTTCTCTCCCATGCCCATCCCGCTCGCCATCCCGACGGCCAGCGCGATGACGTTCTTCACGGCTCCGGCAATCTCTGTCCCGACCACGTCGCCGCCCAGGTAGGGACGAAAGTAGGGGGCTGCGCTCACTTCCGCGACCTTCGCACGCATGCGGGCGCTGCTGGACGCGACAACTGCCGCAGCGGGCTGCTTCGCGGCGATCTCCTTGGCCAGATTCGGGCCGGAGACTACGACGATCCGCTCCAGCTCCACCTTCCCGGCCTCGGCGATGACCTGGCTCATCCGGCTTGCCGTGCCGAGCTCGATTCCCTTCATCAAGGACACGATCGCTGCATCTCGAGGTAGCGCCGGCCCCCACTGGGCGAGGTTGTCGCGCAGGCTCTGCGACGGCACGGCCAGGACGACGATCTCGGCCCCCTCGACCGCCCGCTCCGGGTCGCTGGTCGCGGTCACAGACTCCGGAAGCATCAGTTCCGGCAGGTATGCACTGTTGACGTGGGTCGCCGAGATCTCGTCGGCAACCTCCCTGCGCCTGCTCCAGAGGCACACCTCCTGGCCGGCATCGGCCAAGATGGCGGCGTATGCCGTGCCCCAGTTGCCGCTGCCCAGCACCGCTGTACGGGTCATCACTGCGCTCCCTTGTATCCACCGTGCTCGTTGGGGTTCCAGCGCGTCTCGGGTGCTTCCATCCGTCGTGCCAGAGCCACCTGCGCGGTGATCGCGTCCATCAGCCGCTCGGTCGCCAGCTTCAGCAGGCCCCCGGTCACTTGCTGCCCACGCAGATCATCCAGGTCGACCGGAGGACCCGCATACACGTGGATCGTCTTGCGGGGCAGGAGTCTGGGCACCCTGCCACGGTAGGGCCAGAGCACGTCCTGTGTGCCCCACACTCCGACGGGAAGCAGTGGACATCCCGTCTCCAGGGCTATCCGGGCGGCCCCGCTCTTGCCCGTCATCGGCCACAGGTCGGGATCTCGGGTCAACGTGCCCTCGGGGAGGACGCACACGCAGGCGCCGTTCGCGATGGCCTTCAGCGCGGCGCTGAAGGCGTCTACGGCGCGCGCCGTGCCGCGATAGACCGGGATCTGGCCGGTGCCCTCCATGGCCTGCCGCACGCCGGGAGGCTTGAAGAGCGAGCTCTTCGCGAGGAAGTGCGGAGCCCTGCCCTGGTCCACGAGGAAGTGGGCGAGCACGAAGGGATCGAGGTAGGACAGGTGATTCGAGGAGACGACGAATCCGTCCGTCCGAGGGACATATTCCGTGCCCCTCCAGTCCTGGACGGTGATCTGTCGAAGCATCGGTCGCAGCCCGGCGATCACATGCTCGTAGAGGGGCGTGATCTGCTCGCTCATCGGTGGGCGGGACAACCGGGCCTCCTTCGCTAACGATGTTCGAGCCATCTTGACCGGTGCTGGCTCTGCTGTCGACCGGAACCGCCGACATCTGTCGACAACCCATCTGACACCATCATGCCCGTGAATGCCGCAGTCACCTCGACCTGGCACCTGGTCGTCCCAGTGAAGGACCACCACCAGGGCAAGTCACGGCTGCATCCACCGCACGGGGTCCAACGTAGCGACCTCGCGCTCGCCATTGCCATAGATACGTTGGAAGTCGTCCTCGAGGTCCTACCGGCGGACCACCTCGTGGTCGTGAGCAGTGACTCCGAGATCGCCACGCACGTGGGTCTCCGGGGGGCCCGCGTCCTGCCCGACCCCGGTCGCGGTCTCAATGCTGCTGTCGTTGCCGGTATCACGGCAACCATCAGCCATCACCCGGGCGTGGCCGGTGCTATCCTCCTCGGCGACCTGCCTGCACTGACGGCGACCGAGCTGTATGACGGTCTGCATGCCTGTGCTGCCGCCGAGTCCTCACTCGTGCCCGACCATGAGGGCACGGGCACAGTGCTGCTGGCTCACCACGACGTGGCGCGCCTACAGCCCCGTTTCGGCACCGGCTCCGCGGCTCGACACGCGCGCACCGCAACTCGGCTGGATCTTGCACTCCCTCGCCTGCGCACCGATGTCGACGACGATGTCGCGCTTGCAGCGGCATCCGCGCTCGGCCTCGGGCCGGCGACCTCACGCGTGCTGGCCAATCGCTCAAGCACAGGGCCCGATGACCTGACGGGCGAGATGTCACTACCCTGAACGTCGTGCAGGCCACCATTCATCGTTTCGACCTCGCGACCGGCGAGGGCTCCGTCCTGACCGACAACGGGCGCGAGCTCGCGTTCAGCGCATCGGTGTTCTCCGCCTCGCGTCTGCGCCATGTACGCACCGGACAGCGGGTCAGCATCGACGTCGGTCCCTCCGGGGTGGAACGGCTGTGGATCGAGGGAATCGGCCCGGGCCAGCGCATTCGATAGCCGCCGAACGCCCCGGAAGTGCCGACCCCTCAGCGGGATCGGCACTTCTCGGTGTACGCCTGGTCAGTGACCCGACTAGCGCTTTGCTGCCCTCTTTGCCGTGGTCTTCTTCGCGGCAGCCTTCGCCGGAGCGGCCTTCGTGGCGGTGGTCTTCTTCGCGGCAGCCTTCGCCGGAGTCGCCTTCTTGGCCGTGGCCTTTGTGGCGGTGGTCTTCTTCGCGGCAGCCTTCGCCGGAGTCGCCTTCTTGGCCGTGGCCTTCTTCGCCGCAGTCGCCTTCTTGGCGGTGGTCTTCTTCGCGGCGGCCTTCTTCGCCGCGGGTGCCGCGGAGGTGCCCGCGCTCGCGCGGCCACCGGCGTTGCCCGACTTCGGCAACGAACGGGGGTTGGCGACGACCGACTTGAAGGCGGTGCCCGGCTTGAACTTGGGCACCGCGGTCTTACGGATGCGCACCGTCTGACCGGTGCGGGGGTTGCGGCCGGTGCGGGCTGCCCGTGCGATCTTCTCGAATGTGCCGAAACCGGTGATGCCCACCTTGTTGCCCTTGGCAACCTCGCGGATGATGGCATCGACAACGGCCTCGACCGCCTCGCTGGCAGCCTTCTTGCTGCCGAGGCGATTCTCCAGACTCTCGATGAGTTCTGCCTTGTTCATGGTTGCCCCTTCAGGGATACACGCGACCCGGCTGTCGCCGGCTCTGCCTCTTTCACACCGGACGATTAGTCCGGCTGGGACAGACGGTATGCCGCGCAGGGCCTTGGCGGCAAGCCGACCCGCCCTTGCATCGCCTTGTCGCACAACAGCATTGGCGGGCAATTTTGGACTCATTCCACCCGGCGCGACACATTCGCAGAGTCTGACGAGAAAACTTCAGACCTTCGGGTGAAATTCGAATCTTATTTATTCCGAACTTTATTCAGCATGACGAAAGCGCCGGCACCTCGCTTTCAACGAGGTACCGGCGCTTCCTGAGCCGATCAGCGAGCCGGCTCTACCCGGGGTTTCCAGGCGGGCCGAGACGTTTCAAAGTTCTTGATCTCATCCGCGTGTCGCAGCGTCAGACTGATGTCATCGAGGCCCTCCAGGAGGCGCCAGCGGGTGTACTCATCCACCTCGAAGGCGAACACGTGCTCCCCCGCAGTGACCATCCGATGCTCCAGATCGACGGTCACCTCAGTGCCCGGACTGTTTTCGAGCAGCTTCCACAGCAGCTCGATGTCCTCCTGCCGCAGCTGCGCGGTCAGCAGCCCGGACTTGCCCGAGTTGCCTCGAAAGATGTCAGCGAACTTTGATGACAGCACAACCCGGAAGCCGTAGTCCATCAGGGCCCACACGGCATGCTCTCGGGATGATCCGGTGCCGAAGTCCGGCCCGGCCACGAGGACCGAACCTCTGGTGTAGACCGGATTGTTGAGAACGAAGGTCTCATCACCGCGCCATGCGGCGAACAGCCCGTCGTCAAACCCGGTCCGAGTCACCCGCTTGAGGTAGACCGCCGGAATGATCTGGTCGGTGTCGACATTGCTGCGGCGCAGCGGCACGCCAACACCGGTGTGCGTAGTGAACTTCTCCATGACAGCTGTGTCCTTCCCTGCGCCTCAGCGGCTTCCGGCCAGGTCGGCTGGGCTCGAAAGCGTGCCCCGAACGGCTGTTGCGGCGGCAACCCCCGGGCTCACCAGGTGAGTTCGGCCACCCTTGCCCTGCCGCCCTTCGAAGTTGCGGTTCGACGTGGACGCACTCCGCTCCCCGGGTGTCAGTTGATCGGGATTCATCCCCAGACACATCGAGCACCCGGCCAGTCGCCACTCGGCGCCGGCTTCGGCGAAGACCCGGTCGAGCCCTTCGGACTCGGCCTGCAGACGCACTCTTGCAGAGCCGGGCACCACCAGCATGCGTACGCCGGCAGCAACCTGCCGGCCCTTGATGACGCCGGCCGCCGCGCGCAGATCCTCGATGCGGCCATTCGTGCAGGACCCCAGGAAGACCGTGTCGACCTTGATGTCCCGCAACCGGGTCCCGGGCTCCAGGCCCATGTAGGACAGGGCCCGCTCGGCGGCCGAACGGTCGCCCTCGTCGGGGAACATCTCCGGGTCGGGCACGCTCGCCGACAGCGGCAGGCCCTGACCGGGGTTGGTGCCCCAGGTCACGAATGGCGCCAGGGTGGCGGCATCGATGTCGACGACCGCGTCGAACTCCGCGCCGTCGTCGGTCCGCAACTCCCGCCAGGCGGTCACCGCCGCATCCCACTCGGATCCCTTGGGCGCGTAGTCACGTCCGTGCAGGTACTCGAAGGTCGTCTCGTCGGGCGCGATCAGGCCGGCCCGTGCTCCGGCCTCGATCGACATGTTGCAGATCGTCATCCGCGCCTCCATGGAGAGGCTGCGAATGGCCGACCCGCGATACTCGAGGACGTAGCCCTGACCGCCGCCCGTGCCGATCTTGGCGATGACGGCCAGGATGATGTCCTTGGCCGAGACGTCGTCCGGCAGGTCGCCGTCGACGTTGATCGCCATGGTCTTGAACGGTTTCAGCGGCAGCGTCTGGGTTGCCAGGACATGCTCGACCTCGCTGGTCCCGATGCCGAACGCGAGCGCGCCGAAGGCACCGTGCGTCGAGGTGTGGCTGTCGCCGCAGACGATCGTCGCCCCCGGCTGGGTCAGCCCGAGCTGCGGACCGATGATGTGCACGATCCCCTGCTCCGCATCACCCATCGAGAAGAGCCGCACCCCGAACTCGGCGCAGTTCTTGCGCAGCGTCTCCACCTGGGTCAGACTGACCGGGTCGGTGATCGGGCCGGGCGTGGTCGGCACGTTGTGGTCCTCGGTCGCCACTGTTAGATCGGGGCGGCGAACGGACCGGTCGGTGAGGCGGAGACCGTCAAATGCCTGGGGGCTGGTCACCTCGTGCAGCAGGTGAAGGTCGATGTAGAGCAGGTCGGGTTCCCCGTCGGCCGCCCGCACGACGTGCTGGCGCCAGACCTTCTCAGCCAGTGTCTTTTTCAACGCTTTCTCCTTCCATCTGTGACAAGAATCTCGCGGGAGTTCGAGTGAAGGACTTGCGTCTCGCGGAATGAGACGTCAGTATCAGTGCATGGACAACTCTAGCGGAGTGGGCGTGCTCGACAAGGCCGCCATCGTGCTCTCAGCCCTGGAAGCCGGTCCCTCGACCCTGGCCCAGCTGGTCGCGCACACCGGACTCGCTCGCCCCACGGCGCACCGCCTGGCGGTTGCGCTCGAGCACCACCGACTCGTCGCGCGCGACATGCAGGGTCGCTTCGTGCTCGGCCCTCGCCTGAGCGAGCTTGCGTCGGCCGCCGGCGAGGACCGACTGCTTGCCGCCGCCGGGCCGGTGCTCGGAGCGCTTCGGGACCACACGAATGAGAGCTCGCAGCTCTTCCGCCGTCAAGGTGACCAGCGGATCTGCGTTGCGGCCGCCGATCGCCCCATGGGGCTGCGGGACTCGATCCCGGTCGGAGCCACGTTGTCGATGCAGGCGGGCTCGGCCGCACAGGTGCTGCTGGCCTGGGAGGAGCCCGACCGACTGCACCGAGGACTCCAGGGTGCCAAGTTCACCGCGACGATGCTGTCCGCCGTTCGCCGACGTGGATGGTCCCAGAGCGTCAGCGAGCGCGAACAAGGCGTGGCCTCCGTCTCGGCGCCGGTGCGCAGCCCGTCCGGCCGCGTCATTGCCGCGGTCTCGATCTCCGGCCCGATCGACCGAGTGTCCCGCCAGCCGGGTCGGCTGCATGCGGCCACGGTCGTCGCGGGCGCCAACAAGCTCACCGAGGTGCTCGCGCGAGCACACGCGGCCTCACAGCCGCGGCAGAGCGAGTCCGCCTAACCCTTCCACGACGCGATCCGCTCACGCGCGCGCTCACCACGACGGGCGACCGGCACCGAGCCGGTCGCCCGAGCCAGGCCCGTCGGCGCCATCCCCGTGTAGATCGACTCGTGACCGCCCGCCGGGATGCGATAGGTCTCGTGCCAGATGCCGACCGCACCGTCGCCACGGCGCGCCCTGCGATAGAACGCCCCCCAGGCCGGCCGGTGTCGTAGCTCGGTGTCGTTTGCGTAGGCGTAGATGTCATCGACGCTGCGCCAGTACTGCAGCACCGTCGGCCCGCGCCCGTCGACCATCGTGCGGGCGTCATAGAAGCCCCACCAGGGGACGTCGCCGGCCCGTGCGGCTGCCTTGTTCTCGTAGAGCTCGGTCAGCATCGGCCGCATTGCGGCGATCGTCGGCCCCCAGAGGTCCGGTCGCCACACGGCATTGATCCGCATACCGATCAGGAACACGGCGAGCTCACCGGTGTGGGCGTGCGTCGTGCGGTCACCCATGATTTCCTCCATTGGATAGTAGCGCTCTCCAATAATGGCTAGTAGTACTATCCAATGTCAATGAAGATCTCCCAGCTCTCAGACGAGACCGGTGTTGCCCGCGCCACCTTGAAGTACTACCTGCGCGAGGGCCTCCTGCACGCCGGTGCGAGCCGGGGACGCACCCAGGCCGACTACGACGCGTCGCATGTGGCACGCGTGCGGCTGGTGCGTGCGCTCATCGAGGCCGGCGGTCTCAGCCTCGCGAGCGTCAAGGAGGTGGTGCAGGCGCTCGAGAGCCCACCGGACAGGCGCCACGACCTGCTCGGCGCCGCGCAGTGCGCCCTGACGGGCAGCACGAGGGCGGAGCCTGTCTCCTGTCCACGAGCACGGGCGCTGATGAACGACCTTAGCTGGCGGATCGACCCCGGCTCACCCCTGTTGACCGATCTCGAGCACCAGTTGGATGCCGCGGATGCGGCCGGTGTTGCGGTGCCGGACGAGCGACTACGCACCTACGCGACCAGCATGCACGAGGTCGCACAGGTCGACGTCGAGTCCGTGCCGGACGACCCGCAGGGCGCGGTGCGCCAGGTCGTCGTGGCGACGGTCCTGATCGACCCGATCCTGATCACCCTGCGCCGGCTCGGGCAGCAGGATGTCAGTGCGCAGCGGTTCGGCCTCGACTGAGGGTGGTTCGTCACTGCGCTGGGCGTATGCGGGCGCAGCTGCCCTACAGCTACTCGGTGGACAACGCCGTAGAGCACGACACCGCCCAGCCGCCACCGTCGGCTCCCTGGCTGCGCACCAATCTCTACCCCGCCCGCAGCTCGGCCGGCATCGTTGCCGACGCGCGGCGGGCACGGGCCGCCCGCGCGGACATCGTGATCGTCTCGATGCACTGGGCCCGTCGGCGGATCTGTCGGAGTCCGCTCAGGACGGTGTCATCGCGACCCTGACGTTCCGGCGCGACGCTCACGGCCGGATCCACCGGTCGATGTCCTACCTGCCGGTCTACGTCGGCCCCGGTCATGTCGTGCACAAGGCACCTGTCGGCTCCGCGTCCTACCGGCGCACGGTGCAGTCGATGAGCTCCCTGGGTGGCGAATGTCACGCAACCGCGACGCACTGACGCCACCAGCAGAGCTGCGCCGATGAAATATGAAGGACCCCGGCTCGGATGAGCTGGGGTCCTTCACGAATGTAGCCCCGACCGGATTCGAACCGGCGCTACCGCCTTGAGAGGGCGGCGTGCTAGGCCGCTACACAACGGGGCCATTGCGTCTTTCACACTCGGCGAGCCGAATGCGCAAGCGGACGAAATCCTACGGCATCCGTGAGATTTCTCCGAATCCACCACGATCTTGCAATCGCTGTTGATCAGCGCTGGGGTACCAGGACTCGAACCTAGACTAACTGAACCAGAATCAGTCGTGCTGCCAATTACACCATACCCCAAGGGGGTATCACGCCCCACAATCCTGAAGGGGTGAACCGAGGGGAGACTCTACCTGCCTCGGGTCCTCTAGCCCAAATCGAGGCCGTGACTCGGTGCCCCGCGAGCTAGACCTCGGTGAGCGTCTCGACGACGCGGATGTGCGCAGGGATCTCCGCCGCGGCCGGCGCGCGGTCGAACGCCACCTTCGAGTCCACTCCCCCGCTCGTACGGTTCAACCAGATGCCGGTCATCCCCGCCGCCGCCGCACCGAGCGCGTCGGCGTGCAGGTCGTCCCCGATGTACGTCGATCGGCCGGGGTCGATGCCGATCAGCTGGCAGGTGTGGTGGAAGACCCTGGGGTCCGGTTTGCCGAAACCCAGCGCATCGCGCGTTACGACGCAGTCGAAACGTCCCGCGAGCCCGGTCGCCTCGAGCTTGGCCTTGGTGAAGTCGTCGTTGGAGTTGGTGAGCAGACCAACCGGTGTCCCCTGCGCTCTTATCCGCTCGATGAGCGGCACGGCATCCTCGAAGAGCCGGCCCGGCTCGCCGTAGGCCGCGCGGAACGCCGGCGCGAACGCCGTGTCGTAGCGGGGACCGGCATCCTCCACCGGATCCAGGCTGAACTTGTCGCACACCGCCGTCAGGCGGACGGCGCGCATCTGCTCGAACGTGATCTCGCCCTGCATGAAACGGCGGAAGAGCCCCGCCGGGTCGTCGCGATACAGCCGCGCGGCCGCCCGGTGCACGTCGGTCGGTGCGTCCGGCCACAAGGCCGCCATAGCCACCGCACCGGCAGCCACGAGGGCCGCTGTCGTGTCGATCAGAGTGTCGTCGAGATCGAGCAGTACGCCGGCGACGGCGCGACCACTCACAGCGAGGCGCGCAGGCCGTGCAGGCGTGCGAGGGTCGATTCCTTTCCCAGGATCTCCATCGACTCGAACAGCGGGGGTGAGATCTTCTGGCCGGACACTGCGGTGCGTAGCGGCCCGAAGGCGAGCCGGGGCTTGATTCCCAGCCCCTCAACGAGTGTCTCGCGCAAGACCGCCTCGATCCGCTCGGCGGTCCACTGCGCACCATCCGACGCACCGACGGAGTCACTGATCGGCTCAAGGACGGCAGTTGCGGCGTCGAGGACCTGTGGCGCGCCGTCCTTCAGCTGCTTGCGGGCATCGTCGGCAACCTCCAGGGCGGCGTCGTCGAGATAGAACGGCGCCACGAGCGCGGTCGCGTCGGTCAGCAACGTGATCCGAGTCTGGATCAGCTCACCAATCCGCTTGAGACGCGCCAGGTCGTCGGCGGATGGCTGCTCCGACAGCACACCGTCATGCTGGAGGTGGGGCAGTAGACGCGCGCACAGGTCATCCAACTCGAGCTCGCGGATGTAGTGTCCGTTCAGCCAGGTGAGCTTCTCCAGGTTGAAGATCGGGCCGACCGCGTTGACCTTGGACCAGTCGAAGCGCTCGGTGAACTCGGCGAAGGTGAAGATCTCCCGCTCACTCCCGTCCGACTCGATGATCGGCGGATAGCCGAGCAGCGCCAGGAAGTTGATCAGGGCCTCGGGAAGGTAGCCCCGCTCCTTGAACCAGGTGAGGCGCGCCCACGGGCTCTTGCGCTTGGAGATCTTCGCCTTCTTCTCATCACGCAGCAGAGGCATGTGCGCGAAGTGCGGCATCGGCAGGCCGAGCCACTGGTAGAGCAGGATGTGCTTGGGCGTGCTGGAGATCCACTCCTCGCCGCGCACCACGTGGGTGATGCCCATCTCGTGGTCGTCGACGACAACGGCGAGGTGGTAGGTCGGGAACCCGTCGGCCTTGACGATCACCTGGTCGTCGGGTCGCGGTGCGCTGACCTGGCCGCGGATCAGGTCGGTGAACGTCAGCTGGACGTCGTCCGGGACCAGCATGCGCACGACCGGCTTGTCGCTGAAACCGGGCAGCTCGGCGCGCTCCTCGCGCGTCTTGCCGTAACACATCCGGTCATAGCCGGTCGGCTGCTTGGTCTTCTGCTGCATGTCACGCATCTCGGCGAGCCGCTCACTGGAGCACCAGCAGTTGTACGCATGGCCCTCGGCAACCAGTTTGTCGGCATACGGCTTGTACGTGCCGAGTCGCTCGGACTGCCGGTAGGGCTCGAACGGCCCACCGAGGTCCGGGCCCTCGTCCCAGTTCAGTCCGAGCCAGTGCAGCGTGTCGAAGATCTGCTGCTCGCTGTCCTCCTGGAACCTGACGCGGTCGGTGTCCTCGATGCGCAGGATGAACTTGCCACCCTGCTGGCGAGCGAAGGCCAGGTCAAACATCGACATGTAGGCCGTGCCGACGTGCGGGTCGCCGGTCGGGGACGGTGCCACGCGAAGTCGGACGGGACGGCCATCGCTGGGTGCAGAAGAGGTGCTCATGATGGGCCGATCCTAGTCAACCCCTGCGACAGCACCGTCAGTCCGTCGGCTCAGCCCATCAGCGCCTGGGCGAGCGACTCCTGCAGCCAGGTGAGAAAGTCGTAGTAGGCATAGAGCACGACGACGGGGTCGTCCAGGCCCTCGGACGCCTCCAGTCGGGCCTGCAGCCGCTCACCGTCCTCCTCGGTCTGCAGGCCCACCCGATCGCCGAGGACCAGCCGCACGTCGGTGAGCGCAACCATCAGGTCCTGCGCCTGCGCAACGTCGAGCACCACCTTGGTGCCCCGGCCGCCGGACTCGCCGCGCAGCGCATCGGCAGCAGCCTTCAGACGCGTCGCCTTGGTCCGGCGCAGGCCGTGCTCCGTGAGCCGGCGAAACTCCGCCGAGATCTCCGGATCGTCCCGACTGGCATCCGGCAGCAGGCGCCGCAGCGCCGAGTCACGATCGGCGAGCTCCTCTTGGCCCGGGCCCTCCCCCATACTCGACATCAGGTCGGTAAAGACATCACCGGTCACCTCGTCGTAAGCCGGCGCAACCAGTTCATGGGTCTGCGTCAAGAGCTCGACGACCAGCCCACGCTCCTGCTCACCGAGCCGGCCAACGATCTGGGGTCCCTTACGTTTGAATGCGGTTGCCACTCACTCGTCCTTCTGAAGGGTCGCCCACAGGCTGTAGCCGTGCATGGCCTCGGTGTCGGCCTCCATCTTCTCGCGCGACCCCGACGACACGACGGCGCGGCCCTGGGTGTGCACCTCCATCATCAGCCGCTCCGCCTTCTTCCTGGAGTAGCCGAAATAGCTCTGGAAGACCCAGGAGACGTAGGACATCAGGTTGACCGGGTCGTTCCAGACAATCGTCACCCAGGGCCGATCGAGACCCTCCTGGACGTCGGTATTCCGCTCGACGTCGCGATCGACGTCGGGCGTTGCATGCTCAGGGGGCGCCACGGACACGCCTTCCACCCTAAGGTGGCCGGGTGAGCATCGACACCACCCCCGCGGCCGACGCCGCTCGTGCCGGGTCCACGGCACTGCTGACCGACCACTACGAGCTGACCATGCTGGAGGCCGCGCTGCGCAGTGGCGCTGCCCACCGGCGCAGCGTCTTCGAGGTCTTCGCTCGGCGGCTTCCGAACGGCCGGCGCTACGGGGTCGTGGCCGGGACCGGGCGTTTCCTGGACGCCCTCGAATGCTTCCGGTTCACGCCGGCTGACCTGGACCGGCTGCGCAGCCGGGGCATTTTCGATGCGGACACGCTGGAGTGGCTCGCAGCCTACCGGTTCTCCGGCGACATCTGGGGGTATGCCGAGGGCGACGCCTACTTCCCTGGGTCCCCTCTCCTGGTGGTCGAGTCGACCTTCGCAGAAGGCGTGATCCTTGAGACCCTCGCCCTGTCGATCCTCAACCATGACAGTGCGATCGCGGCGGCAGCGTCGCGGATGACGGCGGCCGCCGACGGGCGGCCGTGCATCGAGATGGGCTCGCGACGCACCCACGAGCAGGCAGCCGTCGCCGCCGCACGAGCGGCATACCTCGCGGGGTTCGATGCCACCTCCAACCTCGAGGCCGGTCGCTCCTTCGGCGTGCCGACCGCCGGCACCGCCGCGCACGCGTTCACCCTCCTGCACGACACCGAGCGGGAGGCGTTCCAGGCGCAGGTGGACTGCCTCGGCTCCGGCACGACGCTGCTCGTCGACACCTACGACGTGCCACAGGCAGTCGAGCTCGCGGTGGACGTCGCCGGCACCGAGCTCGGCGCGGTGCGCCTCGACTCCGGCGACCTGCTGCAGCAGGCGCGCGAGGTGCGCGACCAGCTGGATGCGCTCGGGGCCACCCAGACCCGCATCGTGGTGACCTCCGACCTCGACGAATACGCCATCGCGGCCCTGCAGGCCGGCCCGGTCGACTCGTATGGTGTCGGCACCAGCCTGGTGACCGGATCCGGGGCGCCGACGGCCGGCCTGGTCTACAAGCTCGTGGCCCGCGAGAACGGGTCCGGTGAGCTGATCGGGGTGGCCAAGAAGAGCCAGGACAAGCTGTCGGTCGGGGGTCGCAAGTATGCGTTGCGCCGACTCGGCGCAGACGACGTCGCCGACGCAGAGCTCATCGGCATCGGCGAGCCCCCCGAGGTGGGCCGGGTTTCGGCGGGAGTCAGGACATCGGCCAGGGACCTTCTGGTCCCGCTGGTCCGGCGGGGCGAGGTGGTGTGGACGGGCACGCTGGGTGACGCCAGGGCGCGACATGCCGCGTCGATGGCCGAGCTGCCGGTCCAGGCGGCGCAGCTGTCACGTGGCGAGCCCGTCATCTCGACGATCTACCAGGGCCGGCAGGACTGACCGCAGGCGCATCCCGTGCGCCCGGCCGTAGAGTCGGAGCATGAGTGAGACGCGCCGTGGGCTGATCATCGTCGATGTGCAGAACGACTTCTGCGAGGGCGGCTCGATGGGCGTGACCGGCGGTCGCGACGTCGCCGCGGCCATCTCCCGCTACGTGACGCAGCAGGGCGAGTGGTATTCCGCGCTCGTCGCCACCGCCGACTGGCACCGCGATCCTGGATCGCACTGGTCCGATGCACCGGACTTCGTGAACAGCTGGCCAGTCCACTGCGAGATCGGCACCCACGGAGCTGAGTTCCACCCGGCGGTCCAGCCTGCCGTCGACCGGGTAGAGGCCATCTTCCGCAAGGGCGAGTTCAGCGCTGCCTACAGTGGTTTCGAGGGCTCGGCAACAGTCGAGGGCGGCACCGAGAGTCTGGCCGACTGGTTGTCCGGACACGCCATCGACGCGGTCGACGTCGTCGGCATCGCCACCGACTACTGCGTGCGGGCGACCGCGCTCGATGCCGCCGCCGCGAACCTCTCCACCCGCGTGCTCCTAGGCCTCACGGCCGGCGTCGCCGCGAGCAGCACTGCGAAAACGCTGACCGAACTGGCAGGCGCCGGGGTCATACTCAGCGGCGAACCGGTCGTCCGCACCGCGTAGCTCACCGGCCCCTCGGCCCGCATCAGCAACGAGACAGCATCAGACGACTCCCGAGACCGTGACGGGTGGTGTTGATCGTGGCCGGCGCCCAACCACCATAGGTTGACTCGGTGGACGTATGGTGCGCAGGCCGACAGGCGTTCGGCCCACGGTGAGGACTCCCGGGCCGCAGCTCGTGGACCGCCACCTCCTTCCCCGGCCGGGGTTGCACGCCTCTCAGCGTCACGCCGCTGAGGTCGCAGTTTTCGACGCTGCCCGTCAACCAGATCGCAATTCTCTGCCCTTCCACCCAGTTTTGAGGCGAAGAACTGCGATCTCGACGACGTGCAGGCCGAGGAACAACAAGTCGTCACGGGCCTCCTGCCAGCCCTGTCGCCACACCCGTACCGTCGTGTGGCACGTCGCCGGCAAGAACCCGCTGGCCGGGGACTACGTCAGCCCGTACGCGGTACGGCTCGACGCCGTGCTGGTTACTTGCGACGCCAGGCTGGCTAACACGAGAGGACCATGCTGCGCCTTCGAGCAGATCCCCTGACCGGTCCGCTAGCCCTGTGGCGCCCGCGACCTTGACCGGCGGCCGGGGAAGTAGTCGGGCACCAGCAGCGCGACCACGCCCACGGTTGCACCCAGCAACGTCTCCAGGAAGCGATCGGCCAGCATCGGACCAACCGCCACCGGGTGCGCGAGCTGACCCATCATGAGGGCCAACGGCGTGATCGCCAGCAGTGCCAGCGAGTAGTTGCGTCCGATCAGCATCTCCGCGGCGACCTGCAGCACGGCGATGACGCCCACGGCGGCCAACCCCGTCGGATGCGGGCTGAGGATGGCGGCGGCCACCAGCAGTCCCACGAGGGTGCCTACGACCCGATGCGATGCTCGCGTCAGACGCGATCGCAGGTCGGGGCCGGACATCGCCACGACGACCGCGACCATTGCCCAGTATGGGTGGGTGCCACCCATGGCCATGCCGATGCCGCCGGCAATCGGCGTTGCGATGAGGTAGCGCACGACATCGCTGCGCACTCCTGGCATCCCCAACACTGACCGTAGGCTGCGCATCCGCAGCTGCGGGCGGCGCCATGACTTCGGCTCGCGCAGCGACCCCGCATGGCCGATCAGCATGGCCAGCAGCGCACTTCCGCCGGCCACGCCTGCCGCGATCAACAGCCCGAACCCGGTGGCGGGCATGATCGCGCACACGGCAAAGCCGAACACCATGAACAGCGGTCCCGGCGGATGCCAGTCGAATGCGCCGGACAAGAGGTATCCGCCGGCGGCAACCACAGATCCGAGAATCACACTCAGCACGCGACCGTCGTGGGTGAGTGAGACGGCCACGCCGAGCAACACGGAGAGGGTGAGGCACAGGCCGGCCGCGGCCTGCATACCCATGCGGCTGGCGTGGTTCTCACGCCGTCCGTAGAGCGACGTGAACGCGCCGAACGCGGCATACGGGGTCCAGGGCACGTGACCGGACAGCACGAGCACCGCGAGCGGCACCAGCATCGAAAGGCCGGCGCGCACCGCGACGCGATGAGCACCGGCGTGCGGGCCGATGGCGAATACGCCCGAAAAGAGCTGACCGACAACACTTGTCGGCCCAGTCGACGGTTCCACGGGACGCGTACTCACCGGCCTCAGTCTATCCGAAACTACATAGATAATCTAACTGATGACGGAGACCTCAACCGGCTCGTCACCGGCAACCAGTCGCCAGGTCGTCACGGGAATTCGATCGGGCTCGAGGCGTCCGACCGCGCGCACCCAGTCGATGAGCAGCTGGCGAATCTCCCGGCGGGCGTCATGCACCACCGGTGCCTTCGTCACGACCGGGTAGTGTCCGCCACCGGCCTGCCGATAGCTGTTCACTGCGAGGACCAGTCTGCAGTCCGGATCAACGGGATGGCCCGCATACGTCAGTGCCCTGATGCGCTGTCCGCACGGACGGCTGACGTCAATGTCGTATGCCACTGGTGCGTCGAAGGCACCGAGGATGTCGTAGTTGTAGTCGGGAGTGCCATGCGGTGCCGCGGCGGTCACTGCACCAGTCACCTCGTCCGGTGCAAAGGGACCCGGTCCGGCGACCTGCCGAAAGTACTCCGCGCTGCGCTCAAGGTAGGTATGCAGCTCGGCGCCCGTCATCCGCACCCCGACCAGCGTGCTCTCGTGCACGTACACGCCCGTCAGGTCTCGCACCGTGACGACACCGGCCGGAATCGCCGATGCCCGGTTGAACGGAGAGGTCACCGAGAAGATCGGCAGCCCCTCGGACTCGGTGCCGACGAGCGCCTCCCGCAGCACCTCGGCCTGCACCCGGTTAACCAGGTCCACCACGCGGCTCTGCCGGTATCTCGCTGCGGCAGAGGACAGCTCGGTGCTCGACACAGCGATCACCTCGTCTGCATAGCGGACCACCGTCTCGTGCGCCGCACGCACGGCCTCGGCCACCGCCCGGTCCTCCTGCGCGTCACTCGCCCGAAGCAGCTCTGCACTGCACTTCACGACCCGCCAGGTGCCTCCCGCACAGGACAGCTCGAGGTTCATCACACTCACCCGCATCCCCCAGCACAGTGGCTCGCTGAGCAGCACCGCCCGGCCGGTCACCTCGTTGCTGATGACGCGTTCGGCGATCTCAACGTGCGCATGCCCGACCAGGATCGCGTCGATGCCTGGGACCTGCCGCGCCAGAAGGGTGCTCACATTCTCCGCGTGCGGGATCTGATCGCCGTAGGAGCAGGCATCCGCATCCATGCCGGAGTGGCAGGACACCACCACGAGGTCCGCACCCCCACTCTTGAGGATCGGGACGAAACGCGCAGCCTGCTCGACAATGCCTGGAAAGCGCACCTGCCCCTCGACATTCGCGCGATCCCAGACCGCCACCCCCGGTGTGACGAGCCCGAGGATGCCGACCCGCAGCGGCGGGAGCCCGTCCACCTCGATGGTGCGGATGACGAAGGGCGGGAAGGTGGGTTCACCGGTCTCCCAGTCCACCGCGTTCGCGCCCAGCAGCGGGAAATCCAGCTGCCGCTGGAACGCGCGAAGGACATCCATCCCGTAGTTGAACTCGTGGTTGCCCAGGGCCGCAGCGTCATAGCCCAGAGCGTTCATGCCCGCCGCCATCGGATGGACGGCACCTTCGGTGACGGGGTCGACACGGGCGAAGTAGTGGGCCAACAGGGTGCCCTGGATCGTGTCACCGGCATCCAGCGTGATGCAGCGCTCCGAACCGCGCTCGGCGCGCACCTGCCGGATGAGACTGGCGCACCTGGCCAGCCCGACAGCGTTGCCGCCGACGTCGGCATACGCCCCGCCGTGCACGTAGTCCCAGTTGAAGACGTTGCCGTGCAGGTCAGTCGTGCCGAGCACGGTCAGCGTCAGGTCGGTGGTCACGGCACATCCACCGCAGGGTCAGGAGCGCTTGCCGCCAACCCAGCTCCAGGCGTACGCCCCGTCGTCGGTGGCGCGGCCGCCCTCGCCCAGCTCCATCGGCCGGAAGGTGTCGACCATGACTGCCAGCTCATCGAACTCGTGCACACCGACCGAGTTCTCGTAGGCGCCGGGTTGCGGCCCGTGGGCGTGCCCACCAGGATGCAGCGAGATCGATCCCTTGCCAATGCCAGACCCCTTGCGCGCCTCGTAGTCACCGTCGACGTAGAACATGATCTCGTCGCTGTCGACATTCGAGTGATAGTAGGGCACCGGGATCGAGTCGGGGTGGTAGTCCACCTTGCGTGGCACGAAGTTGCAGATCACGAAGTTCGTGCCCTCGAAGACCTGGTGGACCGGCGGTGGCTGGTGGACCTTGCCGGTGATCGGCATGAAGTCCTCGACGTTGAACACGTAGGGATAAAGACATCCGTCCCACCCCACGACGTCGAGCGGGTGGTAGGGATACGTGTAGATCGTGCCGACGATGCCGCTCGGGCCGTCGCCGCGATGCTTCACGTAGACCCGGGTCGACTCCGACACCTCCGCCTGCACGTCCTCGGCGAGCAACGGTCCCTGCGGTCCGCGCAGGTCCCGCTCGCAGTAGGGCGCGTGCTCGAGCAGCTGCCCGAACCGGGACAGGTAGCGCTTCGGTGGGGTGATGTGCGAGTTGCCCTCGATGGCATAGGCCCGCAGCGGCTCGGCATACCCCTCGTCTCCCTCGACGCGTGGCAGCCAGCGGTGCGTCGTCGCCCGAGGAACCATCAGGTAGTCCCCCTGGCGCAGCTCGAAGGACCCGAAGACCGTCTCGACGCTCGCGTTGCCCCGCTCGAGGTAGACGCATTCGTCGCCGATGCCGTTGCGGTACCACGGACTGACGGTGTCGGCGACGACGTAGGAGATCCGCACGTCGCCATTGCCGAGCACGAGGCGACGACCGGTGACCGCGTCGGCGCCGGTCTTGCCGTCCTGCGCGAACAGGTCGTGCAGCTTGAGGTGGCGCGGCAGCAACGGGTGGTTGGCGGTCGTGGCCAGAGAGTCACCGAGCTCCCACCGCTCGGCATTCTCGATCGCCGACGGCAGTCCGCGGTGATAGAGCAGTGACGAGTCGGAGGAGAAGCCCTCCTCCCCCATCAGCTCCTCATAGAAGAGGCCGCCATCGGGATTCTTCAGCTGGGTGTGCCGTTGCCGGGGCAGCCTGCCCATGGACCGGTAGTACGCCATCGACCGACCTCCGTGTCGTCTCCCGCGCCCGGGTTCGGAGCAGCAGGACAGTAGCCCATGTCCGACTATCGGACATTGATGTATCGATTTCTTCCCGAGCATCCAGTACGGTGACTCGTATGTCAACGCCGCTTCCGCCCTTTGCGCTGTTCGACGGCCTCCTCGACGATGCGGCCGTCTTCCCACCGGGAAACTTCCCGCTGGAGGAGGCCATCGCCCGTCGGATGCGGCGCCGCGGCACTGCCGCGGCCCGGTATGTCGGGCCGCTGCTGCTGCCTGTGGCTCTGATCGACGAGGCGCTCGCCTGTGCCACGCCGCTCACGATCTCCGTCGTCGGTCGTCCCGGTGCCTCGACCGGCGCACTGCTGGCTGCCGCCGAGAAGGTGGTGGCGTCCGCCGGCCACTCCCTTGCCGGCATCGAGCTGCCGCACGGCTCCGACTGGCGGAACGCCCTCGCACTCGGCGTGCCGCTCGCCGTGGAGATCCCCGCCGGCCCCGACGGCCTGGAGCGCCTCTCGGACATCACGGAAGTGGACGGCCAGGTCCACGTCAAGCTGCGCACCGGATCCACCCCGCACAACCCCGTGCCCACCCCGGCCCAGCTGGGCGCGTTCATCGTCGGTTGCCTCAGCCAGGACCTCGCCTTCAAGCTGACCGGTGGCCTGCACCACCCGATCACCGGTGAGCCCGCGGGTGCGGGCGAGACGCAGTTCGGGTTCCTCAACGTGCTCGTCGCCACCGATGCCGCGCTCGCCGGAGCCGGCGCCTCCGCCGTCGAGGACCTGCTGGCGTCGCGAGAGACCGACGCCCTCGTCGGCACGCTGCGGAGCCTGTCCGCCGACCGTGCCGCCACCATCCGCGCAACCTTCCACTCCTACGGGTGCTGCGACGTCCTGGACCCTGTGCATGCCCTGTCCGACCACGGCCTCATCGAGGAGCGCATATGACCACAAACACCTGGCTCGACCTGCCTGCCGACCACCCGTTCGGCATCGACAACCTCCCGTATGGCGTGTTCTCACCGGCAGGCGGAGCGCGCCGGGTGGGCGTGCGCATCGGCGATCGGGTGCTCGATGCGGGAGCGGTCGCCGCGATCGGCCGCGCCGTCGGAGTCGGCGACGGCCCCGACCTGGCCACCGCCTGGCAGACCCCGAGCCTGAACGCGTTCCTCGAGCTGGGTCGAGACGCCTGGTCGGTTGCACGCGCCTGGCTGATCGAGATCCTGACCGACCAGGTGCATCGGGCCGGCGTCGAACCACACCTGCACGAGCTCGCAGACGTGAGCCTGCACCTGCCGATCGACGTCGCCGACTACGTAGACTTCTACGCGAGCGAGCAGCACGCCACCAACGTGGGCAGCATCTTCCGCCCTGACTCGGCCGCACTCACCCCCAACTGGAAGCACCTGCCCATCGGCTACCACGGACGCGCCGGGACGGTTGTCGTCAGCGGCACCGAGATCACTCGCCCAGTCGGTCAGCGCAAGACACCCAAGGACTCCGAGCCGGTGTTCGGACCGAGCATCCGGCTCGACATCGAGGCCGAGCTGGGTTTCATCGTGGGCGGCCGGACCGAGATCGGCTCACGGGTCAGCGTCGATGAGGCAGATGACCACCTGTTCGGGGTCGCGCTGTTCAATGACTGGTCCGCGCGGGACATTCAGGCATGGGAGTACGTCCCCCTCGGCCCGTTCCTGGGCAAGTCCTTCGCCTCCTCGCTCAGCGCCTGGATCACGCCGCTGGAAGCACTAGAGCACACCAAGGTCGACCTGCCCGGGCAGGATCCGCAACCGCTGCCCTATCTGCGCGGCGAGCGCCCCTACGGCCTGAATCTGCACCTGGAGGTCGCGATCAACGGGACGACTGTCAGCCGCCCGCCCTACTGCGGCATGTACTGGTCCCCCACGCAGATGCTCGCGCACCTGACCGTGAACGGCGCCAGTCTGCGCAGTGGCGACCTCTTCGCCTCCGGCACCGTTTCCGGGGACGAACCCGGCCAGCGCGGCAGCCTGCTGGAGCTGACCTGGAGCGGCAAGACTCCGATCACCCTGGCGGACGGGACAACTCGCAGCTTCCTCCAGGACGGTGACACCGTGACCATCACGGGGTATGCCGCGGGAAGGGACGGCGGGCGTCTCGCACTGGGCGAGGTGAGCGGCACCATCCTCGCCGCCCACTGACCGCCTCGGTCCGCCGCCCTCAGCCTTGTCGCTGCTTTGTTCGCGGGCTGGTTCGCACGACGTAGGTGCGAGCGCCACGATCGTGGATCGCCCGGTGCAACCGGTCGAAGAGCGGCGTCAGGTAGTCGACGATCGTGAAGATCAACGCCAGAGGTGCAATCACCGAGATCAGCCCGCCGATCAGAGTGATCTGCTTGATGACGAAGCGGATCGCCGACTCCTGCAACGACGGGTTCCCGCCGGTGCTCGCCCGACGGACCCGGATCCCGGTCATCATCTTGCCGACCGTCTGCCCCCGGTAGGTGATCAGCACGATCTCGTACACGGCGTACACGATCAGGTTTGCCGCGAGCGTCTGCCAGGGGAAGTGCAGCACGGCCTCGGGTATGGCGGGTCGCTGACTGCCGTGGTTGACGGCGGTCATGACCGCATTGACCCAGTCCTGGTAGGCACTGATCCAGACCGAGACCCACGGGTAGGTGATCGCGACCGCCACCAGGAACATCAGGATGTTGTCGATGATGAGCGCGAACACGCGTCGCCACCAGCCGGACAGGCGCTGTCCGTCGGGCGTCGTCGGGACCCGTACGGGCGCGTAGCTCCCTCCGTGGTTCGAGTAGTCGGGGCGCCGGCCGCGCTCGGGGCCCCCATAGGGGTCGTGTGCTGCCGGATGCGGCGCGCGGCGCGCGGCATACGGATCGGCAGACGGACCCGGCGGCGGCGCGGTGAGGTGGGAGTCCTCCAGCCCCGGCTTGACCTTGGACATCACCCGGCCGGTCCACAGGATGCCGTCCCAGTACCTCAGCTGGTCGGGATTGTCGGGGTCGTCGTACCAGCCAGAGGCGCGCTGCGTCATACCGCCGATCCTCTCATCACCGGCGTCGAGGTCGCGCACGGCGCACCAGGGCGCCGACCAACGGCGTCAGGTGGCGACGAAGCCCAGCTGCTTGTCGATGACGTTCGGCATCGGCCGACCGTCCAGGAAGGACTGGGCGATGTCGACGAACTGGTGGGCCAGGTCGTCGCGCCACCCGAGGGTGTCGCCCGACATGTGCGGAGTCACCGTGACGCCCGCCAGGTCCCACAGCGGTGAATCGCCCCGCAGCGGCTCCTCCTGGAAGACGTCCAGGCAGGCGCCACGCAGTCGGCCGCTGCGGACCGCAGCCACCAGATCCGCCTCGACGACGCTCTCGCCGCGTCCGATGTTGACGAGGTAGCCGCGCGCAGGCATCGCGGCGAACACGGAGGCGTCGATGAGGTCGCGGGTGGCCGCAGTGAGCGGCGCCGCATTGATCAGGTAGTCGACCTCCCCGACGTGCTGCGGCAGGTCACCGCTGGCGATGATCTCGTCGAAGTCGTCGTCGGCGGCGCGTGCGGTGCGCCCGGCGCCACGGACCTGCACCCCGACGGCGCGCAGCAGCCGAGCGATCTCGCGCCCGATGCCGCCGGTGCCCACCACGATCGCGCGGGAACCGACCAGCGTGCGCGTCTCGCGGTGCGTCCAGGTGTGGCTGCGCTGCAGGTCATGGCTCTCGTGCAACTCCTTGACGTCGGCGAGCAGGGCGCCCAGGACATACTCCGCAATCGGCCGGTCGAAGACACCTCGGGCATTCGTGACCACGACCTCCGACGCGCGCAGGTCGTCGAAGAGCAGCTTGTCGACGCCCGCGGCCGCCACATGGATCCATCGAAGCGCGCCGCAGTGCTCCCACACCTGCGCGACCGCGCTGGAGAAGAAGTCCCAGAGCAGCAGCACCTGCGCGCCGTCGACCGCCTCAGCGAGGCCCTTCTCATCGGTATACCGCAGGCTCACCCTGGTCGCCAGGGTCTCCAGGTGTGCCGGGCGTGGGCCGTGCTCGGCACACAGCACCGCCACCACCGGTTGATGCTCACTCATGGTCACAACGTAGAAATCGAAGTGTCTGATTGTCAACAATTAACTTTGGAGGCACGATGAGTACGTGACCAACAACGAGGAGGCGGTGCCCTCAGCACCCACCGAAGAGCTCTACTCCCGCCCGTTCCCCGAGCAGGAGTACATCGAACGTCTGCATGCGGTGCAGTCGCGTATGGCCGAGCGCTCACTGAGCGCGCTGATCGTCGTCGATCCGGCAAATCTGTACTACCTCACCGGGTACAACGCCTGGTCCTTCTACACACCACAGTGCGTGATCGTGCCCGCCGATGGACCATGCCACCTGTTCTCGCGCTACATGGATGCGCAAGGGGCGCAGCACACGGCCTACCTGCCGCCCGAGCACATTCACGGCTACCCCGACTACCTCGTCCACCGGGCGGACATGCACCCCTTCGACTGGATCGCCGGCACCGCCCTGGAGATCGGGCTGCTGCCGGACACCTCCGATGCACACATCGCACTGGAGATGGACGCACACTTCTTCAGCCCCCGTGGGTTCCTGGCGATCCAGGGCCAGCTGACGCACGCGAGTCTCGTGGACAGCCACGAGCTGGTCAACTGGGTGCGGGTCATCAAGTCCGAGCGCGAGCAGGCCAAGCTGCGCAGCGCGGGTCAGATCGCCCAGCGCGTCATGGAGATCGCGATCGAGCAGATCATCCCCGGCCGCCGGCAGTGCGACGTCGTCGCGGAGATCCAGCACGCGCAGGCACTCGGCTCCCAGTATCTCGGTGGCGACTACCCCGCCATCGTCCCCATGCTGCCGACCGGGATCACGTCCGGCACACCACATTTGACCTGGAGCGACCTGCCGCTGCTGACCGGCGAGGCAACCACGATCGAGATCGCTGGGGTCCATCAGCGATACCACGCCCCACTCGCCCGAACCGTTGCCCTCGGCACCCCGCCGAACCGCCTACGCACAGTGGCGGATGCGGTCAGCGAGGGAATGGCGGCCGCGCTCGAACAGATGCGACCCGGGTCCACCGGCCGGGACGTGCACTGGGCCTTCGCCCGCACCATCGGTCGGTATGGGCTGGAGAAGGAGTCGCGGATCGGCTACTCGATCGGCATCGGATACCCGCCGGACTGGGGTGAGCGCACCATGAGCATCCGCCCCGAGGAGGAGACCGTCATCGAGGCCGGCATGGCCTTCCACATCATTCTCGGGATGTGGATGGACGGGTGGGGCTACGAGACCTCGGAGTCCTTGCTCGTCACGAGTGAGGGCGCAGAACAACTGACGAACGTGCCACGTGGCCTGACCGTGAAGGAGTGAACGTATGACACACCCGCCCCAGCAGAGTACCGCCTCCCTGCCCCTGGCATCCCGCGCAACCGATCTGGTGGGGTCCGTGATCGACTCCAGCACCTCGTTGCTCGCCAAGCAGACCCACGACATCGTCCGCTTTGCGATGGGCAGCCCTGCGCCAGAGGCGATTCCGACTCGTGCACTCGCCCAGGTGGGCGCTGCGGTCATGGGTGAGCACTCACCGGACGCATTCGACTACGCCGCGACAGAGGGTGATCCGGCCCTGCGAGAGGCACTGCTCGACATGCTCGCGGGAACCACCGACGCGACAACACCCGAGCGGCTGACCATCACCTCGGGAGGTATGCAGGGACTCGACCTGGCGTTCAAGCTGTTCGTCGACCCCGGTGACCTGGTGATCGTCGAGTCCCCCACCTACACCAACGGGTCCGCGACCGCACTGTCCTACCAGGCCGAGCTGCTCGAGGCGCCGGTCGATGACGAGGGCATGGATGTCGACCGGCTAGAGCAGCTGGTCGAGAAGGCCGGTCGCAGCCCGAAGGCGATCTATACGATCCCCACCTTCCAGAACCCTTCCGGCTCCACCATGTCGATCGCGCGCCGCAAGCGGCTGCTCGAGCTCGCACGGACGTGGGGCAGCGCCGTGATCGACGACGACCCCTATGGCATGCTGCGGTTCGAGGGCGATCCGATGCCCTCACTGCACGAGCTGGCAGACGGTGACCCGCTGGTCTACTCGGTGCGGACCTTCTCCAAGATCATCGCGCCCGGCCTTCGGGTCGGCTGGGTCGATGCCGATCCCGGGCTGGGCCAGCTGCTCATCAACGCCAAGCAGGCGATGGACACCTGCACCAACCTGCCGCTGCAGCGACTCGTTGCGGGATTCCTGCGTGGCGGGTACCTCCAGGACCACCTGGTCACGCAGCGTGCGGTCTACCTGGAGCGCAAGCAGGCCATGCAGGCTGCCCTGCAGGAGCACTTCGCCGGTCGGGCACGGTGGACGGACCCCGAAGGCGGGTTCTTCCTCTGGGTGACGTTCGGTGACGAGGTGGACACCGAGGCACTCTTCGAACCGGCTCTGGCCGAAGGCGTTGCCTTCATCCCCGGCAATGCGTTCTCACCGAGCAAGCGGTTCCCGAACGCGCTGCGGGTCTGCTTTGCCTCCACTCGGCCGGACCGGATCCACGAGGGTGTCGCCCGGTTGGCCCGGGCCGTCGACAAGGTGACGAAGTGAGCAGCACGACCGACCACCTTGCACGCCACCCGACCCCCTCCCGGCCGCCCGCACCGCTCGAGCGGCGCGCGCTGGAGCTGATCGACGAGTCCGACCTGGTCGGTCTGACGCAGCTGCTGATCCGCCAGCCCGGCCAGAACCCACCGGGGCAGGAGGCCGCCACGGTGGCGGCCCTGGTCGGCGCCTGCCTGGACCACGACCTGGCCGTGCGGACCTCGACTGCAGCCGACGGGCGGGACAACGTGCACGCCACCACGCGGGCCGGCGAAGGCCCTGGCCTCCTCCTGCTCGGACACACCGACGTCGTGCCGATCGGCGAGGGCTGGACCGTCGACCCGATCGACGGTGTCGTGCGTGACGGACGCATCTTCGGGCGTGGATCCACCGACATGTTGGGCGGACTCGCCGCCTGCGTGATCGCCATGAGCGCGGTGCAGCGTGCCGCTGCGGAGACTCAAACGGCCTTGACCGGACCCATCGAGCTGGCGGCCACGGTGGACGAGGAGGAGGGCGGGCTCGGCATACGGCACCTCATGCAGGAGTCGCATCCGCCCTATCTCGGGTGCATCACCGCCGAGCCGACCGACCTGCAGACGATCATCGCCGCACGCGGTGACTGCTACCTGGACATCACCGTGCACGGTGTCGCGGCGCACTCGGGTCGCCCGTCCGACGGCTGCAACGCCATCTACGGGGCGGCGCGCATCATCGAGTCCCTGCGCGCGTGGCACGACGAGCTCGCCTCCCACGCGCATCCACTCGCGGGTGCGGCGACATGGAGTGTCGGCCAGGTGGATGGCGGCCAGGGCACGGCGATCGTGCCCGCACGCTGCCGAGTGCAGGCCGACCGGCGACTGCTGCCAGGCGAGGACCCGGCGCAGGTGCTGGAGTCCGTGCGGCAGCGCATCGCGACACTGCGACTGCAGAACGACGGCCTGTCGTTCGAGATCGTGATGCCGATGAGCATGCCGGGGTTCGACACCTCGGCCACCGACCCCTTCCCGGTTGCCGTCGACGCCGCTCTGGCCGAGTCCGGCGGTCCCGGACTGCCATTGGGCGGATGGACAGCTGCCTGTGACGGTGGATACATCGCATGCGACCTCGGCGTGCCGACGGTGGTGCTGGGACCGGGATCGGTCAACGACCAGGCGCACCGACCGGACGAGTCCGTCGCCATCGCCGAGCTGCTGGTGGCCGCACGTACGTATGCCCTGACCGCCGCCCGGCTCCTCGGCCCCGGAAACCCTCGCCCGGAAGGAGACTGAAGGATCCGCCGGATCAATCCGACGTATTCTCACCTGGAGATGGAAAAGCAGATACCCCCGAGTCCCCGTAGCAGACCGAAGGAGCACCCGTTGCCTACGAGCCGGCACGCGCGCAGACCACTTGAGCCCGTCGTGCAGGAGTCCACGGCGAGGATGATCGCCGATCAGGTGCGCGAGGCCATTGCGCGCGGCGATCTGCCTCCAGGGGCCCAGCTCGGCGAGGCCGAGCTGTCCCACCAGCTCGGCGTCAGCCGCGGACCGTTGCGCGAAGGCCTCCAACGACTCGCCCAGGAGGGGCTCCTGCTGTCGATCCGCAACCGCGGACTCTTCGTCATGGAGATGACGCCAGAACGTGTCGATGACATGTATCTCGCTCGTCAGGCGGTGGAACGCGCTGCCGCAGAACAGATCCACCGCAAGGCTCCGGTCGATGCCGGTGAGCACCTGCTCACGGTAACCGACACGATGGCCACCACCTCCCGAGCCGCCGACGCCGCCGGTGTCGGCGAGGCGGACATCGCCTTCCACGAGCTGCTCGTACAGCTGGCGGGCAGCCCTCGGTTGAGCCGGATGCATCGCACGTTGATGACCGAGACCCGCATGTGCATCAACGCACTGGAGTCGACCTACGACGACTTCGAGTGCCGGGTGCAGGAGCACCGGGACATCGCACAGTCGTTCATCGACGGCGAGCCGGGGCGCACCGACGAGCTGCTACGACTGCACATGAAGGACGCGATCGACCGCCTGACCGCGATCCGCCCCGCCTGATCGACACACTGTGTAGGCGTGTTCGTCCGGTGGTCAGGGACGTTCGTCGGGACGCGACTCAGCCGCACTCGCGGAGCCACCCAGGAAGGACGCGACGAACTGCCGACTGGACAAAAGTTCGGCGGGCGTCCCCGACATCCGCAGAGTGCCGCCGGCGAGCACATAGGTCCGATCGGAGATCGCCAGAACCGCCCGCGCGCGCTGCTCCACGATGAGAGCTGTGGCACCGTCCGCGGCAAGTCCGCGCACATGCTCCTCGAGGAGCTCGTTCGCCACGGCCGGCGCAAGATTCGCGGTCGGCTCGTCCAGGACGAACAGCCGCGGCTGCAGCATCATCGCACGTGCCATGGCCAGCATCTTTCGCTCGCCGCCAGAGATCCTTCCAGCGCGGCGGCCAAGCATCCCTGCCAACTGGGGAAATACCGATGCCACGTAGTCGATGCGCGGCTGGACTTCTCGCGCAGGGAGCAGATACCCACCCATTTCCAGGTTCTCGCGCACCGTCAGGGGCGCGAAGACATCATCGACCTGCGGCACATAGCCGACGCCTGCTCGCACAACGTCCTCAGGCGCCCAGCCGGTGATGTCCTGCGAGTCGAGCGCGACCCGGCCACCGAGGACCTCCACCGTCCCGATCAGCGCCCCCAGCAGGGTGCTCTTCCCTGAGCCATTCGGACCGACCACCGAGACGATCTCACCAGGTTCGGCGGCGATGCTGACCTCATGCACCACAGGCCTCGTGTCGTAGCCCGCGCTCAACCCTTCGACCAGGAGCGCGGCGCCCATCGGCCGGCCATGATCCGCCTTCTGCCGGTCAGCCGACAAGGTATGCCTCCACCACCTCGGGCTGCTGTCGCAGCGCCGCCATGGTGCCCGCCGCAAGCACTCGGCCCTGCGCCATTACCACGACCGGGTCACAGAACCGGTCCATGAACGCCAACTCGTGCTCGACCACCCCGATCGTCATGCCACTGTGGCACAGCTCGATCAGGTGCTGGCCGATCTCGGTGGCCAGCTTCGGGTGTACTCCGGCCATCGGCTCGTCCAACAGCAGCACCTCCGGCTGCGCCATGAGAGCCCGCATGATCTCCACGAGACGACGCTGCCCGCCGGACAGGTCACCCGCATACTCGTCGGCCTGGGCGCGCAAGCCGAAGCCGTCGAGCATGTCCCAGGCGCGCTCGATGCTCACTCCTTCGTCCGCGGCCCAGTAGCGCCGGCCGAGCAGCGCGCCCCGCAGACTCTCCCCGCGCTGCTGTGGCACCGCGGACAGCAGGTTCTCCATCACGGTGAGCCGCTTGAACTCACTGGCGAGTTGGAAGGTTCGCACCACCCCGAGCCTGGCCCGGCAGTATGCCGGGACGGAGGTGATGTCGCGGCCGTCCAACCAGACGCTGCCGCCCGACGCCGGAAGGGTGCCTGCGAGCATCGCCAGGGTCGTCGACTTTCCTGCGCCGTTCGGACCGATCAGGCCGGTCAGGCGGCCTCTGCTCAGGGCGAGGGACACCTGCGCCACCGCGTCGACGCCACCGAACCGGCGCGACAGGTCCCGCGCCTCCAGGACGGCCTCACCGATGCCCGCACCGGCGTCGGCCTCGAGGCCGGTTGCTGCCTGCGCGGGGCCCCACCTGGGGTGGACCGCGAACTGGACCGTGCTGGGAGCCTTCTCGGGGGCCGCAGGCGTCGTCCGCCGCCGCTCCGGAATGATGCCCTGGGGCCGGAACCAGAGGAACAACACGATCAGCAGGCCGATGGCGACCCACTGAAGCGCGGGAATAAGCCCGGCGGGGCCAAACGCGGGGATGAATCTGCTCGCCTCCTCGAAACCGAGCGGGACCAGGATCGCGCCAAGGATCGCGCCCGCGTGGTTCCCGGCACCGCCGATGATCACGGCAGCGAAGAGCACGATGGTCTCCGCATAGCCCCACGCCGATGGTGCCCAGAGGGTGATGAAGCCCACCAGGACCCCGCCCGAGAGCCCCGCGATCATGCCGCCGATCACCAGCATTTGTGCGCGCAGCATCCGCAGGTTCTTGCCCAGCGAGTCTGCCACTTCGTCGTTGTCGCGCATCGCCCGAAGCGTTCGGCCATAGGGAGATTCGGTCATGCGTCGGCAGAACCAGTACGTCCCGGCGGCCAGCAAGATCGCCACCGCCGAATAGCCCCACTGGTAGCTCAACGACTGCGGGTCGAGGACGCTGTGCAACGGTGCGGGCACAAGCGCCAGCCCGGCTGCCCCATTGAGGAACGGACGGAAGTTGGTCACGAGCAGGTTGGCCATCACCGCCGCGACCAGCAGCCCGATGGCCACGAAGTCCCCACGCAACCGTCGTCCCACCAGGAAGGTGAACGGCAGGGCAAGTAGTCCGCCGACGATCATCGCCCCGATCCACGGCACGGGGAACGGGAGACCCAATCCGCCGATATAGGTTTGGAACCCGCCGTTCGCGGACTGGCTCGGCAGCGACAGAGTGGCCGCCGTGTATGCGCCCGCGGCCTGAAAGATGATGTAGCCGAAGTTGGTCACCCCAGCGACACCGAACTGCTGGTTGAGGCCAAGACACGCAATGACATCGACGGCGCCGTAGACCAGCAGGGTCGTCAGATAGAACGCGAGACCGGTTCCGCTCACTCCGACACCCCTTTCACGACCGGGTTCCGAGCAGACCGGTGGGACGCCAGGCGAGCATCGCGAACAGGATCACAAATGCGACGACGTCCTTGTACGAGGACGTGATGTAGGCAGCCGAGATCTCGGTGGCGAGCCCGATGACGAGCGCGCCGATCATTGCGCCGTATGCCTTTCCGGGCCCACCGAGGAACGCGGCCGCGAGGATCAGAATCAGGAAAAGATCAGCACTGGTGGCATTGAAGCTGCCGGCGTTCATGCCGAAAACCGTTCCCGCGAGCCCGCACAGCGCGCCACTGAGCAGCCAGGTCACCGTGACCACGCGACCGCTGCGAATCCCGCAGGTGCGGGCCAGCGAGCGGTTCGCCGCAGTCGCGCGCATCGCCTTGCCGAGTCGCGTGTATGCCAGAAGCACGTGTACTGCGACCATCGAAGCCAGCGCCAGGGCCAGGATGACCAGCTGCACCACGGTGAGCTGGAGCCCCCCGGCCTGCAGCGTGTGGCCCTGCGACATCGTGTAGGACACGCTGGTGCCGCCAACGTACGACTGGAGCCCGAACTCGATGATCAGGGTGAGGCCAAGGGCTACGATGACCACCGCGATGGGCGAGGCATGATGCCGCTGAAACGGTGCGTAGACAATGGCGTTGAGGACAAACGACAGCACGGCACCTACGACCGCGGCGGCAAGGAGACCGACCCACACGGTGATCCCGGCCTGGTTGATCCAGTAGGCGACGTAGGCGCCGACAATCATGACAGCGCCGAAGGCCAGGTTCAGCACGTCGGTGACGGCGAACTGCAGCGTGAACCCCACGGTTGCTATCGCGAGGACCGCAGCCGCGACCAGGCCGAAGCCGAACGATGCCAGGAGCAGCGACACCGGGTCAGCCTGCCGTGACGGCGCGCAACTGTTGCGGTGAGATCGAGCCGGTCACTTTGACGTTCCCACTCGGACCGTACATGTTGATCTGAAAGAGGCCAGTCGAGTCGTGGTAGGCGTCGAAGTTGGTTGGACCGCCGGGCCCTTCGTAACGAACCTGTTTGCCCGCCTTCAGCGCCGCAACGCCTTGAGCGAAAGAGTTCACCACAGTTGCGCCGGGCACACCGTTCGCGATCTTCTCCATGTCGGCCTTGTAGACCGACGGGTTGGTGCTCTTGGACTGGACCATCGCCAGCGCCGCGAGATTGATCCCGTCATACAGGTGGACCGACCCCGGCGCCGTGAGGTAGGTGTCGAAGTTGCCGGTATTGCCCACCTTCCCCTTGATGGATTCCAACGCTGCCTTAAACGCGCTGTATGCCGGCCCTGAGGTCTCCACAACCAGGTTGTCCGCCAAGAAGTTCTTCGAGAGGGTGGACGCGCCGACGGCCGCCGCGACCGACTTGTACCAGGCCGGGGAGATGGTCGCGGAGGTGCCGATCACCGGAATCATCTTGCCGCCGTTGAGTTGCTGCACCTCGGACAGGAACGACGCCTCCGCGGCGCCCAGCGCCTCAGTGAAGATCACGTCAGGATGCGCAGACACGATCTTCTCTGCCTCAGTGCGGAATGTCGTCGCGGTCAAGTCCAGTGTTTCGTTGGCGACAAGCGTCATCCCTGCCTTCTTGATCGATGCGATGGCGGGGTTGACGAAGGTCTGCGAGCCGATGTCGTTGCCGAAGGCAAGCGCGATCTTGTGGTACTTCTGGTTCTGCGCGATCACGACCATGGCATAGGACTCCTCCAGATCCGGGGGGACCAGCCGATAGAAGTAGTCGAAGTGTTGATGGTCGAACTCGGACTGCCCAGTCATGCCGAACACCACCACCTTGTTGGCATTGATGACGGGCACCACTGCAGCCGCCTCGTCGGAGGTCACTCCTATGATGAGCGCCAGGTTGGAGGTCGACGCGAACATCTGTCGGACAGCCGGCACCGCATCGGCGGGGTCGCCTCGCGTGTCCACCTGCTTGCACGACAGCTTGTGCCCGTCCGCACCACCGTTGGCGTTGATCGCTGCCGTCGCGCCGTAGCACGACGCCAGGTAGGTCGGGCCGAGCGCGGCATCGGTACCGGTGAAGGGTGCCACGTCCGCGACCACCAGAGTGCTTCCGTTTGCCGCACCCGGACCGCCCGACGGTGACGCAGCGCCTGAGGCGCTCGCCGTGCCACTAGGGCTTTGCCCTGACGAGGAGGTCGCTCCCCCGCACGCGGCCAGGCCGAAACTCGCCACGGTGACCAGTGCGAGCCCCATCGAGGCTCGCGACCTACCCGCCATCGAAGGCGTCCCGCTTCCGTGCCGACTACCGCAAGATCTCTTGGACTTCATCTCATGCCTCCAGGAATGTCGACCCGCAGGGTCCCGTGGGCCTATATCGAGTTGGACTGTCGAACGACTGGTTTCCAGGCCCAGTCGCCCGGTGCTGCCACTTCTGCCACGACCGTGTTGCGGATCGTGCCGACGCCCTCGACCTCGACCTCGACCACATCGCCGGGGGTGAGCCACACGGGTGGGGTGCGGGCAAAGCCGACGCCACCTGGCGTACCGGTGGCGATGACATCACCCGGGCGCAAGGTGGTGAAGGATGAGAGGAACTCCACGCACTGCACGACGCTGACGATCATCTGGCTGGTGTTCGCCGACTGCATCACCGCGCCATTCAGCGTCGTAGTGAGCTGCAGGTTGGTCACGTCGACCTCATCCGGAGTCACGATCTCCGGCCCGACGGGCATGCTCTGATCGAAGTTCTTGCCGCCTGTCCACTGGGTGCTGGCACGCTGCCAGTCACGGGCGGAGGCGTCATTGAGCACCACGAACCCGAAGACCGCATCGAGGGCATTGGCGGCACGAATGTAGCGACCGCCGGTCCCTATGACGACTCCCAGCTCACCCTCGTAGTCGTAGCGATCCGTCAGCGCCGGCTTCACGAGGTCGGCGAACGGTCCGGTCACGCTTGGACCACCGCGTACAAACACCTCCGGCCAGGTCGGGACGTCTCTGCCTCCCTCGACCGCGTGCTCGCGGTAGTTGACCCCGATGCACAGAACGCGCGCCGGGTTCGGCACCGCCGGCCCGAAGTCCGCCGCATCCACGGGGTGACCCTCATCGGTCGAGATACCGACGAGCGCCTGTAACGCGTCCTGCCCGGAGGCGAGAAGTCCCGTCAGGGTGCTCAGGGTCTCGTTGCCGGTGACGTCGCCGATATCGGTGTAACCCTGGGACCCGTGAAGATGCAGCCGCAATCCACGCCGCGTCGCAATCGTTGCAAATCGCACACTCTTCTCCATTCACACGAATGGATCAAAGTCGATTGGTGCACCAATCAGATCATTGGTCCGAGATATATGTTTGTCAATCCATCGTGAACTGTTAGCATCTCACTGTCAAGTGGCGGTGCTGACATATTGACAGTCGCTCACAGATGAGATTGGTTTGATTGGTTTCTCAACGAGGAGGGCAGGATGCCGACACCAGGCCCCTCGAAGACCCCCGCCGACCCGGCCGACCTTGCCCACCAGATCCTCGAAGCCGCACAGCTCGCCGGGCTTGGGGAGGGAGACCGGCTGCCCACGGAGCGCCAGCTTGCCGACGAGTACGGGGTGTCGCGCGTCGGCGTGCGTCATGCGCTCGCACAGCTCGAGGCTGAGGGCTCACTCACCCGCCAGGTCGGGCGGGGCACGTTCCTACGGAGTCGGGACGAGTCTGCAGGTCCACCGACCGAAGCAGATCTGCCGACCGACGTCAGTCCCGCGGATGTCATGGCGGTCCGTCGCCTGCTCGAACCGTCGGCAATGGTCCTTGCAGTGAGTCATGCGACAGAGCGCGACCTTCTGGACCTCGACCGGCATCTCGCTCGCGGCGACCGGGCGTCCACGTTTGCCGAGTTCGAGACCTGGGACATCGCGGTGCATCGCCGGCTGATCCAGTCCACTCGCAATCCGCTACTCATTCGGCTGTACGGGTCCGTCGAGTCAGCGCGTGGCGGGCCGTTGTGGGGGGAGCTCAAACGACGCAAGGACACCGCCGAAAGGCGCGAGGTCTATCAGCGCGAGCACCACTGCATCGTCGACGCCGTGAGGTCTCGCGACGCGGATGCCGCGGTTACCGCCATGCGGGTCCACCTCGCCACCGTGACGACGGTGCTCTTGGGAGCCGCGGTGTAGTCCCGGTCACGACAGGGGATGCCTGGAAAGCGACCGATCAAAGAGCGATGCCGATGTACTTCACCTCGAGGAACTCGTCAATCCCATTGCTGCCACCCTCGCGGCCGAGCCCGGACTCCTTGATGCCACCGAACGGCGCCGCCGGGTTGGACACCACTCCCTGGTTCAGCCCCACCATGCCTGACTCGAGGGCCTCCGCGACCCGCAGCGCACGGCGCAGATCATTCGTGAAGACATACGACACCAGGCCGTACGCCGTGTCGTTGGCGGCGGCGACGACCTCGTCCTCAGTGCCGAACGGGGTGATGGAGGCGACCGGCCCGAAGATCTCCTCACCGGTCATCCGTGCGGCCGCCGGCACATCCATGAGCACCGTCGGGGTGTAGAAGAACCCGGGGCCTGCGGCAGTGCCACCACCGGTCAGCACCCTGGCGCCGCGCGACGTCGCGTCCGCCACCAGGTCGACCACCTTGCGACGGCCCGCTTCGTCGATCAGCGGGCCGACATCCACGCCGTCCTCAGTGCCGCGGCCGACCTTCAACCCGCTCATTGCCTCGGCCATGCGACGACCGAACTCGTCGGCCACCTTCTCCTGCACGTAGATCCGGTTCGCCGCGGTGCAGGCCTCCCCCATGTTTCGCATCTTCGCAGCCATTGCGCCGGCGATGGCCTCGTCCAGGTCGGCGTCCTCGAAGACGATCAGCGGCGCATTGCCGCCCAGCTCCATCGAGGTGCGCAGCACCCTTTCGGCGCACTGCTCGAGCAGCACCTTGCCGACCTTGGTCGATCCGGTGAAGGACAGCTTGCGTGCCTTGCCGGATCGGATCATCGGCTCCATGACCTCACCGGCCCGCATACAGGTCACGATGTTGACGACACCGTCGGGCACCCCTGCCTCCTGCAGGATTCCACCCAACGCGAGCATGGACAGCGGCGTCTGGTGTGCCGGCTTGATCACACTGGTGCACCCGGCCGCGATCGCCGGGCCGATCTTGCGTGTGCCCATCGCCATCGGGAAGTTCCACGGCGTGATCAGCAGGCACGGCCCCACCGGCTGCTTGGTCACGAGGAAGCGGGCGCCACCGGCCGGGGCCGTCTGATACCCGCCGTCGATCTGCAGGGCCTCGGATGCGAAGTGCCTGAAGAACTCTGCCGCATAGGTGATCTCGCCGCGCGCCTCCGCCAACGGCTTGCCCATCTCCAACGTCATGAGCAGCGCAAGGTCGTCGATCCGTTCCATGAGCAGGCCGTAGGCCTGCATCAGGATGTCGTAGCGTTCCCGCGGGCTCGTCGCGGAGAACTCCTTCTGCGTCATGACAGCCGCGTCCAGCGCCCGAGCACCATCCTGCGGCGAGGCGTCCGCGACCTTGGCCAGCAGGTCGCCGGTCGACGGGTCCAAGACGTCGAACGTCGCGTCATCGGCGGCCGCGGTCCAGCGCCCCCCGATCAGCAGCCCGGTGGGCGTTGCCTGGAGGACCCGCGCCTCGTCGTCGGTGCGTGCTGCCTTCACGTCGGCAGAGGTGCTCACCCTCATCACTCTCCTGTTTCAAGACGGTTGCCGTGCGATAGTCTGATTGTTGACAATCTAGCAGAGGAGGAGCAATGGCCGAACTATCCGCGACTCTCAAGCAGGCCACGCCCGTGGTCGCCACGCGCGGTGAGGGAGTCAACCTGTATGACGCCCAGGACAACCGCTATCTCGACTTCACCGCAGGGATCGGTGTCACCAGCACCGGACACTGCCATCCGCGAGTGGTCGCGGCGGCCCAGGAGCAGGTCGGCAAGCTCATTCACGGGCAGTACACGACGATCATGCACCAGCCGCTGCTCACCCTCGTCGAACGACTCGGTGAGGTCCTCCCACAAGGGCTGGACCGGCTGTTCTTCGCCAACTCGGGGTCCGAAGCCGTCGAGGCGGCACTGCGACTCGCGCGCCAGGCGACCGGCCGACCCAACATGATCGTCTTCCACGGCGGGTTCCACGGCCGCACTGTGGCGACGGCGTCCATGACGACCTCCGGCACGAAGTATCGGTCCGGCTTCTCCCCCCTGATGGCAGGAGTGCAGGTCTCACCGTTCCCGGACCCGCTGCACTACGGCTGGAGCCAGGAGGAAGCCACCCGGTTCGCGCTCAGGGAGCTGGACTACACGCTGCAGACTCTCGCCCAGCCCAACGACACGGCGGCCTTCCTCGTCGAGCCGATTCTCGGCGAAGGCGGTTACGTGCCGGGCAGCACGGAGTTCTTCGCCGGGCTGCGCGAGCGGGCCGACAAGCACGGCATTCTGCTGATCGCCGACGAGGTGCAGACCGGCTTCGGCCGCACCGGCAAGTTCTGGGCCGGCGAGCACTTCGACATGTCCGCCGACATCCTCATCACCGCCAAGGGGCTCGCCTCCGGCTTCCCGCTGTCCGGCATCGCGGCCTCCAGCGCACTCATGGAGAAGGCCTGGCCGGGGTCACAGGGCGGCACCTACGGCGCGAATGCCGTGGCCTGCGCGGCTGCGATCGCCACCCTCGACGTGATCCAGGACGAGGGCCTGGTCGACAACGCCGCGCAGCGCGGCGCGCAGCTCAAGGACGGGCTGCAGCAGGTCGCCGACAAGCACGACGAGATCGCCGAGGTCCGCGGACTCGGCCTGCTGATCGGCAACGAGTTCCGGGACAAGGACGGCAACCCGGACGGCGCTACCGCAGCCAAGGTGCAGCAGGAGGCCGCCCGCCGCGGGCTGCTGCTGCTCACGTGCGGTCCGTGGGGTCAGGTCGTCCGGTTCATCCCGGCGCTCGTGGTGAGCGAGCAGGAGGTCGACGAGGCCACTGCGCTCTGGGCGGAGTCGGTGGCCGCCGTGCTGTAGACGACCGCGTGACGAGTGGCGGCCACCCTCCGACTGGAGAGTGGCCGCCACTCGTGCACCTGCCCGCGATGACCACTCAGTCCACGCCGGCGGCCTGCTTGGCGAGCTCCTTCTGCTCGTCGTGCGCCTCCTCGGTGCCAGGGATCTGGGTGCCGCGCAACGACTCCCCCTTGGTCTCGATGAGGAAGTATGCACCGACGAGACCCAGCAGGCAGGCCCCCATCATGTAGTACGCGGGCATCAGGTCGCTGCCCGTCTTGGTGATCAGCCAGTCGGTCACCGACGGGGCAGTGCCGCCGAATGCCGAGGTTGCCACGTTGTACCCGATGGCCACCCCCGCGAACCGGACAATGGTCGGGAACATCGCCGGGAAGGTCGCCGAGATCGTCGCCAGCTGCGGGGCGAACAGGATCCCGACGAGGGCGAACCCGATGATCGCGCCGGTCAGTCCGGTGCCGATCAGCATGTAGAGCGGCACGACGAAGACGAACAGGGCGGCGCAGGAGAACAGCCACATCGGCCGGCGCCCGATCTTGTCCGACAACCGTCCGAAGAAGGGCAACAGGCAGGCCATGACGATCTGGCCGAACAGCGGCACCAGCAGCGCGTCGTTCTCGCTCATCTTCAGTGAGCCCTGCAGGTAGGTCGGTGTGAACGTCAGGAAGGTGTAGTCCACGACGTTGAGTGCGATCACCAGGCCGAACAGCGTCAGGATGGGCCGGCGGTAGGTCGTGACCAGGTCCTTGTACACCCCGACGGGGTCCTCCTTCTCCTCCTCCTGCTTGGCCTCCAGCTCCTGGAAGACGGGGGTGTCCTCCATCTTGTTCCGCAGGTACATCCCGATCAGGCCGAGCGGGGCGGCGACGAAGAACTCGACCCGCCAGCCCCACGACGCCATCTGGCCGTCGCTCAGCACGCTCACGAGCAGCAGAGCGATCGCGTTCGCGCCGACGAACCCGGTCAGGGTGCCGACCTCCAGGAAGCTGCCGAAGAAGCCGCGCCGCTTGTCCGGTGCGTACTCGGCCATGAAGGTCGCGGCACCGCCGTACTCACCACCGGCCGAGAAGCCCTGGATGATGCGCAGCAGATAGAGGATGACCGGTGCCCAGATGCCGATGGAGGCGTAGCTGGGGATACAGCCGACGAGCACCGTGGAGCTTGCCATCAAGATGATGGTCATCGCGAGCACCCGCTTGCGACCGATCCGGTCGCCGAGCGGGCCCCAGAACAGTCCGCCGATCGGGCGGATCAGGAAGGAGATCGCGAAACCGACGAGGGTGAAGAACACCGCGTCGCTGCCGGAGGGGAACAGCGACTTGGCGATATGCGTCGTCAGGTAGGCGTAGGCGCCGTAGTCGAACCACTCGACGGCGTTACCCATGGCGGCGGCACCGATGGCGCGCCGGAGCACGGACATCGGCACCGCTTTGGTTGCTCCCGGATCAAGCTCCTGTGAAGAATCTGAACTCTTGCCATCTGTCATGGCAGATCTCCCGTCATCCGCAATTCACCGTCCGTCGACTTTGTAGACAATCAGACACACTACATGGAAATCCCCGGCAAGACTGCCGACCGGACCAGCAAAATGCAAACGCAGGGGAACGCGACACGCCGCGTTCCCCCGCGCTGACCAGCGAGAATCGATCCGTCCGATCAGCCCTTCGTGCAGACGGTCGAGCTTGTCATGGAGTACGAATTCCCCTGCATAGTTGAGTAGTTCATCAGCACGCGATAGCAGACACCGGATGGTACGGAATCGCTGACAGCGAGCGACTGCCTCGTGCCATGGCCTGCTACCGGGCCCATCGATGCGGCCTGGATCCAGCCGGCCGCGTCCTGCCGCTGCAGGATGTAGCCGGTCTCGTGGTCGTTCATATCGGTGAAGGCCACGCTCACCCGGTCCGCCGTCTGCGTCAGGACCGGCCAGTAGGGCGCACCCTCCACGAAGTAGGTCACGCACTTCGTGGGGCTGTCACCCCCGGCGCCCACTCCCCGCGCCGTCACGCAGGCGTAGTGGGTGCCCTCGGCCGGCAGGGCCGCGCGATGGATCGTGAAACCGTGGTTGTCCCCGTATCCGGGGTTTGCGGCGTTGAAGCCGGCCGACATGCCCGCAGCCGTGCCGGCGTCATCCTGCTGCACACCGTTGTCGGTCAGCACCAGCTGTACGGCTCCGGTCGTGTCCCAGTCGACCGCTGTGCCGGTGATCGTGTAGCTCGGCAGGGTCACCCACACTCGATTGAACGGATAGCTCCAGCTCTTGTAGTACCAATAACCATCCTGGCCGCCGCTCACGGACAGCTCGGGCGTCGCCGGCTGCGGTTTGGTTCGCACCGTGCGGCTGGCCACCCGGCTGTCGGTGCACCCGTAGATATTGCAGGCGTCGGCATAGACGTCATACTGGATCACGCTGTCCGGCGGCGCGCCGGGATCGGTATACGCGGTGCTGTTGGCCGCGAGCGCGACCGGCTGTCCCACGACGCCGCCGACCGTACGCCGCACGAAGTAGGCGCTCTCGGACCCGGAGTTGTCCGCCCAGGTCAGCGACACGCGGGTCTGCATCACCGCGGTCGCGCTCAGCCCGGTGGGAGCCACCGGAGCGGCGGGCGGCGAGAAGCACCAGTCCGGCGGCATCGGCGCGCTGCGGCACGGCGACAGGGCGTCCGCCGGTGGGGCGTTGGTGGCCCCGAGACCGAGGAGTCCGAGGGCGGTGATGGACAGTGCTGCGAATGCACGCGTGTGACGACGCATGAGATCCCCTTCCAAGGAATATCGATGACTGGAAGGAGGGTGGGCACCTGGGTCTGATACATGACGCCGGACATGTTGCGCGTCGGCGCCGCAGGGGCGATCGCGTCGACCGTGCGACGCGGCAAGCCCCCACCCGGGCAGATCTACCGGGTGGGGGCTTGTCCGCTGCGGGACTACAGGTTGCCGCGCTTGTCCTGCTCCCGCTCGATGGCCTCGAAGAGCGCCTTGAAGTTGCCCTTGCCGAAGCCGAGCGAACCGTGCCGCTCGATCAGCTCGAAGAACACCGTGGGACGGTCGCCCAGCGGCTTGGTGAAGATCTGCAGCAGGTAGCCGTCCTCGTCACGGTCGACCAGGATGCCGCGCTTCTGCAGCTCTTCGACCGGCACGCGGACGTTGCCGATCCGTGAGCGCAGCTCGTCGTCCTCGTAGTACGAGTCGGGCGTGTCCAGGAACTCGACTCCGTTGGTGCGCAGGGCATCCACCGTCCCCAAGATGTCGCCGGTCGCGACCGCGAGGTGCTGCGCACCGGCGCCGCGGTAGAACTCGAGGTACTCGTCGATCTGCGACTTCTTCTTGGCGATGGCCGGCTCGTTGAGCGGGAACTTGACCCGGTGGTTGCCGTTCGCGACGACCTTGCTCATCAGGGCGGAGTAGTCGGTGGCGATGTCGTCGCCGATGAACTCGGCCATGTTGACAAAGCCCATGACCTTGTTGTAGAAGGTCACCCACTCGTCCATCTTGCCCAGCTCGACATTGCCGACGATGTGGTCGAGCGCCTGGAAGAGACGCTTCGGCTGACCGTCGCGCTTGACGAAGTTCGAGGTGCGGGCTTCATAACCGGGCAGGTACGCCCCGTGGTAGCGGCTCCGGTCGACCAGCGTGTGACGGGTGTCACCGTAGGTGGCAATGGCGCCGATCCGCACGGTGCCGTGCTCGTCGCTGACGTCCTCGGGCTCCTGCAGGATGGTGGCGCCGGCCTTACGCGCCTGCGCGATGCACTTGTCGACGTCCGGCACCTCGAGGGCGATGTCGACAACGCCGTCGCCGTGCTTGCGGTGGTGCTCCACCAGCGGGCTCTCCGGGTCGACCGCACCGTTGATCACAAACCGGATCGAACCGCTCTTCAGCACGAACGACTTGTGGTCGCGGTTGCCGGTCTCCGGGCCGGAGTAGGCAACGAGCTCCATCCCCCACGCCGCCTGGTAGTAGTGCGCGGACTGGGTGGCATTGCCCGAGACGAAGACGATGGAGTCCCAGCCGGTGACCGGGAACGGGTCCGTGTCGGCGTCGTACTCCACCAGGCCAACAAGCTGCTTGAGCTGGTTGAGGTCGAGCTCGGCCTCGCGCTCCTGTGGGGTGAGATTCACGATGTCTGTCATATGGACACTGTGACCCCACTCACTCGACTAGGCAACCCAGCACCTTTGACCTGGTCACGATGTGCATTTTGTCTGCCCCGAACGCCACATCCCTCTACAATTTGACCATGGTCAAGGCGCGCCGGATCGATCCATTGGATGCTCGACTGCTGACCCTGCTCACGCAGGACCCGCAGATCGGGGTGCTCGGCGCATCCCGAGCGCTCGACGTCGCCCGCGGGACCGTGCAGTCCCGCCTGGAGCATTTGGTGGCCGACGGTGTCATCGGGACGTTCGCACCGTCGGTCTCGCCCGCGGCCCTCGGCTATCCGGTGATGGCCTTTTGCACCCTGTCGATCCAGCAGCGGCGGGGGCACGATGCCGTCGTGAAGCATCTCGACGGCATACCTGAGGTCCTGGAGGTGCACACGATCACCGGTGACGGCGACCTGTTCGTCCGGGTGGTCGCGAGGGACAACGCCGACCTGCAAAGAGTCATCGACCGAGCGGTGGGCACGGCCCTCGTGGTGCGGACCTCCACGGTCATCGCGCTCGCCGAGCTGATCGGGCACCGCACCCTGCCGCTCGTGCAGGAGGCGGCACGTCGTCAGTGACCGGCCAGCCGGCCGGCCAACGCCGTCGCGCACGCGACGACCTTCGGCGCAACCGCGGCGTCGTCGAAGGCGCCCAGGCACACCACTCCGACCGATGCCTCCAGCCCGGGTATGCCGAGCACCGGCGCCGCAAGTCCATGCGCACCGGCCTGCAGCTCGCCGTCGGTGCTGACATAGGCAGTGGACACGCCGGTGCCCTCTGCGGTCGTCCTCCGGCCCGCGAGGATCGCGCGACCGGCCGCGCCGGCATGCAGGGCGTGCCGGCTCCCGACCCGATAGCTGACGTGCAGGTCCGTCCACCGAGGCTCGACGACCGCAATCGCCAGCGCCTCTTCGCCCTCGGCGACGGTGAGATGCGCCGTCGCGCCGGCCTCGTCGGCCAGACCCCGCAGCAGCGGGACCGCAGCATCCCGCAGCAGCGGAAGCACCGAGGACGCCAGGCGGGTCAGGCCCATGCCGAGCGTGAGGCGACCATCGGACCGGCGCGACACGAAGTCCTTGGCCGACAGCGATGCCACCAGGCGGTAGACCACCGGCCGACCTACACCCAGCTCCGCCGCGAGCTGGGTGTAGGTCAGGCCGGTGGGTGCATCGGCGAGCAGTTCGAGCACGGCCAGGCCGCGATCGAGGGTCTGCGATCGCTCAGCACCCGCTCGCCGTTCGTCCGCCATGCATGGCAACCTACCGTGGTCACCACACCGCACGACCAACCTCACGAGATGGATGCCGATGGAACAGCACGTGGAGCAAGAGCTGACCGACGTCGAACGCCTGCTGGCCGACGCCATCGAGCACCCCGGCGAGCCGCGGCCACGGGCCAGGTTCACCCGGGCGCTGCTGAAGTCCACGGTCCTGGTGCCGGGTCAGGACGAGAGCGACGGGTTCGCACCCCTTGCTCTGAGCGACGCGGACGGCAACCCGATGGTGGCGTTCTTCACCTCGGCCGCGCCGATGGAGCTCGCCCTTTCCCATCTGGGGATCACCGAGGTGCGCGTGGCTGAGCTGCCCTGCGAGGAGTTCTGGACGACCTCGGTGGCCCACAACACGGGCACGACGCTCAATCCGATGTCGGCTCTCGCCAAGCCCTACCCGGTCACCGAGATGTCCGACCTGCTCCGCGGGGTGCCCGAGGGCACGGCAGTGCGCGAGATGGACGCGGGCGAGACCTACCACGTGAGCGCCCCGCAGGAGGTGCCGGGCGAAGTGCTCGCGGCGCTCACCGAGCACCTGGACTCGCTCGATGGGGTGCAGCAGGCGACCCTCGCGTGGATGCGGCGCCCCGACGGCCTGCAGGGCTACCTGCTGGTGGTCGTCACCGACCTACCCCAGGAGCGAGTCGTGGCAGGCATGCGGCAGATCGTGCCGCTGCTGGCCGGCCAGACCATCGACGTGCTGGTCGACCCGGTGGGCAGCACGCAGGATCGAGCGCCCGGGATCAAACCCTTCTATCCCGCCGAGTGGAGCAGATAACACTCGAGTGGAGTACAAACATGTGCTCCACTCGACATGTGCTCCACTCGACGCTGAGGTGCTCCACTCGACGGAGGTGAGCCGTCAGCGACGGCCGACGAACCAGCGGCGGATCAGGTCGATGCGTTTGGTGACCTCCTGCGACGTCGCCCGGTCCAGCGTCGGCCCACCACCGGAGCTGCGCAGATCGTTGTGAATGACGGCGTGCGCCAGCCCGGTCTTGCGCGCGTAGGCGGCGACCAACGAGTTCAGCTCCTTGCGCTGCGCCGCGAGCGCACGGTGCGCGGCGACTGGTTGGTCGGCCTTGCGCGTGCGTCCCGCCTTGACCTGCTTGCTCTGCCGCTGGCGCAGCAGGTCGGACATCTGGTCGGGCTCGAGCAGGCCGGGTAGGCCGAGATACTCCTGCTCGTCCGCGCTGCCCACCTCGGCGCCGAGGCCGAACTGCTGCGCGTCGAAGAGCACGTGGTCGAACTCGGCCGCCGACTCCAGCGCCTCGAACGCCAGGTGCTCATCGTCGGGTCCGAGCGCCTTCTCCGAGCGGTTCGCCTCGGCGAGCAGCCCCTCCTCCTCGGACCAGATGGAGTCATCCTCGCGCTTCGGCCGGTCCAGCGCGTGGTCGCGTTCCTCCTCCAGTCGGGCCGCGTGCTCGAGGATCAACGGAACGCTCGGCAGGAAGACAGAGGCGGTCTCACCGCGGCGCCGGGCACGTACGAACCGGCCGATGGCCTGCGCAAAGTAGAGCGGCGTCGACGTCGACGTCGCGAAGACGCCGACGGACAGCCGCGGCACGTCGACGCCCTCGGAGACCATGCGGACGGCGACCATCCAACGATCTTCGGATTCGGCGAACTCCTCGATGCGCGACGACGATCCGGAGTCGTCGGACAGCACGACCGTCGGTTTGGTGCCGGTGATCGCCTCCAGGTTTCGGGCGTAGGACCGCGCGGCGGTCTGGTTGGACGCAATCACCAGGCCACCGGCATCCGGCATGTGCCGCCGCACCTCGGTCAGCCGCCGGTCGGCGGCACGCAGCACCGACGGGATCCACTCGCCCTTGGGGTCCAGAGCCGTGCGCCAGGCCGCGGCGGTTGCGTCCTTGGTCAATGGCTCACCGAGGCGCGCCGCGACCTCGTCACCGGCACTGGTGCGCCATCGCATCGCGCCGCCGTAGGCCATGAACAGCACCGGGCGGACCACGCCGTCACGGAGCGCCTCGGCATATCCGTAGCTGTAGTCGCTGGCCGAGCGCCGGATCCCGTCGCTGCCCTCCTCATACCGGACAAACGGGATCGGGCTGGTGTCGGAGCGGAACGGGGTCCCGGTCAGGGCAACCCGGCGGGTCGCCGGGTCGAACGCCTCCCGGATCGCGTCACCCCAGGACCGGTTGTCGCCGCCGTGGTGGATCTCGTCGAGGATGACCAGCGTCGGCGCAGACGTCGTGCGCGCCCGGTGCAGCGCCGGCCGGCTGGCCACGCCGGCATAGGTCACGGCCACCCCGTCGAAGTCGGCCGTGTGCTGCTGCTGGGCATTGGTGAACCGTGGGTCGATGTTGATGCCGACCCGCGCCGCAGCGTCGGCCCACTGGGTCTTGAGGTGCTCGGTCGGGGCGACAATCGTCAGCTGCTGGACGACGCCGCGCTGCATCAGCTCGGTTGCCAGTCGCAGCGCGTAGGTCGTCTTGCCGGCCCCCGGCGTCGCCACCGCGAGGAAGTCGCGCGGCTGCTGCTCCAGATAACGCTCCATGGCGGCCGCCTGCCAGGCGCGCAGCTTACTCGCAGTGCCCCAGGCCGCTCGTTCTGGGAAGGCCGGTGACAGGTGCGATGCGGCCGAGGTACTCATAGGCCAACGAGCCTAACCCCGCGGACCGCCGGACGTGGCCAGGGCCCACCGTATGTCGGTGGGCCCCTCGTGATCTCGACCGCTTCGGCCGGATCGGCGCTCAGGACGGCTTGTCGCCACCATCCTGCGGCGCCCGAAGCCCGTCATAGATTTCTTTGCACATCGGGCAGACGGGGAACTTCTGCGGATCCCGGCCGGGCACCCAGATCTTGCCGCAGAGGGCGGTGACGGGGTCGCCGGACAGGGCGCTCTCCAGGATCTTCTCCTTGCGCACGTAGTGCGAGAAGCGCTCGTGGTCGCCGGGCTCCTGGAGCTGCTCCTCGACCTGCTCCCGCTCAAGGACGGCCGTCGTGGTCTGCGGTCCCTGCGGCTCCGGAGCCGGCGCAGAGGGTCGGTTGGGGTCATCGAGAGGAGTACTCATAGCCACTCAGTGTATGCGGCGCGGCCGGCCGCATGGCAGGCGTTCCGGAGCACTGACCGGTCCCGGCCCAGCTCAGCTGTCCTCGCCGTCCATGCGAAACCCGACCTTGAGGCCCACCTGCAGATGCCCGACCGCACCATCCTCGATGTGCCCGCGGATCTGCGTGACCTCGAACCAGTCGAGGCCGTGCAGGGTCTTCGACGCCCGCCCGATCGCGCTCGCAATCGCGTCGTCGACACTCTCACTGGATGTGCCGACGATCTCGGTGACTCGGTAGGTGTGTGCGGTCATGGTGTCCTCCTGGTGGCAGTCGTGACCCGATCGTTGCACGGTCCGAGGGACAAGGACAGCTCCCGGACCTCTGCGCAGCCGACGCCGCTGGGTCTCAGGTCATTCACCGTCGTCGTCACGAGAGATCCGGACCACGGCGAGCAGCTCTGCCCGCTCGGCACTGGCCGGGTTGCCGCCGACCGCGGAGAGGAACTCGGCCCGGTCGAAGGCGAGCGTCTCGAGGGCGCCCGACGCTGTCACCGTCGCCGTCCGTGGCACCGAGCGCAGCAGGGCGATTTCGCCGAAGCCGTCACCACGGCCCAGCGCAGGACGCGGCTCGCCATCGACGGTGACCGCGGCGGCACCCGACGCGATCAGATAGAAGGTCTCGCCGGGCTCCCCCTGCACCACTACCCGATCACCGTCTTGGTGGCTCGCTCGCCGGGCCGTGGCGAACAACTGCTCGACTGTCACCAACGGCAATGGTTGAAACACCGGAAATGCCTGCACCAGCGCGAGATCTGGACCGGGCTCGGGCGTCGACCGGTCGATGCGAAGGCCCTGCGGTGCGTAGCAGGCCGCAAGCAGCACCAGCAGCACGCCGGCCACCAGCAGAATCGGCAGCGTCCCGGGGGTGTGCGCCAGCCCCGGAGCCGCAATCGCGCCGAGTCCGACGCCGGCGAACACGACGAGCTCCAGGGCGCCGAGCGCCGCGGGTGCCACTCGAGGCCCCACCACCCGCGGGATCAAGGTGAACGCTGCACTGTCCTCGATGGCATTGCCGAGACCGACGACACCCAGCGCCACGTAGGCCGTGGCGGTGGTCGGCCACAACCCGAGCGCCACCAGCGGCAGACCCCACAGGGCGACGCCCACCACTAAGCAGCGCGCGAGCCGGGTCACCCGCAGCACCCGTCCCGCCAGTACCCCGCCGACAAGCCCGCCAATGCCAATCGCCGCGGTGAGCCAGCCCACCGAGTTCTGCTGCAGCGAAAGGATGTCCAGGGCCAACACGACAGTCAAAACGAGCAGCAGCCCGCGAGTGAACGACTGGACGAACCCCATCAACACTGCGCCCGCCGGCGACACAACGGTGCACAGCGAGCGAGCGCCGGTCGCCAGGTCGGCGGCAAGATGCCGCTGTCGACCGCGCTCGGGTGCCGGCGGCATGGCGGTGTGGAGCCTCCGCAGCGCGAGGTAGGCGAACGCCATGATGCCAGCCGAGACCGCAAGCGTGACGCCGGGATCGCTGACGGCAAGGACCGCTCCGCCGATGATCGGTCCGACGAGGCCGCCGGCGTTCTCCAGGACCGTCGCTCCCACGTTCGCGGCGCTGAGCTGGGCAGGTGTGCGCACGAGCCAAGGCATGTTCGCAGCCTGGATCGGACGGTACGAACCGGAGAGGGCACCCGCAGCCGCGACCAGCATCAGCACCAGCGCGGACGGGCCGTGCAGGACTATCAAGGCAGCCGCCAGAGCCAGCAGGATCGTGCGCACCCCGAGCAGCCAGCGCATCAACCGGTCGCTGCGCACGTGCGGGCAAAGTCCCACCAGCAACGGCGTGGCGAGCATCCCCGGGAGGGTGGTGGCCACACCGTACGCAGCGACGAGGCCGGCCCCGTCGGTGTCGAACGTCCACACCAGCATCGCCACCCGGCATACGAGTCCGGCGGTGACCGACAACCCCCAGCCCCGGGTCAGCCGACCCACGTCCGGTAGGCCTGGCGGCGCGCCCAGCGCCGTGGCAACGCTCGACGCGCCACCGCCCCCGGCCACCCACCGAGGTCTATGCAGGGCGTGCGCGGTCATCGACTCAGTCCCTGGTGCGGGACCGCGAACGACGGCGTCGGCGCGACTGCCGCGTACTCATCGAGCCTCCTCCTCGTTCTCCGCCGGTGACGACCCGCTCGTGCGGGTGCGCAGGATCCGCGCAATGAACTCGCACAGGGCAGCCCGGTCCTCGAACCGCGTCGCCTCTCCGCTCACGACGTGCTCCACCCGGCCGGAACACGACCCGCCCGGGTCGACGCCGGAGCCGGCGCGAAACTGCAGCACGAAGGACCGATTCACCGGAAGGCTCACCGACTGCTCGGGATCGATGGGCCGTGACGACTGATTCATGACCCCATCGATGCTAGAACCGATGCCGTCCGAAGTCCTTCGGAAGTTCTTCGGGTTCGGACCCTCGGTGGCGGCCAGGTCGGTGCACGTGAGCGTCATTTGTTGGATTCTGACGCCCCCTCAACGTCCATCCGTGGGCGTGCCATCGTGTCGTATGCCGCATCTCTTGTGCGGTCGGGGGTAGATCACCGTCGGCGGATCGCCCTACGGAGCAGGTCGTGCAGCAGTGCAGAGCTCACCCGTCGGGACGTTCATCCCCGCCGGTACTCCACTTCGTTTGCGCCCTCCCAAACACGCCGGGCAGCACCCGAAGCGCGCCACCGGCGCACTTCGTAGAACCGACGTGCGTGAGCGTTCGCTTCCAGGACCCACAGGTGCGTGGTGTTCGTTGCCGTGTTGATGAGAGTTGTTCCGACGCCTGTCCCGGCAGCTTCGGGACGGACGTAGAGGGCATCAAGCTCATCGCTGTGCCATGCGACGAATCCGATCGTGCGGCCGCCTTCTTGGGCCAAAGCAACCCGACCGGTGTACGTCGCCCAGCGTGTTCGGGTCTCCCCGCGCGGAAACGGGCCGTCGGAGATGTGCGCATATGCTGCGGTGGCCGATTCCTCGTGAATCGCGGCCAATTCGGCTGCAACCCTTGCGTTCACGGTGTCGAGCTCGATCACCGTCAGAGTCCTACTCACACCACGCGAGACTACGCCGCTGTGAGCCGCCACATGATGCACGCGCTTACGTGAGTCAACACACGGATCTGCCGCGTCATCCAGATCGCAATTCTCAGCCCTTCGACCCCGTTCTCAGGCGAAAAACTGCGATCTCGACGAGTATCCCGAAGATCCAGGTCAACGCCTGCCGGGTACCTGCGTACATGACTCCGCGCCACCGGTAGATGATGAACGCGAATGGCCCCCTGTCGAGCGATCAGAGCCTCAGAGTTCATCGACAAACGACGCGGCCGTTCACCGACGTTGCCACGGCGCCGTTGGCCCGAAGAAGGCAGCGGGCCCACCGAGCGCTCACGTCAACTGGTCGAGGACGGCACGGGCATTGACCAGGTCGTGGGTGTCGTGGCCCTCGGTGAAGGTCTCGTAGACGCCGGCGAGCAGCTCTCGCGCAACACGAACCTGGCCCCGCGCCTGCCGGAACCGAGCAAGGCTGGTCGCGGCGCGCAATTGCAGCCCACGGATCTGCCGGGTGCTCGCCAGCTCCAGCGCCCTGGACAGGGCTTCCTCCGCCTCGGCGGCGCGCTCGGCGCCGTCGAGGCGGAGCAGCTCGCCACGCAGCCGCCACAGCTCGGGTTCGCTCTGAACCGTGCGGGTACGGCCGATCGCGTCCAGCCCGGACCTGGTCGCGGCGAGCCCGCCGGCCACGTCGCCGGTGGCCAGGCAGAGCTCGGCGGCAAGCCGCTGGTGCAGCGACTCACCGATGCCTGCCAGGCCGGTCCAGCGGGCCGCACCCTGCCGGAGCCGCTCCAACCCCGTCTCGGGGTCACCAAGAACCCCGATCGCCCAGCCGTCCAGCACGGCGGCGCCTGCCCGCCAGATCTCCAGGTCGTGCCGACTGCAGACGGCCACCAGCTGTCCGGCCAGCCGGCGGACCCGTGCAGCATCCCCGCACAACAGCTGGATGACCGCGGCGAACCACAGCGCGCGGGCCAGACCGGCCGGCACCCCCTGGCTATGTGCGCGGTCGAGTGCGGCGTCGGCATGGGCCCGGGCCTGGTCGGCAAAACCGAGCTGCCACAGCGCCAGGCCGCCGTAGAGGTGCGCGGCGACCTCCATCTCGTCACCGACGATCGCCGTGAGATCGGCGTGGTCCACCCTTTCGCAGGTGTCCAGCATCCGTTGCGCACGATCCCACATCGACGCATATCGGCCACTGCGGCTGTCTGCTCGGATGCGCAGCAGATCCGCGACCAGCGCAGCGGCGTCGTCGTCGCTTTCCTGCACCACCCCATCGATGCGGTTCAGGCATCCGCGCATACTCGACTCGTCGCCCTCCATCAGGGCCGCGTTGTATAGTCCGAGCAGCGCGGCGACCAGCCCGGGCACATCGCCCTGCGCATCCGCGAGCTGCTGCAGCCGTAGGCACGCATCCCGCGCCTCCGGCCGGCGCCAACCCCAGGTGGCGGCGGCGCTGACGACCTCGCTGCGGCGCAGTGCCAGCTCCAGCTGGGATCGCACTGCCGGGTCATCCATCCGGTCGAGCAGGTCAAGACCGCGGTGGGCGTGCGCGTGCGCCTCGGGGTATGCCGACCGCCCCGCCGCCGTGGTCGCCGCCGCGACAGTCCACCGAAGCGCCGACGGGTAGTCACGCCCGCGCTCGAAATGCAGGGCGAGCTCGCCCGCGACCTGTGCCGCACGCGCGCCGTGCACCGCCGTCAGTCGGGTGCCGATCGCGCGGTGCACGGCCGCGCGACGCGCCGGCCCCAGCCGCTCGTAGAGGATCTCGCGGTACATCTGATGGGTGAACCGGTATCGGGCTGCGGCGGTTCCATCCGGCCACTCGACGGCGCCCAGGAACCGCAGCAGCGACCCTGGTCGCGCCAGCCGCCCGCACTGCTCCTCCACCTGCACCACCGCCATCTCCCCCGGCCCGTCGGCCAAGGCGCTGCTCACGACGTCGGCGGCGAACTCCATACCTGCCGCGGAGGCCGCCTCCAACATGGTCCGGTCGGCCTCCTCGAGAGCATCGATCTGCTGCTCCAGCATCAACCGCACCTCGCTCGGGACACCGAGCGAGGTGAGCCGTTCGGCCGTGTCGACACCGCCACCGGCGTCAGGGTCTTCGACCAGCAGCCGAGCGCGAAGCAGGTGCTCGCAGAGCGCCACCATGAACAGGGCATGACCCTCCGTTCGCTCGTGCACGCCCGCGATGAGTCGGGGCGTGGGCACCCGAGGGGCGAACCGGGCCGAAAGGTAGGCGGAGACGTCACCAGCGGACAGCAGCTCCAGAGCGAGCTGACCGGCGAGTCCGCGAGCCCGCAGGTCCTGCACGACTCGGTGGACCGGGTGTTCCCGTGCGATGACGTCGGCCGGCCGGAAGGTGGTGAGCACCAACAGCCGCGCCGGCTCACGCCGTCTCGCCAGGAAGGACAGCAGCTCCACGGTCGCCCGGTCCGCATCATGCAGATCCTCAAGCACTAGCAGCAACGGACGCAGCGCGCTGACCTGCTCCATCGCCACCGCGAACTCGCGCAGCATGCGCGGAGTGGAGGCACGGCCGACCCGTTGCCGCAGCGCGGCCAGCTCGGTGTCGGTGAACAGCTCGGGAAGCTGCAGCAGCCAGCTGGCGGCCGAGCGTTGCAGGACCTCGGTCACCGCGGCGGTCCGCGGTCCTCGCCATAGGTTCGCCATCGCCTGCAGCGCCGGCAGGTACGGCTCGCCCGGACCAACCAGATCCACGCACTGGCCGCGGCCAACGAGCGGAAGAGGATCGTCGAGACGAAGCTCATCCACGAACGCATCGACCAGTGCCGTCTTGCCGGTGCCGGCTTCCGCGACGACAAAGCCGGTCTGCCGCTGTCCGTCGAGCGCGTCCTTCCACCAACGGTGCAGGACCGCGAGCTCACGTCTTCGTCCCACGAGCAACGGGGCCGGGCGCCCCCGCTCCGGTGGTGCGCTGGAAACGTCGGCGACCAGCCGGTAGCCGCGTCGATGGACGGTCGCGATGAACCGTGCGTCATGGGCGTCGTCGTCGAAGGCGTGGCGCAGCTCGTTGATGCACACGGACAGGACCGCGTCCCCGACATACCCGCTCGGCCAGACCGTATCCAGCAGGTCCTGCTTGGCGATCACTTCGCCGGCGCGGTCGATCAGAAGCGCAAGAACCTCCGCCGCCTTCGGTCGCAGCAGCACCGTGTCCCCATTGCGCCAGAGCCGACGGGTCGTGCGATCGAAGCGGAAATCTCCGACATAGCGGGCGCCGCCCCCAGCGGCGCTCGCAGGCTGCGCCTCCGCCATCCGACCAGAATAGTCCGGCCGGCCCGTCACCGGGCGGAGTCATTCAGTTCATCGACGGGTCGGCCGGGAAGGACGCGGCAAAGGCCATGCTCCCCCGTTGCCGCCGCAGGACTTGGGTCCACAGGGTCTGCGGACTCCCGCTGAAGGCATCCCGTGCCTCCTGATCCGCAACGAACCAGTGCCCGGAACGCAGCTCCTGGTCCAGCTGGCCGCTGCCCCAACCGGAATACCCGGCGAAGATCCGCAGCGCTGACACCTCGGGCATGACGACGGGCGGCGGCGCGTCCAGATCGACCAGCGCTACCCCTCCGAAGAGCCGCTGAATGCCAAGGCTCTCCGCGTCTCCCGGCATGCTGACCAGGCCCATGGCCGTGTCAAGCGCCACCGGGCCGCCTTGGAAGATCAGCCCGGGGTCGCTGACATGAGGCTGCCAGGCCGGCAGCACGGCGTCGACCTTGGCGTCCAGAGGGTGGTTCAGCACCAGCCCGTGGGCACCGTCGTCATCGTGATGGAGCACGAGCACGACGCTGCGGTCGAAGATGTCGTCCGGGTCGGCCTCCCCTCCCTCACGAGGGACGGCAACCAGCAGGCGCCCGGTCAAGTCATCCACGACACCATTATGTGCCGGTATGCCGTGTCCGGGCTCGCCTGCCGGCGCTCAGTCCTGGCTGCGTCGGGCGTAGCCACCCTCACGGCCGCTGCCTGCACGGTCGCGGTCCTGGCGCGGTCGGCTGTCGCGGCCGCCATAGCCACCGCGGCCGGAGCGACTCTCACCGTCGCGACCCCGATTCCCTCCACGGCCACCCTGGTAGCCACCGCGTCCACCGCTGTAGCCGCCACGGCTGCCCCCTGGCCTACCCGGCCCGCGACCCTTGCGGACCGGGGTCAGGATCGCCTGCAGGTCGTGCTCGGAGATGGCTCGTCCCTCGGGCGTGCTGCCACCGGTGGCCCGGATGACCTCGTCGCCGGGCCGCGCGCGCACCAGGTCGGCGTCGACGCCGGCCTCGTCCAGCAACCGGCGCATCATCTTGCGCTGGTGCGGCAGGGTCAGGCTGACGACCGTCCCGGCCTCACCCGCACGCGCCGTGCGGCCGGCTCGGTGCAGGTAGTCCTTGTGGTCTGCGGGCGGGTCAACCTGCAGCACGACGCCCACCTCGTCGACGTGGATGCCGCGCGCTGCGACGTCCGTGGCGACGAGCACGGGGACCCGGCCGTCCTTGAACGCTGCCAGCACCTTGTTGCGCTGGCCTTGCCCCAGACCACCGTGCAAGGCCGCGGCGAGCACACCCTTGTCACGCAGTTCGCTGGCGACTCGGTCCGCACCGAGCTTGGTGCGGACGAAGACCACCGTCCGGCCCTCGCGGTTGGTGACCTCTGCGATGACGGCCTTCTTGTCCCTCGGCTCGATGAGCAGTGGGTGGTGCGCCATCGTCGAGATGCTGGCCGTCCCGTCGTCGGTGGAGTGCTCCACCGGGTCGGTCAGGTATCGCTCGACGACCGTGTCGATGCCGCGGTCCAGCGTGGCCGAGAAGAGCAGCCGCTGACCATTTTCGGGAATCAGGTCGAGGATCTCGGTGATCGCCTCGAGGAAGCCCATCTGGGCCATGTGGTCGGCCTCGTCGAGGACCGCGATCTCCACCCGGGACAGGTCCGCTGCACCGCGCTCGATCAGGTCGGAGAGCCGCCCCGGTGTGGCGATCAGCAGGTCGACGCCACGCTCCAGCGCCGACAGTTGCGGCTCGTACGGCATGCCTCCGGCAACCAGCTTGTGGCGCAGGCCGATCACGTGCACCAGCGGCTGCAGCGCATCGCTGACCTGCATGGCGAGCTCCCGCGTCGGCACGAGGACGATGGCGCGTGGTTGGTGGGCCCGAGCGTGGCCGCCGGCCGCAAGACGGGTCAGCAGGGGTAGGCCGAACGCCAGGGTCTTGCCCGAGCCCGTCCGCCCGCGCCCGAGGACATCTCGTCCGGCGAGTGCGTCGGGGATGGTCGCTTCCTGGATCGGGAAGGGCTGGGTGATGCCGTCACGAGCGAGTCGCTCGCAGAGGACCGTCGGCACCCCGAGGTCGTCAAAGCTCTTACCGTTCAGTCCCACTGGCGCCGCCTTCACATCGTTGGCCGACGACTCCTGCTTGGCAGCGGGAACCTCGGTGTGCGCCACCTGGGGTGCACGGTCTTCGTTCTGGTTGAAAGTGTCCCGCTCGACCGGACGGCTGCGCTCTGCACGCTGCTCGTCCCTGTTGTTCCTGCGATCATCTCGGTTGCCGTTGCCGTAACTGCGCCGGTCATCCCGATTGCCGAAACTGCGCCGCTCGTCGCTGCGCCGGTCATCCCGATTGCCGAAACTGCGCCGCTCGTCGCTGCGCCGGTCATCCCGATTGCCGAAACTGCGCCGCTCGTCGCTGCGCCGGTCATCCCGATTGCCGTAACTACGCCGCTCGTCAGTGCGCCGGTCATCCCTGCGGTCATCCCGATTGCCATAGCTACGCCGGTCATCGGTGCGACGGTCATCCCGATTGCCGAACCTACCCCGCTCGTCAGTGCGCCGGTCATCCCTGCGGTCATCCCGATTGCCATAGCTACGCCGGTCATCGGTGCGACGGTCATCCCGATTGCCGAACCTACCCCGCTCGTCACTGCGCCGGTCATCCCTGCGGTCATCCCGATTGCCATAGCTACGCCGGTCATCGGTGCGACGGTCATCCCGATTGCCGAACCTACCCCGCTCGTCAGTGCGCCGGTCATCCCTGCGCTCGGGAGCACGTCGGTCATCTCGACCAACGGCGGTCCGCTCGGGTCGGCCGCGGCTCACATCGCGATCGTCGCGGGTCCGCCCACCCTGGGAGCGGCGCACCGGGGAACGCTGAGCCTCCAGCTTTTGGGCCCGGCTCCACCGCGCCTTCTTCGGAGCGGCACTACGCCCACTGTTGTTCTGCTTCATCGGCATCCCATCGAGTTGTCGGCGCATGGCACACCAAAGGCATGGCATGGGGCCACATCATCTGCTGTGGCCCGACTGCTCGAGGGTTTGCTCGGCGCCGAAGAATTGGATCTCGGCGCTCACAGGACAATCGATGAGGAACGCAAGATCGCGTGACTGAAGAGTCAAGCATACCGGGTGCCGACGGTGCTCCCGACCGCGCCGCCCGCAATCCGGGGCATTCAGCACGTGAGATGCGCCACTCGGCAATCCGGGCGCGCCGGCAAGCGCCCCGAGAGGCCGACCGCCCCCGAGCCGACTACGAGGACGCGGGCGAGGTGGCCTGTGCCTCTTCCTGCTCCAACCGGATCGCCTCGACCACGGCGGCCGCAACGTCCTTGGCGACGTCTGCGTGGAAGACACTCGGCACGATGTAGGCCGGGTTGAGCTCATCTCGCGTCACGACATTCGCCAGTGCCTCGGCTGCAGCGAGCATGACCGCATCCGTGACGTCGGTCGCCTGCGCGTCCAGCAGCCCACGGAACACCCCCGGGAAGACGAGCACGTTGTTGATCTGGTTGGCGAAGTCGCTGCGACCCGTCGCCACGACCGTGGCATGCTGGGCCGCCTCGTTCGGGTCGACCTCCGGCTCCGGATTTGCCAGGGCGAAGACGATCGAGTCGTGGGCCATGGTCGCAATGTCGTCGCCGGTCAACAGGTTTGGCGCCGAGACCCCGATGAAGACGTCGGCGTCCTTGAGAGCATCCTTGAGCGTCCCCACAACGTGCCGCGGGTTGGTGTGCTCGGCGATCCATTGCAGGTCCGGGTGGTTGCCGTCGCAGACATCCTCACGGTCCGCAGTCACGATGCCGTTGATGTCCGAGATCACCACATCGCGCGCACCCGCGCGCACGAGCAGCCGAGTAATCGCGGTGCCGGCGGCGCCCGCGCCGCTCTGCACGACCCGCACCTCGCTGAGGTCCTTGTTCACGACGCGCAGCGCGTTGCGCAGTGCGGCGAGCGCGACGATCGCGGTCCCGTGCTGGTCGTCATGGAAGACCGGGATGTCCAGCTCCTCCCGCAACCGCTTCTCGATCTCGAAGCAGCGCGGTGCCGAGATGTCCTCCAGGTTGATGCCGGCGAACGCCGGCGCGATGGCCTTGACGGTCCGGACGATCTCGTCGGAGTCCTTGGTATCCAGGCAGATCGGGAACGCGTCGATGTCGGCGAACCGTTTGAACAGGGCGGCCTTGCCCTCCATGACCGGCAATGCGGCGAGCGGACCGATGTCACCGAGCCCCAGGACTGCCGTGCCGTCGGTGACCACCGCGATGGTGTTGCGCTTGATGGTCAGCCGGCGAGCGTCCTCCGGCTTCTCGGCGATCGCCATGCAGACTCGCGCGACGCCTGGCGTGTAGATCATCGACAGGTCGTCACGGTTGCGGATCGGCACCTTCGACTCGATCTTCAGCTTGCCGCCGAGGTGCGCGAGGAACGTCCGGTCGCTGACCTTGTTGATGTGCACGCCTTCGACCGCGCCCATGGCGGCAACGAGCTCGTCCGCATGCCCACCATCACGGGCGGCCGCGGTCACGTCGATGCTCAGTCGGGCGTTGTCCGACGACGTGATGTCGAGGGCCGTGATCAGGCCACCCGAGCGTTCGACGGCGGTTGTCAGCTCACTGACGGCGGTGGCCCGGCCGGGCAGTTCGAGTCGGACGGTGATGGAGTTGGACACGGAAGGCATGGCGCTCATGGAGACATTCTGTCCCTAGGCCGCCCGATATCGTACCCGGGTCCGCAATGCAGGCCCCGCCGCGACAATGGGCGCAGGGAACTGCCGGTGCCCAGCCACGCGACGGTCACGTGGCTGGGCACCGGCCCCACACCGCACCTGCTCAACCTGCGGCACCCGCCGGCTTCGTGGTCATCTTGAAGCCCTCGAGCGTGTTGGCCTTGATGGCGTAGGTGTTGGTGAAGGTGTTTGCCAGGGTCACCTTGCCGACGTCCACACCGAGCACCTTTTCCATGGCGTAGATGGTCTTGGGGCCACCGGCGGGCATGATGCCGTCGGGCAGGAACTGGTCCTTGTCGGTCTTCAGCCCGGCGATGTACTGGGCCTTGCTGATCGTGCTGTTGGACACGTACTGCTGGGGCATCTTGGCCGCGATGTCGGCCGCGGAGTGGGTGGCGATCCAGTGCATCGTGGCGACGAGGGCGTCCACGACCTTCTGGGTGGCGTCCGGGTGCGACTTGACCCAGTCGGCCCGAGCGAGCACGCCGGCCGCCGGCCATGCCCCACCGAGGGCCGCGGTGGCGCCCTTCGTGGTGGCGAGGTCGATCGCCGGGTAGCCGACGTGCTGGGACTCGATCGCACCGACAGTGGGTTGAGTGGTCATGACGCACTGCGCGGTATGCCGCTGGAGGGCCGCGATAGCGGTCGCGCCGGCGCTGACGGCGAGAGTCTTGTACTGGTTGTGCGCAATGCCTTTCTGGTGGGCCAGGAACTGAGTCAGCTCGTCGGTGCCCGAGCCGAGGTCCGTGACACCGAGGGTCTTGCCCTTGAAGTCCGCGGCGGAGTGCACCCCGCTGTTGTTCGCGCACATCTCGCGCTCTCCCGGGGCGCCGGACAGCTGCGCCACGTTGATGACGTCCTTGCCCTTCGACTGGAAGTCGATGGTGTGGATGTACCACGCGCCGGCCATGTCGACCTGTCCGGAGGCCATCGCCTCCTCGGCGCCGACACCGCCGTTCTGCTCGGTCGAGAGCTTGACGTTCACTCCGTACTTCTTGTAGAAGCCGAGGTCCTGCGCGAGCTGGTAGGGCAGGTAGATCTGCTTGTCGATACCTCCGACCATCAGCGAGACGGTGGGCACGGAGCCTCCGGCCGCCGCCTGTTTGGCGGACGCTCCCGAACCGCTGCTCGCACCGGCCGAGGCCGTGGCGCCCGAACCGCTGCTTCCACAGGCCGTCAGTCCGATCCCGAATGCCGCGATCGCGGCCACGCCTATCGCACGCTTGTACATGGGGTGTTCCTTTCGTTGGTCACGCTGGAGATGGGGGGGCCGGCACCGAGTGAGATGCGTGCCGGCCGCACTGGAAAGCTCAGATCGCTTGCGCCTCGGTCCGGCTCGGTGGTCGCCAGGAGAGGACGCGCTTCTCGAGAATGCTGAGGAGCGACTCCGCGACAAGGGTGATGACAGCCATCAGGATCATCGCGGCGAACACCGTGTTCGGGTCGAAGTGCCCCTGCGCCTGCACGATGATCAGGCCGATGCCGGCCTGCGATCCGAGAACCTCACCCACGAGCGCGCCGATGATCGCGAACCCGAAGGCCGTGTGCAGGCTGGCGATGATCCAGGTGAGAGCCGACGGAATGGTCACGTGCCGGGCCACCTGCAGGGGGGATGCGCCGAGTACCCGGACGTTGGCGACCAGGTCCTGGTTGACCTCACGGACACCCTGGAAGGCGTTGAAGAACACGATGAAGAACACCAGGACCGCGGCGAGCAGCACCTTGGGAAAGGTTCCGAGCCCGAAGGCCACCACGAAGATCGAGCCCAGGATGATCCGGGGCACGGAGTTCAGCGCCTTGATGTAGGGGCTGCAGATGTCGGACAGCAGCCGGTTCTGGCCGAGCAGCAGCCCGAAGATGATCCCTCCGACGGTGCCGAGCAGGAAGCCGAACACCGCCTCCTTGAGCGTCACTGCGAGGTTGAACCAGATCGATCCGAAAGCGGTGCCGTTCGTGAAGAGGCTGACCAGGGCCTGCCAGATCATCGACGGCTGACCGTAGAAGAATTTGTCGACCACACCCGTCGCGGTGGACACCTGCCAGCCGCCGATCAAAATGATGGGCAGCAGGATTCGGCCCAGCCACATGCGGGCGGCGTGCCGCCGGCGGGCGCGACGCGTGGCCGCGCGGATTCCCTCCTCGGTCTCCTCGACTCCGACCGATCTCCGGCTCGCGTCAACTGTGCTCATGCTCGTTCCTGCCGCTGTCGTGGTCATGCCGCGCCCGCCGTTCGTGCGTACGCGCGCTGGACCTCGTCCTTCAGTGACGCCCAGATTTGGTTCTGCAGCTCCAAGAAGCGCTGCTCATGCCGGATGTCCTGCACCTCGCCACGTGGCCTGGGCAGGTCGATCTCGAAGCTCTCCTTGATGGACCCGGGGCCGCTGGTCATGATCAGAACGCGGTCCGAGAGTGCGACCGCCTCGTCCAGGTCGTGGGTGATGAACAGCACCGACGGGCGCGACTGCTCCCAGAGGCCAAGTAGCTCGGTCTGCATGATCGCCTTGGTCTGCACGTCCAGCGCACCGAACGGCTCGTCCATCAATAGGATCCTCGGCTCGTTGATCAGCGCCGCCGCCATCGCAACCCGCTTGCGCATGCCGCCGGACAGCTGATGCGGATAACGGTCCTCGAACCCGGTCAGCCCGACCCTGCGCAACCAGTCGCGGGCCAGCGCGATGGCATCCTTCTTGGCCATTCCGGCGAGCGTTGGGCCGATCATGACGTTGCCCAGCACGGTCTTCCAGGGGAAGAGCGCATCGGCCTGAAACATGAAACTGACACCCTTGGTGATCCCGGTGACCGGCCGACCGCCGACCGCGACGGATCCGGCGCTCGGGCGCTCGAGGCCCGACACCTGGCCGAGGGTGGTCGACTTGCCACAGCCGGTGGGTCCCACGATGGCGCAGAACTGCCCGGGCTCCACGGTGAACGTGACATCCCGGATAGCGGTGAACGGCTCACCGGTCGGGGTGACGAATCGTTTCGTCAGCCCGGTGATCTCTATGCGTGCCGCCTCCTGCGCGTGTGACGTGTCTGTCGCCGCCGGAGCACTTTTGGCGAACTTCTTGCCGACCATGTGCAACTCCTCTCGTTCGGTCTTGCCAGCCGAGCGTAGGAAGGTGACCTCGGTCACGTCGCCGTTGCGCCCATACGTCGTAGATCTCCGCATTGATAGGGCTTTTGCGCATTCTGCGCACGCGTCCGGACCTTGTCGGCACCGGTGTTTGCGCGCCACAATGAGCGCACATGCCAAACCGGACGCGCAGGCTCTCCAGCCAGATCTTCATAGGCCAGCTGGCCATCCTCGTTGTGACGATGGTCGTCGGGTTCGTCCTGTTCGCCCGGTCCGAGCGCTCCCATCTGGACAGCCAGTTCGAGTCTCGTGCGGCCGCCATCGCCGAGGCCACCGCCGGTGTCCCCACGATCCGCAGCTGCATGGCGACGAACGGGCCCGGGTGCGCGGCAACCGTCCAGGACATTGCGACGGGGATCGCGCACCAGTCCGGCGCCTCCTACGTGGTGGTCATCGACATGCACCGGGTCCGGCACTCGCACCCCGACCCTGCCCTCATCGGGCAGAAGGTCGCCGAGCCCATCGTCACCAAGGACGGGAGAGTGCACACCGGGATCGACAACGGCAGCACCGGCCGGTCGGCGAACGGCAAGGCACCGCTCTACGGGCCGAATGGCACCATGGTGGGAGAGGTGTCTGCCGGCATCCAGGAGAGTTCGGTGTCCAGCGCCTTGTGGCACGAGCTCCCCTCGTACGCGGTGTGGTTCGCGATCGCTCTCGCGGTCGGCGTGCTGGCCTCCTGGGAGGTCGCCCGGAGGCTGAAACGGCGAACGTTCGGTCTCGAGCTCGACGAGATCGCCCGACTGCTGCAGGAGCGCGAAGCGACGCTGCACGGCATACGCGAGGGTGTCATTGCGTTCGACGAGGACGGGCGGGTCAGCGTGGTCAACGACGAGGCGCAGCGGCTGCTCGGACTCAAGGCTGGGTCGGCCGGGGGTCAGTTGGAGAATCTGCTCCCGGCAGGCGGGCTGCGCGATGCGCTGACTCGAGAGCGCACCGAGCTGGATGGCATCGTGCTCACGGACGACTTTGCGCTGGTGATCAACCGGATGCCGATCACGCTGGCCGGGCACCCGCACGGTGCGGTCGTCACGCTCCGTGACCGCACCGAGATCTCCGGTCTGCTGCGTGAGCTGCACGGCGAACGGGGGCTGACCGACTCGCTGCGCGCGCAGCAGCACGAGTTCGTCAACCGGATGCACACCGTGGCGGGTCTTCTGGAGCTCGGTTGCACCGATGAGGCGCTCAGCTATGCACTCGAGGTGCGTGGCACCGCCGCCGAGTTCGACAACACCCTGCGCGCCCACATCGGTGCCCCTCAGATTGTCGGGCTGCTCCTGGGCAAGGCCGCTGAGGCCGGCGAACGCGGGGTCGAGCTGACGATCTCACCCGCAACCTTGATCGGCAGCTCCCCGGAGAACCTGCAAACGCTGACCACCATCATCGGCAATCTCATCGACAACTCGTTCGAGGCGCTCACTCGGGTGCCTGCGCCGCGGCGGGTGACCCTTGAGCTCCTGGAGGCGGAGGACGTGGTGACCATCGCGGTGACCGACAACGGCCCCGGCCTGCCACCGGGCGCGAGCCAGCTGGTGTTCCGGGACGGTTACAGCACGAAGGCGGGGCCGGATCGGCGCGAGGGCGGGCTGGGCCTTGCGCTGGTGCACCGGCTGGTGACCCGTCTGGGAGGCAGCATCGAAGCTACCGAAGGCCCCGGCGCTCGCTTCACGGTCCGACTGCCGAGCCATCGCGACAGGGTGGAAGGTGGCGGACCATCATGAGCACCAGTCCGATCCGGGTCGTGGTGGTCGATGACGACTACCGGGTGGCAGGCATTCACGCCGCAATGGTCGGACGGGTTCCGGGCTTCGAAATGGTCGGCACTGCGCACACCGCGCAGCATGCGCTGTCCCTCGTGCGGGCCGACCGCCCCCAGCTGGTGCTGATGGACATCTATCTTCCCGACGGCAGCGGCCTGGATGTCGTCCGGACGCTGCGTGGCGAGCCGCACGCGCCCGATGTCATGGTGATCTCGGCTGCTCGCGATGTCACCGCCGTGCGACAGGCAATGCAGCTTGGTGCCGTCTATTACCTTGTCAAGCCCTTCGGCTTCACCGCCCTGGCCGAGCAGCTCATGGCCTACCAGCGCCTGCAGCGGCACCTCGCCGAAATCAATGGCGAAGCGGCCCAGACCGACGTCGACACGCTCTTCGGAGCGCTGCGACCGCCGTCGATGCCCCAGGCACGACTGGCGAAGGGCCACTCTGCACCCACTCTCGAACTGGTGCAGGGCGCCGTCCGGGCCAGCGGCTCCGATATCTCGGCATCCGAGGTGGCGTCGGCCGTCGGCATCAGCCGGGCCACTGCGCAGCGTTACCTGAACTATCTGGAGCAGCAGGGCGTGGTCCGGCTGCAGCTGAAATATGGATCGGCCGGACGACCCGAGCATCGCTATCGACTGTTCGACCGCTGACACCAGAAGCGAGCTGCGACAGAAAGGAAACGTCGTATCGACGATTTGCTCGGCCGAGCCTGCGAAGCCGGGCAAAGGAGGAGATGCGACCAAAAAGAACGGTGTGACGTGCCGGTGGTGGAGGTGGCGGGAATCGAACCCGCGTCCGCTAACCACGAAGCAAGGCTTCTCCGGGTGCAGTGCGCTATGGATTTTCTCGGCCCCAGGGCTCGCGCGCACACGTTCCCAGACAGGCCCAGTCGAGTAAGAGTCCCGTGCCGCCCCTCGACGTGACGACACAGCAAGCTTCCTAGCTGACGCCAGACACTGGGACGAAAGCTAGCCCAGGCTGACGGACTTCGAGGCTCGCTTAGGCAGCGAGGGCGAAGTCGGTGCGCGTTGAGTTGGCACCTATGGGTTTTGCACGGGGCGTTATCGAGATAACCGTGCATCCTCGACCCGCTTCCCTTACAACGGCGATCAACGTCGAAACCGATCACCCCCAGGCTGCGGGCACGTCACACTGTTCAGTTGTGTCGCATCTCCTCTTGCGCCTCGGCCGATCCAGTCGTGCCGAGCCCGTTGGGCCATGCAAGGCCCAACCCTACTGCTTGAACGCACCACCTCGCGAGTTCATTCCTCGCGTGGTGGTGCGTTCAACCGGTCAGACGCCAAAGTCGTAACGCAACGGGTAGGTCCCCTGCCCGGACGGCGCGATCTTCTCGCCCAGCACTTGGTGCAGCTGGATGTGGTTGCGCTCGAAACCGATCGACGACCCGGCCAGGTAGAGACCCCAGATCTTGGCCGTGGGCAGCCCGGCCTCGCGCACACAGGCGTCCCAGTTCGCGCTCAGGTTCTTGCACCAGGCGCGGCAGGTCTTCGCGTAGTGCTCACGCAGGTCCTCCGCGTGCCGGATCTCGAAGCCCTCATCCTGCATCGCCGAGATGACGGTTCCTACCCCGGTGATCTCCCCATCGGGGAAGACGTACCGGTCGATGAAGCCGCCACGCGTAAGCCCCGGCGCCTTGGTGTCGGGTCGGGTGATGCAGTGGTTGAGCAGGCGTCCGCCCTCGCGCAGCCTGCTGTAGAGGAAACCGAAGTAGGCGGGATAGTTCTTCACTCCGATGTGCTCGGTGAGGCCGATCGAGCTGACCGCATCGAAGCCACCCTCGGTGACGTCGCGGTAGTCCTGGTGGCGCACCTCGGCGCGATCGTCCAGGCCGTCGGCCTTGATCTTCTGCGCCGCCCAGTGCGCCTGCTCCGCCGAAAGGGTCACCCCGAGCGCGGTCACTCCATAGTTCTCGACCGCGTGCCGCACCATTCCACCCCAGCCACAGCCGACATCCAGCAGTCGCATACCCGGCTTGAGCCCGATCTTCTTGCAGACCAGGTCGTACTTGTGCGCCTGTGCCTCCTCGAGCGTGGACCTCTCTGTCGGATAGCAGGCGCACGTGTAGGTCATCGACGGCCCGAGTGCCATCTCGTAGAACTCGTTGCTGACGTCGTAGTGATGGTGGATTGCCTCGGCATCGCGCTTCCGCGAGTGCCGCAGGCCTTCCACCGCGCGCCGCCAGGTCGGCAGGGCCTCCTGCGTGGGCAGCGCCGGAGGCAGCAGGCTGCTCAGGCCGATGGACCGCAGGATCTCGACGACCTCCCCTGGAGACGGGCGTAGCGGGTTGAAGTCGTCCAGGAACAGGGTGAGGAAGTCGTACGGGTCCCCCGGGTCGATCCCCTCGACCAGGAGGTCGCCCTGGATGTACGCCCGCGCAAGCCCGAGCTCACCGGGGGCCGTCGCGAGATAGCGCAGCCCGCGCTCGTTCGTGATGTTGAGCCCGACCTTCGCCGTTGAGTTGCCACCCGTCGACCCGTCATACGCCGTGACCCGGAACGGCACATCCGTTCCGAGCACGCGATCGGAGATCTCACCGATGCTGAGCGTCATCGCCGCTTCACCGCCTTCGTGTAGAGGTCCGGCAGTCGGCCGTCGGGGTCGTACCGGTCCTTGATGGTGTGGTAGGTCCGGCCGCCATACAACGACCAGAACGTCTCTTCTTCGTAGTAGACATCGCTGTAGAGCGATTTATGCCCATCGAGCTCGTGAACCACTCGCTCGATCTTGCGGTTGACGTCGCCGTCCTGCGCGCCTGGCACAATCTCGACCGTCGACCAGAAGCCGACGTTGACATACTGCCTGCCCACTTGCAGTGGGTAGAGCGGCCAGGGCTGAGTCCCGTGGTCCTGATCGCGGACCGCTAGCGGACACAACCAAATCGGCTCGATCGGCACCTCCTTGAGGAACCAGCGGAGGTACTCCTCCGTGCGCTCGAGCGGCAGCTCGACATCCTGAATGACCCGCTCCCTCGGACGCTTACCTCGGCGAGCGTCCACAGCGGCCATCCAGCCGTGCCGCGTCTCGAAGCGGATGACCTTGCTGTAGACGTCGCTGCGCAGGTAGCGCCTGGGCACCAGCCGGCGGAACTTGAGGTTCTGCAGCCCCAGTGCGCGGTTGCACCAGAACCAGTCGGTGTCCCAACGCCAGATGTAGTCCCGAATCGTCAGGTAGTCCTCGGTGCGCTGCTGAATCGAACGGTAGAAGACCTGCTGGCCCGTGTAGTCCGAGGTGTACGGCGCGCTGTCGACGAAGTGGCCGAGCACGAGGAAGCCCTCCTGCTCCGAAAACACCACCCCATCAACGAAGTCGACTGGTTCGTCATCGTGCTGACGGGTAGCGAGCACGGCCTCCAGGCCGGCAACCAGGTCGGCCACATCGGTGAAGCGCACATGCCGAAGGTGGACGTAAGGCTTCACCTCCTCGAGATCGATCTTGATGCGCACCGAGTAGCCCAGAGAGCCGTACGAGTTCGGGAAGGTTCGAAAGAGGTCGGCATGTTCACCATCCGGCGTCGCGGTGACGATCTGACCGGATCCGGTCAGCACGTCGAGCTCACGCACGGACTCGTGCGGCAGACCGTTGCGGAACGACGTCGACTCGATGCCCAGCCCGGTCACTGCCCCACCGAGCGTGATGGTGCGCAGTTGCGGCACCACCTGCGGCATCAGTCCATGCGGAAGCGTGGCATCGACCAGGTCCTCGTAGGTGGTCATCCCCTGCACATCGGCGGTACGGGCCTCAGCGTCGACCTCGATCACGCCGTGCAGCCGCGACACGTCCAAGCCGGGACGCGAGGCCTTCTCGCGCGGCCGGAACAGGTTGGACGTCTTCTTCGCGAGGCGCACCGGCTCTCCCGCAGGTATGCCGGTCAGCTGGCGCTGTAGATCGGCCACCGCCTCGCGGTGCGCCGCCCAGCCGACGATGTGCTCCTGCACCATGTGGACTGCCTTTCGATCGTGATCACAGTTCTCGCCCCAACACCGGTGCTCATAGTCATCCTATGCAATACCGGCGACGGCGCACAGCCTGACCCAAGATTTATACGCTACCGGCAACGGACTTGTGCATCGGCCACGACCGGCGTAGATTTCGATGAAACGAAACAGTTTCGTTCCATTCGTGGCCCAGGCGGCGGATGATCACCGAGGAGAAGTATGAGTGCGCAGGAGCCGGACGGCGGCGGAGCGGGCAAGCGGCGCGTCGTCGGCGACCGCGAGCGCGAGATCTACGCCGGAGCGATCGAGGTGCTGCTCGAGGTCGGATACGACCGGCTCACCTTCGATGCTGTGGCTGCACACGTCCGGGCAAGCAAGGCGACGCTCTACCGCAAGTGGCCGACCAAGGCAGATCTTGTGGTGCAGGCGGTCGAGGAGATGGCTTGCCCGCTAAGGGATTCCGATGAACTTCCCGACATGGGAAATCTGCGATCGGACCTGGAGTGCCACTTCTGCGAGGGCGCAGAGAATGACCAGATGCCGGCGGTGATCGCCGCCGTGCTCCCGGCGTTCCACCGGGACCCCGAGCTCACCTGCGCGTTCAACACCCATTTCATCGAACCCCGCAGGGATGCACTGCACACTCTGCTCGTCCGCGCCCAGGAACGCGGCGAGATCGGCTCCGACGCCGACCTCGTGCTGTTGTCCCAGGTGCTACCGGCCATGAAGTTCGCACACGTCATGGACCACCAGGAACCACCAAACCGAGAATTCATCCTCGCCGTGCTGGACGACATCCTGATGCCCGCCTGCCGGGCCACCCTGGAGCCAGCCACGGTCCTTTAGGACAACAACGGTCCGTATGCCCTGGGACCGTTGTGTCTGAAATACGCACCACCTCGCACTGACGGTGACCTGTCGCCGCCAGGTCGATACCGCACGCCTACATTCGCTCTCGAAAGGAATTACTGCCATGTCGACAGTCGTCGAAAAGGCAGCCGGCGAGAAGGCCGCTCGTGGTTCCAGCCACCTCGGACTTGCTCTCGTCGTCATCGCCTGCGCGCAGTTGATGATCGTGCTCGATGCCACGATCGTGAACATCGCGCTCCCCCACATCCAGACGGATCTGGGATTCTCCGACAGCGGTCGCCAGTGGGTCGTCACGGCCTACGCGCTCTCGCTCGGAAGCCTGCTCCTGCTGGGCGGTCGCCTCGGCGACCTGGTCGGTCGCCGCAGGATGTTCGTCCTCGGCGTGATGATCTTCGCGCTCGCCTCGCTCCTGGGTGGCATTGCCCCCAGCCCGATGCTGCTCATCGCGGCTCGCATTCTGCAGGGTGCCGGCGCGGCCCTGGCCTCACCGGCCGCACTGGCGCTGATCAACACGACCTTTCCTGCCGGCAAACCGCGCAACCGGGCCATGGCGGTGTATGCCGCGATGTCCGGCGCGGGTGCGGCCATCGGCCTGATCCTCGGCGGTGCTCTCACCGAGGCCGACTGGCGCTGGACGTTCTTCATCAACGTCCCGATCGGCCTGTTCGCCGCCATGCTCGCCCCACGCGTGCTGGTCGAGTCCGAAGGCAACGACGGGACGCTCGACCTGCCGGGCGCCGTGACCGGCACCGTCGGCCTGTTCGGCCTCGTCTACGGCCTGTCGCATGCCGCCCAGCAGGGTGCGAGCTGGGGAGACTTCCTGACGCTGGTCCCGCTCATCGGCGGGGTCATCGTGCTCGGCCTCTTCGTGATCGCGGAGTCGCGGGCCAAGCACCCGCTCCTGCCGCTGCGCATCCTCACGGACCGCAACCGCGCGGTCAGCCTGTTCACCATGCTGCTGGTGGGCGCCGGCATGTTTGCCCTGTTCTTCTTCCTCGGCCTCTACATCCAGCAGGTGCTGGGCTACTCGCCGATGAAGTCGGGCATCGCGTTCCTGCCGTTCAGCGCAGGTATGATCGCCTCCGCAGGAGTTGCGTCCAACCTGGTGAGCCGCGTCGACCCACGCTGGATCTCCGGCGTCGGCGGCATCCTGACAACTATCGCGCTGTGGGGCTTCACCCATCTCACCGTCGACAGCGGTTACGCCTCGCACCTGCTGCCCTGGATCCTGGTCATGTCGTTCGGCATGGGTCTGCTGTTCATCCCGCTGACGCTCACCGCGACCGCGCGGATCGACAAGAACGACTCGGGTGCCGCGGCATCCGCGCTCAACACCGCCCAGCAGATCGGTGGCGCGGTAGGCATCGCTGCGCTGTCGACCGTGTTCTCTCATGCGGCGACCGGCAAGAGCCGGGACCTGGTGGCCATGGTGACCAGGCAGGCCGCGGCACACGGTCAGGCGATGCCGCAGACGGCAGCCGGCAAGGCCGCAGCCATGAAACAGTTCCAGGCCCAGTTCGGTGGTCAGATCCAGACCTACGCGTCAACTCAGGCGTTCTGGGTCGCCGCCGCCATGGTCCTGGTCGGCGCCATCGCGACCCTGCTGCTGCTCAGCGTGAAGCACGAGGAGCTTGCCACGGACAATGCCTCGGGGGCACCGGTGAGCTGACCTGGATCGATCAATGTCGGCGGCCCGGCTGGTGCGCACTCGCGCACCAGCCGGGCCATCCATCTTCCGACGCCCGCGGACAGCGGTCAGATGGACTGGCTGTATCCGTAGTACTCGTGGTCTTCGTTGTAGCCGCCGTACCCGCCGCCGATCTCGTCGAAGTGCGCGACGAATTCGACGCCCTTGATCCACTTGACCTGTTTGAAGCCAAGCTGGACCTCGTTGCGCAGGCGCAACGGGGCGCCATGCCCGTAGGTGAGGGGTTCGCCGTTGAACTCGTAGGCAAGCATGGCCAGCTCGCCTCGCATCTGGGCGATGGGGTGGGCGTCGTAGTAGATGCCGCCGTCGGAGCCTTCGGCAATGGAGTAGAACACGACCCATTTCGCGTCGGCGTGTGGCTGCGCCATCGCGAGGATGGTGCTCATCGACACCCCGCCCCACTTGGCGACACCCGACCAACCTTGGATGCAGTAGTGCTGAGTGATCTGCTCGTGGTGGGGCAGCGCGTGCAGGTCGGCCAGGCTCAGCTCCATTGGGTTGTCGACCAGCCCGTCGATCCGCAGCCGATAGTCCTCGAAACCATTGGCCATCAGGCGTGCGTACTCCGGTGACTCGGGCCAGGTGCCGTTGTGCCAGAAGTAGTCGGAGATGTCGGCCTCGGTGTACTGGTTCGGGCTCAGGTTCACCTTCTCGAACCAGCGTTGGAACGGGCCGGCGACGGCGTTGCCGACGTTCTGCACGACCCTCGGGTGGCGCAGTGTGAACGGGCTGGCCGTGAACCAGGCGGCCAGGATGATGACGGCGCCGATCCCGAAGATCCCGACGCCGAGCCAGCCGTTCGAGTCGCGGGCGGCAAACATGGCGTTCAGGTTCTCCCGGGCACCGGTGACGAAGACCATCGTCACGTGCACGACGATGAAGAAGACGAACCACATCATGACCAGCGAGTGGATCGAGCGGGCCAGCTGGATGTGGAAGACCCTGCTGAACCGGTGGAACCGGGTCGACAGTGCCGGCGACATGCCCAGGCCGGTGATCAGGGCCAGCGGGGCGGCAATGAATACGGTGATGAAGTAGGCCAGAAGCTGCAGTCCGTTGTAGGCCACCCAGCCGTGGTTGGCGGGGAAGTTCAACGACAGGTACTGGATCATCACCGACAGCGCATCGGGAAAGACGCGCCAGCTCGTCGGCACCAGGCGCTGCCACTGCCCGGTGGCAAAGATCAGGATGAAGAAGACGACGCCGTTGACCAGCCAACCGATGTCGACGGTGAAGTGCCACCACCGGGCCAGTCCGATGGTGTGCCGAAGCCCGGGCAGACCGACGTGCTTGGGCAGATCGACCGAGTCCTGCTTGGCGGTCCACAGCGGGTCGTCAGGGGACTTGGGGCGCACCCGCATCCACTCGTTGCCCGGGCGCGAGTGCCGGGTCCAGTAGAGGCGCGGGTGATCGACGAGGATCTGCCACCCGGACCGAATGATGAAGAACATGAACAGGATGTTCACGAAGTGCTGCAGATTCACCCACCACGGCATGCCCGGCTGCTCATCGGCCTGGGTCGGGGACGGGACGCCCGGGAAGTCGGCGATGAAGTGCTGGATCGACGGCATGGTGCGCAGCCCCTGCGCGACCGCCACCGCGATGAGCGCGACCGCGAACCCGATCGGGATCAGCCACAAGATGTTGAACCATCGGTCGCGCCCGACGCGGATCCGAGGCGCTATCGCGTGCTCGGAACCGATCGAGCCCGCCCAGGTGACCTTGTTGATGTGGTCCTCGCCGTGGGACAACTCGCCGCGAAACTCCGACGGTTGCGGGGCGGGCGGCTTCTTGGACACCTGGGTCACGGTTGACTCCCTTGGAGTGGGCCTTACGGCCTGCCTGTTCTTCTACACGACGTAGACGATTCTACGCTGCGTAGAAGACCCCCGGGAGGGTCCGCAACGTGATCTTCTACACACTGTAGACTCGCGTTAGGCGATCGGATCGATGCTGTTCGCGGACGGAGGTGTGGCATGGCGGGCCAAGGCAAGCTCGAACGGGCGATCCTGCGGGCGCTGTGGGAGCACCCGGACGGGATGACTGCCCGACAGGTGGCCGATGTGCTGCCCGGCCGAGACCGTGCGACCACCACGGTGCTGACCGTGCTGGACCGGTTGCGCCAGAAGGACCTTGCCACCCGAGACGAGTTGACCAGGCCGCACATATACCGCGCGGCCATCAGCCGGGAGGACTACATCGCCGCGATGATGCTCGACGCGCTGGGCCAGACCGCGGACCGCGACGCAGCCTTGACCCGGTTCCTCGGCGGAGTCACGGACACCGACACCGCACACCTGCGCCGAGCGCTGCGGCGCGCTCGGCCGCCTCAGTGACGTGCTGCTCCAGGTCGAGGCGGCCGGGCTGACCGGGATGACGATCGCCCTGGCCGGGCCGGTCTCTGCGGCGTTGGCCCGCGCCGACTGGCCGGCTCGGGCGCCGCGAGCGGCCCTCTTGCTGTGGCAGGCCGTCGGGCTCGGCGGCGGGCTGGGCGTGCTGACCGCCGGGATGACCCTGGCTGCCGGCAGCCTCGACCGGCGCTGGCTGCCCGGCGTCCTGGCCGTCCCGTCGCACTGGTCCCGGCTCGGCCCGGCCGGATGGCTGGGTGTGGCCGTGACCGGCGGCGTCGGGGCATGGCTGGCCGCCGCCACCGGGACGTCCGCCGTGCGGGTGGCGACCACTCGCCGGGCCCATCGCCGGTTTCTGGACGCGATCGCCGACGCCCGGCGGGTGCACGCCGCCGACGACCACACCGACCTGAAGGTTCGCCTGGTCGATCACCCCACGGCGATGGCCTACTGCCTCCCCGGGATCCGGCCCCAGATCGTCCTGAGTCGTGGAGCGCTGGACACGCTCAGCCCCGGCGAGCTGACTGCGGTCCTTGCCCACGAGCAGGCCCACGCGCGCGGCCGCCACGATCTGGTCATCCAGCCGTTCATCGCCTGGTCCAAGACCTTTCCGTTCTTGCCGACTGCGGCCCGATCCGTCACCGCGGTCCGGCTTCTCGTCGAGATGCTCGCCGACGACGCAGCGCTGCACCACTGCCCACCCTCGGACCTGCAGCAGGCGCTGCGCCAGGTCGCTCTCGCCCAGGCCGCAGGCATCGAACCCGACCCGGCCGACCCTCCGTCCGATCAGCTGGGCGCCCGCATCGACCGCATGTCCGCCACCGGGCGCGCCCTGCCACCGGCAACCCGTGCACTGATCTATGCGGCAGCCATCGCACTCGTGCTCACCCCGCCGGTCGTCCTGCTGCTCAGCTGAAAGGTGGGAGGCATTCAGGCCCGCCCACCGAAGAGCGGAACGTCGGCCGATAGTGACTCGGCGCACCGTCGGGCCGGGGACTAGATCGTGTTACGAAAGTCGTTTGAGCCGGTGGTCGACGATCGTGGTCGTGTGGTCATCTGGGCGCCTGCAGTGGCGTTTTTGTGTTGGTACCCAAACGAGTTACGCGGGAGGCCTCGCCTCACGGCACGAGACACGCCGGCACGAGACACGCCGGCACCACGTGCGGAACAGGCTCTAGTCGGTTGGTGCCGGGTGCTGTCCCGCGCCGTCGGCGTCGTGGCTGTCCGACTCGACGGGCGCCCCAGCGGTGACGTGCAGGTCGGCGGTGACGTCGAGGGTGCCGGGGTAGGTGGTGTATTCGCGGCCGGATGGGCTGGTCCAGGTGCTGGTGCCGTCGGGGGTCATGGTGACCTGCCAGCGGGTTTCGTGCTTGGCGCGGTGGTGGTGCCGGCACAGGCATTGCAGATTCGACACTTTCGTGGGTCCTTGTGGCCAGGGGGTGACGTGGTCGACGTCGCAGAACTTTGCGGGTCTCTCACAGCCCGGGAATCTGCAGTGCTGGTCTCGCAGCATCACGTGTCGGCGGATCGCTGCGGTCGGCCGGTAGGTGGTCGCCCCGGTTTCCAGGATGGTGCCGGTGTGCCAGTCGACCAGGGCCCGGGTCACGGTGGTGCCCAGGGTGCAGATCATCTCTTGCACGGCCTCGGCGGGAATCACCCCGATGCCGGGGATCTCCACATCCGGTAGGCACAGCGGTCGGTGCACGCCAGGTGGCGGCGGTGGTTGGTCGGGCGGGCCTTCCTTGGGTGGATCTGGTTCGGCTGGATCTGGTTCGGGTGGATCTGGTTCGGGTGGATCTGGTTCGGGTGGATCTGGTTCGGGTGGGTGATGCTCATCGGCGGGTGGTGATGCGCCCGATGAGCATGCACCGCCGCTGCTGCTGGTGCCTGCGACGTCGCTGCTGCCATCACCATCGTCGTCGGGGTGGTGGTCGAGGTCGATGATCAGGTCTCGCAGGGCGGCGTCCCAGTTGTAGTCGGCCAGCACGTCGGAGAGCACCTGCTCGACCGGGCTGGTTGGCTCATCCCCGCTGGGCGCGCCGGTGGACGTGTTGGCGCCGGCCTTGATGGGGACCAGGACGTTGACGATGGTCTGCACATCGGCGTGGCCCAGGATCAGGTCACACAGGGCGTCCGCCCGGCACTCACCCAGCGTCTTACCGGCCATGGAGTCTTGGTGTAGCTGCCGGGCCAGCTCGTCCACGGCCTGAAACGCCGGGAGCGCGTCCTTGGTGGGCAAGATCGCGGTCCACTCGGTCAACCCGTTCTCCGGACCGGGCCGGGTAAACACCCCGATCTCCTCCTTGGTGCGCTTCGCCCGGGCAGTCTTCGCCGCGGGCGGGTCACACCGCCGGACCAGGGTCCGGGCCCGGTTACGGGCCTGCCGCGAGGTCCACGAGCACAGCCCGCGGCCCAGCAGCAGGTCCTCCACCTGCGCGCACGTGACGTCGCCGGCTTCAGCCAGTTCCCAGGTCACCTGCGCGACCCGGGTCGCGTCGAGGCGCCCGGCGCCCATCTCATCGAGCAACCGGGGGGTTTTGGTGACGGCGTCGACGGCCTCCTCGATGCGGCGGGTGGCCTGCATCGGTCCCCAGCACATCACCGGTGCCAGGTCCACATCGGCGAACTCGCCCACCTGCCCCAGCTCGTGCGCGCACTCCCGCGGCCCTCCAGCGTCCTCACCCGGGTCAGTGCCAAGGTGCAGGTCGAGAGTCTCGGTGGTCGCCACGTACTGCGCCACCCGGACGTGCTGGATCGCGCTGGCCGTGTTGATCAGCGCCTGCGCCGCCTGGATCTGGTCGAGCAGCCCGGCCCTGTCATGGTGGGACCGGTCGGTCTTCGCATGCGAGAACGCCGCCTGCCCCAACCAGCTCATGACCTCGAGGAGCCGGTCGGTATCCACCAGCCCCGTGCCCGGATCTCGGTCCAGCAGCGCGGTCGCCGCCGCCAACCACTCCGGAGCCGTATCGCTCTCGGTGACCGGGTCGCCCGCTGCTTCCTTCATACCTTTATCGTACTGATGTCCACTGACAACCACCCAACCACGACAGCGGCCGTGCCGGCCGGATCTCCTGACGATGCGGCGCTGACGTTGAGAGCGTGCGATGCGTGGTGCGCGCGGATCGGATTTCTGATCAGGAGACAAGCTCGCCGTCCGATACACCGCCACCGTCCGCGGGAGCATCATCGATCACTGGCTCAAACGACTTTCGTAACAGGCTCTAGATGGGGCGGTGCTTGCGCGGCAATTTCGCGACCACCGCGTCATAGGACGCGTCGATTGCCTCGCGCAGTTCGTCGTCTGAGATCGAGCCGCCGATACGCAGCGTGTTCCACCCGGACCGTCCGATATACGCCATGACACTCGCATCCTGCGGGTACTGAGCCAGCCACTCGTCGGCCTCCTCGCGCGTCGCGCCGGCCTTCACACCCACCGCCTCCCCGCCGCCGAGAAACGCGAAGATCTTGTCGTGCACCTTGGCCACCAGATCACCTTCCCAGGGCTCGTCCGGCCGGGCACCCGGCTTTGCCAGGCAGTACTCGCGCAGTTCCTCCGGTGTCATCGCTCGAATCTCCCACATGGCGTGCGCCCATCGACCTTTGCCTACACGTTGGCCACGTTGGGAACCGGTCGCGCGTAGATCTCAACCGTGCTTGGGTAGGGGATCGGCACGCGGGGCAGGCCACCTGGGATCCACCTGCGGGGTGCGGAACTGCCCGATGAAGCCCGTTGTGCACGTATCTCCAGCGAGGACACCCCGGCTGCTCCGCAATCGGGGCGATCATCGGCGGCGGATCGGAGCTCGGCGCTCAGATCTCCGGACCGTCTCACACTGCGTCCTATCCGGGACGGTCACCGCAGTGACCGTCCCGGATGCCGATGTCTTGCGGGGCGCAGCCTTTACTGGTGCGTGTATGTGTGCTGCACGTGTCCATCCTTCAGGTGGGAATGGCGCGAAGCCCCGTCGGCCGGTTGGGAGGTCGGCGGCCTTAGAGATTCCGCGGATAGGCGCGGTCATTGCGGCGTGTCACGCAGCGAAGCAGGCACAGGCCCCGGTAAAAGACGGGTTGTCGAGACTCGCCAACATCACCGGGAGGGCCTGTGCCTGCCGTGC
>NZ_VCQV01000018.1 GCF_007845645.1 Leekyejoonella antrihumi
ACCGCGGCGACCCCGTCATCCAACTCGCCCCACCACTGATCATCGGACAACCCGAGTTCGACGAGATCGAACAAAAACTACGCAGCGTCCTCACGCAGGCCTGGTCCCGGCTCTAGCACCAGCGCTGTCCAGGATCGGGTAGCCGCCGGCGGGAAGCCCACCCTTGGGCTCCTTCAGGGGACGCCCACTAGGGTCTGGCTATGACAGATCGTGACCTCGACATCGTGCTGTTCGGCGCCACCGGTTTCGTGGGCGCCCTCACCGCCAAGCACCTGGCCGGCCATGCGCCCACAGGGCTGCGCATCGCGCTCGCCGGACGCAACCGAGCCCGCCTGGAGCAGGTGCGCTCCGGTCTCGGTGAGAGTGCTCGCAACTGGCCCCTGCTCGTTGCCGATGCGACCGATGCGGAGTCTCTGCGAGCGCTCGCCGAGCGTGCGCAGGTCGTGGTGACCACCGTGGGTCCGTATGCCGCGCACGGCCTTCCCCTCGTCGAGGCCTGCGCCCGCGCGGGCGCCGACTATGTCGACCTGACCGGTGAAGTCCTCTTCGTGCGCAAGTCGATCGACCTCTTCGACGCGATCGCCCGCGACACCGGCGCCCGGATCGTCCACAGCTGCGGATTCGACTCCATCCCGTCCGATCTTGCGGTCTTCAATGCCGCTGGACAGGCCGCGCTCGATGGTGCCGGTGAGCTCGCGGAGACGGTGCTGCTGGCCACGCTCAAGGGCGGGTTCAGCGGTGGCACCATCGCATCCGCGATGCTGCAGGCCGACGAGGTGCGGTCCGACCGCACCGCGCGCCGCGCGGCCGCCGACACGTTCGCGCTGTCGCCGGACCGGGCCGATGAGCCAACCGGTGAGCACCGCGACACGCTCACCGTGGCCTACGACCAGTATCGGCACACCTGGGTCGCACCGTTTGTCATGGCGTCGTTCAACACCCGCGTCGTGCGCCGAAGCAACGCGCTGCTGAATCACCGCTACGGCCAGTCGTTCCGCTACCGCGAAGTCATGCGCACCGGTGACGGACTGAAGGGGCGTGCCACCGCTCAGGCGGTGCGTGCGGCCCTCGTTGGTGGGTTCACCGCCATCGCCGCGCCCTTCGCGCGACCCGTGGTCAACAAGGTTCTCCCGAAGGCGGGTGAGGGACCCAGCCCCGAGAAACTGGACGCTGGATTCTTCACGATGGATGTGCGCGCCGAGACGACCACTGGCGCGGTGTACCGATCCGTTGTCTCAGCGCAAGGCGACCCTGGATACAAGGCAACCGCAGTCATGCTCGGCGAAAGCGCCCTGACTCTCGCGGTTGACCGTGCGGCTCTGCCGAAGCTACCCCAGGGCGCAGCGGGAGGTGTCCTCACCCCGGCAGTCGCGCTCGGTGACGCCCTCTCCAGTCGCCTGCGCAGTAACGGGTTCACCATCACGGTGGCCAGCGAGAGCTGACACGGTGGGCACGGCTGCGCCGCTTGGCCGCCTCCGACTCGTCGCGCAAGCGCCTGGTCGGCGAGCGATGCCCGACGGCCGCGCATACCTCATCATCCGGCTCGCGGTGGGCGCAGTGACCTGCCTCGGCCCGATGATCGGCGAGCAGCAGGCGTTCGTCCTCTGCGACGACTGGGTGACGGGATGACGGGCCCGTGGAGCTGGAGCCTGACGCCGCCATCGCCAACTGGGCGATCAGCTACTTCCGGTCCCACGGGCCCGCCACCCTCAGGGACTTGCTGTGGTGGACCGGCCTGCGCCACAAGGATGTCCAGCCCCTATGGGATGACATCACCGGATCGCTGGAGAGGCTTGTCGTCGACGGCGTGGACTACTACCTTGACCCGGCCACGCTGCCGCAGTGTGAGGCACTGAGCAGGGCCACCACGGATCCCCTGCTCACCGTGGCTTTCGACGAGATCTTGCTTGGCTTTCAGGCCCGGTCGGCAGTGCTGCATCCCGATCATTTCGAGGCAGTGGTGCCTGGCCGAAACGGCATGTTCCGCCCGGTGGTCATCGATGGCGGCCGCGCCATTGGCACCTGGTCACGCGATCGGCATACCGGAATGACGGTCGATCCGTTCCACGGCGTGGTCAGTGGCAAGGTCGCTCGCGCCCTGCCTCGACTGGCTCGTAACCCGCCCGGGTGAGCCCCGGGCACCCGCGCCACCTGCTCGCCGGCGCTCGCGCGGGCGACATCGGCGCTACGTCCCCACTGCCCGGTCCAGACGTTCTAGTGTGAGCAAGGTGAACGCTGCGAGCAGGAGCGCACCGAGCGTCGAGGCGGCCGGCCGGCCGCAGTCGGCCGCATACAGGCTGATCCGCGACCTCAGCATTGCCGAGTTTGCCTTTGTCATGGCGACGGGCATCATTTCGGCAGGGCTGTGGACGATCCATGCCGACCTGATCTCCCGGATCCTGCTGGTCATCAGCGTGGCCGCCTACGTCTTTTTGGGTGCGGTCCACCTGATGCGGATCATCTGGTGGCTGCCACGCATTCTCTCGGAGATCGTCGGGCCCAACGGGTTCAGCTTCATCACATTCACCGCGGCCTCCAATGTGCTCTCCGCTCGCTTCAGTCTCGCCGATCACACCACCACCGCGTCGATCCTGCTGGTCATCGGCGTTACGTCGTGGATCGTCCTCGGCTATGGCGTCCCGCTCGGCATGATCGCCCATGCGAAGCGGCATACGACGCTGGACCCTGTCAACGGCACCTGGTTCATTTGGATCGTCGGCACCCAGTCCGTCGCCGTCGCCGCAGCCAGCCTCGCCGATGCATTCCACAACTACCCTCTCGAGGCCTTCGCCGGCATCTGCTGGGCCATCGGGCTGATCCAGTATCTGTTGCTTGCCGCGGTCGAGTTTGCCCGGCTCTTGTTGCGCCGCATCCGTCCGAGCGAGTCCATCGCGCCTTATTGGGTATTCATGGGCGCTGCTGCGATCACCATCTTCGCCGGTGCTCACCTTCTCCAGCTGAGGCAGGTCGAGCACCTCATCCTTCCGGATGTCGTGGAGAGCCTCTCGATGATCATGTGGTCATTCGCGACCTGGTTGATCCCACTGCTCCTGGCTCTCTGCATCTGGCGCACGTTTAAGCGGCATCGGCAGATCGAGTACCGCACCGAGTGGTGGGCCATCGTCTTCCCCGTCGGCATGTATGGCGTTGCCAGCCGCGAGCTCGGTCTGGTCAACCACGAGCACTGGCTGATCGATCTGGGCTCCTGGGACGCGTGGCTCGCGCTCGGCGTCTGGACGGCGGTCGTGCTGATGCTCATTGTGCACGAGCAGCACATCCGCTGGGCGCGCCGCATCCGTCGTGGCGTGCCCGACCGACCCGCGAATGGACCGTCAGCTGCGTAGCACCTCGGCGAGATCGTCGAGCACCGACGGATCCTCGATGGTGCTTGGTGTCGCCGGCGACTCACCATCCGCGACCTGCCGCATCGTGCGCCGCAGGATCTTGCCAGACCTCGTCTTGGGCAGGGCCACGACCACGTCCACCCGCTGCAACGACGCGATGGCGCCAACCTGCCGACGGACCAGATCCAGCAACTCCTCCCGCACGACCTGCTCATCAACCTGTGCGGCATCGCCGGTTGACTTGAGGACGACCAGACCTCGCGGGACCTGACCCTTCACCGGGTCCGCGACCCCGATCACGGCACACTCGGCAACCGCGGGGTGCTCGGCGATGGCCGCCTCCAAGGCACCGGTCGACAGCCGATGCCCGGCAACGTTGATGACATCGTCCGTGCGGCCCATCACGAAGACGTAGCCGTCGTCGTCGCGGTACCCACCATCACCCGAGAGGTAGTAGCCCTCGAACGCGGACAGGTACGACGCGCGGTATCGCTCGTCATCGCCCCAGAGGGTCGTCAAGGTGCCCGGCGGCAGCGGCAGCCGAACGCACACGGCGCCCTCCTGGCCGGCCTCGGCCGGCCGCCCTTGATCGTCCAGCACCTGCACGTCATACCCCGGAACAGGCATCGTCGCCGAGCCCGGCTTGATCGGCATCTGCTGCAGCCCCACGAGGTTCGCTGCTATGGGCCAGCCGGTCTCGGTCTGCCACCAGTTGTCGACGACGGGCACGCCGAGCCGGTCGGTGGCCCACTGCCAGGTGTCCGGGTCGAGGCGTTCGCCGGCAAGGAAGAGCGAGCGCAGCCGCGACAGGTCGCGTCCCGCCAGCAGCGTGCCGTCGGGGTCTTCCTTCTTGATGGCCCGAAATGCCGTTGGTGCCGTGAACATCGCTGCTGCGCCGTAGCTCTCAACCACTCGCCAGAATGCCGAGGCGTCCGGCGTGCCGACCGGTTTGCCCTCGTAGAGCACCGTTGTGCAGCCCGTCAGCAGCGGCGCGTAGACGATGTAGGAGTGCCCGACCACCCAGCCCACATCCGACGCAGTGAACCACACCTCTCCCGGCTGCAGACCGAATACGTTGGTCATCGACCAGCGCAGTGCAACCGCGTGACCGCCGTTGTCCCGCACGATCCCCTTCGGATGCCCAGTCGTGCCCGAGGTGTAGAGAATGTAGAGCGGGTCCGTGGCGGCGACGGGCACACAACCGGCCGGGGCCACCGTCCCCGGGCGCATCGCGCTCGCCCAGTCGATGTCCCGTTCGCCCATGTCCGCCTCGGCCTGCGGGCGCTGCACCACGACCACGTACTCGGGCCGATGCCGTGCCTGCCGGATCGCGTCGTCCACGAGTGGCTTGTAGGGAACGACCCGGCTGCGCTCGACACCGCACGACGCCGTGATCACCACCTTCGGCCGGGCATCATCGATACGCGCGGCGAGCTCGGCGGGAGCAAAGCCGCCGAAGACCACCGAGTGCACCGCGCCGATGCGCGCACACGCCAGCATGCTGATGACCGCCTCCGGGATCATCGGCAGGTAGATGACGACTCGGTCACCCTTCTCGACCCCGAGGTTCTGCAGGATGCCCGCTGCGCGCCCGACCAGGTCCAGCAGCTCGGCATACGTGAAGGTCGCCCGGGTGTCGGTCACCGGGCTGTCATAGATCAGCGCCGTCTGATCGGCACGGCCGCCTATGACGTGGCGATCGAGCGCATTAAAGCAAGTGTTGAGCCGCGCATCCGGGAACCAGCGGTAGAACGGCGGATTGGCATCGTCCAGGGCGCGTCTCGGAGGATTGATCCAGTCGATGTCGCGAGCCGCGTCGAGCCAGAAACCTTCCGGGTCGCTGAGGCTGCGGTCGTATGCCGCCTGGTACCGGCCGGATGCACCATCACTCATGTCGACATCCTGGCACGCCCCGTCAACGCTCGGAACCGGATCGATGCACTCGCCCGGACGTGAGATCGATCTCCAACAGATCTGGTAGCCGGAGCTTCGACCAGAACACGGATGGATCGCCGATATCGGCGACGCCACTGAGCCACACCGTGATCGCCATTCCGCGTGACGCAAGGACAGCCGGGCGCCCGGTTGTCACAGCATCTCTGACGGCCGCAGAAAGCGATCCCGGACTGCACGGTGGGGCTCCCAGCCATCGTGCTGCCGCCATCTACGTCGGTGCGACGCGACCGGAAGCCCCCATCCAACGGCTCATCCCGTGCGACCTCCACCAAACTTCTGTCCCGCCGGACCGCGCTGGCCCCATCAGGCGACACCATCTCCACAGCCTTGGGCTCTGTACTCGAGACCAGGAGCGCGTCGTCTGGCAATCGCAAGCACAACTCACGCGCCGCGGTCGGCCCGTCGTCCGAGAGACGCCATTCATAGGGAGGGCATTCCGCTCGCACCTCCGGGATCGAGCGCCGCACGATCAGCACAGTGCTCGCGCCATAAGCACGGTCCGTCACACACCGGTCGTAGGGTCTGGCCGTAGGCAGCGATGGGCGCACTGGCTCCTTGAGACTTGTGGCCGCGGGTTAGGCGGTGTCGGCGAGGGTGCCCGGTGGTTCTTTCGGCATCTGGCCCGGGGCGAGGTCCCACGTCACTCCCGTGACCGAGACTCGGGCCATGTATCCCTTGGCGTGCACGACGTGATGATGTCGGCTGCACAGGAGTGTTCCGTTGTCCTTGAGGGTCTGACCACCGGCCCACCACGGGATGACATGGTGCGCCTCGCACCACCCCGGCGGCCTGTCGCAGCCAGGGAAGGAACAGTGCTTGTCTCGAACGATGATCGCCGTCCGCACGGCCCCGGTGAACAACCGCTCCTGCCGGCCCACATCCAGTGGCTGCCCGTCACTGCCGAGCACCACCGGGATGAGGTCCGCGCTGCAAGCCAACCGGCGGGCGGTCGCCGCGTCCAGCACCTGCCCGGTGGCCGTCACCGCGAAACCCCCGTTCCCGAGCCGCCGCAACAGGGCGTCCAGGCCCATCGTGACAATCACCTTCGCCGTCGACCGCATCGCATCCGCATCGGTGCACCGGGCGGCCGCCCCGACGATCTCCACCAGCGCGTCCGCACGCCGCTTACCCGGCGTCCGCGAGTCACGGACCTTCTCCCCCGTGGCCGGATCCTTGGTCGGCTGCGGCACGGACAGCGCCGTGATCGCCTCGATGACCTCCGCGGCATGTGCCGGCGAGAGCACCGCGACCAACTCGAAGAGACCGCTGGCCAGCTCCGTCCAGCTCAACGACTCCGCCCGCTGCGCCTTCTCCTCATCGGCCGGGGCCTGATCCTCACCGAACTCGGCGATGATCCGCTTGGTCAACCCCCGCAGATCCGCCCGCGTGAACCCCGGCTCGATCACCTGCAGGTAATAACCCAACACCTCATCCCGGGCCGCGTCCGGCAACGCCACCATCGCCTTGGGAACCTCCCGGACCACCGTCACCAGCATCGTGGCGCTCAGGTCGCCCGCAACGAATGCCGCACGCAACCGCGCATTCTCCGGCCGATTGACCGCCTCCGCAGCCGCCGTGATCCGGCTCGCCTCCCCCGGCTCCAAGAACCTCGCGCGGTCCAGCAACCACTGCCGCGCACCACCACTGTCAGACCCGGCCACCACCCCACGGCCGATCGCGTCAGCCAGCAGCAGCACCAACGATCGTTCCGCCTCTTGGCGTGCTCTCAGCAACTCCCGCGCCGCACCGTCCAAATCCGTGTCGCACAGCTGCCCACACGCATCCCCCACCCCGCGCATCGCGACCGGCGCCTCTCGCACAACAGACAGCGCCGCCACACCCGCACCCGGCGAGACATCTGACCCGGCCCCCGCCGGCACACCCGCCAGACCTCCCGAACCCTCCGGCACCGCGTACCCGGACAGATCCACCGGCACCGGCAGACCCCCAAACCCCGGACCATCCGACCCGGGCACATAACCCGAGATCCGCCGATCGTCCTGGTTGAAGTCCATGCTCTATCGTAACTTTGTTCGAACCCAAATTCAAGAGCCAACCATGAGAGTTTGCCGAATACCACGCTATGGCAGCACCTTCCGAAAACAAGTGGACAACTCGCGGCTCGACGGTCACAACTCACGGGTCGATCGGAACAACTCGCGGGTCGGTGGGGGTGAGCTCTCGACGGCTAGCGACGGCCCCAATCCCAGCCAGGGGTGGTCAGCAACCCCAGCCCCGGCACCCGCGTCTCACCGAGGTCTTTCACGAGCTCGATCTCGACGGCCTCGCCGGCCTCCCGTTCGTCGAGTCCGCGATCGGTCAGCAGGTCGATCAGGGCCCGCGAGTGCGACACGAAGACGGTCTGGGTGCGCTCCGAAACCTCTCGGATGAGCCTGGCTAGTGCCGGCAGCAGGTCCGGATGCAACGAGGTCTCCGGCTCGTTCAATACCATGAGCGCAGGCGGCCGCATCGTGAGCAGCGCCGCGATCCACAGCAGGTAGCGCAGGGTGCCGTCGGACAGCTCGGCCGACCGCAGCGGACGAAGCATCCCCGGCTGCCGCAGCTCCAGCTCGAAGAGGCCACCTGTGGACGTCACCTGCAGGGTCGCACCGTCGAAAGCGTCGGCGATGACGCGTTCGAGACGCCGGGGATCTTCCTCATGGATGGTCTGCAGGGCGGCCGCCAGGTCACTGCCGTCGTCGGCGAGCACCGGCGTCCTCGTGCCCACCTGCGGACGTCGTGCAGGCGCATCGAGGTCGGTGCGAAAGCCGTCATAGAAGCGCCAGGACCTGATCTGCTCGCGCACCGCGAAGATCTCTGGTGCGCGCACCGGATCGGCAAGCTCGGTCAGCATGCTCCGGTAGGTGGGCAACCGCTCGGTGAGGGTCTCCCACTGCCGTGCTGCCACAGCTGCCTGAACCGCCGCCTGTCGCCGTCGCACCAGAGTCGAGGCAGGACGCATCACTGCACCGGTGAAGACGACCTCCCGCTTGATCTCGGGGTCGCGCGCGAAGGCTGACGTGGTCGGCTGCGGCAGCCCAAGGTCTACGAGGTAGCCCAGGTCGTCGGAGGCAAAGCCCATCCGCAGACTGATCGGACCCCGCCGGGTGATGCCTTCGATCGCCTCACCGCCGGGCTCCGCTCAGCGACGCCGGTCCGGCCCACAGCGCGGACGTCAGGCCGCCCTCTCGCGCCAGGGCCCCGACCACCGCGCCCCGGCCGCAGTCGGCCAGCAGCCGCAACGCGCGATACAAGGACGTCTTGCCGCTGCCGTTGGCACCGGTCACCACAGTGAGCGGCCCCAGCGGCACAACCACGTCGCGCAGCGAGCGATACCCGGAGACTGCCAGCGTTGTCAGCACGTCCACACCGTATGCGGCAGGCCCGACAGTCCCGGCGTTGCAGCGACTCGACAAGGGATCGGGGTCTCGATACGGCTCGCGCTTCGCGCTCGCCTACTCGACCACCGGAAAACCGCCGCGCGCTCGCCCACTCGACCACCGGAGGACGGATACCGAAAGCTCGGTGATGTGCGGTGACCGACGTCCCCCGAAGGCGCCGGTCACCGCACACCACTACCTACTGGTCAGCCGCACTCCCCGTGCAGCCCCAGCTGATGGCGGACCGTGCTCGAGACCGCTCCGCAGCCGACCTCATAGCTGCCGAGGGATGTTACGGTCCACGCCGACCCCACCCGGTGCAGGAGCACCTGCGCGGGGTCCGTACGGCCGTCGCGCGGCGTCGCGACGGCGCCGGCCCACGAGCCGTGGAGGCGAATGGCGCTCACCGTCACGTCCGATGCCGGCACATCGCCAAGCAGCCGGCTGTGCAGGACCGCCGCCGTGATCGCCTTGTTCGTCGACACGGAGCGGGCACTGGATCCAGGCACGCCGGTCGCCGAGACGTGTGCGACGCGCGCAATGGGCGCATTTGAGGTATGTGGGGTGGCACTCGCCATGCCCGGCACCAGGGCCGTTCCGACGGCCGCCGCCATCACCGCAAGCGTCGTCCCGATAGCCATGCGCTTCATCCAGTGCTCCTTCTCAATCCGGCGCAAAATGCGCCCCCGAGTGTGTCGCCCCTCCGGCCGACACCAGGAAGACTCCCGAGATGCCCGGGAGGTTGGCACCGGCGCGGTGTCGTCACCGGATCGTGACCTTCTACCGCCGTCGAAGCGTGCGGGGAGATCTGCTGCATCGGACAGACAATCGCATCGGACGGACAGTCCATAACCCCGCAGTGCAGGATGGACGAATGATGCATCCGGAGATCGCCACTCTTGCCGAGCTCGATCGAGCTCTCACGGATGGGCGCTCGCTCCGGGGACTCCGCCTGCAGGATCTCGACCTGCGCGGGCGCGAGGGCGAACTGCTTGCGCACCGGAAGATCGAGGGTCTGGTCGTCCTGGGTGGCCGCCTGTCGCCCGCACTGGATGCGCATCTGCGCGCCGAGGGGGCGCTGATCTTTCCAACAGATCCTGGGCTACCGGTCAACCCCTACCGCGCTCACCTCTATCGGCCGACCGAGCTCTATAACGGCCTGGTCGAGTCCGGTTATGCAGCAACCCCGGACGCACATGCATACGCGTGGTCCCAGGACCCGGATCGGCGGCGGGACGCCTACGCGACACTGATCACGGCGATCCACGACGACTCGATCCTTGACGCCCTCGATGAGCTCGTGGTCCGTCGGTCCGTCGTCGGTGTCATGGGTGGGCATGCCGAGCGGCGCGGGACCACGCAGTATGCGCGGGCGGCGCACCTCGGTCTGCGACTCGCCGACCGGGGGTTTCTCGTGGCGACCGGCGGCGGTCCCGGATCGATGGAAGCGACCAATCTCGGTGCCTTCACCACGAACTCGGCAGATCTCGACCACGCCCTGACTCAGCTGGCGCGGGCGCCCGAATTCGCCGACGGCATCGACGGCTGGGCGTTGCCCGCCCTGCGTCTGCATCATGAGTTGGCCACCGATCCGCGCACCTCGACGCGCAGCCTGGGGGTGCCAACCTGGTTCTACGGGCACGAACCGCCCAACCTGTTCGGCCATTGGATTGCCAAGTTCTTCAGCAACGCCATCCGCGAGGACATCCTCCTGGCTCGATGCGACGCCGGCATCATTGTGCTGCCGGGAGCCGCGGGGACGGTCCAGGAGATCTTCCAGACTGCGACGCACCTCTACTACGGGAGGTCGACCCGCCAACCGCCCCTCGTGCTGGTCGGGCACGAGCACTGGACGACCACCATCCCGGCGTGGGATGTGCTGCAGCGCCTCGCCGACGGTCGCGCGATGTCCTCGGCCATCCACCTGGTCGACACCGTGGACGATGCGCTCGACGTGGTCGGCGACCCGGTCGACTAGGACCGGTCGATCAGCCCTCGGCGACAAGGGCGGCGATCGTCGCGCCCAGTTCGTATGCCGAGGCGAGCGACTTCTCGTCGAGGTCACCCATGACGTCGAGCACGTCGTAACCCTGCGCCCACTGCAGCGCACCCGTGATGGACAGCACGGCACGCACCGCACCCGTGGTGTCGTAGCGACCGTGCACGTACAAGCCGAACGGTCGCTTGGCCGTCACACCGGCCGACTCGTCCGCCGCACCACCTGCCGACAGCGACCCGCCGACCTGTAGGAAGGTCGAGTCGAAGAAGTGCTTCAGCGCGCCACTCATGTATCCGAAGTTCGCCGGAGTCCCCAGCACGTAGCCGTCCGATGCCAGGACGTCGGCTGCGGTGGTCTCCAATGCCTGCCGCTCGAGCACGTCCACGCCCTCGATGGCGTCGTCACGCGTGCCCGCCAGCACGGCCTCGGTGAGGCGGCGCATACCGGCGGTCGGTGAGTGATGCACGACGAGCAGCTGGGCCATTCGCCCACCATAGACCTACGCGAATCGGTCAGGACTCCAGCGAGATCAGTCGAAGACAATCGTGCGTCGGCCCCTTAAGACCACTCGATGCTCCACGTGCCACCGCACCGCCCGCGCCAGCGCCATGGCCTCCAGCTCCTCACCGGCGGTGGCGAGCTGCGCGGGCGACATCCGGTGATCCACGCGGCGGAAGTCCTGCTCGATGATCGGGCCCTCGTCAAGATCTGCGGTGACATAGTGCGCGGTCGCACCGATCACCTTGACTCCACGTTCGTGAGCCTGCCGATAAGGCCCGGCCCCCTTGAAGCTCGGCAGCAGCGAGTGGTGGATGTTGATGACCTGCCCCGCCATCTGCCGACACACCGCCGGAGACAGGATCTGCATGTAGCGCGCGAGGACTACTGTGTCCAGACGCTGTTCGCCGATGATCCGTAGCATCTGCGTCTCCGCGGCATCCTTCGTCGACGCGGAGACGGGCACGTGATGGAAGGGGACACCGTGCCACCGCACGATGTCCTCCAGATCCGGATGGTTCGAGACGACCGCGCCGATCTCGGCGTTCAGCTGCCCCGACTGCACGCGAAAGAGCAGATCCCGCAGGCAGTGCGGCGCCTTGGACACCATCACCAGCAGTCGGGCACGCTGCGCGGCATCATGCACCTGCACGTCCATGTCGTAGGTCGCGCGCGGGCCCTCCATCGCAGCCCGCAGCTCATCGACGCTGAGCGCGTCCCCCTCTCGCACCAGGTGCATCCGCAGGTGGAACTGCCCTGAGGTGGTGTCGGCGAACTGCTGGCTGTCCGCGATCGTGAGCTGATGCTCAAGAACCACACCGGTGAGTGCGTGCACGATGCCGCGGCGCTCCGGGCACGAGACGGTCAGCACGAACTCGCGTCCCGGACCCGATGGGTTCACGGTGCTCTCCTACGTGTCATCCGTGCATGGCGGCGAGCGCCATACATTGCCTTGGGCCAACCGTAGCGCCGGCGAAGTGGTCAACCCACGGGGCCATGACCATCCTTCGTGACCGCCGGACCGGGCACCGGCGTCGCATCTACGAGCGACACAACGGTCGGCGGGCGGTTCGCCTTCGCGCGCCACGCCGACCACATCCTTCGCAGGCCGACCTGACCCCACGCGGCCGCCACCAGGATCAGCACCGCCACGATCCCGTCGAGCCACCAGTGGTTGGCGGTCGACACGACGACGAAAACAGTTGCCACCGGGTAGAGCAGCGCAAGGAACCGCCATCGGCTGCCACTCACTCGCACGACGTACCAGCCGATGAGTACCGCCCACAGGACGTGCACCGACGGCATTGCCGACAGCTCATCGACATTGAGACCCGCACCATAGACCGACTGCCCGTAGCGCGCGGCGGTGTCGACGTACCCGGGTAGCAGCCGAGGCGGCGCGACCGGCAGGAACGCCACCAGCAGGCACACGCCCGTGCTGACTGCCATCGTCGTACGGACCGCCGGATACCTGTCGCGATGCCTGAAGAACAGCCACAGCAGGAAGATGCCCATCCCGTTGAAGTGCGCCATCGCGTAGTACAGGTTCTCGGCACGCACGAGGTCCGGGTGCCCGAGGACAAGGTGTTGCATCCAGTGCTCGGAGGGCAGCCGTAGCGTGTGCTGGAACCGCTCGATCCACCGTGCCCGAGCGAACGCGTCCGCCGCGCCCGAGCGCGAGATCAGCTGCGCCAGCTGCCAGGCCGCGAAGAGGCCGGCAAGGATGCTGATCTCCAACAGAATCGCGGCCACACGACGCAGCCGTCGGCGCAGCACCACTGACGAGGCGATGGCAACCAGGCAGACGGTCAACGCCTGCTGCCAGGAGAGCAAGCCCACGCGCGCCTCCTCGGTATGCCGCTTTAGTGTCTCAGGGTGGTTTTTTCCGGGGTCCCCGCGAAGTATCGCAGCGAGCTTGCGAGCGAAGAACTTCGTGGGGTGGTCTTTTCCGGGGTCCCCGCGAAGTATCGCAGCGAGCTTGCGAGCGAAGAACTTCGTGGGGTGGATTTAGGCCGTGGAGGCGGCGAGCTGGCCGCAGGCCCCATCGATGTCCGAGCCGCGCGTGTCGCGGATCGTCGTGGGAATGCCGTGTGCTCGCAGCCGCTCGACGAACTGCTGCTCGACGCCCTTGCGGGAGGCGGTCCACTTCGAGCCCGGTGTGGGGTTGAGCGGGATCGGGTTGACGTGCACCCAGCCCTTGCCTCGGGCCCGGAGCTTCTCGCCCAGCAGGTCCGCGCGCCAGGCCTGGTCGTTCATGTCACGGATCAGCGCGTACTCGATCGACACGCGACGACCGGTCGTGTCGTAGTAGCGGTAGGCGGCGTCAAGCGCCTCGTCGACCGTCCATCGGGTATTGATCGGCACCAACTCATTGCGCAGCTCGTCGTCCGGGGCGTGCAGGGAGAGCGCCAGCGTCACGGGCAGGCCCTCGGCGGCGAACTTGTCGATCGCCGGCACCAGGCCGACGGTCGACATGGTCAGGCCGCGAGCGCTCATACCCAGGCCTCCCGGCGCCGGGTCGACCAACCGGTGGATGGCGTTGATCGCCTGTCGGTAGTTCGCCAGCGCCTCACCCATGCCCATGAAGACGACGTTGGACACCCGCAAGGGCGTCTGCCGGTCCGCGTCGTCCAGGCCGGCGATCTCCCCGGAGCGCAGCATCCGGGCCCCGGCCACGACCTGCTCGACGATCTCGGCGGTCGACAGATTGCGGGTCAGCCCCTCCTGGCCGGTCGCACAGAACGGGCAGTTCATCCCGCAGCCGGCCTGGCTGGAGATGCACATCGTCACGCGGCCCGGGTAGCGCATCAGCACCGACTCGACGAGCGCTCCGTCGAAGAGCCGCCAGACCTGCTTGATCGTCTGCCCGTTGTCGGCCACCAGCGAGCGGACACTGGTGAGCAGCTGCGGCAACATCGCACCGACCAGCCCCTCACGCTCGGCCTTGGGCAAGTCCGTCATCTCGTCCGGGTCGGTGACCAGGTGCTCGAAGTAGTGCGTGGACAGCTGCTTTGCGCGAAAACCCTTGTATCCCAGCTCTTGCACGGCGGCCGCGCGACCGGCCACATCGAGGTCGGCAAGGTGCTGCGGCGGCTTGCCCCGGCGGGGGGCCGTGAACGTCAGCTTCCCCGGCTCGGGGTGCGTCGTAGGATCGGGCAGGTTGGTCGGCACGAGTCTTTCCTGTCAGGAGATGGGAACGAAGGCGGTGAGCACCGCCCAGACGACGGGGGCGGCCAGCAGCAGGGAGTCCAGCCGGTCCATCAGCCCGCCATGGCCAGGGATCAGGTTGCCCATGTCCTTGATGCCGAGATCACGTTTGATCATCGACTCGCACAGGTCGCCGATGGTTGCCGCCAGCACCACGAGCGAACCGAGAATGGCTCCGATCCACCAGTGTCCGTGCAGGACCAGGCTGACCGTGAGCGCACCGGCCACCACGCACCACAGCACCGAACCCGCGAAACCCTCCCACGACTTCTTCGGCGACACGCTGGGGGCCATCGGGTGCTTCCCGGCGATCACCCCGAACAGGTATCCCCCGATGTCGCTGGAAATCGTCACGACGATGAACACGACAATGCGCCCCGGACCGTCCGACGCGTGCAGCATCAGCATCGCGAACGACACGAGAGTCGGCACGTACAACGTGACCAACACGGCACCGGACAGGTCTTTGACCGCCTCCGCGGGCGCGCCGAACGAGCACCAGACCAGCAGAATCAGCAACGCACCGACAACGCACGCGGACAGCGCCTGCGGGCCCCAGATGTAGGCGATGATCGGCAGCCCCGCGGCCGCCGCCATGGTCGGGATGGCCGGCGGGTGGATCCCCCCGTGCCCCATCGCGCGCAGCAACTCGTAGACCCCGATGACCGAGGCCAGGGTCGCCACGACGATGAACAGTTCTTTGCGAGTGAACAGCGACACCAGCACCAGGGCGCCGAGCAGCACCCCGGTGCCTATCGCGGCATACAGGTTGCGGCCGGCTCGAGGTGTCGGGTTGGACTTGTCCGCCGGGGCCGGCGGGTCGCCGTGCTGGCGGGCCTTGCGGGCAGCGCGGCGGGAGGTGGGTGGTTCGGACATGGTGACGGACTGCTCAGACCTCAAGCAGGTCGGTCTCCTTGGCCTTCAGCACGCTGTCGATGGTCTCGACGTGCTGGCGGGTGAGCGTCTCGAGCTCCTTCTCGGCCCGGCTCCCCTCGTCCTCGCCGACGTCGCCGTCCTTCACGTGCCGGTCGATCTCTTCCTTCGCCTTCCGGCGCACGTTGCGGATCGACACCTTGGCATCCTCCGCCTTCGTGCGCGCCAGCTTGATGTAGTCCCGCCGGCGCTCCTCGGTCAGCTGCGGCAGGATGATCCGGATGACATTGCCGTCGTTGCTGGGGTTGACTCCGAGGTCCGACTCACGCAAGGCCTTTTCGATCGCCGTGATCGACCCCTTGTCGAAGGGCTGCACCAGCACCGTGCGCGCCTCGGGCGTCTGGAATGATGCGAGCTGCTGCAACGGAGTCGGCGCGCCGTAGTAGTCCACGTTCACCTTGTTGAACATCGCGGCATTCGCGCGGCCGGTGCGAATCGACGCGAAGTCCTCCTTGGCGACCTCGAGGGCCTTTTCCATCTTCTCCTCGGCCTCGAGGAGACTGTCGTCGATACTGCCGTCCATCGTTGCTCGGCTCCCTATGTCGTGATGGGTGTGATCCAGTGCCTACTCGGTGAGGCCAACCCGGGGTCCCAGCGAAGTATCGAGCGAGGAACGAGCGAGAACTTCGCTGGGTGGGTCTAAACCGTCACCAGTGTTCCGATCTTCTCACCTTGCAGCGCCCGGGTGATATTTCCTTCACCTTCCATGCCGAAGACCACCATCGGCAGCTTGTTCTCCCCGCACAGTGCAAAGGCCGTCTGGTCCATGACGCGCAGGCCCTTCTCGACCGCCTCGTCGTAGTGCAGCACATCAATCTTCGTGGCGGTCGGGTCGGTCTTCGGATCCGCTGTGTACACACCGTCGACGCCGCTCTTGGCGACCATCACCACGTCGCACTTGTTCTCCAGTGCCCGCTGGACGGCCACGGTGTCGGTGGAGAAGAACGGCATACCCATGCCCGCGCCGAAGATGACCACGCGGCCCTTCTCCATGTGCCGGATCGCGCGGCGCGGGATGTAGGGCTCGGCCACCTGTCCCATGGTGATGGCGGTCTGGACCCGCGTGTCGACGCCCTCCTTCTCCAGGAAGTCCTGCAGGGCGAGGCAGTTCATCACGATTCCGAGCATGCCCATGTAGTCGGCACGAACCCGGTCCATCCCCTTTTGCTGCAGCTCCGCTCCGCGGAAGAAGTTACCGCCCCCGATGACGATGGCGATCTGCACGCCGCTGCGTGCCGCGGCGGCGATCTGCCGCGCCATACCGCGCACCACGTCGGGATCGAGACCGACCTCGCCTCCCCCAAACACCTCGCCGGAGAGCTTGAGGAGCACCCGCTGTGGATTCTGCGTGGTTGTGGGGTAGCTCATCTGGCCTCCCGGCAATGGGCGCGTACGGCGGTCGGTAAATCCTTCCACAACCGGATCCGCCCCTCGACTGTGGGGTCGGCCCGGGTGCTCGTCGGAAATCCTCACGGGTCTCGACTCCCCATCCGCCGCTACTGCTGCCATACGTTGTTCGGATGGACAGTTCTACGACTCGCGCCCGAGATGTCGCCGGCGAGGACGCAAAGCTTCGCAAGAGCCTGGGCTACTGGTCCCTGCTGGCGATGGGAGTCGGCAGCGTCATCGGATCGGGCTGGCTCTTCTCCGCGATGTACGCCGCGCAGACAGCCGGTCCCGCATCGCTGATCGCCTGGGTCATCGGCGGCGCGCTGATGCTGATGATCGCGCTGGTCTTCGCCGAGCTGGGGATGGTGCGCCCCGAGTCCGGTGGGCTGGTGCGCTACCCGCTCTACTCCAACGGCAAGCTCGCGGCGACTGTGGTCGGCCTGGCGATGTGGCTCTCCTATGTCGGCAACCCACCCTCTGAGGCGTCCGGTGTGGTGCAGTATGCCTCCGCCTGGCTCGGCGGCGTCTATGACACCAAGGCCGAGAAGCTGACGCACTGGGGGATCCTGCTCGCCATCGTCCTGATGGCGGGCTTCGTCGTGCTGAACTACTTCGGCGTCCGACTCTTCGCCGAGTCGAACAACATCGTCACGGCCATCAAGATCATCATCCCGACGATCACGGTGATACTCCTGATCGTCAGCGGGTTCGACCACCAGCACGGTGCGGGTGGTTCCGCCAATTTCACCGGCCACGGGGGTTTTGCGCCAGAGGGGTACGGCGCGGCGCTGGGTGCCATCGCCTCGGCCGGGATGATCTTCGCCTACACCGGGTTCCGCAACATCATCGAGCTGTCGGGCGAGGCAAAGAACCCGCGCAAGGACATCCCCCGGGCCCTGGTCACGACCATCGTCTTCACGATCCTCCTGTACATCGCGTTGCAGATTGCCTTCCTGGCCGCCACGCCGGCGGACCTGCTCGCCAAGAGTGGCTGGTCGGGCATCAACTTCGACTCCCCGTATGCCGACCTGGCCAAGCTGCTCGGGTTCAGCTGGCTCTACTGGCTGCTCATCGCCGACTCCTCGCTGTCCCCTTCGGGATCCGGCATCGTCTACACGGCGTCCAACGGGCGCAACGTGTTCGGCCTGGCCAAGAACGGGCTGTTCCCCACCGCGGTGATGAAGATCCACCAGGGTTCGGGCATACCGCGCCGGGCACTGCTGCTCAACTTCGTCGTCGGGATCTGCTTCCTGCTGCCGCTGCCGAGCTGGCACGAGATCGTCGGCGTCATGAGCACCATGGCCGCCTTCACCTTCTCGATCGGTTCCATCACACTGCTCACCTTCCGTGCGGTCGGTCTGGGCAGCGAGCGGACACGCCTGAAGGGCATGGAGATCATCGCCCCACTGGCCTTCATCGTCAGCTCGCTGGTGATCTTCTGGTCGACTTGGCCGGACCTGAAGAAGACGATCCCGGTCGTCGTGATCGCCGTCGTCTGGTATGCCGTCCTGCACATCCGGGGAAACCTCGGGATGGACGAGATCCGCGGCGGTGGCTGGCTGGTCGTCTATCTCGCGGCGATGTATGTCATGTCCTACATCGGCTCCTTCGGCGGCCAGGACTGGATCACCGCGCCCTGGGACACCATCGTCGCCGCCGCCATTGCGATCGGCTGCTACGTCTGGGGACTGCGTGAGGGTGTGACCTACATGACGGCGCACCCGGAGATCGTCGAAAGCCTGCAGGCCCACGCCGGCGACGAGGAGGCCCCCGAAGTGAGCGTCGCGTAGGCGAGCCTCACCGCATACGACAGAAGGCTGGGGTGCACCGAAAATCGGTGCATCCCAGCCTCTTTCTGCCCAGCGGCCGACTAGCCCTCGCTGTCCTTCGCACCGGCGAGGTTGGCCTGGATGAGATCCATGACCGACGAGTCGGCGAGGGTGGTGGAGTCGCCGGGCTCACGCTTCTCGGCGATGTCCTTCAGCAGCCGCCGCATGATCTTGCCCGACCGGGTCTTGGGCAGGTCGGGCACGACCATGATCGACCGAGGCTTGGCGATCGCGCCGATCTGGTCGGCGACGTGGTCACGCAGCTGCTTGACGACGTCCTCACCGCCGCCGTGCGCACTCTCGCGCAGGATGACGAACGCCTCGATCGACTGTCCCGTGAGCGCGTCCGCCGCGCCCACCACGGCCGCTTCCGCAACGGCCGGGTGAGACACCAGTGCCGACTCGATCTCGGTGGTGGAGAGCCGGTGACCGGAGACGTTCATGACGTCGTCGACCCGTCCCAGGAGCCAGAAGTCGCCGTCCTCGTCCAGCTTGGCCCCGTCACCGCTGAAGTACACACCCGGGAACCGCGACCAGTAGGTGTTCTTGTACCGATCGTCGTCACCCCACAGCGACCGCAGCATCGCCGGCCACGGCTCGGTCACGACCAGGTATCCCGCGCCGCCCTTGTCCACCGGCTTGCCGGCCTCGTCGTAGACCGCCGCGACCACTCCGGGCAGCGGGGTCATCGCCGACCCCGGCTTACCCGCGGTGACTCCGGGCAGCGGGCTGATCAGGATCATCCCGTTCTCGGTCTGCCACCAGGTGTCGACCACCGGGCATCGGTCGTTGCCGATGTTCTTGCGGTACCACATGTACGCCTCGGGGTTGATCGGCTCGCCGACCGACCCGATGAGGCGCAGCGACGACAGGTCGAACTTGGCGGGGATCTGCTCGCCCCACTTCATGAACATCCGGATCGCGGTCGGCGCGCAGTAGAGGATCGTCACCTTGTACTTCTGAATGATCTCCCACCACCGGCCCTGGTGCGGAGTGTCCGGCGTGCCCTCGTACATCACAGACGTCGTGGCGTTCGCCAACGGGCCATAGACGATGTAGGAGTGGCCGGTCACCCACCCGATGTCCGCGGCCGTCCAGTAGACGTCCTTGTCGGCCTTCAGGTCGAAGACCGCCCAGTGGGTGTAGGACACTCCGACCATGTACCCACCGGTGGTGTGCAGGACGCCCTTCGGCTTTCCGGTGGTGCCACTGGAGTACATGACGTAGAGCGGGTGCTCGGCGTCGAAGAACTCGCACTTGTGCGTGGTGGGCTGCTTGCTCACCAGGTCGTGCCACCACAGGTCCCGCTCGTCGTTCCAGGCCACCTCTTGGCCGGTGCGGCACACGACCAGCACCTTGCGGACCGCCGGACAGTTCTCCATTGCCTTGTCCACGGTGGGCTTCAGCGCTGACGGCTTGCCCTTGCGGTTCGCGCCGTCCGCGGTGATCACCACCTCCACGCCGCAGTCCTGGACCCGGTCCTGGATCGCCTGGGAGGAGTATCCCGCGAAGATCACCGTGTGCGGCGCACCCAGCCGAGCGCACGCCAGCATCGCCACGACCGTCTCGGGGATCATCGGCATGTAGATCGCGACCCGGTCGCCGGTCTTCACCCCCAGCTCGATCAAAGCGTTCGCGGCCTGACACACCCGACCCAGCAGATCGGCATACGTGATGTCCTCGGACTCACCGTTCTCGGCCTCGAAGTGGTAGGCGACCCGGTCGCCAAGGCCCGCCTCGACGTGCCGATCCACACAGTTGTATGCCGCGTTCAACTTGCCGCCGACAAACCACTTCGAGTGCGGGGCATCGGACCAGTCGAGCACCTCGGTGAACGGCTCCGCCCAGCTGATTCGCTCAGCCTGCTTGCCCCAGAACCCAATTCGGTCCTCTTTCGCGTCCGCGTAGGCCTGTGCGGTCAGGTTCGCGTTCGCCGCCAGCTCAGGCGGCGGCGCAAAGGTCCGCGTCTCATGGGACAGGTTCGACAACTCCGGCTCAACCATCATTTCCTCCTACAAGGAACCGTTTCGTTCGCGGCGGGCGCCGTGCCCCGCATCGCGGTACTTCCATTCTCGCCCAAGGGCATCCTGGGCGAACGTGCACCCACGGATTGCTCACCGGGCAAGCGGGCCGACCGGCAGCAGGGTCTTCTTGAAGGTGGAGTTCGTGACGATCGCGAAGGACGCGTACCACGCGGCGATCGCCGTCAGGATACCCAGGTAGCCCCCGACATGCGTGACCCCGTTGCTCGTCCAGAACTCTCCAGCCGCAAGGAAGAAGTAGGTGATCGTCAGGAGCACGAACACAGCCAGCACCGCCATGCTCTCTCGCAGCGCGGCCACCGTCATGTAGAGCGTGAAGATCCCCCACGCGAGCAGGTACAGCCCAAGGCCCTGATTCACGGCCGTGCCGGCACCACTGAGATCGGTGTGCCCGGTGAGATACCAGAACGACAACCAGAAGGCGCCATATGAGCAGAACGCGGTGGCGCCAAACGTGTTGCCCTTGGCGAACTCCCAGATGCCGGCGGCGAACTGGGCGAGCCCACCGTAGGCAAACGCGAGCCCGAAGACGACCGGTTCAACTTTTGCCGGCACGATCCCGGCGTTGACAACGCTGAGCACAAAGGTCGTGAGGGCGAAACCGCCGAGACCCAGTGCAGCCGGGTTGGCAATATGACTTCCCGGCGCGGGTCTTTCAACCTCGTGTTCCGGCCGTTGAACTTCTGACATGACCATCTCCTTTGAGAGTCCGTCACCCGCCGGACGTGCAGCCGGCTAAGCGTTCCTCACTTCTCAGGATATGGCTTGCCGCACGCCCCCGGGGGAGTTCGTTGAAATCGCACGGACACCCTGTCTCGCCTGTCGACGCCGCGACTGCGGTGCCCGGCGTAGTGCCGAGTTCGGGAACGACATGAGCACCAAAAACCATCGAGTGGCGGAGACTGCCCGCCACTCGATGGTTCGCCCCGCCACGTGGCGGGTCAGATGTGCTTGGTCAGACGCCGACCTTGAAGCGGGCGAAGCCGGTCACGCTTGCGCCGGCCTCCTCCGCCACCTTCGCGACGCTCTTCTTCGGGTCCTTCGCGAACGGCTGGTCCAGCAGAGCGTTGTCCTTGAAGTAGGCGTTGACGCGGCCCTCGATGATCTTGGGCATGGCCTGCTCGGGCTTGCCCTCCTCCTTCGCGGTGGCCTCGGCAACACGCCGCTCGTTCGCGACCGTCTCGGGGTCGATCTCGTCCCGGCTCAGCACGGTGGGGCTGAACGCCGCGACGTGCATCGCGACGTCTCGCGCCACTTGCTCGTCCCCGCCCTTGACCGAGACGAGCACGCCGATCTGCGCCGGCAGGTCCGGGCTGGTCTTGTGCAAGTAGGAGACGACGGTCTCGCCCTCGAGACGCGCGACGCGCTTGAGCACGATCTTCTCGCCGATCGTCGCGTTCGCCTCGTCGATGACCTCTTGGACCGTCTTGCCGTCCAGGTCGCTGCTCAGCAGCTGCTCCGCATCGGTCGCCTTGACGGTGGCGGCCTGCTCCAGCACCTGCTGGGCGAGCGCGACGAACGGATCACCCTTGGCGACGAAGTCGGTCTCGCAGTTGATTTCGATCAGTGTGCCGACACCCGGCTCGACCTTGGCAACAACCAGGCCGTTGGACGCCGAGCGCCCCTCGCGCTTGGTGACGCCCTTTTGGCCCTTGACTCGCAGCACCTCGGCGGCCTTCGTCTGGTCGCCATCGGTCTCGTCGAGAGCCTTCTTCACGTCGAGCATGCCTGCGCCGGTCTTCGCGCGCAGTTCCTTGATGTCAGCGGCGGTGTAGTTCGCCATGTGTGTCCTTCGCTCCTTAGCGACTTCTAGAATGCGGTAACCGAGGGCCTGATCAGGCGCCGGCAGTCTCGTCGGTCGCGGGCTGGTCGTCGGCCACGGCAACCTCGGGGGCAGCGGCAGCAGATTCGGGGGCCACCTCGGTGGCCTCGGTCTCTGGTGCCGGCTGCGCTGCGGCGTCGGCCGTCGCGGTCGCATCGTCGGCGGTCGGGCTCGGTGTGGCCACGTTCTCGGTCGGCGCGGCGGCGCCGTCGGACGCAAGCAGCTCGCGCTCCCACTCGGCCATCGGCTCGTTCTCGGCGGCACCCTCGGCGGTGTCACCGGACTTGGATTGCGAGCGGGCGATCAGGCCTGCGGCGACGGCGTCGGCGACCACGCGGGTCAGCAGGGTGACCGAACGAATCGCATCGTCGTTGCCCGGGATCTTGTAGTCGACCTCGTCGGGGTCGCAGTTGGTGTCCAGGATCGCGATGACCGGGATGTTCAGCTTGCGTGCCTCGGTGACGGCCAGGTGCTCCTTCTTGGTGTCCACGATCCACACCGCCGACGGCACCTTGGCCATGTCACGGATGCCGCCGAGGCTGCGCTCCAGCTTGGTCTTCTCGCGATTCATCACGAGGAGCTCCTTCTTGGTGCGCCCAGAGCCCGCGACGTCGTCGTAGTCGACCTCCTCGAGCTCCTTCAGACGGGCCAGACGCTTGCTCACGGTGTTGAAGTTGGTGAGCATGCCACCGAGCCAACGGTGGTTGACGTACGGCATACCAACCCGCATCGCCTGCTCGGCGATGGACTCCTGCGCCTGCTTCTTGGTGCCGACGAAGAGGATCGTGCCTCCGTGGGCGACGGTCTGCGAGATGAACTCGTAGGCCTCGTTCAGGTAGGTCAGCGACTGCTGCAGGTCGATGATGTAGATACCGTTGCGCTCGGTCATGATGAAGCGCTTCATCTTGGGGTTCCAGCGCCGGGTCTGGTGCCCGAAGTGGACGCCGCTCTCGAGGAGCTGACGCATTGTGACGACGGCCATGCCGAGGTCCTTTCATAGAGGTTTCCAGTTGTCTTCGCCACCTGGCGTGTGCCGGGTGGCAAACCTGGTGTCCCGACGTGCCCGAACCGGCCTGGTCTCCCAGCCCGGACTGTGCAGGCCCGCCCCGCTCCACGAGGATCGGAAAAGGACACGCGAATTCGACCCGCACATACGGGTCGTGCCTCCAGTCTACGCAAAATCCCGGCCCGGACGGTAATCGGCGGATTGGGCCTGCCCCGCCACACCGATCCGCGAACCGAGGGCGGTCACTACGGTGTCAGGTATGAGTGCCTCGACGTCCTCCCCCAGCCCCGTCCTCGTCACCCGGATGCGAGACTTCGGACCAACGATCTTCGACGAGATGTCGGCGCTCGCCCGGCGCACCGGTGCGATCAACCTCGGGCAGGGCTTCCCCGACACCGACGGCCCCGCCGAAATCCTCGAAGCGGCGCGCGATGCCATCTCCAGCGGCTACAACCAGTACTCGCCATTGCAGGGCTACCCGGAGCTGCGCGAGGCGATCGCCGAGCACCAGGCGCGCTTCTACGGCATCGACCTGGATCCCGACCGTGAGGTCCTGGTCACCGTGGGTGCCACCGAGGCCATCACCACGACCGTTCTGGCCCTGTGCGAGCCGGGAGACGAGGTCGTCACGTTCGAGCCCTACTACGACTCGTATGCCGCGGCGATCGCCCTGGCCGGCGCGAAGCGCCGCACGAGCGTGCTGCGCTTTCCGGACTACGCGGTCGACGAGACATCACTGCGCGCGGCCTTCAGCGAGCGGACCCGCCTGGTTCTGCTGAATACGCCGCACAACCCCACCGGCAAGGTCTTCACGCGCGCCGAGCTGGAGCTGGTTGCCGCCCTCGCACGCGAGTACGACGCGTGGGTGGTGACCGATGAGGTCTACGAGCACCTGACCTTCGACGGGGTGCGGCACCTGCCGATGGCCGGCCTGCCGGGCATGGCCCACCGCACCATCACGATCAGCTCGGGCGGGAAGACGTTCTCCACCACCGGGTGGAAGGTCGGCTGGCTCAGCGGCCCGGAGCATCTGGTGACCGCCGCGCGCGCCGTCAAGCAATACCTGTCGTATGTCGGCAGCGGACCGTTCCAGCCCGCCATCGCCAAGGCGCTGCGGCTCGGTGACGACTACTACGAGCAGTTCCGCGCCGGGATGCAGGCCAAGCGGGACCTCCTGGTGCGCAGCCTGCAGGAGACCGGGCTGGTGGTGCAGCGCCCCGCGGGCACGTACTTCGTGCTCGCGGACGTTGCTCCGCTCGGCGCGACGGACGCGGTCGACTTCTGCTGGCAGATGCCGGAACTCTGCGGTGTCGTGGGCGTGCCGGTGTCGGTCTTCCATGACGACAAGGAGGCCGCGCGCACCCTGGTGCGGTTCGCCTTCTGCAAGCAGGACGACATCATGCGCGAGGCGGTGCGTCGGCTCGGCACGTTGCAGATCGCGCCGTGACCGCCTTCCACAGCCCCTCCCGCGCACCGGTGAGATCCACCGTCGAGTCGATACATCGACTGAGCACGCGCCGATGGCCCGCAGACTCGACCCATGTACCAGATTGTTCGCCACGCCAGCGCGGCGGTCCTGACGGTGCTCACCGTGGCCGTCGGTGCCTCCCCACCGGCGGGCACGGCGCCCGGGCACGGGTATGTCTGGCCGCTCACCCCGCAGCCGCAGGTCGTGCGCGGGTTCGAGCCACCACCGCAGCCCTGGGCCGCCGGCCACCGCGGCGCGGACCTTCTGGGCGAGGCCGGACAGGTCGTGCATGCCGCCGGCCCAGGGACGGTGTCGTTCAGCGGTGCCATCGCCGGCGTCGGCGTAGTGTCGGTGACGCACCCGAATGGCTGGCGCACCACCTACGAGCCCGTTGACGATCGAGCTGCGACCGGAACGAAAGTCGCTGCGGGTGCACGGATCGGCGCGCTGGCGAGCGCGGGAAGTCACTGCGCACCACGCTCCTGCCTGCACTGGGGTCTGCTGGTCGCGGCCGACACCTACCGCGACCCGTTGACTCTGCTGGAGGATCGACGGCCGATCCTGCTCCCGCTGGGGTGACGACCGCCGCTTTGATCGGCGATGGAGCCTACTTCGTCGCCGCCCTCATGGCCCGGGCCGCCTGCGAGGGGGTCATCGGCCAGAACCATGCGGTGCACCCGTGCAGACCCATCGACTGCTCCTGCATGACCGGCGCCGGCGCGCCCTGCTTCGAGCAGGTCTGGTGCATGTGACCCAGTCCGTGCCCGACCTCGTGGTTGATGAGGTACTCGCGGTAGCCGATGAGATTGCCCTTGAAGGAGGGCACCGCATCCGCCCATCGTCGATAGTTCAGCACGGCCCGTCCGCCGTTGAAGCAGGACCAGGTGCTGTCGGTATTCGCGGGCGCGCAAAGCTTGTCGGTCATCTGCGGGCTGGCGACCGTGATGTACACCTGAGGCTTGGTGCCGGCCTTCACCTGCTGCGGCGTCACCTGCACGAACCGCACCTGGTCGACGCTCTGCCAGCCTCGCGGGTCGAGCAGCACACTGCCCACCGTCTTGGCGATGTCGCTGGAGTTCGCGCCCATTCCCTTCTCCACCTGCAGGCTGTAGGTCACCAAACGCCCCTTGGCAGTCGATGCCGGGCCGGGAACCAGCACCCTGGTGAACGTGCCGCTGCCGTGACTGGGCACCTTCACGGGTGCAACCGTCGTGCCCGCGGGCTCAGTTGAGGAAGGGGGTGCGGGCTTGGAACTGGGGCTCGGGGTGCCGCCCGGCCCACGCGTTGACGGAGCGGGCGTCGCGGAGCCGGTTGGCGCGGTGGCGGTTGGCGCGGTGGTGTGCGATGACGTCGCCGCCGGCCGCGGCCCGGCTGCTGCCGCACCGCTCTGGCGCACATAGCTGATCATGGCGCTGGACAGGGCGAGCAGCGTGACTGCGCCGACGACGGTGCGCCGCAGTCTCACCTCACGCGACGTGGCCGGGGTGGGGCGGTGGGACGGCGGCATAGCTCCTCTTTCAGGTCAGCGGTGACGGTCATGCGCGCGGATGGGCCTGAGCGAACGAACGGCGCAGCCGCTCGACGGACACGTGGGTGTAGACCTGGGTGGTCGACAGGCTGGCGTGGCCGAGCAGCTCCTGCACCATCCGCAGGTCCGCGCCGCCTTCCAGCAAGTGGGTTGCCGCGCTGTGCCGTAGGCCGTGCGGGCCGAGGTCCGGTGCGTCCGCCACGTGCTGTAGCAGGGCGTGCAGCCCCGACCGCACCGCACGCGGATCGACCCGTCCGCCGCGCCGGCCGAGAAACAACGCCGGACCGGACTGCTCGGTGACCAGCCGCGGCCGACCGCTCGCATTCCACTCCTGGATGGCTTCGGCGGCCGGTCCGCCGAAGGGCACCGTCCGCTCCTTGTTGCCCTTGCCGATGACTCGTACGATGCGCTCCCGGAGGTCGACGTCGTCGACGTCGAGGCCGACCAGCTCGCCGACCCGAATCCCGCTGGCATACAACAGCTCGAAGATCGCGCGGTCCCGCTGGTGGACGGGGTCGTCGTCATCCGCCGCGACCTTCGCGACCTCGAGCAGACCCGCCGCCTCGGACTGCCGGAGGACGCCGGGAAGGGTCTTGGTGCGCTTCGGGGCCGCAAGCCGCAGAGCGGGATTCGTCGTCAGCTGCCCGACGTGAGTGGCCCAGGTGAAGAAACCTCGGGCGGAGGCAGCCCGCCGGGCGATCGTCGCGCGCGCGGCACCCGCCGCGTCCTGCCTCGCCAGGAACGAGCGCAGGTCCGCGAGGCGCACCTGCTGCCAGTCATCGACACCTTGGTCGACCAGGAATGCGCGCAGCGCGGCCAGGTCGCCGAGGTAGGCCCGAATGGTGTGCTCCGACCTGGCCTTCTGCGAGCGCAGGTACCGCTCGAAGTCGGCCAGCAGGCCGCCTTCGAGGGCTGAGCTCATTGGGCTGCTCACAGCTGAAACCGTAGCGCCCACACTCGGCGATTCTCGGGAGGATCGCCGGACAGGTGATCACCTGTGCACCGCCGAGGCCGCCGCAGTAGCCCGGGCTGCGCGTTCTGCCACGACATCCAATCCTCAGGGTGTGCTCAGTCCCAGATTGATAGACACGGCCTATGTCGACCTCTCAGAGGGAGCCCATCTCGCACGTGACCACTCGCCCGGATCAACCCCATCGGCTGCCGACGATCTCAGCGGCGGAGCAAAGCCTTCCCGTCTTCGACGAGCGCGGGCGGGCGGGTCGCGTCCGCAGGATGGTGTGGCAGGTGCTGGTCGCATGGGCGCTTGTGTGGGCGTCGCTCCAGGCGCTGGGAGGCATGTACTCCTGGCACTACTTCGTGACCGGCGGCACGCTGTTGACACACCCTGCATGGGCCTCCGGCGGGCTGCATGTATTTGCCGCACATCCCGAGCTGCAGATGGGACCGGTGGCCTTACTTGGGGCCGGTGTCATCGTCCTCGTGGGCGGCTCCTGGAGCACAGTCCTGGGTGCGCTGGTCATGATGGCTTTAGGGCTGGTAAACCTCCGGATACTCGAACGTACGGGAGCGCAGCTGCAACGTCGACCGATCTCCCCACGCATCACCCTGGTCGCCGGAATGGTCCTGGTTCCAATCTGGTCGGTGCTCGCAGTGCACTTCGGCCACCTGGATGACGTGTTGGCCATGACTTTCGCCACGGCCGCGATCGCCGCAGTGGTCAGATGTCGCATGTGGCTCGCCCCGGTGCTACTGGCGATGGCTGTCGATGCGAAACCGTGGGCGGCGGCGTTCGGCGTGATCCTGCTCCTGTCCCACACTGATCGCGCACGGAGAGTGGGCTTGTTCGTCGCGCTCACGGTGGCGATCTGGCTGCCGTTCCTGCTCGCCGACCCCCGCACGTTGCGGCTCAGTTCATTCACGATCATCAACGCCCCGGACTCCGCCCTGCGTGCCATCGGGATTCACTCCGCGACCACTCCGTCCTGGGATCGACCGGCCCAGCTGGCACTGGGTGCCGCGCTCGCCTGGTGGTGCCTACGGTCCGGCAAGTGGGCCGCAGTCCCCCTGGCCGTGCTTGCCACACGCATGCTGCTCGATCCTGGCACCTACCCGTACTACACGGCCGGCCTGCTGCTCGCCGCCCTGTTCGTCGACCTCATCCATCGCCGTCGCGCACTGCCCTGGTGGTCGATTGCCGTAGCGGGGTGGTTCGTCGTCTCCACCACACTCGTGGGACTGCACCACCTGCAGGCCGCCGGCGATGTGCGCGCGGCGTTCCTGCTCGCGGTGATCTGCAGGCTCTGCATCGGGAGATCCCCTCGGCAGACAACCCCTGGCGCGCCCGAGGGTGCTGGGCAGCAGTCGCACGCAGGAGCCGTCCCGGTCTACTCACCGCTCTAGTCGGTGTCGCATGCCCACTGCAGGCCGACGCAGCACCTGGGCGAGCTGGGCGACGGCGTCCTGCTGCCGGGTCGAGAGCAGCATCGCACCGCTCGCGGCCGCGAGTTCACCGGTTGCGCCAGCACCCGCGATGCAGACCGAAACGCCTCCGATGTTGTCCAGCGCCACGGCCAATGCCTCCTCGCGGGTGCCCGCCAGCACGACCACGGCCGGCGCGACACGGTCCACCACCTCTTGCACGTCGCTTGCGGGAGTGTCCGCGCCGAGATAGTGAATGCGCCAGTCCTGTCGCCCCAGCAGCAGCCCGAAGCACAGCAGAGCGATGTCGTGCTGCTCACCGCTGGGACAGGCGAGGACGGCTGCCGGGCCGCGCGCACTCCCCCACGCCAGCGTCAGGGCGCTCAGCCGCCGCCGAACCAACTGGCTCGCGAAGTGCTCGCAGGCGACCGTGCCCGTCCCGTCGGCCCACTGACGACCCAGCTGCTGCAGGAAGGGAAGGATCACGTCGTCCACGACGTCGCCGAGGGCGAGCGTCGCGAACGCCTCGTCAAGGGCCGCGTGCGCCGCTGCGTCGTCGAAGCGGTCCGCAGCGCGCTGCAGAGCCTGGATGTATGCCGCGTGGACACCGATGGGATGGCCGGAGGACGCACCATCGGGCCCGACGGGGAGCACGGTGGGTTCAACGAGGCTGCTGCGTTCGTCCTGGAGTACGCGACGCACCGCGACCGACACCGACACACCCTCCTGGCGGGCCTTGAGGACGGCCAGGATCCGACGTTCGTCAATCGGTCCGTAGAGGCGATATCCGGAGGCAGTGCGCGTCGGCCGCAGCAGACCGTACCGACTCTCCCAGGCGCGCAACGTGTGCGCGTTCACCCCAACTCGGCGGCTCAGCTCGCCGATCCGGAGCGCTGTCGTTGACTCCATGGAGCCCGAGCCTAACAAGACAGTAACCTTTGACAAACCTTTGACACAATGGATCTGCGTGTCTAGGGTTTGGCTCATGCCGACCTTGCGACGAGTGGTCACCACCACCGCTGACTCCACGACGGTGATGGACTACCTGGTCGACTTCGAGCACGCGACACAGTGGGACTCCGGGACCACCGCCTGCATCAGGATCTCCGGCCATGGCGGAGTCGACACCGTCTATCGCAACACCTCCACCTTTGCCGGCCGAACGGTTGAGCTCGACTACACCGTCGAGAGCCTCACCCCAGAGCGACTCGTCGTCGTGGGCCGCAACAAGTCCACCACCAGCCGGGACACCATCACAGTGACGCCACTGCCCGACGGCGCAAGTGTGGAGTACGTCGCCGAGTTCACCTTCAACGGCCTTGTCGCCCTGGTGGTCCCCCTGGTAAAGCCGATGCTGGAACGGCTCGGCGATCGCACGGCCGAACAGCTCCGGGACTGCCTGGACAACCTGCCGGCTCAAGGAACACGTGCCGACCGCGCATAACCGTGGACTGGCCCTGGTCACCGGCGCGACGGGATACATCGGTTGCCGCCTGGTGCCGCGCCTGCTCGAGGACGGCTGGCGCGTGCGGGTGCTCACTCGCGACGTCGGCCGACTTGCCTCCCGACCGTGGCACGCACAGGTCGACATCGTCGAAGGCGACGCCACGTCGCGGCCGGACCTCGATCGTGCATGCCTCAACGTCGATGTCGCGTACTACCTGGTGCACTCGATGGATGGACGGCCAGGCTTTGTCGACCGCGATCGTCACCTGGCTCAACACTTCGCGGCGGCGGCGAGCGGCGCCGACGTCGGACGCATCGTCTATCTGTCCGGCCTGCACCCAGCAGGGGTCGAGCGCCTGAGCGCACATCTGGCCTCCCGGGTGGAGGTCGGTGAGGTGCTGATGGCCAGTGGCGTGCCGACTGCGGTCCTGCAGGCGGCAGTAATCCTGGGCTCCGGCTCGGCGTCCTTCGAGATGCTGCGGCACCTCACCCACCGGCTGCCGCTGATGATGGCCCCACGCTGGCTGAACAATCGGATCCAGCCCATCGGCATCGGCGACGTCCTGCACTTCCTCGCCTCGGCGGCCACACTGCCCTCCGGCGTCCACCGAACCTTCGACATCGGCGGGCCGGATGTGCTGACCTATCGGCAGATGATCGAGCGGTTCGCGAGGCTCGCCGGTCTTCGTCGCCGGCTGGTGGTGACGGTTCCCGTGCTCACTCCGCGGCTGGCGAGCTATTGGGTCGGGTTCGTCACCCCGGTGCCGACCGGACTGGTGCGGCCCCTGGTCGGCAGCCTCATCCACGAGGTGGTGTGCGCCGAGAACGACCTGACGGATCTGGTCGAGGTGCCGGCCGGAGGGCTGACGGACTTCGACACTGCCGTCAGGGCTGCGTTGGCCGACGAACCCGAACGGCGGCCAGAGCCGGGCACCGTTGACCCCGCGCGCATCACGGCTGCAGATCCGTCCTGGGCAGGCCGTTGAGTCCGGTGTTTCATCCGGTGACCGAGGCGCGCGCCTTCGTCGTGGCTGCCCTGGTCGAGCCGACACCTCGCGACCACCGCGAGCCCGACAGGGCCTTCCGGCGCCGCCGCATCGTCAGCGCTCTCACTCTGGTCGTCGGCGCAGGAGTGCTGACCTGTGCCCTGCACCTACCGCCCGGCAACAACCTGTTCTACCTGGCCACCGTCATCCTGGCCGCAGTCTGGACCACCGGCGCCCTCGCCTCGGGCCCCCTACATCTCGGCAATGCATGGACCCGTGACGGCACGACTCGAAGCCGTGCCGTCGTACAGTCTCTCGCACTCGGCGTGATCCTGGTGGCCCTCTTCACCGTCGGTGCACTGGCCGTGGCACACCTCCCGCCCCTGCGAATGCCGTTGGACGCCCTGCTCGCGCACGCCAGCGAAGGCTCTCTCCCGCTCGTCGCACTGATCACGGCTGCCAACGGGGTCGCCGAGGAGCTCTACTTCCGCGGGGCGCTGTACGCAGGGGTGGGACGGCGGCACGCGGTGGCGGTCACCACGGTCATCTACATTCTGGTGACGGCTGCCAGCGGCGTCGTCCTGCTGTCCTTCGCCGCGGCGGTCCTCGGCCTCGTCGTGGGCCTCCAACGCCGGGTGACCGGAGGCATACTCGGTCCGGTCATCACCCATCTGGTCTGGTCACTGAGCATGCTCTTCGTCCTGCCGTCGGTGCTGGCGGTCGCGTCGTGACTGCCGTGCTGTGGCTGCGCCGCGACCTGCGCCGCGGCGACCAGCCCGCCCTGCATGAAGCGGCAGCGGATGGCCCGGTCGTGCCACTGTTCGTGATCGATCCCCAGCTCTGGCAGCAGGCCGGCCCGGTGCGTCAGGCATGGCTCGCCGCAAATGTCCTGGCAGCGGACCACGCCTACGACGGGCACCTGTGTGTGCGGATGGGGCGCCCCGAAGCGGTCGTCGCCCAGGTTGCCGCCCAGTCCGACGCACGACGCATCCACGTCAGCCGAGAAACGACACCGACAGGCGTGCGGCGCGATGCGCGGGTCCGGTCGCGACTGGCCGAGCAAGACGTCGCGCTCATTGAGACGGGCACCCCGTATGCCGTGGGGCCGGGTCTCATTCGCACGAAGGCCGGCGAGCCGTACCAGGTGTTCACGCCGTTCTCACGGGCCTGGCGAGAGCACGGTTGGCCGGCGCCGGCGCCGGCGCCGCACCGACTGAACCTCGGTAGCGCGGAGAGCGACTCCGACGCGCATGGGCTGCTGCAGCAGGCACGGAAGGCGTGCCCGATCCTGCTGCCCGTGGCAGGTGAGGAAGCAGCACAGACCCGCTGGAGGCAGTTCGCAGACACGCACCTCGACTCGTATGCGACCGGCCGGGACCGCCCCGACCTGGACGTCACCTCGCACCTGTCGGCCGATCTGAAGACCGGGGCGATTCACCCGCGGACGATGCTGGCAGATATCGGCGCCCGTCGAGGCGACGGCGTGCAGCGCTTCATCACCGAGCTGGCCTGGAGGGAGTTCTACGCCGACGTCCTCTGGCACCATCCGCGCAGCGCCTGGCACGACCTTCGACCAGCACTGGGCGGTCTCTCCTATGATGACCCGAACGAGTCGGCGGTGGACGTCGAGGCGTGGAAGCACGGGCGCACCGGGTTCCCCTTCGTCGACGCGGGCATGCGGCAGCTCGCCGAGACGGGCTGGATGCACAACCGCGTGCGCATGGTGACCGCCAGCTTCCTCACCAAGGACCTGCACCAGTGGTGGCCCATCGGCGCGCGGCACTTCCTCGCGCACCTGATCGATGGCGATATCGCATCCAACAACCACGGCTGGCAATGGGTGGCGGGCACCGGTACCGACGCCTCCCCCTACTTTCGCGTCTTCAATCCTGTCACGCAGGGCAAGCGCGTCGATCCCGACGGACGTTACGTGCGGCGGTGGGTGCCCGAGCTGCGGCACCTGCCGGGTGCCGCAGCCCATGAACCGTGGCATGATCCGGCCGGATACGACCACGGCTACCCGCAGCGCATCCTCGACCACCGTGAGGAGCGCCAGGAATCGCTGGCTCGATATGAGGCGGCTCGACGGCTTCACCTGTGACCGCCGGTTTCGGGTGCTCAACCCCGCCCACCCTCCGATCGGGCGGGCAGTCGACCAGGCAGTGGGACGCATTCGAAGCTTCGACCGCAGCGTGCTGGTGCGAACGGCGGAGCCGCCGGCCATCCTCGGCGACCCCCCGCCGTCACCTCGGCGAGATCCACGGGTGCGACACGAACTCCTGGCAGGTGGTCACGCATCACGCCGTCCCTGATGCGCTGCCGGCAATGCCACCGCTGACGGGCGACTTCCGCCCACCGACCCTCTGACACGGACCGGCGCACGACCGATCGGTCTGCCGGGCACCGGTGTCAGGTGGCCGACTCTGACTCATCCTCGGGTGTGCGGGCCAGGCGGCTGGGCCACCAGATGGCCGGCCCGATGTCATGTGCCAGCGCGGGCACCAGCACCGATCGCACGAGCAAGGTGTCGAGCAGAACACCGAACGCGACGATGAACGCGATCTGTGCCAAGAAGAGGATCGGTATGACGCTGAGCGCCGAGAACGTCGCAGCCAGAACGACTCCGGCAGACGTGATAACTCCACCGGTCACCGCGAGGCCGCGACGCACCCCAGCCCGGGTGCCATGACGCACACTTTCCTCTCGCACCCGCGTCATCAGGAAGATGTTGTAGTCGATACCCAGCGCCACCAGGAACACAAACCCGAACAATGGAACCGAGGGATCTGCGCCGGGGAAGCCCAGGACATGGTTGAACACGAGCGCCGACGCGCCCAGGGTGGCCGCGAAGCTGAGCACGACGGATACCAGCAGCAGGACCGGTGCGAGCACCGCACGCAGCAGCAGCATGAGCAGCACGAGGACCACCGCCAGGACAATCGGAATGATGACGCTACGGTCTCGCTCCCCTGTGCGCTGTGTGTCGAGCTGCACCGCGGTTGCACCTCCGACACTGGACCCAGGTGCCTTCGCGTGCTCGACCACCCGCATGCGCTTGACCACGGCCACGGCCGCATCGCTGTCCGGTGCAGCCTTCAGCACCGCCTGGACCTCGACTCGCCCGTCGACCACCTTGGGCTTGGCGTCTCCGGCGATCTGCTGCCCACCGTCTCCGAGCAGCGTCGCCGAGCTGATGCCTTGGACCCCCGCTGCGGTCCGCACCATCTGCCGCGCAGCCTCGGCGGGTCCGATGACGACCACTGGGCTGCCCAGGCCGGCCGGGAAGTGCTCTGCGGCAACCTTTTGCCCGGTGACCGACTCGGCGTTGTTCAAGAACAGCGCACTTTGGGAGACCCCACTGGCTTTCAGCGTCGGCAGAAACGCTGCGAAGACAATGAGCACCCCCGTCGCCACGACCCAGAGCAGTCGAGGGCGACGGCCCACCTCACCGGCAACGCGTCCCCATACCCCGGTCTTCTCCGGATGCGGTGAGCCATATTCGGGACGTCGTGGCCAGAAGCCCGCACGACCGAGCAGCACCAGCACTGCGGGCAGGAACGTCAGAGCCGACGCCAGGGATCCCGCGATGCCGATGGCGGCGACCGGGCCGAGACTGCTGGTCGAGCGCAGGTTGCTGAACAGCAGACACAGCAACGACAGGATCACCGTGATACCGGATGCCAGGATCGGCGCGAGGGACTGACGCAGTGCCACCTGCATCGCCCGGAATCGCGACTCGTGCTCGCGCAGCTCCTCTCTGAACCGCGACGTGAGCAGGAGCGCATAGTCGGTGGCCGCGCCGACGACGAGGATGGACAGGATTCCCTGACTCTGACCGTTGAGGGTGATGACGCCCTGCTTCGTGAGCCAGTAGACGACTCCGCTGGCCAACGCCAGGGCAAAGAGCGCCGAGACCAGCACAACAAACGGCAGGATGGGGCTGCGATAGACGACCAGGAGAATCAGGATGACCACCGACACAGCGACGACCAGCAGGACACCGTGGATGCCACCGAACGCGCTCGTCAGATCGGCGGCGAATCCTGCAGGTCCGGTGAGGTAGACCTGCAGTCCCGGGGGCAGCCCCGCCGACGTGTTCCGGCGAAGCTGGTCCACCACGGCAGGCAACTGGTGCTCCAGGGTGCCGTTCAACGGAACGATCAGCTCGAGCGCTTCCCCGTCCTTCGACGGCAAGGGTCCGACTACCGGCCCTGAGATGCTCTTCCCGAGGCTGACCGCGTCCTTGATCTTGCCGACCGCAGCCCGATCAGCGGCGGTGATACCCGCATCACGCTGATACACCACGACGGCCGGGTTGATCTCCTTCTCCTGAAAGGTCTTCTGCAGATTGGCCACGCGGGTGGCCTCGGCGGTCGTCGGCAGGAACGCCGAGGGGTCATTTATCGCGACGGTGCCGAGCTTGCCCGCAAACGGCCCGGCGACCGAGCCAACGACCAGCCACAGCACGACAAGCACAATGGGCACCGCCACGACCCATCGACGCCGTCTTGCCCTCGCGTCTGGGCCGGGCGCACGATGAGACACAGTTGTGCAGTCTAGTTACCGTCATCGGTTGCTTCGGCTGGAACCGACGACCACCTGGCGCACGTCTGGCAGCTGGTTGATTCACACCGGAGCACCGATCGAATCCTCGGCCAGACGAGCCGCTACAGGGGCGCGGCGGACCCGTCGCATGCCGATGACGCGGCAGACGAGGTAGATGGCGAAGGAGATCGTCGTGACGTGCGGACTGATGGGCACACTGCTACCCAGCGCGAGAAGGATCCCGCCGACAACCGAAACAAGCCCGAACGTCATGCTCAGCATCGGCACGACCCGAGGCGATGAGGTGACTCGCATAGCGGCCGCCGCCGGTGTGCAGATCACGCTGAGGACCAACAGGGCGCCGATGATCTGGACCGAGATGGCCACTGCGAGACCGAGGATCAGCATGAAGACGACCACGATCGCGGTGCCGCTGAGCCACTGCAGCTGCGGGGCGTCTACCGCCACGATCTGGCCGATGAGGAGTCCGAACTTGTTTGCCGCGCGGCCCTGATACAGAGACAGGAACAACACGCCGAGCCCGAGAGCAACGAGGGATCTGCGACCAGTGCCTGCGCGATCCTGACCCGCTGCTGCTCACCCCGGACAGCAGCCCGACCGGGGCATTCGCGTATTCGCCGGCGCCGACCGCATCCAACGCCTCTCTGGCCCGATCCCATGGCACCGAGAAGGGGCGCCCGATGCCGAGGCGATGCCCGTCCAAGCCCTGTCGCACAACATCTTTGGCCCGAAGTGGTGGTTGCGCGATCCATGCCTCGCTGTTGCGGGACGTACCCGATCTCTCGATCTCCGCGGCGCGCCGGATGACCCGCGACGATCACTCGCCCCGAGGTCAGGGGTTGCAGTCCCAGCACTGCTCGCAGCAGGCTCGTCTTGCCTGAACCGTTCGCGCCGAGCACTGCGAGGAACTCGCCCGGTTGCACGTCGAAGGTCAGGTCCGACCACAGCCGTCGGTCACCATACCCAAGGCTGGCGTCGCGCACCTGCAGTGTCGCCGGTCCATCCGGCGAGTCTGCGCCGGGGCCGGGGCGCGGAGTCCGGCCGCCTCTCATTTGAGTCCCTCCTGCACCGCGACCAGGTTGTTTCGCATCCACGAGAGATAGGTCTTGCCCTGCGGCAGCGTCTCGGTCACCGGCACCACGCTCACCTGATTCTGTTTGGCTGCGTTCAGGACGGCTGTGGTCTCGGGGCCGGCCGTGTGTTCGTTGTAGGCCAGCAACTTCACCTCGTGCTTGGCGAACAGGTCCAGCGTTACCTGCAGGGCCCGCACAGACGCGCCGGTTCCCTCCTCGACAGCCTCACTGAACTTCGCGGGAGTCTTGTTCACCAGCCCGCATGCTTGCAGCACATACAGCGGCACGGGCTCGGTGATGGCAACTCCCTCGCCCGAATGCGCTGCCTTCACTCAGGATTCCACACCTTCAAGCACTCGGAGCTTGCTGACGCACGCCTTCGCGTTCTGCTGGTAGGTCGTTCGGTGACCCGGGTCCGCCCTGCTCAACGCGGCGGCGACCTGGTCGGCCACCTTCTGCACGGTCGGGAAGTCGTACCACACATGCTCGTTGAGCTCGCCGTCGTGCGCGCGCTTACCCGACAGCTTCACCGCGTTCAGCACCACGGCACTCGTGTTGTCACTGGACGCCAACATCGTGTGCACGACATCGTCGTATCCCCCACCGTTCTTCACCACGAGGTTCGCCTGCGACAGCGCCAGCTGGTTACGGCTACTTGCCTCGTACGAGTGCGGGTCGGTGTCGGGATTGGTGATGATCGAGGTGATCGTGACGTTTCGACCCGCGCGTTCCCCCGCGACCTGGGACACCACATTGCCCCAGACATCGGTTGAAGCCACCACCGAGACCTTGCCCGACCCCGACGAAGAGCTGCCTCCGGCAGCGGGTGCAGCTCCGTGCGCGCTGCACGCCGCAGTCATGGCAATGAGCACCGCCGCGGCCACCGCGCCACTCGTCTTATTGAGAATCGTGTCATCACGGTCGCCGCTATACAGCGATAATGAGAACAGTTATCACTGGCTCGGCCGGAATCACCCGTCCGGGGCTTGGCGCCGCCATCCGTTGTCCTTGCGTTCGGCCATACCCCGGAGCTGCAGGTGGCCCAGTCCGCGCAACACCTCCGAGGCCGACAGACCCGCCGACCGAGTCAACCGGTCCACACTCGTGGACTGATGCACCGTCAGGGCATCAAAGATCCGTCGCGGAATCTCCGGCAGATCGTCACGCACCCGCACCTCACCACGCTGCACCGGGGCAAGGTCCGCCCCGATCTCACCCAGCAGCTCCGCACACTCGGCGGCATCGGTCACCAGCACCGCACGACCGTCGCGCACCAACGCATGACACCCGGCACTCGTCGGCGAATACACCGAGCCCGGCACCGCCGCCACCACTCGACACAGCGCCTCCGCATGCCGCGCGGTGTTCAACGAGCCCGAGCGCAACCCCGCCTCCACCACCACCGTGCCCGGAGTGATCGCCGCAATCAGCCTGTTGCGCGCCAGGAACCGCTGCCGCTGCGGCGACGCGCCCGGCGGCGACTCGGAGATGACGGCGCCATGTTCGACGATCTCCTCCAACAGGTTGGTGTGTGCGGCCGGATACGGCCGGTCCACGCCACCGGCCATCGCCGCGACCGTCGGCCGGTCCGCAACGATCGCGCCCCGATGTGCCGCCACATCGATCCCGAACGCCGCACCGGAGACCACCGTGAAGCCGCGGGACGCGAGGCCGTGCCCCAGCTCCTGCGCGACCTGCACGCCATACGGGGTCGCACTGCGCGCCCCAACAATCGCCACGCTGCGCACCGTGCCGTGCGCCAAGTGCTCACTTCCCTTGACCCACAGGCAGGCCGGTGGGCAGGCCAGCTCATCCAGACCGGATGGCCACTCGTCGTCGCCCGGCAGCAGGATCCGAATGCCGAGCCGCTCGGCCACTGCCAACACCCGGTCGACATCCAGATCGGCCACTCGGGCAGCACACCGATCAAACCTCCCGCCCGCGTTGTGCCGTATCCGATCCCACGCCCCCACCGGCCCATGCTCCAGAATCACCGGTGTCAACACCCGATCCAGCGGCTCGACCACCTTGCTGATCGCCACCCGAGCCCGCAACTCCACCTCACGATCCAAGCTCTGCGGCGAGGACTCCGTTGAGCAGCTCATGCCGCCACCTGAGAAGTGCGAAGGCACAACGCCTCACCCAGCTCATCCGGACCGGGACGCTCCACCCCACGCAGGTCGGCAACCGTCCACGCCAAGCGCAGACACCGGTCGTACCCTCGCAACGTCAACGCACCCGTTTCCAGCGCGAGACTCAGATCACGAGTAACCGCGCCCGGCAGCATCCACTCGCCCCGCCGCAGCACCGGCCCCGGAACCTGACTGTTCAACCGCCACCGGCTGTGCTTCCACCGTGCCTCCTGCCGGCGCCGAGCCGCCAGCACTCGCTCGGCAACCGTCGCCGTGCTCTCCCCCTTGGACCCGGCCAGCGTCAACCGCGTCACCGGGTGCATCTGCAGATGGACATCCACCCGATCCAGCAACGGTCCCGACAGCTTGCTCAGATAGCCGCGCCGCAGCACCGGCGAGCACGTGCACGACGCCCCCTTGCCGTAGTTGCGCCCGCATGGGCACGGATTCGCGGCCAGCACCAACTGAAACACCGCCGGATACCGCACCGTCCCCCGTGCCCGCGCCACCTCGATGAACCCCGACTCCAACGGCTGCCGCAGCGCATCCAGCACATCCCGCTTGAATTCTGGCGCCTCGTCCAGGAAAAGCACCCCTCTGTGAGCTCGGGACGCCGCGCCCGGGCGCACGTTGCCCGAGCCACCGCCGACAACGGCGGCCATGGTGGTGCCATGGTGCGGCGCTACGAACGGCGGACGCTCCACCAGGACATCATCGGTGAGCGCGCCGAGCACCGAGTGGATCGCCGTCACCTCCAGGGCCTCTCGACGATCCAGCAAGGGAAGCAGACCGGCGAGTCGCTCGGCGATCATGGTCTTGCCGACACCCGGCGGCCCGACCATGGCCATGTGGTGCCCACCTGCCGCGGCGACCTCGATCGCATGCCGCGCCTCCTCCTGACCGGCAACGTCGGCCAGGTCCGGGCCGTGCTGCTCCTGCCGGTACTGCGGCGCAGGTAGGTCCGGCTCCGGCACGGGTTGATGACGGCGCAACAGGTCGTACCGGCGGGCAAGATCGGCCAGGGAGGCCATCGGGATCACCTCGACGTCGGGCACCAGGGAGGCCTCGGCGGCGTTCGCCATTGGTACGACGACCTGCGGGACGCCGGCCTCCGCGGCCGCGACGACAGCCGGCAGGACACCGGTCACCGAGCGGATGGAACCGTCCAGCCCGAGCTCACCCAGATGAACCACCTCGCGGGCGAGGGTGGCATCGACCACCTTGGCGGAGATCAGCACCGCTATCGCAATCGCCAGGTCGAAGCCGGAACCATGCTTCGGCAGCGCGGCCGGTGACAGGTTGACGGTGATGTGCTGCTTGGGCAGCTGCAGCTCGCTGTTGGCGAAGGCGGCCCTGATCCGCTCCGGCGACTGCCGGCAGGCTGTGTCCGGCATACCGGTGATCACGAATGCCGGTAGACCACTCGAGACGTCCGATTCGACCTGCACCACCCTGCCGTCGATCCCATTCACGGCAACGGACTTCGTGCGCCCCAGTGTCATGAGGTCACATCCGATATGTGGGTGATCTGCGGACGGCCACCACGGGGGGCCAGGACCCCGATGACGTCGATGCGGACGCGCGCCACACCCAGTGGGTGGTCCCGCAGCCAACACGACGCAAGCCGTCGCAGGCGCGCCGCCTTGACCGGCGTCACCGCCTCCACCGGCGTGCCGAACCTGGTGGAGGTGCGGGTCTTGACCTCCACCACGACCAAGGTGTCGGCGCCCTCGTCAAGGGCGACGATGTCGATCTCGCCCTCTCGGCAACGCCAGTTGCGATCGATCAGGACCAGCCCGCGGGACTGGAGGTACCGCGCCGCGGTCTCCTCCCCACGCCGACCCAGATCGTGCCGTGGATCTGCTCTGCGGCGCTCAGCACCCGGCTCCTTCGCGGCCGGCGGCGAGACATCCGTCATATCCGATCACCTCCACGACTCAGCCTGCTGGCCTGGGAGGCGGTGCGCCGAGCGGTCTTGCTCAGGTGTGCACGGCCGTGCGGACCGACTGCGGGTGTGGACGAGGTTCGGGTGCGATCGGGCTACTCCGGCAGCTCGAGCTCGCGGGCCGGCAGCTCCTCGACGTTGACGTCCTTGAAGGTGATCACCCGCACGTTCTTGACGAACCGCGCCGGGCGGTAGACATCCCACACCCACGCATCGTTCATCCGCACGTCGAAGAACACCTCGGCCCCCTCGCCGCGCACGAGCACGTCGACGTCATTGCACAGGTAGAAGCGGCGCTCGGTCTCCACGACGTGACTGAACAGACCGACGACGTCGCGATACTCCCGGTAGAGCGACAGCTCCTGCTCGGTCTCGTACTTCTCCAGGTCTTCCGCACTCACTGGTCCACCTTCCTTACGTCACCGACCATGACTCCATCTTGCCCTGCATCCTCGGGGCGGCAACGCCGCCACGATCGACGGTGCAGCTCGCAGGGTCCCAGCCTCGCGAGCGCGGCCAGATGCTCGGGCGCGGAGTAGCCCTTGTTGCCCGCCCAGCCATATTGCGGAAAGTGCTCGTGCTGACCGGTGAGGATCCCGTCCCGCTCCACCTTGGCAAGGACACTTGCCGCGGCCACCGACGAGCAGGACATGTCGGCCTTGATCAACGTCTGCACCGGCGGGGTCGACGGCGCCTCGGACAGCAGCCCCAGGAGGCCCTCCCGCACGGGCTCGGTCAGCCAGTCGTGGTTGCCGTCGAGGATGACCAGATCTGGGACGATGTCCAGCTGGGCCAGCGCTCGCTGACCGGCCAGCCGCAGCGCGACAATAATGCCGACCTCGTCGATCTCGGCGGGTGCCGCATGGCCCACGGCGTAGGCTCGCGCCCACCGCCGCAGCGCCGGCACCATGCGCACACGGGCGGCCGGGGTGAGCAGCTTGGAGTCCCTGACCCCGGGTGGAGCGCTGCGGCTCGACTCGTCGATCACCACGACCCCCACGGACACCGGCCCGGCGAGCGCACCTCGTCCCACCTCATCCATACCCGCAAGCACGCGGTAGCCCTGACGCTGCAACGAGCGCTCGAATCGCAGGCTCGGTCGGACACTCATCTCGGGCTCGGTTCGGGGACCTTCGCGAATACCTTGGGATAGCTGTTCACCGACCCGATCCTGCTGAGCGGCCAGGCGATCGCCACGACCTCGCCGCTGATGTCGCTCATCGGCACCGACCCGGTCGCGCCCCAGGTCGCGCCCTTCCCATGGACGCGGGAGTCCGCGGAGTCACCCCGGTTGTCGCCCATGACCCAGACCCGGCCGGCCGGCACGGTGATGTCAAACGTCTGGATGCTCGGCGCGTTTCCCGGCTTGATGTAGGGCTCGTGGATCGCAACGCCGTTGACGGTCAACAGGCCCTGCTTGGTGCAGCACTTGACGCGGTCACCGGGTAGCCCGATCAACCGTTTCACGAGATGTTCGCCCCCTCCGGGGAGCACCCCGACGAAGACGAGCGCGTCGGAGATGCTCTGGCGCAGGGCGCTCGGCTTCGGCAACGGGTCCGGACCCCAACTGGTGGGCCGCTTGAAGACAATCACGTCCCCTCGGTGCAAAGGCGAGTGCTGCGGGGTGAACTTGCTGACGATGATCCGGTCGCCCGGCAGCAGCGTGTTCTCCATCGACTGCGACGGGATCGAGTAGGGCTGCGCGAGGAAGGTCTTGACCAGGAACGACAGGGCGAGCGCGATCACCACGATCGTCGCGATCTCACGGTAGAAGGCCCGTCGCGAGGTCTTCCGGGCCGCCACCTTGTGGGCCGGCGCCTCTCCGGGCCCGGGCGGATCCGATGGCCCGGTGTCATCCGTGGAGCCGTTGCTCACCTGCGTGTCCTCCTCCTGCGGTGCCATCGGGTGGTCGTTCTCATCATGCGTCATGGACCGGGCACCTTGTCGAAGGTGGTGGAGTAGTTCGAGAGCCAGGACATCCGGTCCAACGGCCAGACGATGGCAACGGCCCGCCCGGTGATGTCCTTCTCTGGCACGGACCCGGTCCGGCCCGTCCCGTCGTCGTGGTACCGCGAGTCGCCGGAGTTGCTGCGGTTGTCACCCATCACCCAGACCTTGCCGGGCGGCACGGTGATGTTGAACTTCGTCATGCTGGGCGGGTCACCCGGTTTCAGGTACGGCTCATGGATTGCGACACCGTTCACCGTCACCAGGCCCTGCTTCGTGCAGCACTTCACGTGGTCGCCGGGTAGTCCGATCAGTCGCTTGATCAGGTGGTTGTCGCCGGCCGGGTAGAGACCGACGAACTCCAGGGCCTTGACCACCGGCCCCGGGTGCGTCGGCGGCTCATCCAGCCAGCCGCCTGGATCGGTGAAGACAATCACGTCGCCACGCTGCAGTTCGAACGGCCCGGGGGTGAGCTTGCTGACGACCACCCGGTCGCCGTAGATCAGCGTGTTGTTCATCGACCCGGAAGGGATCCAGAACGGCTGCAGCAAGAAGGTCTTGATCAACAGGGACAGCACCAGCGCGACGACCACGACCACCGTGAGCTCGCGACCGAAGGCGGCCAGAGCGTGGCCGTGTCGACGTCCGCCCGGCGGGTCGGCGTCAGGGGTATGCGGTGTGCTTCCGGGCGGGCCGTCGCCCGTGCGCTGCGGCGGCACTGTCTCGCCGTGCGACTCGACGCCCATCGACTGCTCGCCCCCAGCCCGGCGATGCAGCAGTGGAAGCCGGTAACGGTCGTTGCTCACGAGCGGAGTCTCTCCCACGAACCTATGGGCCAGTAACGCAGCACCACCTTGCCGATGACATCGCCGATCGGCACGCACCCGCCGCCGGGGCTGCCGAGATGGTTGCGCGAGTCGTCCGATGCGGGCCGGTTGTCTCCCATCACGAACAGACAGCCGGGCTGCACGACGACGCGCAATGGCACCTTGCTGGCCTTCATTCCCGCCGGCAGGTAGGGCTCCTTGACCGCATGTCCGTTGACCGTCAGCACGCCGTCATGCCCGACCACGATCTTGTCACCGGGCAGTCCGATCACCCGCTTGACGTAGTCGGTCTGATCGGTGCGGATGCCGATGGCGTCGCCGGCCGAGCGGATTGCTCGGACCACGGCGTTGGAGGAGTCGCCGGCCGCCAAACCGAAGGCGTCCGTGGCATTGAAGACGATGACCTCGCCGCGATGCACGTGGTCCTCGCCGATCTTCCACACGACGATCTGGTCACCTGGCCGAAGGCCGGGCTCCATGGACCCCGTGGGGACGGTGAACGTCTCGAAGAAGATGCCGCGGACCAGCACCACCAGCAGGACGATCACCAACACCACGATCAACCAGCGGCGGCGTCGTGAAACAGGCGATGACGTGACCTCGCGTGAGGTCACGTCATCGCCTGTGGGGTGCAACGTCGAGACTCAGGCGCGGCTGGCCGGCGTCTCGCGCTTCTCCTTGATCTTGGCTGCCTTGCCGCGCAGGTCGCGCAGGTAGTACAGCTTGGCGCGACGAACGTCACCGCGGCTGACGACCTCAATCGACTCGATCACCGGGGTGTGCAGCGGGAAGGTGCGCTCGACGCCCACGCCGAAGCTGACCTTGCGGACGGTGAAGGTCTCGCCGATGCCCCCGCCGTGCCGGCGGATGACGACGCCCTGGAACGCCTGGACGCGCGAACGGGTGCCTTCGACGACCTTCACATTGACCTTGACGGTGTCGCCGGCGCGGAACTGCGGGATGTCGGAGCGAAGGCTCGCGGCATCGATGTCATCGAACTTCTGCATCGTGTGCTCTTCCTTGTGGCGCCACAGGTCGCCACCGTCATGGGTCAGGTGTGCGTCCGTGGTGCTCTTACGTCGGCCACATGAGGTATGCCGGTCACCGGCTCGGGGAGCCATGTCACCAGCCGTGCTCACTCCCCCTGCGGCGGGGGCCGAACCGATGCTGGACGCAAGGAGTCATTCTGCCAGACCGAAGCACCGATGCGGAAATCGGTGCCTCAGCCCCGTCGCCTAACGAACCGCACGGTCCCCGACACCCCGGACGGCGCCGGGCGGAACCCCGCCTTGCGGTAGAACCGGTGGTTGCCCGTGCTCGCAGCACCGGTGACCAGCGTGTATGCGGTGGCGCCGGCCGGCGCCACCGCCTGGATGTGCTCCAGCAGCATCCGGCCGAGCCCTCGGCCCTGCAGGTCGGGGGCAACCATCAGCCGGCCGATGTGCCAGTCGGTCCCCACCAGCCGCCCGCGCACGGACCCGATGAGTCGGCCGCCGGAGCGCACGGCATACGTCTGCCAGTCCTGCAGCGACTGGCTCATCGTGTCCAGCGTCTCGCGCATCGCCGGGATGTCCAGGGTGTCGTTTGCGATGCCCTCCTTCAGCCAGCAGGCATGCGTGAGGGTGAGCAGCTCGCCCGCGTCGGCGGGCACAGCGACCGTGACTGGGACGCTCTCGAGGTCGGCCGAGGTGATGGCCGACGCGGTGTGCAGCAGGTCGGGGCGTCGGGCGGCAGTGCGCTCCAGCCTTTTCCGGTGGCGCCACGAGGCGATCCGGCCGTGGTCGCCGGACAGCAGGACGTCCGGCACGTCGAGCCCGCGCCAGCTCGCCGGTTTGGTGTAGACGGGGTATTCCAGCAGGCCGCCCTCGTGCGACTCCTCGACCAGCGACTCGGCATTGCCGATGACCCCCGGCACCAGTCGCATGATCGCCTCGACCATGGCGAGCACCGCGACCTCACCCCCGTTGAGCACGTAGTCCCCGAGGGACACGACGCGCACCTCGGCGAGGTGGGCGGCGTGCTCGTAGACCCGCTCGTCGATGCCCTCGTACCGTCCGCACCCGAAGACGAGCCAGTCCTCGGTGGCCAGTTCACGGGCCATCGCCTGGGTGAACGGCATGCCGCCCGGGCCGGGCACGATCAGCACCGGTCGGCTGGCCTGACCGGCCACCAGCCGATCGAGTGCCTCACCCCACGGCTCCGGCTTCATCACCATGCCGGCTCCACCGCCGTAGGGGGTGTCGTCGACCGTGCGATGCCGGTCGTGGGTGAAGTCGCGCAGGTCGTGCACCCGCAGGTCGAGCACCCCGCGCCGCCGGGCCTGCCCGATCAGTGACAGGTCGAGGGGCGCCAGGTACTCCGGGAAGATCGTGATGACATCCGCGCGCACGGATCAGTCCTCTCCCAGCTCGAGCAGCCCGGGCGGCGGGTCGATCACGACGCGCCCGCCCGCGACGTCGACCTCTGGGACGATCTGTTCCACGAACGGGACGTATGCCGTGCCGCCACCGACCAGGGTCACCTCCAGCAGGTCCTGCGCCGGGCGGTCCTGCAGCCCGGAAACCTGCCCGACGATCGCGCCGTCCACGGTCACCACGGTCAGGCCCAACAGGTCGGACTCGTACCAGGCGTCGTCCTCCTCGACCGCATCCGCCGGTGCAAGCAACGTCGTGCCGCGCAGCGCCTCGGCGCCCTCCCGGTCATGCGCCTCGTCGAAGGCCAGCACCTGGATCATTCCCTGCATCCGTGCGCCGCGGATCGTCAGCGGTCCGCGGTCGGCGGGGTCGGTGGCCAGCACCGCCCCCACGGCGAAGCGCTCCTGCGGCAGGTCCGTGTGCACCCGCACGGTCACCTCGCCCTTCAACCCGAGCGGTTTGCCGATCCGTGCCACAACCACGTCATTCATGCAGTGATTCTCTCAGGCGTACCGGCCACGCGCGGCGTGGCGCTCGTTCGGCATGATGACGGACATCCCCGACAGGCACACCCCGAGCACCAGTGGGAAGAGCAACGCGTCCTGCACACCGAAGCGGTGCACCAGCGCCCCCATGATCCCCGGCCCGACCAGGAATGCGGTGTAGCCGGTGGTGACCACCACGGACAGCGTCCGGCCGCCGCCGGCCTGGCCCGCCAGTCCGTAGATCTGCGGGGCCACCAGCGCCACCCCTGCGCCGACGATGCACCACCCGAGCAGCAGCAGGGGCATGGTGTGGACCACGACCCCGACCAGGTAGCCCACGACGGCAAGTGCCCCGCCCCATCGGACCACGGCGCGCCGCCCGATACGGTGCACGATGAGGTCGCCGAGCAGCCGCACAACGACCATGAAGGCGGAGACGCAGGCCAGACCCCACGCGCCGGTGGCCGTGCTGACGTGCGCGACGTCGGTGACCTGCACGGAAGACCAGTCGGTGGCGGTGCCCTCGGTGATGCCGAAGCAGATCGCCATCACCGCCAGGATCCATGCGGCCCGCGGAATGGCGACGCGCCGACCGTCCTGCTGGACGTGGTCGACCGTTGCCGTCTGCACGGCATACCGCTGCACCGCGACAGCGGCCACGACCAGCACCACTGCGGCGAGCGCCAACCCGGCGATGGTGAGCGCCGCCCGCGTCGGCAGCAGGGCGCCGAGCACCAGGACCACGCCGGCGCCGCCGAGGGTGCCGATGCTGAACGACGCGTGGAACCGGCTCATCAGCGGCCGCGGCCTGGCCTGCTCCACCTGGACGGCCATCGCGTTCATCGATACGTCGGTCAGGCCGTTTCCCAGCCCGTACACCAGGCCGAGCAGTAGACCGGTGGGCAGGCTGGTCGCGAAGGACACGAGCACGGTGCCAACGGCCATCACCACCAGGCCGGCCTGGATGGGGCGAGTCGCGCCGCGCGCATCGCTCACTCGGCCACCGATGTTGATCCCGACAATCGCCGAGACCCCGTAGCAGACGAGCAGCAGCCCGATGCCCTGCGCGTTCGTGTGCATCCTGAGGGTCAACGTCGGGATCAGACCACCCATTACGCCGACCGCGGCGCCGTTCGCGACGAAGGCAGCCGTGACCGCGACGACAGCCGGCGGGCTGGCAAGTGTCGGCGCGGACATGTGCGGGCTCTCCTACGGGTGTGCCGGAAACCTGGCGGTGGGGTATGGGCGGCGGTGTCGCGTGCGAAGGACATCCTGCGCCGGGAATGCAGAATGTGCCGGGACCCCTGGAAGGTCCCGGCACATTCTGCGCGTTACGTGGTGGCCTCAGCGCGTCCGGTCGGTGTCGACGATGTCGACCCGGATGCTGCGGCCTCCGGCGAGCGCCTGGATCACGGTGCGCAGCGCCGATGCGGTGCGACCGGATCGGCCGATCACTCGCCCGAGGTCGTCCGGGTGGACCCGGACCTCGAGGAGCTCACCGCGCCGGCCGTCCTTGTGCCGCACCACGACGTCACCGTCGTGGTCGACGATGCCCTTGACGAGGTGCTCAAGCGCCTCCTCCAGCACCAGGATCAGTCCTCGGACTTGGCGCCCGGTGCGGCGAAGCCGGCGGCCTCGGCGGCCTCGGCGCTCTTGAACCACACCTCGGCGACGGTCGACTCATACCACTGCGACTCCGTGGTGTGGAACTTCATCGAGTCCTTGTTGCCCTTGACCGTGAAGGTCTTGGGGTCCGGTGAGGCGCCGTCGGCCAGCGGGGCTGCCGAGTCGGGCCCATAGCCGCCGTCGGCGGCCTGCGCCTTCTCCTCCTTGGGAGCAGCGGCCTTCGGCTCTTCGGCCTTGGGCTCCTCCTTGGCGGCCTTCTTGCGCGACGTGGTGGCGCCGCCCTTGTCGGAGTCGTCGCCGGCCTGCGCGGCGGCCAGAGCCGCCTCGTAGCGAGTCTTCTTGTCGACCTTCGGGGCCTTGACCTTGAGGGTGCCCTCGGTGCCGGGCTCGCCCTTGTACTTCTGCCAGTCGCCGGTGATCTTCAGCAGCGCGGCAACCTGCTCGGTCGGCTGCGCGCCGACTCCGAGCCAGTACAGCGCACGCTCGGAGTCGATCTCGATGCGGCTCGGCTCCTCCTTGGGGTGGTACTTGCCGATCTCCTCGATCGCCCGGCCATCACGGCGGGTACGGGAGTCCATGACCACCACGCGGTACTGCGGGGTGCGGATCTTGCCGAGGCGCTTCAAACGAATCTTGACGGACACGTGAGTGGTGTCTCCTGTTTCTGTGTAGGTAAGACGCGGCGAGACCGGGTGGGGAACACGCGGGGTGCCGTGACTTGGGGGGTAGAAGCGCGGACCCGGATAAGAGGGCCCAGGCCGCACGAGTACGCCCGACATTCTGCCAGATGATGCACCCGGACCCGAAATCCCGGTCTATCGCGCCATCCTTACCCCGTGAGGACGCAGTCACCACAGTAGCCACCATCGGGCACTCGGTAGAAGAGGCAGCAGGACCGGCGCCGGCCCGCATCATCGAGCGTGCCGCGCAGTGCTCCATGCTCCAGCGCACCGCCGGCGAGAGCGCGCGCCTCACCACGGTCACCGATGACCCGCGACGCGGCGGCCAGGCTTGAGGCGACATTGCCCCACAGCACCTGCCGCGACACGGCATACCGCTCCCCCACCCCTGTACAGAGCGGCCCCGTGACCCGCTCGATCACGGCGGCCAGGGTCGCCGGTGCGGCCGCCAGCACCGGCACTGGAGATGTCGCGACGGGGCGTGCCCCGGGCGCGCCCACCCGCCACCAGACGGTGTCCGCCGACAGATCGGGTATGCCGTGCGCAGCGACTGCCGCTCCGAGCAATGGCGCGGTGAGCCTCGCCACCAGACCCAGGTGCAGGGTGGACGCCGCGACGCGCGGCTGCATCCGTTCGTCGCCGGCAAGCGCCGCCAGGGTGCGCCGGACCTCCGCGTCCAAGGTGGCAGGCTCCAGCAGGTCGGTCAGGGGTTGCCACCGCCCGTCCGGCGTCCAGGCGTCCGTGGCGAAGTACGGCCCGAAGCCGGCTGCCTGCGCCAGGGCGGCGATGGAGGCCGCCTCCGCACAACCACCGTCACGCGGGCCGCTCTGCTCCATCCCGCGATGGTAGGCAGGCGCGGGGGCTGCGCGCGACCGGGACACCGGATCAGTCGTCAGTAGAGTGACCCGAGTGCTGCAGAGTCGACGGGTGAGGCGGGGATGACGACACCATCGCGATCGATCACCCACCGGGTCCGCCTGCTCGGCCGTGGTCTCGGCAGCTGGCGACCGACCTGGCGATGGGCGCGCGGCGTGCTGCGCTCGTTCATCACGTCGTTCCTCGCGCTCGGGGTCACCCTCTGGCTCCTGCCCGGCGAACAGACCGATGGTTTCGTCTCCGTGGCGACGCTGGCGATCGGGGTGCTCGCGCTCGGAGCACTGCTGCGCCCCTTCCTGACCCAGCTGACCGTGCTGACCGGCGCGATCGGGCTGCTCCTGGCCAGCCTCCTGGCGCAGGCGCTCATCCTCGGCGTGGCGCTCAGCGTGATCCCGACACTCAAGCCGTTCTCCTTCACCGAGATCTTCCTCGCGTCCTGGGGCGCGGCCGCCGTCGCCGCCGTTGTCAACTGGCTGTTCGACGCCAGCAGCGAGGAGGCCTTCCTCGGGCAGTTGCTCGGGCAGGCCGTGCGGCTGACCCACCGCCGCGGCGAGGACGGGCCCGGTGTCCTCATCGTGCAGCTGGACGGTGTCAGCGAACCACTGCTGCGCCAGGCGATCACCGCGGGCGCGATGCCGACGGTCTCTCGCATGCTCCGACAAGGCGGCCACCAGCTGCGGCGCTGGCACACCGGCCTACCCGCGACAACTCCGGCCGGCCAGTCGGTCCTGCTTCACGGTGACGTGACGGCCGTGCCGTCATTCCGGTGGTACGACAAGGACCAGAAGCGGATGATCGTGGCCAGCAAGCCGTCCGATCTCGCAGAGGTCGAGGCCGAGATGGCCACCGGCCGCGGGCTGCTCGCCGACGGCGGAGTGAGTGTCTCGAACCTGTTCTCCGGAGATGCCCCGACCAAGGTCCTCACGATGAGCGACGCGCGTCTGCCAAGTGCCGAGCACGGCGTGGCGACCTTCGCCAACTCCCGGAGCGGATTCGCGCGATCCATCGTGCTGTTCGTCGGCCAGGTCGTCACGGAGTGGTATCAGGCACGCCGCCAGCGACTGCGCGACGTCCATCCTCGGGTGCCTCGCGGTGGGTCATTCCTCCTCCTGCGCGGCCTGACGACCGTGGTGTTGCACGACCTCACCATGTCGATCGTGGCCGAGCACATGGCCCGCGGAAAGCCGGCCATCTACGTGGACCTCGTCGACTACGACGAGGTCGCCCACCATGCCGGTCCGAGCAGGCCCGAGTCGATCCGCACCCTGGAGGGGCTGGATCGGGCGATCGAGTTCTTCACCGACCTGGCGGCCGAGGTTCGACGCGACTACGAGATCGTGATCGTGTCGGACCACGGCCAGTCGCAGGGCACCACCTTTCGGCAGCTGACCGGCGGTCGGACCCTGGCGCAGGTCGTGCACGAGCTCTCGGCCCAGGAGCACGCCGAGCGGGACGATCTGGATCAATCGGACGAGGCCTGGGCTCCCGCCAACGTGCTGCTGGCCGGCGCCGCCCAGTCCGGCAAGCTTGTCGGCGCGGCCGCCCGATCGGCACAGCGTCGGCGGTCCAAGCAGCCGATCTCCCCGATCGAAGATCGGCTTGTCGTCGCAGCAGCGGGAAGTCTCGCGCACGTCTATCTTGCTGATGAGCCGGGCAGACTGAGCCGCGAGCGCATCGAGCGCCGCTACCCCGGCCTGCTCGCGGCGCTGGCCGCGCATCGGGGCATTGGCGCGGTGATGTCACGCACTTCGCGCGGCACTCTGCTGGTCGACGGCCCGGGCGGTGGGTGGGTCGAGCTGGACGACGAACAGGTCATCGACTCCTCTGGCCGGTCACCGCTGGCCCCCTACGGGCCCCGCGCGGCCGACGACCTGCGTTCGCTCGAACAGCGCTCCCACGTGGGCGACTTCGTCCTCCTGGGCGCCTTCGACCGACGCCTCGGCGAGGTCACCGCGTTCGAGGAGCTGGTCGGGTCCCACGGAGGCTTCGGCGGGTGGCAGAGCCGCGCACTCTTCGTCCACCCCTCCACCTGGGAGGTCACCGCCACCGGCGAACTCACCGGGCTCGAGGTGCACTCGGCGATGGTGCACCGGCTGCACCAGCTCGGGCTTCGGCCCGGGGACGCGGCGCGGCCCGTGTCCGATCCGGTCGTGGAGACGACATGACCGGCCGGCTCGCGCTCACCTGGTGGGGGCACTCCTCGACGACGGTGGAGCTCGATGGCGTCCGGATCGCCACGGACCCGTTGCTCACCAACCGGCTGGCGCACCTGCGACGCAGCGGGCCGATGCCAGGCTCGCGCGCCGCCGACGCGGATCTCATCCTGATCTCGCATCTGCACGGCGACCACCTTCATGTGCCGTCCCTGCGGCGATTCCGTTCCGGTGCACCCGTACTGGCACCACCAGGTGCCGCGGCGATCATCGGTCGGGGAGCGACCGGCCCGATCTACGAGATGCGTCCGGGCGAGGAGCGCAACCTCTGCGGCCTGCGCATCCAGGTGACGGCCGCATTCCACGACGGTCGCCGTTCGCCGCTGTCGCGAAAAGGGTCACCGGCCCTCGGGTTCCGAGTCTCGGGGGTGGCCCACTCGGTGTGGTATCCGGGTGACACCGGCCTCACCGAGGCGATGTCGCAGCTGGCGTCGGTCGATCTCGCCCTTGTCCCCATCGGCGGCTGGGGCCCGAGTCTTGGCGAGCATCACCTGGACCCTGTCCAGGCCGCGGAGGCGCTGCGTCGGGTCGGCGCGACGTTCGCGGTTCCGGTGCACTACGGCACCTTCTGGCCGGTCGGTCTGCGACGGCTGAGCCCGGCCAGTCACGAACGCCTTTTCGTCGCTCCGCCGACACACTTTGTGGCGGCCGCCGCTCACCAGACGCCGGCCACCCGGGTGCACGTGGCTCGGCAAGGACAGCGCATCGAGCTCATCGCCGACGAGCAGGCGGAGCGGTGACCGGCGGTCTGGGAGCTGTCGGGCTGCTGGTGCTGTTCGGCACCGTCGCGTTCGGCTCCATCCTCCCCGTGCTCCCGACCGGTGCTGCGGTGAGCGCCGCCGCCGTGCTGGCGCAGACCGAGCGACCCTGGGAGATGCTCTTCGTGCTGCTCTTCGGTGCGGCGGGAGCCTATCTTGGCGACCTCGTCTCGTATGCCGTGCTGCGGGCCGCCGGGCCGCCGCTCGCCGAACGGGTGGGCTGGCTGCGCGCGGACGATCCCGACGGTGCACTGGCTCGGATCCGCACGGGCATCGAAGCGCACGAGCTGCGTACGCTGCTGCTGTCACGTCTTGTGCCCGGTGGGCGGATACCGGTGCTGCTTGCCGCGTCACTGGGCGGATACCCATGGATTCGATTCGCATCAGCCGATATTGCCGCCAGTCTGCTGTGGTCGACCGCCTATGCCGTGATCGGGATCATCGGCAACAGTCTGCTGCCCAACACCACGATTGCGCTGATCGTGGTCGTAGCCGCCGCCATGTTGCTGACGGTCGTAATGCAGCTCGTGCAGCGTCATCGCCGCGCCGACGACACCCAGTCAGCCGAGCAACACGCAAGCTGAACTCGCGACAGACTATCTGGGCACCACGGTGACTGGACAGCGAATGCCCGGCGCGCGGCTGATCCGGGCATCGACGGTGACCAGGGCGCAGTCAAGGCATTCAGCAAGGGCAACATAGGCCGCGTCGTATGCGGAAAGGTTGTCGCGGAGCTCCCAGATGCGGTCGAAGAGGCCGTGAATGGCGTAACGAGTGAGGCCCAGCCGACGCCAGGCATCCAGCGCCGCCCACCCATTGTCGGCCGTGATGTCACCCGAGATGACGTGGCGGCGAAGGCCACTGACAACCTCGGAGTCCACGAGATGAGGTGCATGCAGTTGCTCATCCGCCACCGATTCCCGGGCCGGTCCCGCGTTCAGGACCGCGGACAGAGCTGCCGACGCGTCGAGCACGATCACCCGCGTGGACGCTCTCGCTCGACGCCCTCAACAATCGTGGGCACGTCGACGCCCAGGTCGGGAAGCTCTCCCATCAGCGCCGAATTGTCAGCGCGGCGAGAGGCTGCGGCCAACTCCCGAACTGCGACGGCGCTGACCGAGGTGCCATCGTGATCCGCGAGCCGCTGAAGTCTTCGCACCACATCGTCCGGCACATTCCGCAGATACAGGGTCTTCATGTTTCATAATGCTAGCAATTTGCTCGCAATATGGCGAGCTGGTTCTGCGGCGGAATCCGCTTCCGGCCAACGCACTCGACCGCCGGTTATCGAACTCCCCCGTTCCTGGTCCGGACGGTGCTCTACAGCGATGCGTAGAGCGCCTGCTCGAAGCCGACCTCGTTCGTGAACATCGCATTCACGCTCGCGCCGTCCAAGATCTTGCGCCCACCCCACGTGCCACCACCGAGCAGCATCTGCTGAAATCTCAGATGGTCGCGAGGAGTGGAGTCGAGCCCACCCTCACCGCTCCAGACGTCGGGCTACTGATCCAGTCGATGTCCGTCCCAACCCACCCGCCGCCCTCACCCTTCACGTGAATGGGCACCGACCTGACCCGCTACTGGTCGTTCATCAGGAACGTCGTATCCGACATTCCCAACGGACCGGAGACATGCGGGTCGACATAGCCCCTCCGTGCCGGGGTCGGCGATCATCGGCGCGCGGACGAACTCGTCCTTGCCGCCGAGCGCATTGCTGGGTGCCAGTCGCCGCCCATTTGACGATGGCATCGTTCCAGAACCAGTAGGACAGTCCGCTGAGTTGGGTCGCGAGCTGCTTGACGGTCGCCTTCGTCGCCGGCGCGCGCAGGCGCGGGGCATCTCCGTCAAATCCGTCGAGCACTTTGACCTCCGCGAACCGCGGGCAGTACTGCTCGACAGGCGCGTCCACGTCGGGCCTGCCTTGCACTGCCCCGCGGTTTGCGGTCCCGCGGTGCCCCCATCGATCGCCCCGTTGGCGATCGGCTGCTACCGCCACGCCGCCGGTATGGCAACCACCTAGATCAATCAGAGCAGACCGGGTCGTGGTGTGCCAGGTTTCGGCGAGTTTCGCCCCTGCCGCCCGGCTGGTGTCGCCAGACCCGACACCGCTGCAGCCCGGCGCATCATGCAGGATTGGCGACCTGCCCGAGGAACAGGGGTGCACCGGTGGTGGTGTCGTGGATGACGAAGAAGAACGCCCGGTCGACGACAAAGCTCACCGGCTGACTCTGTCGCACGGCGCCGGGGGCCACACCGACGGCGGTGGCGGCCGCGGCCTGCGTCCCGAACTCGTCGACCTTGACGACGGACTGGTGAATCACCGAACTGACCTTGAGCTCGCCGGGAGGGCCGGCGATCCCGGAAAGGTCAGCCCGGCCGAAGAGAGCCCTGACACCCATCGTCGTCAGCGCGGGCACCAGATTGGTGTGCGTGTTCGTGGAGAACTTCGGCAGGGTCAGCTGGACCTGTGTGCTGGTGGTGCCACGGGTCGCGTCCGACAGCACAGAGGGGAGCTGCCGGCGCACGGCGTCGTAACGACCCTTCTCGGGCAGCACGATCGTCATCGCCAGGCCACCGGCGGTATACGGAATGGTGACCGACCTCCATCCGTGACCGGCGCCGAGGCTCATGGGTGACCTGTCGGTCATGACGGTCACCTGCTGCGTCTTGCCGTCGGCGGTCGTGAACACGTGAGGGCGCGAGGACACGGTCATCCGTTCGGCCCAACGGGCCTTGAGATAGATCGCGTTCACGAGTTCGATGCGCGTCTGGCTGCTCACGGCGCTCGGGCCGAGCAGCTGGGGGATGAGCTGGTTGGTCCGATCTTTCACCCACCCGTTGATCTGGCCGCGGGCACCAGCCGGATCGTGCCGGAAGTCGACGGTGTGCACACCCGCTCCAAAGCCGGCTGCCAAACTGGTCAGGTAGGTCTTTCGCACTGGCAGGGAGCGGTCGGACCAGATCGAGTTCGCGTTGGTCACGACCATCTGCGGCGCCTTCGCGCCCGACTCCCTCCTCGCCGCAGACACGGCCGCCGCCACGGCGGTGTCGATCGCCGTCACATCCGCGCCCTGCACCTTGGCCGACCCACCAAGGGCCCGGTCCAGCTGCGCTCCGGTTTCACCCTTGGCACCCGCACGGGTCATAGCGAGCGCGGAGTAGATCGAATAGGGGCTGATTGCAGCGTTACTGGTTGGTGAGATGCCCGCATCCGCCAGAAACACCCTGCCGCCGAAGCTCGACAGATCGCCTCCGGCCCGCGCGGCCGGAGCAGGCGTCACGCGCTGCGCGCCCACCGACAGCACCTGTGGAGCCTGCCGGCCCGTCGACGGCTGCCCGGTCGTTGACTGCGCCGCGGTCGGGGCCGTCGCGCACCCGGCGATCATCGCCGGCACCGCCGGGACAGCACAGGCCAGGAGCAGAGCATGCCGAGTCCGACGTGAAGGTCTCATACAAGGGGGACGCCCTCGACACCGCCCGGGTTGCACAGAGCCGCCAGCGCGTCGACGCTCTCGACCCCCGACCCGGTCAGGCGGCCTTCCGCCACCAGCCGGACAGTGGCGCGGCCTTTGCCGCCAGACCAAGGGGCCGCAGCCGGTACATGTCCTCGATGGTGCGCAACACGTTGTAGTGGTCGATGTCCTGCGACACCACACCCGAGCGCACCATCGGCCCGACCAGGAAGGTCGGAATGTGGTTCGCTCGGGTGCCGTCGTCCTCGTCGAAGGTGACGATCAACAGGCTGTTGTGGGATTGCGCCCAGGTCGCCAACCGGCCCAGGTTCTTGCGCGCCCACGCGTCGCCGACCGAGACTGCGCAGTTGTGCATGTCATGACACATGTTGGGGACGATGAACGAGACCGTAGGCAGCGCCGACAGGTTGTGCGGCAGCTGCGCGTAGGTCCGGTTGCTGGCCGCGGGAACGTTGCTGAAGTCGACCCACGGATTGTGCTTTCGCTGGTACAGGCCTCGCTCCGCGGAACATCCGGTGAAGCCGCTCCTCGGCATCGACTCCGCATATCCGGCAAAGCTGCGGCCCGCACTGATCAGCTGCCGTGCCAGGTTGGGCTGGCCACCAAGGTTCCGAGGGCAGGAGTCACTGCGGACGCCGTGCGTCGACCCGGAGAGGAGCGCGATGTAGTTCGGCTGGCTCGGGTGGGCGATCCCGTGCGAGTTCCTAAAGGTCGCGCCCTTCTTCGCGAGCGTCGTCAGAAAGGGTGCCGCGGCGTTGCCCACCACCTGCGTGTCCGCCTTGTTCTCGAAGATCACCACGATCACGTGCGACGGCCGCGGCATCCCGGCGGCGACTTCGGTGATCACAGGTCCGGTCGAGTCCGGGTCACTGGTCGTCGCGGCGCCGCACCCGGCGACTGCCAGCAGCAGGAGCATCGCCGCCAGCACCATGCCTGCGTTGACCCGAGGTGTCCGTGACATGCCTCTAAGCATGCACCCGATGCTGGGAGGCCGCCATACCGTGCGAGTTACGTGCGGTGCCGTGGATTACTGGTCCGGAGGCTCCGCGTCGAGGTGGGTGAACGCAAACCACGTGAGTATGCCGTAAAGCCAGACCGCGCCGAGCATCCCAGTCAGCGCCAGGATCTGGAGCCACGGCGCGGGCGCGACCCAGCCCAGGAGGAGGGCCGCGAGGACCGCCGCCCCCAGCGCCAACGACACCGGCCGGTAGATCGGGGCGAGATCCACCCAGTCATCCAGCGAGGTCGAGATCAGCACGAGGGCCAGGACACCGGCCGCCACCGAGGACGAGAGCACCATGGGCGCCGCCGGGGGCAGGCCGCCGCTCGACGCGTGCTCGATGACGCTCACCATCACGCCGCCGGTTGCGGCGATGGTCATGGTCACCACCAGGTGGCCGACCAGCCAACGCGACACCGCCCCTCGCGCGGATCGCACTCGGCGGCCACCCACGAAGTCGAAGTAGCTCCACCAGTACGCGAACCCGATGCCCAGTCCGAGAATCCCGGTGATGATCGTGGTCGGGCTGCGGTGAGCTCCGGCGAGCCCGTCGACGACACCGACGACGACCTCCCCCAGCACGATGATGGTGAACAGGTCGAATCTCTCGATCATCGACTCGCTCGCGTTGATGCTGGTGTCCCGTGTCGCCCCGTTGCGCCAGTCCAGCAGCACGACGCTGCCGAGCCAACCCGCGACGACGCAGGCCCAGGCGACAAGGCGCGCCTCGCCCGGCAGCAGGGCGCTGGCGCCGACCACGACGGCCGAGGCGACGACCCCGACGAGGTAGGGCGTGGTCCTCGGCCGGTAGACCGGGTCGTCCTGGCGAGTCACGGCATACCAGAGCCAGGCGAGCAGCAGCAGGAACACGCAGTAGACCACCGCGAAGGCCCGGCCGTCGCCGGCAGCCGACTGACGGGTGAATATCGCGAGCACCCCGAGCACGACCATCTGCAGGAAGACGTAGGTCCTGGTGCGGCCCTCCGACCGACCGTGCAGGTCGTGATAGACGGCGCCGTTGACCCAGGCAATCCAGATGAGCCCGAACACCACGGCGAACCGACCCAGCCCGGCCCACGTCACGTCAGCGCCGAGCTGAGCCGCGACCTGCGAGACGACCACCACGTAGACGAGGTCGTAGAAGAGCTCGAGGAAGCTGACCTCGCGTCCCGGCACGACGTCGCCGTGTGCCCTGGGTGGCTGCCAGAAGTAGCGCCCGAACGCCGCCGCCGAGGCTCTGGAGATGGTGGCCTTTCGGCGTGCGACCGGCATCCGCACTCCTCACCTGGTGAGCGTCGACTGGGTGCCACCGCCGTAAGATCAGATCCTAATCTGATCTGACGGGTGCGCCACGTGGCTTCCTGTTGCGTCCGCGAACGTGGTCAACTCCTCCGATTGCGTGGGTGGTCCCGGGCGGCCCGCTCGTTTCCGCGCTTGTAGTTGCCCGTCACGCGGGCCATCAGCTTCTGCGGGTCGCCCCTCTCGACATCCGCCAAGAACTGCCTGGCAGCGGCGTGCCGCAGCGTCGTGGCTCTGGCACCGTTGTGCGTAATGACCACTTGGTCACCGACGAGCCTGTACGCAAAGCCGCTGGGTGAGTGAGACATGGACAGGCAGCATGCCCGTGAATGCTCCGGCCCGCAACCAGATTCGTCGCGGGCGAAAACGTCGGCGGTCGACCGGCGGTGCAAGCACTCGGCTGGGTCACGGACGATCTCCCGCCGGGGTGAACGCCGCTATCGCGTCGGCGTCGCTGTTGGCGGCAGCAAGGTATTCGTCGGCCCAGGCCTGGCGGTGCGGGTAGGTCGAGCCGGCCACCACTGCGTTGATGGCGGCTTCGAGGTGGATCGGTGTGTGGTACAACGAGACGCCGCCGTGGCGCAGGAGCGCCCAGCTGCCACCCGCGCGACCGTAGGGCATGCCGATGCTGCCGGGGTTCACCACCAGGCGTCGGTCGACCAGTCGGACAAAGGGCATGTGGGTGTGCCCGCAGACGACGGTCTGCTGATCATCGGGCAGCTCGGCGAACGCGTCGGCCCAGCGAGTCAGCGGCGAGTCGACCAGGACGAGTTCGTCATCTCGACGAGGACTGCCGTGGCAGAAGACCACCGGGCCGAACCCATCGACCTGAATCACCAGCGGGTGCGGCAGGCCGGCCAGCAGATCGACGTGGGCATCACTGAGCTCGGCCGCGGCCCATGGCGTGATCTCGTCGGGGACCTCGATCTCGTCGCCATGTCTGAGCGCGACCAGCTCTCGGTCGGCGTTTCCTCGCACGAGCCGCAGCCGGTCACCCTCGGCCAGCATCCGATCCAGCACCGCACCCGGCTGTGGTCCGGACGCGTGGTCACCCGTGACCACCACCAGGTCCGCGGCCCGCACCTCGGGCTGGGCCAGCACAGCCTCCAGCACCGGCAGCACGCCATGGACATCCGACAGCACCGCGACGGAGGAGATCACCGTGTCATCGTGTCAGGAAAAGTGAACGCGGTTATGCTCGACCGCATGCAGGCACTTCCCAGATTCGACCACGGAGCCCTGTTCACCGCGCTCGACGACCGGCGTCGTGAGCCCGGGTTGCACTGGTATCCCCTCGCAGACGAGCAGTGGTGGCCGACCGCCGCGTTCAGCCACCTGGCCAGATGGTGACGGCGCGGCTCTGGGATCGTGGCGAGGTCATCGGCGCGATGGTGCTGGCGTTCGCCGGGATCGCCTGGTTCGGCTGGGCGCAGGACGACCCGCCGTCATCGTGGGTGCCCTATCTGGCGGCGGGGTCGATGCTCTCGGCGCTGCTGCTCATCGCGCTGGTCGTGCTGCTGGTCCGCCGTCGCACGACGTCCGGATCGCCGATGTCGGACCCGGGGACCCGGCGCGGCTACTGGATAACCGTCGGCATGGAGGTGGTGCTGATCGTGGGTGGCAACCTGCTGCTCGCCGCACTGGGGCACCCGGAATACGACGCGGCCTGGACCCTTCTCGTCGTCGGTGTGCACTTCGTCCCCCTGGCCAAGATCTTTCACGCTCGCGGGCTGGCGCTCACCGGCGTGCTGGTGGCGATCGTCGCGGTCGCCGCAGCGGGCCTCGGGCTCGCCGGCGCCCTGACACCGAGTGCGGGGGCCGGCGCCGGTGGCGGGGTCGTGTTCATCGGGTACGCCGGGTGGGTCCTTCGCCGCGGGCGGCTACCCGACCCCACGGCCGCCGGCCACGGTCAGCCGGTCGGCGCGTTCCGATCCAAGAAGCGATAGACCTCCGTGTCGTCCACCCCGGGGAAGACGCCGGGTGGAAGTGCGGCGAGCAGGTGTGAGTGCACCCGCGCCGAGGGCCAGGCCTGGCCGGTCCATCGATCGGCCAGCTCCGCCGGCGGCTGGATGCAGCAGCTGGGGTCGGGGCACCGCGACTCGGCACGATGCTTGGTCTCACGCCCGCGCATCCACTTCACGTCCTGGTAGCGCACCCCGACGTTGACGGAGAACAAGCCGTCGGGTGTGCGGTCGATGGCGGCCGTGCACCAGAAGGTCCCCGAGCGGGTGTCGGTGTAGGCACAGAACGCCTGGCTCAGGTCCGGCTGCACGAAGACGCGTCGAGCCGTCCACGCACGGCAGACCCGCTGACCCTCGATCGCGCCGGTCGCATCGGTCGGGAACTGCACCCCGTCGTTGGCGTAGGCCTTGTAGACCACCCCATCCTCGGAGATCCGCATGAAGTGCACCGGTATGCCGAGGTGCTCGGTGGCCAGGTTCGTGAAGCGGTGCGCCGCAGTCTCATAGGACACGGCATACGCATCGCGAAGATCCTCGATGGCAATGTCCTTATGCTCCATTGCCTTTCGCAGCATCCCGACCGTCTCGTGCTCGGGCATCAGGATCGCGGCCGCGAAGTAGTTGATCTCGACGCGCTGCGACAGGAACTCCGCGTAGTCGGCCGGCACCCGGTGCCCGAGAACCAGGTGACCGAGGGCCTGCAGCGCCAGCGAACGCGAGTCGTGCTGACCGGCCTCCGGCTGCGGCAGGTAGATCCGCTTGTGGTGCAGGTCGGTCACGGTCCGCGTCGAGCCGGGCAGGTCCGCGGTGTGCACCAGCGCATAACCCAGGTGCGCCGCCAGCCGGTCGACGGCCATCCGGCTGATCGGCCCGCCGGGGTGATCGATGGCGCTCAGCAGGTCACCGGCAGCGTGCTCGATGTCACCGAAGTAGTTGTTCGCGGCCCGCATCCGGTCCCGCAGTGCGGAGTTCGCCCGCCGCGCATGCTCCGGAGTCGCCGCCCGGTCGGCCTGCGCACTGGCCATCGCCTCGTGCATCCCGACGAGGGCCTCCAGCGCCTCGTCCGGCAGCCGGGGGCTCACCTTCACGTGCGGAAGCCCGAGTGCGTCATACGCGCCGGATCGTTGCGCCCGCTCCAGCTTGATCTCCAGCGCCGCGCGCCGCGACGGAGGCTTGCTGCTCAACAGGTCCTGCAGCGGGGTGTCCAGCACCTCGGCCAACAGGCTCAGCACCGACAGACGCGGTTCCCGCTTGCCGTTCTCGATCAGGGACAGCGCCGACGCGGACATACCGATGGCCTCGGCAACGTCGCCCAGGGTGCGGCCGCTCTCCTGTCGCACGTGGCGCAGCCGACGCCCGATCATCAACGGGTCCAGCACCTTGGAGTCACGGCCCTCGGAGCGATCCGGCTCATGGTCCGGCGAAATCAACCGGCCCGGCGCGGCCGGGTCGGGGGCCCCGGCGCCGGACGCCTGCCCACGGCGAGAAGCGCCGGTCTTGACGTTCGAAGATCGTCGCGAGACGGCTGAAAGACGTGTCATATGGACACACTAGCGAAAAATTCGCATTTCTTGAATGGAAAATCGTCGTGAGTTCCCACTTTGATCCCCCAGAGTTGTCGTCAACGGATCCCCCGGAAAGGAATACGAGGAGCCATGAGCAACAACCCCGATGGCAAGACCACGGCCCAGGAATCAGCCGCCCTGCAGAAGGAGTGGCACACGGACCCGCGCTGGAAGAACGTCAAGCGCGACTACACCGCTGAGGACGTCATCAAGCTGCGCGGCTCGGTCCAGGAGGAGTTCACCCTGGCGCGTCGTGGCGCCGAGCAGCTGTGGAACAAGCTGCACACCGAGGACTACATCAACGCGCTCGGCGCCTTGACCGGCAACCAGGCCGTCCAGCAGGTGAAGGCCGGCCTCAAGGCCGTCTACCTGTCCGGCTGGCAGGTCGCCGGTGACGCGAACCTGGCCGGGCAGACCTACCCGGACCAGTCGCTCTACCCGGCCAACTCCGTGCCGAATGTCGTTCGCCGCATCAACAATGCGCTGCTGCGCGCCGACCAGATCGAGTTCGCCGAAGGCATCAAGACCGTGGACGAGTGGGTCGTCCCCATCGTCGCCGACGCGGAGGCCGGTTTCGGTGGGCCCCTGAACGCCTTCGAGCTGATGAAGTCGATGATCGCGGCCGGCGCCGCCGGTGTGCACTGGGAGGACCAGCTCGCCTCGGAGAAGAAGTGCGGTCACCTCGGTGGCAAGGTGCTGATCCCGACCCAGCAGCACGTGCGCACCCTGAACGCCGCCCGCCTGGCCGCCGACGTGTCCGACGTGCCGTCGGTCGTCATTGCTCGCACCGACGCGGAGGCAGCGACGCTGCTGACCGCCGACGTCGACGAGCGGGACCGTGAGTTCCTGACCGGTGAGCGCACCGGCGAGGGCTTCTACAAGGTCCGCAACGGGATCGAGCCCTGCATCGCGCGGGGCCTGGCGTACGCCGAATACGCCGACCTGCTCTGGATGGAGACCGGCACCCCCGACCTGGAGCTCGCTCGCAAGTTCGCCGAGGCGATCAAGTCGGAGCACCCCGACCAGATGCTGGCCTACAACTGCTCGCCGTCGTTCAACTGGCGCAAGCACCTCGACGACGCCACGATCGCGAAGTTCCAGCGCGAGCTCGGCGCGATGGGCTACAAGTTCCAGTTCATCACGTTGGCGGGGTTCCACGCCCTGAACTACTCGATGTTCGACCTGGCGCACGGTTACGCCCGTGAGCAGATGACGGCCTACACCAGGCTTCAGGACGCCGAGTTCGCCTCAGAGGAGCGCGGTTACACGGCGACCAAGCACCAGCGGGAGGTGGGCACCGGCTACTTCGACATGGTTTCCACCGCGCTCAACCCGCAGAGCTCGACGACCGCACTGGCCGACTCCACCGAGGCCGCTCAGTTCTAAGTCACCCACCGGCGACTTTCTTGACCACCCGAGCCCCCCGCGGCCACCTGGCTCCGGTCGCGGGGGCTCGGGTACCACACAACCCGAGCCCCACCCAGCTCCCACGACATCCATTGATCAGCAGTAAGCACCAGCTGCACGGCAGCAGGAGGTACGTCATGTGCGACTCCCACGGCACCCCGAAGATCCGCGGCACCATGCACGAGCGGTATGCCGAAATCCTCACCCCGGAGGCACTGGCCTTCGTCGCGAAGCTCGACGGCGTATTCGCCGGCCGGCGGGCCGAACTGCTCGCCGCGCGTCGTGAACGGGCCCGTGAGATCAGCGCCGGCGCCGACCTCGACTTCCTGCCGGACACCGAGCACATCCGCTCCGACGCGGGCTGGCAGGTCGCCGCGCCCGCGCCAGGTCTCGAGCGCCGGCGCTGCGAGCTGGTCGCGCCGGCCAACCGGAAGATGGCGGTCCACGCACTCAACTCGGACGCCGACGTCTGGCTGGCCGACCTCGAGGACTCGACGGCACCCAGCTGGGACAACATCATCGGTGGTCAGCTGAACCTGTTTGACGCCGTCCGCGGCAACCTGACCTACCTGGCCGCCGACGGCGCCGAGCACGCGGCGAGCAGCCAGCATCCGACGATCATGATGCGTCCACGCGGTTGGCACCTGTGCGAGAAGCACATCAGCGTCGACGGTCGCCCCATCTCGGCGTCGCTCGTCGACTTCGGCCTGTACTTCTTCCACAACGCTCAGCGGCTCATCGAGAACGGCGCCGGCCCGTACTTCTACCTGCCCAAGATCGAGTCGCACAAGGAGGCCGCGCTCTGGAATGACGTGTTCATTCTGGCGCAGAACCAGCTGGGCATCCCCCAGGGCACGATCCGCGCGACAACGCTGATCGAGACCTTGACCGCGGCATTCGAGATGGACGAGATCCTCTACGAGCTGCGCGATCACAGCGCCGGCCTGAACGCCGGCCGGTGGGACTACATCTTCAGCTATGTGCGCACCTTCGCCCAGCGTGGCCCGGAGTTCGTGCTGCCCGACCGCGACAAGGTCACGATGACCACGCCGTTCATGCGGGCCTACACGGATCTGCTGGTCGACACCTGCCACCAGCGTGGCGCGCACGCCATCGGTGGACCGGCCGCGGTCAACCCGACCCGGCAGGACGAGGAGAAGCGGCACCGGGCACTGGCCATCGTGCGCGCCGAGAAGGAGCGCGAAGCCGCTGACGGTTTCGACGGCTGCTGGGCGGCGCACACCGCGGTGATCGAGACCTGCCAGGAGGCCTACGCGTCGATCCTCGGCAGCAAGCCGGACCAGCGGGACGTGCGACGGGCAGTCAACGCGACCGCCTACGACCTGGTGTCATTGCACGGGACGGTGCAGACCATCAGCCTCGAGGGCGTCCGCACCAACGTCTCGGTGGCGCTGCGCTACCTCGCGGCGTGGATCGGTGGCCGCGGCGCTGTCGCGATCGACAACCTCATGGAAGACGCTGCGACCGTGGAGATCTCACGCGCCCAGCTGTGGCAGTGGATCCACCACAACTCGCAGTTGGCCGAGGGCCCGCAGGTCACCCGTGAGCTCGTCGAGCGCATCATCGATGAGCAGATGGCGGGTCTGACCCGTGGGCTGGATGACACGACGTCGGCTCGCTACCAGGGCGCGCGGGAGGTGCTGACGGAGGTCGCGCTCGGCGACTACCTGCCGGGCTTCTTCACGCCATACGCCTACGTCCGGTTCCTGATCGATCGCCCGCTGCGGATGTCGGGGCCGCTGGACCCGGAGGACCTGCGGCAGTCGGAGCACGTGCAGTCCGTCAGCCACGCGCACTCCGCGGCTTAGCAGTCCCCGGCCCACCCCGCGAGTTGTCCACTTTCGCTCCAAAGGCGCAGCTGTACGTGCGCCTTTGGAGCGAAAGTGCACATTGGGAGGTGTCTGTCGGTCGGCGCGTGCAGTTGGCTCGGTGCAGGTGGTTGGCTCAGAGCGCGTGGTCGACGTGGATGGCACGAATCCTCAATGCCAGAGCCACAACCGACTTCGGGCTGACGCGCGCATCCGCGTCGACCTCGATCACCGGGCCGGCTCCGGCGAGCTGATCCTGGGCTGCCGATCCGAGCGCCCAGGACACCTCGGGGACCGTCCCGGGGCGTATACCGATTGCCTCGAGCTCGCGGTTGGCCTCGCCGGGCTCGCACGTCTCCCACGAGTGCTCCAGCACCCCACCGGCCGGCGAGTCTGCGAGCAGCCGCCACAGCGGGCGAGCGTCGGCACCGGAGCCCAGGATCGAGCTGGAGAACAGCGGAACCCCCAGCTCCAGCGCAAGTCGTCGAGCCAGCGCCGTCCGCTCCGGGCCACGAGCACCGCCCACCAGCGCGGTGATCCGCAGCGGCGCGTGCGGACGGAACGCCGGACTCGGCCAGTCCGACGCCGTGACGGCATACGTGTCGTGATCTCGCCATCGGGTCTCCCCCGCCGACTCGAGCCATAGCATGTCGCGCACATGCCCCTCACGCCGAAACCCCAGAGACCGCAGCACCCCGGCCGATGTCTCGTTGCCGGGTCGCACATCCGCCTCGACCCGGTGCAGACCCATTCCGCTCGGCACCGACGCGAATGCCAAACCAACCGTGAGCCGGAGCCCTTCCGCGAAAAGCCCTGTGCCGGCATACGGGTCGTAGGCGTCATAGCCCATGGTGCCGCTCTGGAACCGACCCCTCACGACGTTCATGACATTGATCTTGCCGACGAGGTCGTGCCCGCCGGACTTCTGGTGTGCATGCACCAGGAAGGTGCGATGGTCCTGGGACTGCTGGCGCAGATGCCAGAGCAGGTCGTCAGGATTGACCGGGTTCCATCGGCCGATGCGCTGCGCGGACAGCTGGACGGCCACGCGGTAGGACGTCAGATCTGCGGGCGTCACGCTCTGCACCCAGACCCGCTCGCCGTAGGCAACAAGCGGGAGGATGTCCACGGTGGTCACCTGATGAGCCTACCCCGCATCACGATGTGCGTCGGCGTCGTCACCGCACGCACGTCCTCTCGTGGATCGCCCTGGTAAACCACGAAGTCGGCACTCTCACCCTCCTCGATGCCCGGGTGCCCCAGCCAGGACCGTGCCCCCCAGGTCGCGGCGTTCAGCGCCTCGAGGTTGGTCATCCCGGCGCGCACCAGCTCGGCAATCTCCAGCGCGACCAGTCCATGCGGCAGCTGACCGCCGGCATCGGTGCCGACGTAGATCGGCACACCCGCCTCGTGCGCGGACCCGATGGTTGCGTAGCGACGCGCGTGCAGGTCGCGCATGTGCGCCGCGTAGGCGGGGAACTTCGGCTCGCCGGCGGCCGCGAATCCCGGGAAGTTCGCGATGTTGACCAGCGTCGGCACGACCGCGATCTGCGCAGCCGCAAACTGCTCGATGCTCTCCGGCTGAAGCCCGGTCCCGTGCTCGATGCAGTCGGTCCCCGCCGCGGCGAAGTCATAGAGCGACTCCTCCCCGAAGCAGTGCGCCGTCGTGCGGGCGCCCTCCTCGTGGGCGGCAGCAATCGCATCCGTCACGACCTCCCGTGGCCAGCACGGTGCGAGATCACCGCGGTCCCGGTCGATCCAGTCGCCGACGAGCTTGATCCAGCCTCCTCCGCGGCGGGCTTCCTGGCGCACATATTCCACCAGATCCTCGGGCTCGATCTCGTAGGCGAAGCCGCGCAGATAGCGCTTGGTCCGCGCAATGTGCCGGCCGGCGCGCACGATCCGTGGCAGGTCGTCGCGCTTGTCCATCCAGGTGGTGTCGACCGGCACACCCGCGTCACGCAGCAGCAGCACCCCGGCCCGACGCTCGGTCAGCGCGTGCTCCTCGGCCCGTTCGGGTGAAACGCCGCCCGTGGCCTCGAGCCCGACGTGGCAGTGGGCGTCGACCAGACCCGGGAGCACGAACCCGTCCACCGTATGAACGTCGCCCGAGGGCGGCGTGAAGGTCACCCGGCCGTCAACCACCCAGAGCTCGTCGCGCACCTCCTGCGGCCCGACCAGCACCTGACCCTTGACGTGCAGAACCGGCTGTCCATCTTGCATACCGCGACTCTCAGTCCTTGCTATCGAGGAACTTCTCGAAACCCTTCGGCAGCTTCAGGTCCGACATGTCGGGCCCATCGTGCGCGCCGAACGCATTGCCGATCGCCTTCTCGCGTGCCTGCACCGACCGCTGCTCGGCGTCGAGTTCCTGTTGCGCGCGCTTGGCCGGGTTGCCGCTCTTGCCCTTCTTCTTCTTGACCTGCTGCTTACCGCGCTTACCCCCGCCGCCCATGCCGGGCATCCCCGGCATACCGGGCATGCCGCCACCCCTGGTCATCTGCCGCATCATCTTCTGCGCCTGGGTGAAGCGCTCGAGCAGGGAGTTCACCTCGGAGACGGTGACCCCCGAGCCCCCGGCGATGCGGGAGCGGCGAGACCCGTTGATGGCCTTGGGGTGCGTGCGCTCGTAGGGCGTCATCGACTGGACCATGGCCTCGACCCGGTCGAACTCGCGCTCGTCGAGGGCATTGAGCTGGTCGCGCATGCCCGCCATGCCGGGCATCATCCCGAGCAGCGACTTGAGGTTGCCCATCTTCTTGATGGCCGCCATCTGCTGCAGGAAGTCGTCGAAGGTGAAGTCCTCCTCGTCCATCAGCTTGCGCGCCATCTCGGCGGCCTGCTGCTTGTCGAAGGCCTTCTCCGCTTGCTCGATCAGGGTGAGCACATCGCCCATGTCCAGGATGCGCGACGCCATCCGGTCGGGGTGGAAGACCTCGATGTCCTTGACCTGCTCGCCGGTCGAGGCATACATGATCGGACGACCGGTGACCGACGCCACCGAGAGGGCCGCGCCACCGCGGGCGTCGCCGTCGAGTTTGGAGAGCACGACGCCGGTGAAGTCGACGCTCTTCTGGAAGGCGAGCGCCGTCTCGATCGCTGCCTGGCCGATCATCGCGTCGATGACGAAGAGCACCTCGTCGGGCTGGATCGCCGCGCGGATGTCGGCGGCTTGCTGCATCAGGTTCTCGTCCACCGCGAGCCGGCCGGCGGTGTCGACGATGACCACGTCGTACTGCCGCACCTTCGCCTGTCCGACGCCGGCCTGTGCGACCCACACCGGGTCGCCAAATGACCGGGTGCCCTCACCGAAGTCGGTCGCAGAGTCGTGACCGCCGACGTTGCCCGGCTCGGGGGCGAATACCGGCACCTTGGCCCGGTCGCCAACGACCTGCAGCTGGGTGACGGCGTTCGGGCGCTGGAGGTCGGCGGCGACCAGCACCGGGAAGTGCCCCTGGTCGCGCAGCAGCCTGGCCAGCTTGCCCGCAAAGGTGGTCTTACCGGAACCCTGCAGTCCCGCCAGCATGATGACCGTCGGCGGCCGCTTGGCGAGCGCGAGCTGGCGCGTCTCACCCCCCAGGATGCTGACGAGCTCCTCGTTGACGATCTTGACGACCTGCTGGGCGGGGTTCAGGGCGGCGCTGACCTCGGCGCCGGTCGCCCGCTCTCGCACGCGACCGGTGAACTCGCGCACGACCGGGGTCGCCACATCGGCATCGATCAGGGCGAGCCGGATGTCCCGGACCGTCGCGTTGACGTCGGACTCGGACAGGCGTCCCTTGCCGCGGAGGTTCTTGAACGTCGCGGTCAGGCGGTCTGACAGGCTGTTAAACACGGGGACAGGCTATCTCCCCGTGCTGTCCGCCTCGTCCACCCCATCGCATGCGTCGATCACCGCGCCGATCAGGCGCGCCACGTCCGGCGGTGTGAGCGGTCCCCTCCCGTCCGGGGTCAGGTAGAACGTGTCCAGGCTCTGCCCCGCATACGTCGCGACGTGGGCGGACCGCACGGCAAGCGCGAAACCCGCAAAGACCCGACCCACGTCATAGAGCAGCCCGGGGTGGTCCTGCGCGCGCACCTCGATCGCGGTTACCTCTGCCCCGGCCCCGGGTATGACGGTCGCTCGGGTGACCAGCCCCGCGGCACGGCACGGACGGCGACCCGCCAGGGACCGCAGCGGGGTGCGATCTCCGGCCTCCATCCGTCGCAGGGACCGCACCAGCCCGGCCGCCTCCGGCAGGTCCCCGGTCGTCGCCTCGACATGCCAGGTATCCAGTGCCAGCCCCCCGAGCGTGCGCACCCGCGCCGAGCGGACCACCAGACCATGGGCGCTCAACAGTCCTGCCGTATCGGCGAACAACCCGCTCCGGTCGTGGTCGGTGATCTCGATACGCGCACCGGCCGGATCCCGATGGATCGTCACCCGAGGGACCTCACCGTCAAGGTGACCATGAGGCTCGGGGACGTCGGACGGCTCCGGGGCGGCGACCTCGGCGCTGCCCAGCGAAGCACGAGCCCGATCGGCCAGCTCGACGATCAGGGACGCGCGCCACGGAGTCCACGCCTTCGGCCCGGCCGCGAGCGCGTCCGCGCGCGTCAGCCCCGCCAGCAGGTCGAGCACGTCCCGCTGGTGTCCTACGACATCAAGCAGTGCGGTCACCGTGGCCGGTTCGGCCACGTCTCGCCGAGTGGCCAGATCGGCCAGCGCCAGGTGCTCACGGACCAGCAGCCGCACCAGCTCCGCTTCATCGCTCTGCAGCCCTGATCGGCGAGCGATCGCCGCAGCGACGGGCGCACCCTCGGCACTGTGGTCACGCGAACCGGCAACCTTGCCGATGTCGTGCAGGAGCGCCGCCAGCAGCAACAGATCCGGACGACGCACCTGCGCGCGCAGCTCGCCTGCCCGCACCACGGTCTCGATCAGGTGCCGATCCACCGTGTGCACATGCACCCCGCCGCGCTGCGGTCGTCCACGGACCGCGGACCACTCCGGAATGAGCAGGTCGATGAACCTGCCCATGTCGAGCGCCTCCCACACCGTGACCAGGCCCGGGCCGGCCGCGAGGAGGTCCATGAACGCGTCACGCAGCTCGGGCGGCCAGGGATCGGTCGGCGGTCTGGCCGCGACCGCCAGCCGGGCGACGGTCGCAGGGGCCAGCGGCAGCGAGCGCGCCGCGGCCAGCCGCGCCGCCCGCAGGATGAGCAACGGGTCGCCTGCGTCCGCCCCCGGTCCGAGCACCACCTCGCCGTCGTGCTCGTAGCAGCCGTAACCGAGCGGGGTCAGCCGCGGCCGCCGCGGGCCGGACCGAAGGGTTCGGGCGCGCTGGGACTGCGTGGCCCGGCGGGTCGTGGCATCCAACGCAAACGAGACCGAGCGCGCGGCCTGCGTCACGGCGGTCATCAGCGCATCGGAGTCCGGGTGGCCGAGCAGCGCGGCGACCGCGTCCTGCTCCTCGCGCACCAGTCGGTCGCGGCCACGACCGGTGACCACGTGCAGCGCGTCTCGCACGTCGAGCAGGGCCGCGTGGGCGAGGTCGACGTCACCGTGCGGGCGGTCGGTCAGCCAGGCCGTGGCCAGGGCTCGCAACACGGTCATGTCCCGCAGCCCACCCCGCCCCTCCTTCAGGTCGGGATCGATGGAGGTGGCGACGTCGCCATACCGCTCGTGCCGGGCACGCACGCCGTCGAAGAGCTCGGGCAGCCGACGCCGGGCATTCGCGCGCCAGTCGTGCGCAATGCTGCCCTGCACACCGGCGACCAGCTCCGGGTCACCCGCCACGGTGGTGATGTCGAGCAGCCCCACGGCCGCGGTCAGGTCGTCCGCGGCGACCTTGCGGCACTGGGCCCGAGTGCGCACGCTGTGATCGAGCCGGAACCCGGCGTCCCACAGGGGATACCACACCCGTGCGGCGAGCGCCTCGACGTCATCATTGCCCAGAGTGCGCCCGTCATGCAGCAGGACCAGATCGAAGTCGCTGAGCGGACCGAGGTCTCCCCGTGCCAGGCTTCCGACGGCGGCGAGCGCCACCCCGTCCCGGTGATGCGTCCCGCACGCCTCCTGCCAGATGTCACACAGCGTCTCGCGCGCGTAGGCCGTGAGCCGACCCCGGCGGCCGGGTCCTGCCGGCGCGTCGGTGGAGGTACCTCCCGATTGCGCCTGGAACTCACGGGTTCCCGCGAGCTTCAAGCGCGCAGACTCGCTGGGGCGCAGCGACCGACTCACAGCGCCGACGCCCCCCGCTCCCCCGTCCGCACCCGCACCATGTCGTCGACCGGCGTCGTCCAGACCTTGCCGTCTCCGATCCGGCCGGTCTGCGCGGACTTGACGATCACGTCGACGACACTGCGTGCGTCCACATCCTCGACCACCACGTCCAGTCGCAGCTTCGGCACGAAATCCACCTTGTACTCCGCCCCGCGGTAGACCTCGCTGTGGCCGCGCTGACGGCCGTAGCCGGTCGCCTCGCTGACGGTGATGCCGGTGATGCCGTAGGCCTCGAGGGCCTCCTTGACATCCTCCAGCTTGAACGGCTTGATGATCGCCGTCACGAGCCTCATAGTCCTGCTCCTTCTCGGTCGGTGAGTCGTCCATGGTGCGTGGGGTTGGTGCGGCCGCTGCTGAACAGGTGACCGAGGTCGTACCCGGTCTCGGCGTGCTCGATCTGGTCGATACCGGCCCGCTCATCATCCTCGGTGACGCGGAAACCGACGGTCTTCTGCAACGCCAGGCCGATCGCGTAGGTCATGACAAACGAGAAGATGAGCACCGCGCCCGCCCCGAGCGCCTGCCGCCCGAGCTGGTCCAGCCCGCCGCCGTAGAACAGTCCGGTCGGGCCGGTCGCACCGGCCGGGCCTCCCGGGGTGGCCAGCAGGCCGATCCCCAGCGTGCCGATCAGGCCGCCGACTAGGTGCACCCCGACCACGTCCAGGCTGTCGTCGAAGCCGAACCGGTGCTTCAGGCCGACCGCCCACGCGCACACCGCGCCGGCCACCGCGGCCAGCAGCACCGACCCCACCGGGCTCAGCACCGAGCAGGACGGGGTGATCGCGACCAGTCCGGCGACCAGGCCCGACACCGCCCCGAGCGAGGTCAGTCGACCGTCACGGGTTCGTTCCACCGCCAGCCACCCCAGCATCCCGGCCGCGCCGGCCGCCAATGTGTTGATCCACACCCCCGCGGCCAGGGTGCCCGCGGACAGGGCAGACCCGGCGTTGAACCCGAACCAGCCGAACCACAGCAGCCCGGCGCCGATCATCACCAGGGTCAGGTTGTGCGGGCGCATCGGTTCCTTCCCGAAGCCCACCCGCTTGCCCAGCACCAGCGCGAGGGCGAGTCCGGCGGCTCCCGCGTTGATCTCGATCACCGTCCCGCCGGCGAAGTCGACCACATGCAGGTCGTTGACGATCCAGCCTCCGGCGCGTGCGGCATACCCGCTCAGCGCGAAGACCCAGTGCGCTGCGGGGAAGTAGACCAACGTTGCCCACAGCACGGTGAACCCCGTCCAGGTCGCAAATTTCGCCCGGTCCGCGATCGCCCCCGAGACCAGCGCCACCGCGATGATGGCGAAGACCACCTGAAACGCCACAAAGGCGGGGGCCGGGATGCCTTTGCCGACCGGGCCGTAGACCGCCCGCATGACCCCGTGCAGACCGAAATGGGTGAACGGGTCACCGAGCAAGCCGTCGCCCAGATCGGGCCCGAAGGTCTCGCTGTAGCCCCACAGGATCCAGCTCACACTGACCGTGCCCATTCCGATGAAGCTCATCATCATCATGTTGAGGACGCTCTTGCTGCGGACCATCCCGCCGTAGAACAGCGCGAGCCCGGGTGTCATCAGCAGGACGAGCGCGGCACACAGCAGCACCCAGGCGGTGTCTCCCGCATTCGGGGATGCGGCGGCGAGGGAGGCGGATCTCATATCGACAATCTGCGGGATCCACGTTTCGTCGAGCACCACGTCGTGTTACGGGCGTGTTTCATCGACCGTGCGAGCGTTAACTCTGTATTGCGGGACGCCGCACTGGTCACCTGCCGCTTACCCCGGGCTCGGGGATGTCTTACAGCGCCGACGCACCTCGCTCCCCCGTCCGGACCCGGACCATGTCGTCCACGGCCGTCGTCCAGACCTTGCCGTCTCCGATCCGGCCGGTCTGTGCGGACTTGACGATGACATCGACGACACCGTCGGCGTCCTGGTCCTCGACCACCACTTCGAGCCGCAGCTTCGGCACGAAATCCACCTTGTATTCCGCGCCGCGGTAGACCTCGCTGTGTCCGCGCTGCCGGCCGAAGCCGGTCGCCTCGCTGAGCGTGATCCCGGTGATGCCGTACGACTCGAGTGCCTCCTTGACGTCCTCCAGCTTGAACGGCTTGATGATCGCGGTGACAAGTCTCATACGCCGGCCCCTTCCTTGGTGGTCGTGCGCGCCTGCTGCGGTGCGCGATGGGTGCGACTGCCACCGAACAGGTGGCCGAGGTCGTAGCCGGTCTCGACATGCTCGATCTGGTCGATACCGGCCATCTCGTCGTCCTCCGTGATGCGGAACCCGACAGTCTTCTGCAGGACCCAGCCGATCGCGTAGGTGACAACGAAGGAGAAGACGAGCACCACGGCGGCACCGACCGCCTGACGCCAGAGCTGGTTCAGTCCGCCGCCGTAGAACAGACCGGACACGCTCGCGGAGCCGGCCGGACTGTTGGTGGTCGTGGCGAGCAGCCCGATCCCCAGCGTTCCGACGATGCCCCCGACCAGGTGCACGCCCACGACGTCCAGGCTGTCGTCGAAACCGAACCGGTGCTTCAGGCCCACCGCCCAGGCACACGTCATCCCCGCGACCAGACCAAGGGCGATCGAGCCGATGGGGCTCAACGTGGAACATGCCGGGGTGATCGCCACGAGGCCCGCGACGACTCCGGAGGCGGCACCCAGTGACGTGGCGTGACCGTCACGAAACTTCTCGAGCAGCAGCCAGCCGAGCATGGCGGCGGCTGTCGCGGCGAGGGTGTCGATCCAGACGCCCGCTGCGAGCGCCCCCGACCCGAGCGCCGATCCGGCGTTGAAGCCGAACCAGCCGAACCAGAGCAGTCCGGCGCCGATCATCACCAGCGTCAGGTTGTGTGGGCGCATCGGATCACTGCCGAAGCCCACTCGCTTGCCCAGCACCAGTGCCAGTGCCAGCCCGGCGGCACCGGCGTTGATGTGGATCGCGGTCCCACCGGCGAAGTCGATCACCTTCAGGTTGTTGGCGATCCAGCCACCCGTGTTCGCCGCGTAGCCGTTGAAAGCGAAGACCCAGTGGGCCGCCGGGAAGTAGACGATCGTCGCCCAGATCACCGTGAAAAGAGTCCAGGTCGTGAACTTTGCGCGGTCCGCGATCGCGCCCGACACGAGCGCGACGGCGATGATCGCAAAGACCGATTGGAAGGCCACGAATGCCGGCCCGGGAATGCCGCCATACACCTGGTCCATCACTCCGTGCAGCCCGAAGTGGGAGAAGGGGTTGCCGAGCAGTCCATGGCCCAGATCGGGCCCGAACGACTCGCTGTATCCCCACAGGATCCAGGCGACACCGACGGTGCCCAGGCTGATGAAGCTCATCATCATCATGTTGAGGACGCTCTTGCTGCGGACCATGCCGCCGTAGAACAGCGCGAGCCCGGGTGTCATCAGCAGCACAAGGGCTGCCGATGCGAGCACCCAGGCGGTGTCACCGGTGTCGATGTGTGCCGCCGCTGCCGCCGCGGAGAGGGTTGCATATGTCATACGGGTAATCTGCGCGACGCGCGTTTCAGCCGGCGCCCTGGCGTGTTACCGGCATGTTGCGGCGTGCGCCGGGGCGTTAACTTCACGTTGCGGCCGCCCGCACATACTGGACGTATGACGCTCACCATGGACCGGCTGCCTCGCCCGGTCCTCGCGGTGCACGACGCCGTCCGACATCGCGCGGCGCTGGCGCTGCGGGACCGGGTTGCCGGTGACAATGCCACCGGTCGCGCCGACCAGATCTGGGGACGTCCCGGCCCGCGCTGGTTCACGCCGGACGACCCGATCTGGCGGGTGCATCTGGATGCCTCGATGTTTCTCGGTGGCATCCGTGCGCTGCTGCTGCAGTCGCTTCATCCGCTGGCGATGGCGGGGGTGACCGACTTCTCCGACTATCAGAGCGATGTGTGGGGACGCCTGCAGTCGACGAGCAACTTCATCTCGCAGACGACCTTCGGCACGATCGAGGACTCCGAACGACTGTTGGATCGCATCAACACGATCCACAGCCACATCCAGGGCGTCGCTCCCGACGGTCGGGGTTACGCGGCGACCGACCCGCATCTGCTGCGCTGGGTGCACGTCGCGGAGATCGACGGGTTCCTTGCCTGTTTCGAGGCATTCGGTGAGTCGACGCTGACCCCGCAGGAGGCCGACACGTATGTCGCGCAGACCGGTGTCGCCGCAGCTCGTCTCGGGGTGATCGACCCTCCGCAGTCGGTGGCCGACCTGCGGGCAGCCCTCGCCGCGTTCGAACCGGAGCTGGAGATCACCCCGGCTGCCCGGGAGGTGCTCCGGTTCATCCTGTGGCGGCCGCCGATGCCCCTTGCGGCACGACCGGCATACCTGTCATTGGTCGCCGGGGCGCTCGCGACGCTGCCGCCGTATGCCCTGGAGATGTTCGGGGTGCGGCTGCCACCCGGTGGCCGCCGCGGCCTACGCCTTGCCGGAAACGGCGGCGCAGGCGCCATCCGCTGGATGCTGCACGACCCGATGGTGCGCTCGGACCGGCGGATGGACAGCCGGCCGGGCGACACCCGCTGACACGCCTGCAGTGAGGTCTACTCCCTCGTCCTCTCCTTCGGGATCCGGTTCGCGCTCGTGCCGCTGCTGCTCATTACCGGGGATCGCCGCGTGATGACCGACATGACCAATCGCCGAGTCACCCGTGCGCTGACGTTCCTGGTGACCCTCTTCGTCAGCGTCCTGAACGGCTGTCTCCTCTACCGCATGGTTGCCGCCTGAAGCGCGCCCCCGGCAGGGTGGGCGAGGTGCTCCTAGTCGAGCACCGCGTCGACGAAGGCCTTCGGATCGAACGGCGCCAGATCGTCGGCGCCCTCACCCAGGCCTACCAGCTTGACCGGCACCCCGAGCTCCCGCTGCACCAGCACCACGATGCCGCCCTTGGCGGTGCCATCCAGCTTGGTCAGTGCCACACCGGTGATGTTGACCGCCTTGGCGAACACCTCGGCCTGGCGCATCCCGTTCTGACCGGTGGTGGCGTCGAGCACCAGAATGCACTCGTCGATGGGGCTGCGCTTCTCGATGACCCGCTTGACCTTCGCCAGCTCATCCATCAGGCCGACCTTGTTGTGCAGCCGGCCGGCGGTGTCGATGATCACCACGTCGGCCTCGGACTCGTGCGCGTCCTTGACGGCATCGAACGCCACCGCTGCCGGATCGGCGCCCTCGCGCTGCGAACGCACGGTCGGCACGCCTACCCGGGCTCCCCAGGTCTCCAACTGATCGGCGGCGGCCGCACGAAACGTGTCGGCCGCGCCGAGCACGACCTGCTTGTCCTCGGCGACGAGCACGCGCGCCAGCTTGCCCACCGTCGTCGTCTTGCCGGTTCCGTTGACGCCGACCACCATCACCACGGCGGGCCGGTCCCCGACGCGGCTCGCCGCGATGCGCCGATCCATCGACGGATCGACCAGCTTGAGCAGCTCTTCGTGCAGCCATCCCTCCAGTTGCTCCGGAGCCGGCGCACCCTCGGCCTTCACCCGGGACCGCAGGTTGTCGACCAGCTCGGTCGTGGCCTCAACGCCCAGGTCGGCGCCGAGCAGCGTGTCCTCGACCTCTTCCCAGACCGCCTCGTCGAGGGTCCCGGCCGACAGGATGCCGAGCAGACCCTTGCCCATGGCGCTGTTGGATCCGGCGAGCCGTCCGCGCAGCCGTCCCATCCGGCCGCGAGCCGACTCGGGGTGCTCGATGACCTCCTGGTCCGGCTCCTCGAGAACCGTCTCGTCCGCAGGTGCGCCGTCCGAGACGTCGGCGCCGGCCCGGTCTCCCGGCCCCTGCACCGGGTCGCCGGTCGCCGGCGCGACGAGCTCTCCTGCACCCGTATCGGCCGCCGCCATGGGCGACGAGCCGCCCTGCTTGGCGGCCCTCTCGGCCGGAGCAGCGGGTGGCGGGGTGGCCCCGCTCTCGGCGGTCGTCCCAGTCTGCGAGACCGGAGGTGGAGGTGTCCCTCCCTTGCTGGTGTCAATCTTTGCCGCGCCACCAGGTTGATAGGTATTGCGCTCGCGCGTCTTGGTCTCGCGGGCCGGCGGTGCGACCGGTGGCGGCGACGAGTGCTTGTCTCTGCGACCACGCACCAGCGCGACGGCCAGCGTGATGCCGCCGACGACGAGGATGGTGATGACGGTGAGGATCTCCCAAAGCGTGTCCACCCGCACATCATGACAAACCGGTGCAGCGCCTGCACAGGCGCTGCACCGGTCAGCGTGGTCTAGTGAGCGAGAAGCCCCTCAGCCCGCGGTCTTTTGAGCGTCTGAGCCGGAGTCTTCCGTGTCGGCGGGGTGCGCAGCAGCCGGCTCGGTGGCCGTGGCCGACTCGTCGGAGGCAGTGTTGTCGCTCGTCTCCACCGACTGACCATCCGACTTTCCAGACCGACGCGTCACTGAGGCGCCCGTCTTCTTGGCGGTCGTCGCGACGCGCTCCTTGCGCTCCGCAACCGAGGACACAAGGGTCTCGCCACGTTCGGTCAGCATCGCTCGACCCTCGCGCCGCGCGGGCACGGCGACCAGGCCCACCACGACCGCTGCAAGGACGACAGACACGAGCAGCGCAAGAATAAGCCAGAGCATGCTCACAGTGTGCAAGGTGAACCTTGGAATCCCAAACCGCAACACCGCAACGGACCGCCCCATCTCGCCGAGTGGAGACTGGCATCATGACGCACTCCCCGACAACCGGCCTCGACGCCGGTCGACTAGACCGCCTGGACGCGCATCTGCGAGCGTACGTGGATGACGGTCGCCTGCCCGGCTTCCATGTCCAGGTGAACCGGCACGGCCAGGTCGCCCACAGCACGGCATACGGGCGACGCGACATGGCGACCGATGCGCCGATCACGCCGGACACGCTCTACCGCATCTACTCGATGACCAAGCCGATCACCACCGTGGCCGCGATGATGCTCTACGAGCGGGCCGCACTGGATCTGTCCGAACCGGTGTCGAAGTACGTCCCGGCCTTCGAGGACGTCCGGGTGTATGTCGGCGGGCCGGCGCCCGCGCCGGTGACCCGGCCGGCCACCGAACCGATCCGGATCAAGCACCTCATGACGCACACCGCCGGGCTCACATACGGCTTCCACCGCGTGCACGTCACCGACGAGATCCTGCGCGGGTGCATCGACGAGTTCGCTCCGCCCGCCGGCACCGACCTGGCGAAGGCATGCGACCTCTATGCCCAGGTCCCGCTGCGGTTCGACCCCGGCACGAGTTGGAACTACTCGGTTGCCACGGACGTCCTCGGGCGGGTGGTCGAGGTCGTCTCCGGGCAGTCGCTGGACGACTTCTTCCGCGACCACATCCTTGGGCCGCTCGAGATGAGTGACACCGCGTTCCACGCCGTCGACGTCGACCGGCTGGCGACGCTCTACGGACTGGGACCGGATGGCATCGTGCCACTCGACCAGATCGGGCGGGCCGCCCGGTCGCAACCGGCGATCCTCTCCGGTGGCGGCGGCCTGGTCTCCTCGATGGCCGACTACACCCGGTTCACCGACCTGCTGCTGCACGGTGGACGGCTCGGCGACGTGCGCCTGCTCAGCGACCGCACGGTCTCCTTCATGACTCGCAACCATCTGCCCGGAGGCGCCGACCTCGACGAGTTCGGCATACCGCTGTTTGCCGAGACGCCCTTCCGGGGTGTCGGCTTCGGCCTAGGCTTCTCGGTCACCATCGACCCGGTGCGTGCGGCACTTGCCAGTTCGGCCGGTGAGTTCGGCTGGGGCGGGATGGCATCCACCTACTTCTGGGTCGACCCCGCCGAGGATATGACGATCGTGTTCATGACCCAGGTCATGCCATCCAGTGCCTACCCGGTTCGGTCGGAGCTCAAGCAGCTGGTCTATTCGGCGCTCGTCGAGTAGTGATACGTCGATTTACAGCCAGTGCACCAGGAGATCCGTGGTGCATCTGGCACGGATCATCGCGGCCACGTCACGTACGCCGCCGAAGAAGCTCGGGGTGACGCACGTGCCATCCGGCTGCCTTCCTCGCGGGAGGTGGATCGGCTCACCGTAGGCGTCAAGGCATGCCAGGTCATTCGTCGCCGCACCCGCAGAACCTGACATCTACGACACCCGCCACGTCCTAGCTATTCAGAGAACATCGGTGCTGCCGGGTCAGCGGTTCCGTTCACGACGCCGGGTCCGCCTACAGTGCCAGCATCATCGCGACCTCGAACGCCTGGGTCTGGGAGTCGCCGTCGGTGACCCGCGCCGGGCGGCGTTCGTCCATCGGACGGAAGCCGAAGCCGCTCGCGAAGCTGATCGCGGTCGCGTCGTCAGAACCGGCCCAGAAGTAGAGCAGCCGGCAGCCGTTCTCGGTGGCGTTGCGAGCCGCGGTCGTCATCAGGGTCCGTGCGACCCGGTCCCCGGGTGCACCCGGCGCGGTCCACAGCCCGAACACTTCACCGGCCTCTGGGTTCTCGTGCAGTCCCAGACAGACCAGTCCGACCGGTTCGTGCCCGCACTCGGCGACGATGTACTGCGTGCGAATCACCCGGTGATGCCAACCGTCCTGAACACCGGCCGCATCGCCTCCGGCAGGGTCGAGGAACGTGTCAACCATGTCTGTCGCGTCGGCCAGCGCGGCCAACCGGGTTCGCTGGTAGAGCGGCCAATCGCCATCCTCGAGGGTGCGTGCCGTGATTTCGGTCATGCTCGAGAGTCGCACACTCGACTGGTGCGATCGAACGCTGCGAACAGGACACCCGTGGTGTCAAATCTGCCTGAGACAGCGACTCGTTCGGCTGACCTCCCGACCGCAAACCGCGGAATTGCGGGCAATCCGCGCACGGATATGCCACCGGCATCGCGTTACTGGGGTCACCGTTGGGCAGGAACCGCCCGCGCGGCTGGTCTCAGATTGAGACGGACGCGGAGCCTGCGCAACTGGGAAGGGTCGAGGAGATCCTCTCCGGCTGGAACGCACTGATCGCAGGGGGCTTTGTAGCGCCGTGGCGCGCCCGTGGACAGCAGGACTTCGCACCCAACACGCAGATCACCGGATGAAACCCATCACCGGTAATCGCCTTGATGAGGAGGGGTCATGACCATCGAGGACACCAGGCAATGGACACCGATCCAACGGTAGAAGCTGCTTCAAACCTGTTCTCCTCGGGCAACCCCAGCTCGATCGGAGTGGCGGGCTCTGTCGCATAGTCCTGGCCCGCCGGGTCGATGCAGTCGGCCACCGGGGGCGTCTCAATCTGAGACCTAGCACGCTGGAGCCCGTATCCGCCCGTAGCATGGGGTAACCCGAAGCACAGCCCGAGATGAGAGGCTCGTATGCCCCCTGGACCGCCCTCCGGTGGCACGCTGATGCGCTCCCGCGAACTGTTTCTCGAGGGCGGATTGGCCGACGATGCTCCCGTCCGTGACGAGATTCGCGCATCGTGGGTGCGGTCGCGCCACCTGTCCGTCGGCGCGGAGCACGTGCAGGCGACCTACATCGAGCGAGCCGATGGACAGATGCTGCTGCGCGACAGCGCGCGCCCGGTGTTGCAGGACGTCGCGCACGAGATCGCCAACGAACCGGTTGCCTTGTTGCTGACCGACCCGAACGGTGTCGTGCTCGACCGGGTATGCGGTGACCGGGGGCTGACTCAACATCTTGACAGGGCACAGCTGTCGCCCGGGTTCACCTATGCCGAGTCCTCCGTGGGTACCAACGGGATCGGCACCGCGATAGAAACCCGCACCCCCACGCTGGTGACCGGCGGGGAGCACTTCGTGAGCGACCTTTGCCAGTTCGGATGCGCCGGAGTGCCAATCATGCATCCCCTCACCTCCGCATTGATGGGTCTGCTGGACCTGACGTCATGGGCTGCTGACACCAACCCGCTGCTCCTCGGTTTCGCGCGAGCAGTCGCCCGGCGCATCCGGGATCGGCTGGTTGAACGGACCAGCCTGAACGAGGTCACCCTCGTGCGCGAGTACCTGTGGACCTGCCAGCACACCGGCGGCTCCGTGCTCGCGCTGAACGGCGAGCTGACCATGATGAACGCGCACACCCAGCAGACTTTCGACGTAGCCGACCAGTCCGTACTGCTCGCCCGATCCGCCGACGTCGCCGAGGCTAGACAAGCCGCGACCGTCGTGGCGGACCTGCCCAGTGGACAGGTGGTGAGGCTGGGCTATCGACCGACGTTCACCGATCAGAACGTGTTCGCCGGCGGCGTCGTGCAGATCAAACCGCAGGTCGCGACGCGCGGTCACGAGCCACGGCACGTGCCGGCGGTACGACTACCCGGCGTCGTCGGGTCCAGTCCCGCCTGGGAACGCGTCTGTCACAAGATCCTCGACAGCAACCGACGCTCCGAATGGCTCGTCCTCGAAGGGGAGCCCGGCGTCGGCAAGCTCACCCTGCTGACCGGGGCACACCGCGCAACACACCCCACCGGCCACCTACGGGTCCTGGACGCCGCCGATGCCGACGACCCCGAGGTATGGCTCGACGTGGTCGCCGGAGAGCTCGAGCCACAACCGGGCGCAGGCGCACTGATTCTGCGCAGGGTGCACCTCCTACCCGAAACAGCGATCAGCGCCCTGGCCGGAATGCTGCTCGAGTGCCAGGGCAATACCGGCCTCGATACGCAGCCCTGGGTGGCAATTACCATGCCGGCCGAGTCCCACAACGCCGCCATCGACACCGAGCTCCGTCCGCACTTCCCGCACACCGTCGGGGTTCCGGCATTGCGACACCACATGGACGACCTGCCCCGACTGGCGGCTCACCTCCTCGGACAGGTATCCCGCGAGAGCCGACTCGCCCTGTCCGACGACGCGATGAACCAGCTCATGCGCCTGCCCTGGCACGGCAACGTTAAGCAGCTGCGGAAAGTGCTCACCGAGGCCGCGCGACAGCGACGAACCGGCATCATCGAGTTCGCTGACCTACCTGGCGAATGCCGCTCGGCCAGCCGGCGTCGCCTCACCACGATGGAGGCCTTGGAACGCGACGCCATCGTCGACGCCCTGGACACCCATGACGACAACCGGAATCTTGCTGCCGAGTCGCTCGGAATGTCGCGGGCGACCATCTACCGCAAGATCAAGGGTTTCGGGATCTGAACCCAGCCACGCACGAAGGTCAGGTCACCATAGGTATTACCCCACCCCGCCCCACGCCCGCGCCGATGTACGGATCCTGTGCCCCCAGTGGCGAACCTGAACGCCGGCGGTGGATCTCGTTCAGACTCGGATTGGGGACGCCAGCGGGATCCCGTACTCGCGAATCCTGCGGTAGATCGTGGCCCGGGAGACCCCGAGATCCTCGGCTGCGGCCTGCTTGTTACCGCCGTGCCGGGCGAGCGACTCAAGGACGGCGTCACGTTGGAGCTCCTCCATGAGAGTCAATTGTCGCCGAGCCGTCGCAAGACACTTGGGTGGCAGATCGCTGGTCGCGATGACGCCAGCACGCCGGTATCTGACGATGCCGTGCAGGACCTGGTGCAGCTCGCCGATGTTTCCCGCCCAGGGAAGAAGCATGAGCCGACGCAGCGCCGCAGGGGACAGTCGCAGACTGTCGTCGCCGACGATCCGCCGCAGCAGGGTGGGAACCAGACGCTCCAGGTCCTCGATGTGGTGTCGCAACGGTGGGACGACGATGCTGCGGGAGAAACACGGCACCAACACCGCGTCGACCAGCGGGTTGCGCTGGATATCAGACAGGGTGAGGACGACCCACGAGCCGGTGGGACAAGCTCGGTCGGCGCCCTGCGCCAGGAGGAGCTTGGCGAGCCCGGAGACCACCTCGATGGGCCACCGGTGCCCGTCGCGCAGTACGAGCGTGCCACCGCCTTCGGTCAGTTCCGCGGCCGCCGACTCAAGCCACCAGCCGAGGTCGCTGGGCGCGGGCGGGTCGAGGACACGCAGGTGACCCGCCGGCGAGTGCAGCTCATGCACCGCCCGAGCCAACGTGACCTTGCCGACCCCGCTCTCTCCTTCGAGGATCACCGCTTCGCCGCGCGAACGAACCTCAGAGACGTCTTGCCCCACTCGCCGCCAGATCGGGCTCATCCCCACCAGGCCGGGCAGAGCCGCCGGCGACGTGCCAACATCGGGTGCCGACGGGTGGCTGGTCCGCTCGGGTCCCTGCTGGACATGGACGCGGACCACCCCACCGGCCAGGTCCGCGTTGCGGTACGAAGGCCGGTATTCCATCCGAGCCACCAGGCCACTGGGTAGGTCGACGACGATCGTATCCGTCGAGCGTGACCCGGCCACGTCGCCCGCGCGCTGCAACAGCGCCGCCTGGTCCGCGGCGTCGAAGAGCTGTTGCGACCGGCGGTTGATCATCACCACGTCCGCGTTGAGAGCCAGCACGGCACCAGGTGTCGAGCGGCAGGCCGACAGGTAGTCGCAAAAGAGCGCCCGTTCGTGGGCGCTCGTATCCTCCAACAGCTGCGCCTCAATACGCTGCGCGGTCGAGCTGGCAAACGCCATCAGCAACGTGTTCGCGCGCCGGTCCAGCACGGTGCACTCCACGGCCCCGATCAGCACCCTCGAGACCGGGTGGTGAATGAGGGCACCACCACTGGAGAACGCCCCCAGCTCATCGGTGAAGTGCTCATGCCCCGTCACCAGGGTCGCGACCCCCGCCTCCAGAGTCGTCCCGATCCCGTTGGTCCCGACCTGGTCCTCGGCAGCACTGAATCCCGAAGCCAGGAACACGACATCCATCGCCCGCACCAGCGCGCCGTCGCCGCAGACCCGCTGCTGCACCCGGCCGTGCGAGTCGGCCATGACCACACTCACCGGTTCACGACTCAGCTCGCCCGCCAACCGGGCAAGGACCGGGCCCGCCACCCGCAGCAGCCGACTGGACCCGGCCGGACAGTGCACATAGGCGGGCCTGGTCATCGTCGGGCTCAGCCCAAGCCGCACCGCACGCGCCCACGACGCCTGGATCGGACCCCGGACCAGGGTCGGTAACGGCTCCCCCGAGCGCAGAAACTCGTCACGCGCGAACGACAACTGCCGATCAACACGGCACGCCCGGTCTTTCAGGTTCGTCTCCATGTTCCTGGGCACCGGCAGCCGGCTCTCATCAGCCACAGGTGGAGGGAGGCCATACCCGGACCCGCTGCAGTACTGCCGAGCGGCCAGCGGCCCCACACCCGCGGAAAAGACCACCTGCACGTCAGTCTACGGCACGGCCCACCAATGCAGCGAAGTCTCACCGAGGGCGAGCGGCAGCGGCCCCATTGGTCACCCCAGCCCCTTCGCGTGCCCACTGTCTCGGGAAAGACTCCATCCGGTGATCGCACGCGCGCCGGCAGACTCGCTCACCGGGCGCCTTGTGCACCGCCGCTGGACGCCCCTGCTCCCGCTATCGCCCGGGGTCGCCGCCCGAGCGGCACATTCGCTGGTCGACCCGGCGACAGTCTCATTTTGCGACGGCGCGCGGTGCTCAGGCGGTGGACACTCCGTACCACGTCCCACACTCGGAAGACGAAGGAGCCCACCATGAAGGCACTCGTGTATCGCGGACCCGGCAAGAAGGCATGGGAGACCGTGCCCGACCCGGCCCTGAAGGACCCGACGGATGCGATCGTGAAGGTGGAGACGACCACGATCTGCGGGACCGACCTGCACATCCTCAAGGGCGACGTGCCCGCCGTCACCGACGGGCGGATCCTCGGTCACGAGGGAGTTGGCGTCATCACCGAAGTGGGTTCAGAGTGCGCCAAGGTGAAAGTTGGCGACCGGGTCATCATCTCGTGCGTCAGCAAGTGCGGGACCTGCAGCTACTGCAGGGAAGGGTTGACCTCGCACTGTCAGACGCTCGGGGGGATCGGCTGGATCTTCGGCCACCTGATTGATGGCACCCAGGCCGAGTATGTACGGGTTCCGTTTGCGGACAACGGGCTCATCCCGTTGCCCGAGGGAGTCACCGCAGAGCAGGGAACGATGCTGTCGGACATTCTGCCGACAGGTTATGAGATCGGTGTCCTGAACGGCGCGGTCAAGAAGGGCGACGTTGTTGCGGTCATCGGGACCGGCCCGGTCGGACTGGCGGCGATCATGACCGCGAGGAACAGCGGCGCGAGCAAGGTCATCGCCGTGGACGGCAACAAGTTCCGCCTGGAGGCGGCACGCGATTTCGGTGCCACCGACACGCTCGATGTGAACGAGGGTCACGACGTCGTCGAAGAGCTGAAGAAGCTGTCCAGCGATGGCCTGGGTGTCGATGTCTCGATCGAGGCGGTCGGCATTCCCGCGACGTTCGGCACAGCACTCGATGCGGTCCGCCCAGGCGGCCATGTCGCGAATGTGGGAGTGCATGGCGAGCCGGTGCAGTTCCCGCTCGAGCGCGACTGGATCAACAACCTGACGATCACCACTGGCCTCGTCAACGCGACGACAGCGCCCCAGCTGTTAGAGCAGATCACCTCGGGTGAGATCGCACCCGAGAAGTTCGTGACCCATCACTTCACCTTCGACCAGTTCGATGAGGCCTACGACACGTTCTCCCGTGCCGCGGACGAGTCCGCCCTCAAGGTGATCATCTCGGCCGGCTGAGCTCCCGACCGAATCCGGCAGCAGGCCACCGCCCGACGCCGTGCGCTCGGATCTGCATGAGTGGCGGGGCTCCTTTCGCGACGTGCCTGGTCTGCCGAGTCTGGGCGTCACTGGGTCACCCCAATGCACCCGCTACACGATCATCGACAGGAGCTGAGCACACATGTCGGCCGACCCCAGACACCTGGCCTATCCTCGGGCAGTGAACCCCAGTCAGAGCGCCGACGCCTACTCCGCAGCAGATCGCATCGGGACCGTCATGGTCCTGCGCCGGTATCCCGTCAAGTCAATGCTCGGCGAGGTCGTCACCGAGGCCGCTGTCACGGCTGGTGGGATTGCCGGAGACCGGGTGTTCGCCCTGGTCGATCAGGCGACCGGGCGTGTCGCATCCGCCAAGCAGCCGCGCCTGTGGCGACTGCTGCTGCAATGCACGGCGGCCTGGCAGGGCTCCCGATGCACCATCACCCTGCCGGGTGGCCGCGCCTTCGAGCTGTCCACCGACGATGCGACCGGCAGCGCCCGCGGCGTGGATCGCGCTCTCTCCGACCTGCTGGGCCGCCCGGTCCATCTGACCGCGACGCGACCGGAGGCCGCCACCATAGCCCGGCCGTCGCCGGAAGACGTGATCGAGCACGGCCAGTCGGCCCGGCTGCCCTACGAGCTGCTGGAGCTCGGCGAGGCCACGCCGGGCAGCACCTTCGTCGACTACGCGCCGGTCAGCGTGTTCACGACCAGCACGCTCGAGCATCTGGGCGTCGACGAGGTGCGATACCGCCCGAATGTGGTTGTGCAATCGCCGACCGGCGCGGCGTTCGACGAAAACAACTGGGCCGGACGGCAGCTGCGAATCGGCGAGGTGCGCCTGCGAGGTCTGATCCCGATCCCGCGCTGCGCGATCCCGACCCTCGAGCACGGCAGCCTGCCACGATCGCTGGATGCTGTTCGCCGCCTCCTCACCGAGAACCGGGTCGACGTGCCCGACATCGGCCTCGCGCCCTGTGCCGGCGTATACGCCGAGGTGCTCACCCCAGGCACGATTCGGCCCGGCGACGCGGCGACCTTCGAATAGCCCCACCCCGCACACCGCCGAGCAGGCGGACGGGCGAATGGATGTTGCGTTAAATCTCGATCCGTGGAAGGACTTGGTTGATCGGCTGTGGCTGACGGCGAAGACAGCCAGGTCGTCGTCTCAATCTGGGACAGCCGCCTTGGAGTCATCGACCCCGACGACTCGCCACGGTGGAATGAAGCCCTCCCCCACCAGTGCATCCCAGCCGTGGAAGATCTCGCGGACGCCGCTCGCGGTCAGTTCGCTGCACTCGTTACCCGGCCCAGACGCGACCGCCAGCATCGCGTAGAAGAACAGCGAACTGACTTGACTCTCGGGAGACTCCTTGTGAATCTCCATCTCTCCCACGGCTGCCGACACGATCCGGTTCACCAGCTGGGTGAGGCCCGGCATTCGGCGAGCAGCGAACCCGCGAGCACCCATCTGTATCGAGGAGCGTGCTTCCTCCATCGCCGGTGTGGTCGGCGGTGCCTGTTCCGGCTGATATCTCGTGCTGTCTGCCGCTGCGGACAGGACCATACTGGCAATTCGACTGCCGTGCTGAATCGTGTATGGCTGCTCCAGCGAGCCCCCCAGCACGAACGCAGCGATGCCGTCGAGCGTGATGATCTCGAACGCCGGGATGGTCTCAAGCGTGAGCGAGGCCAGCCCATCAATACTGGCAGCTTGCCAGCCTCGTTGTCCGAGCGAACCGAATTCGGGCTGTTGCGTTGTCACGTGTTCTCCGTTCGTCGAGCGTCGTTCATATCTGGGATTGCTCACCGGAGTCGCGGCCGAGGGGGCAACCATGCACGTGATCGGGCGTCGTGCGATGGGTCCACTCGGCCAGACACACACGGCACAACCGCGCCCCTTGCCCTCGGCCGAGTACCGCGATCACCGGGTCGCCGAGGGCAAGGGCATTCTGCGCGAACGTGAAGATGGTGAACTCGTCCTCGGTCATCCGCTCACGCGGCTTGTCGACGAGCACCCGAATCCGCCTCAGGGCATATCGCATCCACGCATCATCGTCGACGCAATCGGAGTCCATAAGGCGGGTCAGCCGACGGCCAACTCTGCCAGCTTCGACCAGTCATGCCGCTGATCATCCAGACTCCGTGAACACCCGAACCAGACGGTGCCGTGCTCGGACCGGGACGACCGAGTGAGGGCCTCTGCGATCTGCAGCCATTGCTCCACATCTGCCACCTTTACCTTGAAGTTCGCGGCAATAGCGTTCATCGGTCCAACCTCCTTCACATCGGCGATGGTCCGGTCGCGCGGCGCAGGAGGTGAGCCGGTGAGCGCACCTCCTGCGCCCCTTGGGTCAGTAGATGTTCGACGGTCGGACCATTCCTTCGGCGAGGTCACCGAAGCCCGGTGCCATAATCGCTCCGGCGTTGCCAATCACCTCCTCGACAATCGCCGTCTCGGTAGTAATGAGCAGCGCCGCAATCGAGGCTGCACTCTCCAGTGCGCTGCGAGTCACCTTCACCGCATCCAGCACACCGGCATCAGCAAGCCGGACGCACGTGCCGGTCAGGGCGTTGAACCCCACACCGAGGTCCGCTGCCTGCACCTGTTGCAGGACTTCGTCACCGTCATAGCCGGCGTTGATCGCGATCCACCGCAGGGGCTCACCGAGAGCACGGCGTACGACCTCCTTGCCGACCGCTGCATCGCCCGTCAGCTCGACCTTGTCGATGGCCGAGGCGGCCTGGGCCAATGCCGTCCCGCCACCCGTCACGACACCCTCTTCAAGCGCTGCCTTCGCAGCGGCAAGCGAGTCCTCGGTGCGCAGCATCCGCTCCTTGAGCTCGACGCTCGTCGCGCCGCCAACCCGTATGACCGCGATCCGGCCGGCCAGCCGGGCAATTCGCAGCCGAAGGTTGTCCTGATCATGCTCGATCCTGGCCCGCTCGAGCTGCGTCTCGAGCTGCGAGATTCGGGTCGTGACCGCGGCCGCCTCGCCGTAACCACCGATGATGGTCGTGGCACCTTCGGACACCGTAATGTGCGCACACTCCCCGAGGTCTCGTTCGGTAACCTCGGAGAGTGAGACGCCCGAGTCCTCGCTGACCACTCTGCCGCCAAGCGCCACCGCGAGGTCCTCGAGCTCAGCAACCCTGCGATGGCCGAAACCTGGTGCCCTGACGACGACCGACCTGAAGGTGCCGTGCACATTGCCGCTCACGATCATTTGCAGCGCCGGGCCGTCCACATTCTCGGCAAACATCATCAGAGGTCGGTCCAACCTCCGCGCGGCCTCGATGGTCGGCATCAACTCCTGCACCTGAGAGATCTTCTTGTTCGTCAGCAGCACCACCGGGTTGGTCAGGCTTGCCTCCATGCGGTCCTGGTCCGTCACCATGTAGGGAGAGATGAATCCGTGATCGACCTCGATACCGTCGACTATCTCCAGCTGGAGCCCTGGAGTATCGGTCTCCTCGATCTCGACGACACCGTCGTGACCGACGGTGGTCAGGGCCTCGGCGATCACGCGCCCTATCCGCTCGTCGTCGTTCGCTGCGAGGGTCGCAACCCGCTCGAGGTCCTCCTGTCCGGACACCGGTGTCGAACGCTCTCGTAATATGTCGACGACGCAGGTGACGGCATCCTCGATTCCACGGCGCACTCGCATCGGGTTCGCGCCGTGTTCAACGGATTTAAGCCCTTCGCGCACCATCGCCTGCGCGAGCACGGTCGCGGTGGTCGTCCCGTCTCCGACCATGCCATTGGTCTTCATTGCGACTTCCTTGACCAGTTGCGCGCCCATGTTCGCAAATGGCTCACTCACCTGGATCTCGCGTGCAATCGTGACACCGTCGTTGGTGATCGTCGGAGGCCCGGTGAGCTTCTCGAGCACCGCATTGCGCCCCTTGGGGCCAAGCGTGACTTTGACAGCGTCAGCCAGGATATTGACACCCAGCTCGAGCTGTCGACGAGCATCTTCGTTGAAGCGGAGTTGCTTTGCCATCGCGTCATACTCCTTGCTATTGATGCTAATTCGAGGAACGGGTGAGGTGGATCAGGGCACGAGAATTGCTCGGCCACGCACCTTTCCCTGGTCAAGGTCATCGAGCGCCCGCTGAAACTCGGTGAGTTTGTACTGCTGGGTGTGCAGCTTCACCTTTCCCTGTGCGGCAAGAACCATGAGGTCCTGGAGATCGGCGTAGGTGCCGACGAGGTTGCCGATGAAGTTGATCTCAGTGGAGATGATGTCGATCGTCGGCACGTTGATGTTCTCTCCGTAGCCGATGACGTAGTAGTTGCCGGCGTCGCGCAGCATCGCGACGCCTTCGCCCGTCGCGCCACCCTCACCGACGAAGTCCAGCAGTGCCTCCGCGCCCTTGCCACCCGTAAGCTCACGGACCGCGTCGACCTGTCCACCATCCGCCAACACCGTCTGATCAGCGCCGATCTCCCGCGCCAGTGCGAGCGCCTCCGGATTGCGATCGACGACCACAAGTGTGGCTGCAGACATGGCCTTCATGCTCTGAATGCCGATGTGGCCGAGACCGCCCGCGCCGATGATGACACAGACATCACCCGGCCGCAGAAGCCGAGCGGCCTTGGCGCACGCGTGCTGCGCCGTCAGGCCTGCATCGGCAAGTGCTGCGACGTCTGCCGGCTCAAGGGCATCGTCGATCTTGACACAGCTGCGGGCACTCGTTCGGATGTACTCGGCATACCCGCCATCGGTGTCAATGCCGGGGAACTGGCTGTTTTCGCAGTGGACATCATCTCCAAGGCGACAGGCCCGGCACAGGCCACAGGTCATCAGCGGATGCAGGATCACCTTGTCGCCAACCTCCACGTTGGTGACGGCGTCGCCGACGGCATGCACCCATCCGGCGTTCTCGTGCCCGATCGTGTACGGCAACTCGACGCCGCTCTTCTCCTGCCACTGACCCTCAAGGACGTGCAGGTCAGTGCGGCAGACACCAGCCGCGCCCACCTTGACAATCACATCCAGCGGCCCTTGGACTGTCGGCTCGTCAATCTCCTTCAGTTCGAGATTCTGGTGGTAGCCGACCACTTGAACGGCCTTCATACTGCGCTCCTCAGGTTCGTGATGACCGGTCCATTGTCACTGCCGGCATCGTCGTATCGCGTGGCGAGCATGCCACGGCAAAAGTGCGAATTGCCCTCGATCGAGATGCGGGTTGCGGTGGCGAAGCGCAGCCGCATGGGTGCCTCATCCTTCCGCAACGCGACACCGTCGTTGTCGACCATTACTCGGCAGCTCGGCTCGATGCCAAGACCGATTGACGCCCGACGCCGCAACAGAGCACGGGTGTTCGCACCAAGAGGCAGGTCCCTCAGTTCCATGAGGCACAACTCGTCAAGAGACCACGTGCCACGCCGAAGCATCTGCATGCAGCTGCGTTCCATCGCGGCTAGGTGCGCCTTCCGCTGAAAGGTCAACCGCAGCTCATCGAGACTGTCCTCGGCCTCGTCACCGAAGGTTCCCCGATATCCGACGCCTGCGGCGAGCCCGGCGTTGATCTTGTCGGAGTCGTGGTGATCGTCAAGCATCACTCGGACCTGCCCGACGCCGCTGACTAGACCGAGTGCGTCCACTGCGTCCGACGCCATCAGGTAGGCGAAGTTGGGTGAGCAGAACGACGTGGGCAGTCGTAGGTGGACCGTCACCCCAAGGTCATCAATGAGGATCGACCGGACGAAGCCCAACTCGGTGATCGGTTGGTCGAGCTCCGGATCGAGCACGGTGTCCAGCGCCGTCAACATCTCGCTCTCTAGCGAGGTGACGAGCGCTGTCATGGCTGCGAGCCCACAGCAGCGCCCAGCTGCAGCTCCGCGGGGACCTTGATCGTCTTGGGATAGAGCGCGGCGATGTTGAGGCCGAGGATCTTCTTCTTGACCTCAGTCGTCAGTGCCGGGTACTCGCTCATGTCTGAGGGGAATTGGAAGTCGACGAACTTCTCCACCAGCCAGTTGGGCTGCCAGAGCGCGTAGTCGGACGAGAAGATGATCCGGTCCTCGCCTACCCAGTACAGCAGCTCACCGAGGATCTGCCCGAAGTAGCGAGGACGGGTGTGGATGAACGCCATGGCCACGGACATGCCCGCGTAGACATTCGGCTCCTGCGTGGCGATCCAGCAGAAGTCCTCCAGCCGCGGGAGGCCCACGTGCTCGACGATGAAGTTCAGATCGGTGAAGTCGGTGGCGCAGTGATCGATGTCCGCGACGTCGAACGCGTCCCTGTCAAGCGGGCGGATGGTCGGGCCCTTGTGCACATGGATGTTCTTGATCCCCAACTGCCGGCACTTCTCCAGGTACTTGTACGTGTCCGGGTCGCTCATCTTGAAGCCGCGAGACGTGTTGTGCCAGGCGGCGGTGTAGACCTTGACACCTTGCAGGTTGAACCGCTCCGCGTCCTTCTCGAGTTGATCGAGCCCGGCCTGGCCTTCCCGCGGGTCGAAGGTGCCGTTCATGGTGAGCTGGTCAGGGTGCTGCTCGCGAAGCTCCCAGGCTTCCTCCTGACGGTCGAATCCGTCCTTGTAGAAGTCCCACAGGTGCACACTGTTCAGCACCGCATGGTCTGCGTATCCGACCTCGAAGACATCATGCATCAGGTCCGTGGCGGCGTACTTCTGGTACTTCTTGTAGTCCCAGACGTATTCCTCCGGAGAGAGGTTGCGGTGGTAGTCGTAGAAGCACTCGATGAACTGATGGCCCTCGACCCCCTTGCAGTTCTCATCCGAACCGTCCCAGTAGTGGATGTGACCGTCCACTACGAAGTACTTCTCGCCGTCCTTCTCGTACATCGCGTCCTCATTTCGGTTGTGCTTGTGGCGTGTTGCAGGGGGACAGTCTTCGGGGCAGCCGTTTCGACTGCCCCGAAGGCTGGGGGTTCAGGAAGAGACTGTGAGGTCAAAGCCGATGTATTCGGCAGCGTCCTCCGGACTGGCAAAGAGCAACGTGCGGTCATCCAGGTGCACCATGCGACCGTAGTGCGTCGAGCTGATCTCCTCGAATACCGAGCCGTCGAAGTCCTCACCGAGGGCATCGGTCAACTCGTCGTAGTCGAAGTCGAGCTTGGTGGTTCCGTCCACCCGAATCATCGATGGGTACTCAACGAGGTCGACACCGTCCTTGGCGCCCATGACCTCAGCCACGACTCGTCCGATCGGTGTATTCATCAAGGTGACCCCACACTTGTCGGAGAACGACGCGTCCGACCCAAACTGCATGCTCATTGGTTCAACTCCTTCGGTGCGTCCAGCCCGATCTCCTCGAGCATCTGGGTGAACTTCTCTTTGGCTGACTGGAATGACTCGGCGTAGGTGCGAACCTTGTCCGCCGGCTGGGACCAGATGGGCTGCATAGCGTTGGCCGCGTCAAGGCAGCGCGGGACCCACTTGGTCATCCACGTGCCGAACAGCTCCTTGTTCGAGGCTCCGAACTTCTCGTCCTGCACGAGAAGCTGGAAGAGGACTCTGGTGTAGGACGAGTCGCGGTTGTAGTCATTCTCGCCGGCGCCGACGATCGTCGGTGTGATGTAGTCGCCGTTTCGCGCGGAGACCTGCATCATCAGCTCACTGCGGAAGAGCTGTCCGACGAGCTGCTCGAATACGACGTTCGTCGCGAACAACAACTCGCACCAGTCGCCGGTCGCCGTCAGCTCCTCCACAACCTTGCGGGTCGGCTGCCACTCGGAGCCGTTCTGCCACGCCTCTTTGTGCGCCGAGCCGTCGAACTCCAAATGCGACTCGGACAGGTCGAGGTTGAACAGCGCCAGCTCCTGCGCGAAGCGCATCTTGTGCGCCGCATTGACCGCGACCGCATTGTTGATCATGTTCGAGGGGCAGGACCGCTGAATCGAGGTGAACACGTGAAGCGCCAGCCCGTTCTCGGCATGCATCCACGCACCGAGATTCTGCGCCACGAACTTACTCCATGGAGCATTCCAGTGGTCGTATGCATTTGCTCGCTTGGCGTTCTCCAAGCAGAGGTTGATCTGACGGACCACCGCCGCATTGTTGCGGAAGATCGTCTGCTCCCATTCCTCGTTCGGATCAAGGAACTGGTGCCAGTTGGACGACTTCGCGGCCGTCCAGTCATGCGGGTAACCGCCTGGCCCATCTCCGAATCCGTAGATCCACCCCTGTGTGAGGTAGCGGTCCGGATCGGGCTGCACGTCGACAGTCACGTCCTCATAAACGGTCGCACGAAGCTTTGCCGGCTTGAAGTAGTTGTAAGTGCGGCTTTTCGAGCTCGGGAACTCGAGTGCGCCGGCTTCCGAGTCCGTGAATTCAACTCGTGGGAAACTGCGCTTCGTGGGCGCAGCAACTGGACTGTCTGCCATGGATCTCAACTCCATCTGGTGTGGTGCGCGGGGCTGGCGCCTAACGCATTCCGTCGTGATTTTTGGACTACTCGGCTGCGAGCGGGCTTTCGAACTTGTCATAGAAGACCTGGTCGTTGGGAACGCCCTGCTGTGCTGCCATCTCCAGCGCCGCGTCGACCATCGGCGGTGGCCCGCACAGGTAGACCTCGGCCTTGTGCAGGTCTGGCTCCCGTGCCTCGACGACCTTGGTAACCATTCCCGACTCGCTGGTCAGGCCCAACTCGTCCGCCCCGTCGGCCGACTCCGAGAGGCACGCAACGAACTCGAAGTCTTGGAGCTTCTCCCCAAGGGTGCGGATCTCGTCAAGGTAGAAGAGGTCACCCACCGTCCGTGCGCCGTAGTAGAAGCGCACTTTGCGGGTGTCGCCTGTCTCGCTCATGTGACGCAGCAGTGCGAGCACAGGCGCCATGCCGGCACCACCACCGATGAGGACGATTGGCAGCACGTGACCGTTCTTGAGGGTGAAGTTGCCGTACGGGCCGTGCAGGTGGATCCGGTCGCCGACGTCGATCCCGTCTTCGAGAAGCTCCGAGAACTTGCCGCCCGGGTACTTCTTGATCAGGAACTCGACATGACCCGAGGTGGTCGGGGTCGTTGCCATGGAGAACGAGCGGTGGTCCTCGGTGCCGGGGATGATCAAGTCGGCGTACTGCCCCGCCTTGAAGTCATACGAACTGGGCTCAACAAAACGCAGTTTGAGTCCGACGATGTCGTGCGTGTGCTCGACGAGCTCGATGACCTCGGTCTCGATCTCCTGCAGTGGCGCCGAGTTGAGTAACTCGTCCTCGTCGAAGTTGAGAAGCTCGATTGTGCAGTCGCTGAAGGCATGTGCGCGGCACAGCAGGACGTAACCCTCCTCAACCTCTGAGTCGTTGCAGGCGAATGTCGAGTAACGCTCCATCTGGATGTCGCCCTCGAGGATGTAGGACTTGCAGGCGGAGCACTGGCCCTCTCGACAGCCATGCATCAGATGGATGCCCTGGCGGAATGCGGCATCGAGGATTTTTTCGTCCTCACCGACCTCCATGTCGATGTTGACCGGCTCGAAGGTGATGCTGTGGCTGTCGGACATGGCGTCCTCCTGGTCGCTCGAATCTCGGTGGTGGTGCTGGGTGAGGGCGGTGCCGGTGCCGGGGCGAACGACGCCCCGGCACCGGCAGATCGCTGTTAGACGCGGCAGATGTTGTCGTTCGCGCGGTAAGCCGTCGCCCAGGCCGCACGCTCGTCGTCGGTCATCTCGTTGAGCAGAATGTTGGGCGACATGAAGACGTTGCCCTTCATGTCATCGACGGTCCACAACTTCTTGGGGTCGTCGAGCTCCAAGTGCGGTTGCGGGATGAGCGTCTTGCCATCATCGCGGACGTAGCCGAGGTCCTGGATGATCTCGGAATAGTCCTTGTTGTGGTGCAGGGTCTCCCACTCGCGGTGGCCGGTCAGCCGACCCATGTTGGGGGTGTCCCTACCCTCGTACTCCGGTCGGAACGCCTTGATGTCGGTCCAGGCGCACGTCTCGGAGCAGTAGGTCCGCCACTGGCCATCCACCTTCTCCATGACCATGTCTTCTCTGATCATGCACGGCACCATGCAGGTCCAGCAGCGGTGCGGGTACTCGTAGCCGACATCCTCGAACGCGATCGGCTTGTTCTTACCGGGGTAGCGCAGCCGGTTGTAGGCCTCCCACCACTTGCCGAATCGGCTGTACCAGCCCGGATACTTGTCCTCGAACCACTCGAAGTCCGTGTCGGTCATCGGGTCGATCCGCCAGTAGTTGGCGAGCCAGCCCGTCGCGAAGAAGCGTGCCGTCTCGTGGACGTAGAACTTGTTGGTGATGCGGTTCCAGGCCTCTTCGACCAGGTCGTGCGGGATCACCAGGCCGTACTTCTCCAGGGGGAGGAGATAGCTGCGGTAGTAGTCGTCGTAGATCCAGCGACGCCACATCTCCGCATACGACTCGCGGTCCTTGCGACGGTCCTTGGTGCCGTACTCGATGAAGGTGCCGATTGCAGCGTCGACGACGCAGTGGTTGTTCCACCACGCATAGCGAAGGTCACGCTCAAGGAGCGGACGGTTGCGCTCGTCGGCGAGAGCCATCAGCAGAATCGAGTACCCGTTGCTGATGTGCCGCGACTCGTCAGACTGCACAGAGTGGAAGACCGTGGGTAGGAGATAGTCGCCGTTCGCCGCTGCCTCATCGGGCATGGCGACGAAGAGCGTGTTGGTGAACGCCGTCTCCGCGACCACCGTCAGGTAGATGTTCGACGCGGTGATCGCGTCGCCGGTGATGAAGCCTTCACCGAACTGGCGACCGATGGTGCCCGCGTAGTTGTTCGCGAACGCCTTCTCCGTCATGTCGAAGCCAGCGGGGTCGATGTAGTTGTTCATGTACAACTTCTTGAGATTCATCTGAATCGTCGAGTGACGAACCTCGTCGATCATCTGGACCGCGAGCCCGTTGTGGATCTCCGGGTTGGGTACCGCATCGATGGCCATGGGCATGGCCCGGGCTGCCGAGATCTCCGGGAACGGAATGATCGACAGGAACAACTTCTGCCACTCCAGCCAACGCTGCTGGACCTGGCGGAACATGTTGCCGCGGATCGCGCCGTCCATGGCTCCGAAGACGCGGTTGTCCTTCTCTTCCTCCATCGGGAAGTAGGACCGCATGATCTGCTTCAGCGGGTCCTTCTTTGGTGCCTTCTCGAAGGTGTAGTCGGTGCCGAACCGGGTGGCGGGAGTCGCGAACGTGGGTTCCCAGGTGAGTTCGGAGATCTTCGCATGGGCCTTGGTCAGGCTCTGTCTGCTCATTGGTAGGTGCCTCCTTGGAATGCTGTCGAGCAGCGACCCGGACCTGTGGTCAGGGCTGCCCCGTGCCATTGATACAACCCCCCATCGGCACTGGCGGACGTCTCAATGTGAGACTCGTCACGAACTTGCGAGGCTGCGACCGCGGGATGCCCCCGATGAGGCCCCACCCTGGCGATGGGAGGCCAGGTTTTCTGCCCACTTCCGCTCCTTCCAGCGCCCACCGGCTCACCGCGCTCACAGGGTCGTCGATGTCGTCCTCCCCCTGCTGCCAGGTCGGACTCAGCCCGACGACACGGGGCAGCACCAGTCAGGGCCACACGCGTGTCCGGCATGGATCCGACCCAGGGACCGGCTTGCCCAGGACCGCGCTGAATCTGGACTTGGACGACCCCGCCGGCGAGCCGTGTGCTTGCTGTACCTCGGCTGGTAGTCCAGCCGAGCGACAAGCCCATTCGGCAGGTCGGCGACGGTTGTGCTGGCAGACCGCGAGCCGGCAGGGCGACGCGCTCACGGCGCGTTACAACGGGCCGCGGGATCCGACTCCAGTGCAGTTCCGATGCCATTGGTCCCGACCTCGTCTTCGCGACAGCTGTAACCCGGCGGCAGAAATACGGCATCCATCGACGTCACCAACGTGGCGTCACCACCGATCCGTCGCTGCACCCGGCCATGGAAGTCCGCGATCGCCCAGATCACCAGTTCGTTGGTCAGGTGCTACGCCAGCCGGTCGAGTACCGGGCCGACTACCCGACACACCGGCTCGGCTCAGGATGGCAGAACACGTACGTGAGTTCGGCAAGGCCGAACGGAGCCCGATCCGTCGCGCAGGCGCCAACGATGCGCGAATAAGGCCACGAACGAAAGGCGGCAGGGGCTCGCCGGAAGCCACAAACTCATCCCGCGCAACCGTGAACTACCAGTCGATCCCGGACGCCCAACCTTTTGGGGCGCTGCTCGAACCGCGCAGGCACCGGCATCCCGCGCTCGCTTTCCACAGACGCAGTTTGGGAGTGTACCCCCCAGGTGCGATCTCAGATTGAGACGGCAGGTGGAGTGTGCCGGAGTACTACTTGTGACGATCACATATTGCGGCATGAGGCGATTGGCGGCCGCCACCCGCCTGACTCCTTCTGCGCACGTCTGCGCGAACGAGGCAGAGCCGACACGACCTGACGTTCGAAGAACAGGAACCGCATGCCCTACCTGTCATTCGAGTCGCGGAGCCTGCGCAACTGGGAGGTCCCGAGACTCGACGGCCTGGCATCACTCACCATCGAGGCGATGCCGGCATTCGAGGCCCTCGCATTCGACGGCATCGCGGCTCTTGTCGTCGGAGGCAGCCTCGAGCCCCCGCACACAATCGAACACGGCAGCCGGGTCGCCAGCGAAGTCATCGCTGCCGTGGTGCGCAGCCCCCGGTATCACCTGACACAGGAACCACCGATCACCCCGGCGGTCCGGGCCGCGCGCTCCGCGCTGATGACCGGCGCGCATGACGTGGCCGCGGGCGGCGTCCCGGCCCTGATCCGGCTGGTCAGCCGAATCGTGGAGGCCTCATTGGACCAGTTTGCGACTCACCATGAGTCCTCACGGGACCAAGCACGCTCACTGTTCTATGCCGGGCTGCTCGCGACCGCTTCCGGGTCCCGCACCACGTGCAGCGATCTCGCCACAGCCGGCGTCAACGAGATCTTCGAGGGCTGGGAGGCACTGTTCACGGTCGGCCTTGTACCGCGGTTCGAGCAGAGCACGGGCCTGCCTCGTCTATCGCTTACTGAAGCAAGTCATTAGCCATTCCCGATCTCACCACACCGCCGGTTGAAAACCTTTCGCCGGTCACCCCATTGATGAGGAGCAGCCATGACCACTACCGATGAAACCCAGAACACCGACACCGGTCCCGCGATAGAACCCGCATCGAACGTTTTCCTCTCTGGCAACCCCAGCGCAATCGGGGTCCCGACGTTTATCGCAGGCTCGGTGGCGCTCGGGCTGGTCCTCATCGGCTACGTACCTGCCTCGGCCGTCGGCGCATCTCTGTCGATCATCCTGGCCGCTACCGGCGTCGGCCTGACGATCAGCGCAATCTGGGCGGCGACACTTGGGCAGAGCGCCGTCGCAGGCATCTTCGGAATCTTCTCCGGGTTCTGGCTCAGCTACGCCGTGCTGGTCCTCGGCCTGCTACACGGCTGGTTTGCGATCACCCCTGCCGCCGCCGTGCGCACGCAGGGGCTGTTCCTGATCACCTGGCTGGTGATCATCGTCATGCTCACGCTGGGAACGCTGCGCCTGCCACTGGCCTTCACCGTGCTGTTCGCACTGATCGACCTCGCCTTGGCCGCCGTGCTCATCGGCACCCTGGACGGTTCAACCGGGTGGCTGCACATCGGCGGTGTCCTCGTGTTCATCTTCGCCGCGGTCGGTGCCTACATCTACTTCAGCGTCGCCGAGGTGATCACCGGCGGAGGCGCCATCCCGCTGGGCCGACCCGTCATCGCGTCCTGAACCACCCGGTACAAGCGATGTGGTCACGGGCTGACGAGAGGGCAGCCCGTGACCACATCGCTGGACGTCACAATGTGCGACTCGTCACATTCTGGAGCGGGCAGCAGTGTACACTTGAGTTAGCCAGGTTTCGCCGCGATGAGAGACGCGTATGACTTCTCGTTCAGCATCGGGCAGAGCGGTGTTGCAAGCCCGCGAACTGTTTCTCGAAGGCGGGTCGGCCCTAGACGGAGCCGTCCGCGATGAGATCCGCGCGTCCTGGTTGAGATCGCGTCAGCACTCCATCGGCGCGGAGCACGTGCAGGCAACGTACGTCGAACGTGCAGATCCTCAGACCCTGTTGCGCGACAGCGCAATGTCTGTCCTGCGGGACGTCGCTCAAGAGATTGCCAACGAACCCGTGGCTCTGTTGCTGACCGACCCGCACGGCGTCGTGCTCGATCGGGTATGCGGTGACCGGGGGCTGACTCAACATCTTGACCGTGCACAACTCTCGCTCGGGTTCACCTACGCCGAGTCCTCTGTCGGCACCAACGGGATCGGCACTGCGATCGAGACCCGATCCCCCACGCTGGTGACCGGCGGGGAGCATTTCGTGGGGGATTTGTGCCAGTTCGGATGCGCTGGGGTGCCAATCGTGCATCCCCTCACCTCGGCGCTGGTGGGCCTGCTGGACCTCACGTCGTGGGCGCGAGACACGAACCCGATGCTCCTCGGGTACGCGCGAGCAACCGCCCGGCGCATCCAGGATCGGATGGTTGAGCGCACCAGTCTGAGCGAGGTCACTCTCGTGCGCGAGTACCTCTGGACCTGCCAACACGCCGGCGGCTCCGTGCTCGCGCTGAATGGCGAGCTGACCATGATGAACGCGCACCTGCAGCAGACGTTCGACGCCGCCGACCAGACCACGCTGCTCGCATGTGTCGCCGACGTCTCGGAGGCCAGGCGGACCGCGACCGTGATCGCGGACTTGCCCAGTGGGCAGGTGGTCCGGCTTGGGTACCGACCCACCTTCACCGAGCAGAACGCGTTCGCCGGCGGCATCGTGCAGATCAAACCGCAGGTTGCGACGCGCACTCACGAGCCACGGCATGTACCGGCGGTGCGACTACCCGGCGTCGTCGGCGCCAGTCCCACTTGGGAACGCGTCTGCCAGAAGGTCCTCGACAGCCAGCGACGGTCCGAATGGCTCGTCCTAGAAGGCGAGCCCGGCGTCGGTAAGTTGACCCTCCTGACCGGTGCGCACCGTGCCGCGCACCCCACGGGCCACCTGCGGGTGCTGGACGCCGCCGACGCATACGACATCGATGTGTGGCTCGATGAGGTGGCCGAAGAGCTCGACGCGCAACCGAACACCGGCACACTGATTCTGCGCAGGGTCCATCTGTTGCCCGAGTCGGCGGTCAGCTCGCTCGCGGGGATGCTGCTCGAGTGTCAGGGCAATACCGGCATCGCCACACAGCCGTGGGTCACGATGACCATGCCGTCAGCAGCCCATAGCGCCACCATCGACGCCGAGCTCCTTCCTCACTTCCCCCATACCATCGCGGTCCCTGCGCTGCGACACCACATGGACGACCTACCCCGCCTGGTCGCACACCTGCTCGGGCAGATATCTCGCGACAGTCGGCTCGCGCTGTCGGACGATGCGATGAACCAGTTCATGCGTCTGCCTTGGCACGGCAATGTCAAGCAGCTGCGGAAAGTGCTCACCGAAGCCGCCCGCCAGCGGCGAACCGGCATCATCGGGGTCGATGACCTGCCCCCGGAGTGCCGCTCGGTCAACCGCCGTCGCCTCACCACCATGGAGGCCTTGGAACGCGACGCCATCGTCGACGCCCTGGACACTCACGACGGCAACAAGGACCTCGCCGCGGAAGCGCTCGGCATGTCGCGCGCGACCATCTACCGCAAGATCAAGGGATTCGGCATCCGCTCGCGTTGAGGTTGGGGACGACGACGGTTTCTCACATTGAGACGGCACCCGAAGCGGTCCGGCCATAGCCTGCTGATGCCATCTGAGCGGGCGGCGTCCGCATCCGAAAGTCCCCTTGTTCCGGAAGGAATTTCATGGTTGACAACCACGAGACCCGTGAGGCCGAGCTCAACACGGACAGCCCCGGGGGGCAGTGTCCGGTCGTGCATGGGCGCGGTCTGCACCCGACCGAGGGAGAGCGTAGTTCCGGTTGGTGGCCGGGTCGGCTTAATCTGAAGTTGCTCGCGCGTAATCCTGCGGTGGCCAAC
>NZ_VCQV01000019.1 GCF_007845645.1 Leekyejoonella antrihumi
GGACTGTGTCAGCAGCTGACCGACACCGAGACGACCTATCCTGGCACGAACCTCAAGATCGTCTACACCGTCAAAGACCAGCCTGACAACTCATGAACGATCCCACCATGTCCAGACCCCTGGGCCCCGGTGACGTTCTGCGGCGTGTTCTGCATGAAGCGCAGGTAACCTGAAGGGGTCGGGCTGTAAGCGAGTGGCATCAGGAGCATGCCGGTGTATTTGCCGGACAGCGCCTGCGATAGCGCCACCGAGAACGGCACGCCGTGCAACTGCACATTTATTCCGACCTTGCTGAGTTGACTCTTGACCGCCTCCACCATTGGGACATCGAGAGCGAACGCAGCATCCGAGGAGTAGGTGAGCGGAACAGTCACGTTGGTCTGACCCGCCTTCTTCAGCAGGGCTCTGGCACCGGCTGGATCATATGCAAAGTTCGGCGTTGCCGCGGTCGGCTTGATGCCACCCGCGCCGGGAGGCATATTGAGGCTGAGAGCGCCTTGCCCACCCACTGCGAGAGCGATGATCTCCTGACGATCAATGCCCTTGGAGATGGCCTGCCGGACCTCAAGATTCGCTAACGGACCTTGCGTGGCGTTGATGTCGAGGGGCACCGTGCGTGATGCGCCGCCCTGGCCGACAACAAGTCCTGCGCTCTTGGCCTGATTGGCCTGTGTCGGGTCTTTCGTCCACATCATGTTGACCGAGCCCTGCTCCAAATCGGCCAGCCGGGTCTGATCGTCAGGAACCACCTTGAACACAACGCTCGACAGGTAGGGCTCCCCCTTCTGCCAGTAGTGCGAGTTTGCGTCAAGCGTCACCTGCGCGCCGTGCTGCCAACTCTTCAAGGTGAAGGGGCCGGTGCCGTTCGTCATCGACTGCCGCTTCGTCGAAGACGTCGACAAGTACCACGACTTCTTGACGATGAAACAGGTAGTGGGGTTGCTGACAACCTGCAGGAAGCTCGCCGACGGCGCCTTGAGAACAACCTTGACATTGCTGGCGTCGGGCGCGGTCACGGTCTTCACATCGGTGTAATACTGCGCCTGGTCCAGGCCCTTGTCGCGCATCTGAAGTAGTGAGAACGCCACGTCGCTGGCCGTAAGAGCCGAGCCATCGCTGAACTTGACCCCTGGACGGATATGGAAGGTATAGACAGTTGGGCTGGTCTGCTTCCAGGTGTCTGCGATTCCAGCCGTAATCTTGCCTTGGGCGTTTTGACTCAGCAAAGGCTGATAGATCTGCTCGATGTACCCAAAGTTTGGAGCCGCGACTGTCGCGTACGGGTCGAACCCGCCGGCTCCTAGGTCGGCGATCTCCCCGTACGTCAGCGTGCCGCCCTTGACCGGTGAAGAACTTGCAGCGTTGTTCTGCGTCGATCCGCCCGCGCTTGAGGAACCCGAACTTGAGCAGCCGGCGGCGACAACTGCGGTCGCGAGCACCAGGGGCGCTGCCAAAGCCAGACGTCGATTCATCATGATGTCTCCTGAGGGTTTAGAAGGAAGTGAGGGAAGGTATCGCATCTTTTGAGCGCGGCTGACTGCCCGCCTAATGCCTGTTCGCAAGCCACCGTTGTACTCCGTCAGCCAGCAAGTTCCACGAGAATGTCATCACAACGATGAGCAATATTGGAGCAACCATCATCATTGGATCCAAGGCAAGGAATGGCTGGGCATCGCTGACCATACGGCCCGAACTCGCATCCGGAGGCTGCACGCCTTGGCCCAGATACCCCAAGCTTGCCTCGAGCATGATCACGATGGATGCAGTATTCCCGAACTGGACCAAGAGGGGGCCGAGCGCATTCGGCAGCAGATGTCGGACAATTATTCGGCCGTTGGTAAGGCCGCTTAAGCGCGCAGCCATAACAAATTCTCGCTGCTTGAGGACTAGCGCTGGCGCTCGCATGACCCGGGCGAAGACAGGAGAGAATATGAGCCCGAGTGTGATCACGAGGATCCATACTGCCGAACCGAACGTGACGCCGACAAGGAGTGCGAAGAGAATCGCCGGGATCGACAGGGCGACGTCCGTCGCACGCATAATCAGATTGTCGATCCAACCACCGTGATAGCCCGCGAGCAGACCGGCCGTGGTGCCAACAAACATCGCGATAAGTGTGGCAAGGAACGACACGCTGAGGTCTGAACGCGCGGCAACGATTGTCCGAGTGAACGTGTCTCGACCCAAATTGTCCGTGCCTAGAAGATGGCTCCAGGATGGGGAGACAAACCGTGCAGCACCAATCGCATTCGGATCATACGCTGAGAGCGCAACACCGACAGTGGCCAGGAGGACAAGGACTAAGAGGAGGATGAGCGCTATCCACAATGGGAAATTGCACCGCGCAGTATGTGTCGCTCTTGAGGGAGGAGAACCGAGAGACTCAGGGCCCGTCGTGATCCTTACGCTGCTGGTCATGAAGAAACCCTTACCCGTGGGTCGACGATCGGATAGAGCAAGTCAATGGCTAGGTTGATGACAACATATGTAGCACCAATCACGATCACGCACGCCTGTATGGTGGGATAGTCACTCGTATTAAGTGCGCCAACCAACAGGCTGCCCATTCCGGGAAGCGAGAAGACCGTCTCGACGACAATTGTTCCACCGATCAAGGCACCCAGATCAAGGCCCACAATGGTCACTACCGGAATCAGAGCATTTCGTACCGCATGTCGAAATATTCGACGCATCTCCGACGCGCCTTTAGACCGGGCAGTGCGAATGTACGGCTGCTCCAACTCTGCGATCATCGACACGCGAGTATATCGACACAAGTTTGCGGCAACCGGAATGGCCAGGGAAACCGCCGGGGCCAGCAGTAGTAATACGCTACGAACTGGATCCTCGGTGAGTGGGACATACCCGCTGATCTGCCAGTGAACGGTCAATGAGTTGACCAGAACCAGTAAGGCCCCGATGATAAAAGGCGCGAAAGAGAGCAGTAGAAATGAGCTCGACTGGACGACGGTGTCCACCCATGAACCGGGCCGTCGAGCCGCGACAATCCCGGACGGAACGCCGATCAACAAGGCAATGATCAAGGCCATAATTGCCAACTGAAAGCTGAGCGGGTAACGCTGCTGGATCTCTGGCATGATCTGCACGGGCTGAGTCAAGGAGGTCCCAAAATTGCCTTGAACAAACGCATGGATCCAGTCGATGTATTGCGTGAACAGCGGGCGATCCAGGCCCAGGTTCTTTCGGATGGCAGCGATGGACTCCACGCTGGATCCGGTGTTGGCGAACGCCAGCGCCGGGTCTCCCGGGATGAGCCTGACCATCGCGAAAGCTAGAACGCTGAGGAGCCACAGGACAACAACGCTCAGGCCGACTCGTCGGGACAGATATCGAATCATGAGGGACCCTCCGCGCAGTACAGATACCACGCAGCGGACCCCGCGAGAAAGCGAATACGTTCGATCACCTTTGGGCCTCCTGATCGCGAGTTCGGCACGGATAAGTCGAGCGTGAGGTACTGACTGAGAACGGGTGGGCGAGGAAGCCGGGTCCCTTACCTGGGCGGCCGCCTGCGCAACTATCCACCGATCGCCGAAGGTGGCTGGATCCAGGTCACTTCAGCAAGTAATTACTTACAGACGGGACGCTACAGGTGAGTTTCGTCACTGTCAATGCTCCGCGTTGACCCATCAAAAATGCGCGCGCAGAGGCGGGCCCGCCGGCCGAGGCGTGGGGAGCAGCTGGGCGTGCAGATGGGACTGACGGTGGCGAACAGCACGCAGCGACCGAGGCGATCGCGACGCGGTACAAGTGGGCAGACACGAAGACCGAGGGCGCAAGGCTCGACGACTCGTGCGCCCGCGGGGGCCACGTTCACGAAAGTACTTGTGAATAGTGTGGTGGCACCGTGGTTTTCCCTCGGGATACTGCCCGCACCCCCGATAAACCGTCGGTCGACGGGAAGGACTCGTTGGGAGGCGTCAACGTGTGGGGTGACCGCTCGCGAGGATCGCCTGCACCAGCGCGTCCGCCGGCGCGGAGTCCACGTGCGGGTTGGTCAGCAGCACCAGGTCGATCTCGCCAAGCGTCGGCAGACCGACTCCCGCCGACAGCTCGACCAGCTCCTCAGGGATCAGGCTGCGCGCGAAGATCCCCAGCCCAAGACCCGCACGCACCGCGGCGATCACGCCGTTCACGCCGCGCACCGTGCAGCCGACCCGGTATGCCATGTCGGCCTTTCCCAGCGCCTCGATGCCAATCGTGCGGGTCAGGCTCGGCGCCTGGTACACCACCAACGGCACCGGCTGCGCGGGATCGAAGCGCACGCCCTCCGGGCCTGCCCACACCAGTCGATCGCGCCGCACCAACTGACCACCGCGCTCCTTCACCCCCCGCTTGACGAACACCACATCCAAGTGACCCGACTCGATCCGCCGATGCAGGCTCGGACTCTGCGCCACGGTGAGATCGAGGTCCACCCTCGGATAGGCCTGGCGGAACTGGCGCAGGATTTTCGGCAGCGGAGTCAGGGCGAGGTCGTCCGTGACGCCCACCCGCAGCCGTCCGGCAAGACCGGACCCGTTGAAGTAGTCGACGGCCTGCTCCTGAGCCGCCAGAATCGTGCGGGCGAAGCGTGCCATCGCCTCACCGTCCGCGGTCAGTCTGACCGTGCGGGTGTCGCGCACGAAGAGCGTTCTGCCAACTGCCTCTTCAAGCCTGCGAATGTGCTGGCTCACGGTGGGCTGGCGGATCTCGAGCAGTTCGGCGGCACGGGTGAAACTCAACGACTGCGCCACGGCCAGGAACGTGCGTAACAGCTCGGGGGGATACACGACGCCGACTCCTTATTGCAATTGATAATAAGAGATATACCACTCATTGGCTTGGATGAGGGCTCTGCTGCCGGAAGGATGGAGGACATCGCACCCGACCGGACAAGACTGGAAACCTGACGTGACCGCCGCACTGCGCGCGACCCGCCCACCGACCGCAAACCCTTGGCAGACCACCTTCCGCTCCCTGCAGACCCGCAACTACCGGCTATTCGCCGGAGGCCAGCTCTGCTCCAACACCGGCAGCTGGGTGCAGCGCATCGCGCAGGACTGGCTGGTGCTCACTCTTGCCGGCAGCGCCACCGCCGTCGGCATCACCACGGCGCTGCAAGCACTCCCCACGTTGCTCTTCGGACTGGTCGGTGGCCTTGTCGCGGACCGCTATCCGAAGCGGCAAGTCCTGTTGTGCACGCAGACGTTGATGGCTCTGCTCGCCACCGTGCTCGCCACGCTCGTGCTCACCGGCAACGTGCAGGTGTGGCACGTCTATGCGGTCGCCTTCGCGCTCGGCTCGGTCATCGCCATCGACAACCCCACTCGGCAGGCGTTCGTCAATGAGATGGTCGGCCCGGACCAGCTGCGCAATGCCATCGGCCTGAACTCCTCGGTCTTCCAGCTGGGCGCGCTGATCGGCCCTGCCATCAGCGGTGTGCTGATCAACATCGTCGGGATCGGCTGGGCGTTCTCAATTAACGCGATCTCCTATCTCGGCCCGATCACCATGCTGCTGCTGATCCGCGACACCGAGCTGCACCACATTCCACGAGTTGCTGCCCACCGCGGGCAGCTGCGCGACGGCCTGCGGTATGTCACGCAGCGGCCGCACGTGCTCTGGCCAATTGTGCTGGCCGGCATCTTCGGCCTGTTCACCATCAACCTGCCGGTCACGCTCGCGGCCTACACCAAGACTGTATTTCATTCGAGTGCAGGAGGATACGGGATGCTCAGCTCGGTGCTTGCCGTCGGTTCTCTGGCCGGTGCGCTGTTCGCCGCGCGGCGGGCCAACACTCGCCTGCGCACGACGGCACTCGTCGCCGCCGCGCTCGCCGGCGCCTACCTGGTGGCGAGCGCCGCCCCGAGCGAGATGGTGTATGCCGTCCTGCTCGTGCTCGTCGGGGCGCTCACGCTGCTGCTGCTCACCGGTGCGAATGCCACCGTGCAGCTCGCGGCCGAGGACAGCATTCGCGGACGGGTGATGGGGCTCTATCTCCTGGTCTTCACCGGCAGCGGCGCCATCGGCGGACCACTGATCGGCTATCTCGACGAGCACGCGGGTCCGCAGACCGGGATGCTCCTTGCCGGCGTGGTGCCTGCACTGGCCACCGCGTGCATCGCGATTCACCTCGCGAACCTCGGGCACCTACGACTGGCCGTGCGCTCCAACCGATCCCGTCGACCGCTGCTCGCAGTCGTCCACCGATAGCGCAAGGTCCGGGCCTTCACACCCGATGGTTGAGGCGCGTGCCCGCTCGCCGAGAGGCATACCTATCCGGTGAGCGGCATACCAAATTAGTGGACCTGTCGGGGGTGAAGTATGCCTCTCGGCGAAAACGAAGTCCAGGTCGCCGCACGTTGCACGAGGGCTGGTGTCACGCGGCACGCGCTCCGGTCATGATCGCGACGGCGTCGTTCATCGTGTGAGTCTTGGGCGAGATCACGGCCGCGCGCCGTCCAAGCCGCTGCACGTGGATGCGGTCTGCCAGCTCGAAGACGCTCGGCATGTCGTGGCTGATCAACACGATTGGCAGCCCGTTGTCCCGCAACTGCCTGATCAGCTTGACCACCTGCCCGGACTCGCGCACGCCGAGTGCGGCCGTCGGCTCATCGAGGATGACCAGTTTGCTCCCGAAGGCGGCGGCCCTGGCCACAGCGACCGCCTGACGCTGACCACCGGACAGGGTCTCCACCGGTTGGGTGATGTCCTGGAGCGTTTCGATGCCCATGCGGCTGACGTGATCCTTGGCCTGCTTTCGCATCTCGGCGAAGTCCAGCACCCGCAGCAGCCCGCCGAGCGGGCCCTTCTTGCGCAGCTCACGCCCGAGGAACAGGTTGCTGGCGATGTCGAGTGCCGGCGCGACGGCAAGGGTCTGGTACACCGTCTCGATGCCGGCATCCTGGGCAGCCTGCGGATTGCGGAACGTCACCTCCTCACCGTCGAGATAGAGCTGGCCGCTGTCGGGTGTGGTGGCACCGGACAGGCACTTGATCAGCGTCGACTTGCCGGCGCCGTTGTCGCCGATCACCGCAAGGATCTCTCCGGGGAGCAGCTCGAAGTCGACGCCGCGCAGGGCCTCGACGCGCCCGTACGACTTGGTCAGGCCCGTCGCTGCGAGTACTGGTGTTCTGCTGGTGTCTGACGGTCCGTTTTCGTCCTGCGACGTCATTTGCGTACCCTTCGAATCCACTGGTCGACGGCAACTGCCAGGATGACGAGCAGGCCTTCTGCGAGCTGTTGGTAGAGGTCTTGCACGCCGGCCAGAGCCAAGCCGTTCTGGAAGACCTGGACGATGAGCGCGCCGAAGAGGGTGCCAAGGACCACTCCGCGACCACCGAACAGACTGATTCCGCCAATGACCGCGGCAGTGATGCTGTCCAGGTTGAGGGTCGACGAGATATCGGTGCTGGCATCGCCGACTCGCCCGATCTGCACCCATGCAGCGATGGCATAGACCAGACCTGCGAGCAGGTAGACGCTGAGGAGCAGACGGGTCGTGTTGATCCCGACGAGGCGAGAGGCCTCGGGCTCGTCCCCCACGGCATACACATGTTTGCCCCAGGCCGTGCGAGCCAGGATGAACCCGACGACGAGATAGAGCGCCAACATGATCAGCACACCGGTTGTCAGAGAGAACGAGCCGATGTGAATCACCGTGCCGGTCCACACGAGCAGGCTGTTTGGTCCGGGGGTCAGCGTCTGACCGTTGGCATATAACAGCCCGAGCGCGGTGAAGACACCGAGTGTGCCCAGCGTGCCGATGAAGGGCGGCACGTGGAAGCGGGTGACGAGCACACCGTCGATGAGCCCGGTCAGCAGGCCGACGAGCAGTCCGAGCAAGATGGCGAGAGCCACCGGCCAGCCCGAGTTGATCGCCAAGCCGGCCATCACCATCTGGGCCAGGATCATGGCCGCACCAACGGACAGGTCGATCCCTGCGGTGAGGATGATGATGCTCTGGCCCAGAGCCAGCAGCCCGATGACGGCGGCCTCTTGCAGCATGATCGACAAGTTCGCCGCACTGAAGAAGCGTCCATTGATCAGGTCGAAGATGATCGCGGCCACAATGAGCACCACGAGTGGGCCCAGCGACGGGTGTGCGTGCAGCAGGTGCTGCACGGTGTTACCAGGACCACGCGACTTGGCGTCGGCGGATGGTGGGCCGGCGGGAGCGGTCACGAGGTTTTCGGCCATTGCGGCTCAGCCCCAGCAGACCTTGGATGCGGCCGCAGTGGTGATGCTCGGCACGCCAGACTGCGGAGAGTCGGTGTACAGCTTGGTCCCGGTGTTGAAGTAGTCCTTGCCTGCCTGGTTGGTCGGCTTCTTGCCGGTCTTGGCGAACTGGGCGATGGCATCCACGCCTTCCAGCGCCATCTTGCCGGGGAACTGCCCTGCGGTGGCGCCGATCTCACCGCTCTTGACGAACGGCAGGTTGCTGCAGCCGCCATCAATGGCGACGACTGTGACACCCGTCTTACCTGCGGACTTCAAGGCATGCGCAGCGCCCTCCGCGGCGGGCTCATTGATGGCATACACGAGGTTGATGTTTGAGTCCTTCGACAGGCACGTCTCCATCGCGGTCTGGCCGCCGGTCGTCGCACCGTTGGTCGGCAGCTGGCAGGCGATCTTGTAGGTGCCGCCCTTGCCACCGGTGTATTTCCCGCTGGTGGGCTCCTTGCCATTCACGTTGGGGTTGCCCACCGGAATACCCATCCCGTTCAGGAAGCCGTGGTCTCGGTCGACATCGACGGTGATCACCTGATTGGCGAGGTCATCGAGCATGGCGATGTCTGCACTCTTGCCGTTCAACTTGGCTGCGGCCCATTTGCCATCCAATACGCCGGCCGCCGTGTTGTCCGTCGCGTAGGTGACGTCAGCGATGTTTCCCGGGATCGGTGGGGTGTCGACCGCGACCACCACCAGACCGGCCGCCTTCGCCTGGGTGAGCGCCTTGTTCACGGCGTCTCCGTTGAGCGCGATGATGATTCCCTTGTCGCCCGCGGCAACGGCCTGCTCGATCTGAGTGATCTGCGAGGTCGTGTCGTCATCCGAGTTGCCCGCTGTCACATGCAGCGTGACGCCCTTCTTGGCGGCCTCCTGCTTGGCGGTCTTCTCCATCGAGATCCAGTAGGGGTTGGTGAACTCCTTCAGGATCAGCGCGACCTTGATCTTGCCGGCTCCACTGCCGCCGCTACTGCTCGCCGCACTGGCGCCGCTCGCTCCGGAGGCAGTCGAGCTTGCGCTGCTACTGCCGCTCCCACCACAGGCTGCCAGGGTGGCAGCCATCACTCCCGCACTCGCGAGGCAGACGGCTCCCCGCGCACGCCTACGGACCATGTTCATTCCAGCACTCGTCATTGCACCGAACCTCCTGGCTTCCCGCTCTTAAGGCCCTATTTGTGCCTCAGATCACAACGGTAGATCGCTCGCAAGCGCTTTGGCAAGCGCTTGCGAGTAAATATGTTCAGGCTGTTTAATGGACGCGGGGCCCCCCGGCAGTGCGTGCGGACTGCACAGAGGAGTCCGATAGGTTTCCCAGAAAGGGAGGCGCACACATGGTCAAGATGACTGACGTCGCAGCAGCCGCCGGAGTGTCGAGTACGACTGTCTCGCACGTGCTGAATGCCACCCGGCCGGTGAGCGAAGCGCTGCGCGCCAAGGTCTTTCAGGCCGTGGCCGACACCGGCTACACCCCCAACAGCGTTGCCAGGGCGCTCGCGACACAGAACACCATGCTCATCGGCATCGTCATGTCCTTCCTGTCCAACCCGTTCTTCGCGCCGCTCGTCTCGGACATCGACAAGACCGCCCGCAGGCGCGGCTACACCCTGCTGCTCACCGAGAACCACGAGAACACCGTCGATGAGTCCAAGCAGGTCAAGGTGATGCTCGATCGTCGCGTCGACGGCGTGATCCTTGCTCCCGCAGCCCGCGACCTCGAGCCGGTGCTCGACATCCTCGCGAACAGCGGCACCCCAACGGTGCTGATCGACCGCTTCGGCGACCGCCGGTTCGATGAGGTTGGCGTCGAAAACATCGAACCCACAGCCCAGCTCGTGGCTCACCTGGTTGAGCACGGCCACGACCGAATCGGCTTCATCAGCGGCCACACGGGGCTGTCCACGACGGTCGAACGCCTCGAGGGCTACCGCTTGGGGATCGAACGGGCGGGCCTCTCGTTTGATCGCAAGCTGGTCCGATCCGGCGGCTCGCAGATCGACCCTGCACGCCGGGCCGTGAGTGCGCTGCTGGCGACTTCCCGTCCCCCGACGGCGATCATCACGGCAAACAACGCGATGACCATCGGTGCGCTGCGTGGTCTGCGCGATCTTGGGCGCCGAGTCCCCGACGACGTCGCCCTCGCAGCATTCGATGACTTCGAGTGGGCAGACCTGATGTCACCGGCGCTCACCACGATCGCGCAGCCCATCCCCGAGATGGGCAGACTTGCGACCAAGCAGCTGCTGCGTCGCATCGGCGGATACACCGGCGAGACTGAACGGCACGCCCTTCCACCCACGTTCCACCGCAGACGGTCCTGTGGCTGCAGCGAGACCCGAGCGCAATGAGCGGTCATCATCGGCAGGGCATCACCTCTTCCACGCTGACCGACCTCGTAGACCGGGCACGCCGCCTCATCGTTCCGGGAGAGCGCCGGCTGCTCGGCATCGCCGGCCCGCCCGGGGTTGGCAAGAGCACCCTCGCGGCAGCGCTGTGTGGCGAACTCGGCGCCGACGCAGTCCGCGTGCCCCTTGACGGATTTCACCTGGCCAACGAGGTGCTGGCCGACCTCGGCCTCACGTCACGCAAGGGAGCGCCCGAGACGTTTGACGCCAGCGGCTTTCGCGCGCTGCTCATACGCCTACGCGCACAGGACGAACCGATCGTCTACGCGCCAGAGTTCCACCGTGAGATCGAGCAGGCCGTATCCGGTGCGCTGCCGATCCCACGAGACGCACCGCTCATCGTGGTCGAGGGCAACTACCTGCTGCTGAACTCCGGCCCGTGGCAGGGGATCAGGGACCTCCTGGACGACGTCTGGTATCTCACGCTCGCCGACGACACCAGGCTGGATCGCCTCATTCATCGCCACCAGCTCCACGGGCGATCAGCAGTCGACGCGAAGGCCTGGACCTTCGGCAACGACGAGCGCAACGCAGCCGTGGTCGAGGCCTCCGCCATACGCGCCGACCTCGTCGTGTCGCTGTCCCCGAACGCCAGTGGCGAGGCGTCATCGGGCAACCCAGAGGAGAGTTGATGGCACCGCCCGCAGCACACGTCGTCGTCGTCGGAAGCATCAACCTGGACCTCAGCGTGGCCGTGCCGCGGCTTCCGGGCGGCGGCGAGACTCTGCTGGCCACCGGGATCACGCGCAGCCCTGGCGGCAAGGGCGCGAACCAGGCGGTGGCGGCCGCCCGTGCGGCCGGCGCTCGCACCTCGATGGTCGGCGCACTGGGTGACGACGCCGAGGGCCACCTGCTGCGCAAGGCCCTGGCCGACAGCGGGGTCGGCCGCGCCGGCGTCGCCACCGTCGACGGTCCGAGCGGGCAAGCCTTCATCACGGTTGACGAACATGGCGAGAACACGATCATCGTCGTCGCCGGCGCGAACGGACATGTCCAGGTCAATGCCGCGGCGCTGGCCATCATCCGGTCGGCCGGCATCGTGCTCGGCCAGCTCGAGGTGCCGCAGGATGTGCTTGCCGAAGCGGCTGCTGCCCGGAAGGAAGGAGTCGCATTCGTTCTCAACGCCGCCCCCTCGGCCCCGCTGGAGCCGGCGCTGCAGGCGGAGGTAGACGTGCTGATCGTCAACGAGCACGAGGCCCGCGACCTTGCTGGGCGCGACGACCTCGAGGATGCACTCAACCACCTGGTGGCGTTGTTCCCGGTCGTGGTGATCACGCTCGGCGCACAGGGTGCGCAGCTCCTCCGGTATGCAGAGCCGACGATCACGGTCGCCGCGCCATCTGTGCAGGCGGTGGACACCGTGGCTGCAGGTGACACCTTCTGCGGGGTGCTGGCTGCGGCGCTGGCCGGTGGCATGGGGTACCGGTCCGCGCTCGAACATGCCTGTGCTGCAGCCTCGCTGGCGGTTCAGTCGCCCGGCGCACAGACGTCGGTGCCGCTGCGCGAAGAGGTCGCCGCTCAGCATGCGCTGTTCTATGGTGGAAGTGCCGCAGAGAGCTGACCGGCCACATCGCGCCGAGAGGCATACCTACCCGGTGAGCGGCATACCAAATTGGTGGACCTGTCGGGGTGAAGTATGCCTGTCGGCGAGGCTACGGGCGCCAGCGGCGGTGGCGGGTGCCTTGTTCACCTTCGCGGATCAGCTGCAGCCGCGGCTTCGGACCGTCGGTGCGGCCGGTCTGCGGCTTACGGCGACCCGCCCGCCACGGCATCGGCCACACGGCTCCGGGACCGTCGTAGTCCTGCTCGATCGCCGCATGCAGCGTCCAGTTCGGCTCATAAAGGTGCACGCGACCGAGCGCGCACAGATCGGCGCGGCCGGCCATCAGCAGCGAGTTCACGTCGTCGTAGGAGGAGATCACCCCGACCGCGATGGTCGGCACCCCGAGCCGGTTGCGGATCGCGTCGGCATACGGCGTCTGATAGCTGCGGCCGAATGCGGGTCGCTCGTCCGAGGTGACCTGCCCCGTCGATACGTCGATCGCCGCGGCACCTGCATCAACAAACGCTCGCGCCACCTCCAGCGCGTCGTCCAGGCTCTGTCCGTCCGACACCCAGTCGGTCGCCGAGATCCGCACTGTCATCGGGCGATCCGCTGGCCACACCTCCTGCATCGCCCGGAACACCTCCAGCGGATACCGCAGCCGGGCGTGCACATCCCCGCCGAGCTCGTCGGTGCGCTTGTTCGTCACCGGTGACAAGAACCCGGAGAGCAGGTAGCCGTGCGCACAGTGCAGCTCGAGCACGTCGAAGCCGGCCCGCGCCGACCGCCGAGCTGCGTTCACGAACTCCTCCCGTATGCCGTCCAGCTCAGACCGCGTCAGCTCTCGCGGCACCTGGTTCACACCTTCGCGATACGGCACGGGCGAGGCCGCTGCAACCTGCCAGTTGTCAGCATCCAGAGGCTGGTCGATGCCCTCCCACATCAGCTTGGTCGAGCCCTTCGCACCCGAGTGACCCAGCTGTATGCCGATCCGCGCCGAGGATGACGCGTGCACGAAGTCCACCACCCGCGCCCAGCTGTCCCGCTGGGCGTCCGCCCACATCCCCGTGCATCCCGGGGTGATGCGCCCTCCGGGAGAGGTGCACACCATCTCGGTCATCACCAGGCCGGCGCCTCCCAGCGCCTTGCCGCCCAGGTGGACCAGATGGAAGTCCCCCGGCAGCCCGTCGGTCGCGACGTACTGGTCCATCGGCGAGACGATCACCCGGTTGTTCAGCTGCATCCCCTCGCCGGATCGGGTGCGCAGCGTCACCGGCGTAAACATCGGCGGCGCAATCTCATCGGCGCCGACGTGCTGCGCGAACCACTCGTCACACCGTGCCACGAACTCCGGATCACGCACCCGCAGGTTGTCATAGGTCACCCGCCGCGACCGGGTCATGATGTTGAACGCGAACTGGATCGGGTCCTGCTCGACATATTGCCCCAGGTGCTCGAACCACTCCAGGCTGGCCTGCGCCGCGCGCTGGGTCGACTCGACGACGGGCTTGCGCTCCGCCTCATAGGTGACCAGTGCTTCATCAACACTGACCGACTCGTGCAGGCAGGCCGCAAGTGACAGGGCGTCCTCCATCGCGAGCTTGGTGCCCGAGCCGATCGAGAAGTGCGCGGTGTGCGCGGCGTCCCCCAGGATCACCACGTTCTCGTGCCGCCAGGTCTGGTTGCGCACCGTGGCAAAGCTGATCCACCGCGAGTTGTTGGCGATCACCTCGTGCCCGTCGAGCACGTCGGCGAACAGCTCCTTGATCATCGCGATCGACTTCTCGTCCGACTCCCCCGGCGCGAACTCCCGGTCGGCGAACGCGTCGAAGCCGGCCGCCCGCCATACCTGCGAGGCCATCTCGACGATGAAGGTGGATCCCGTCGCGTCGAAGGGGTATCCGTGGATCTGCATCACCCCGGCCGGCGTCTGCGCGATGTAGAACTTGAACGCGTCGAAGACCTTGTCGGTCGCCAGCCACATGTATCTGCAGTCGCGAACGTCGATGGCGGGGCCAAACGTGTCGGCGTAGCGGGCGCGCACGGCGGAGTTCACCCCATCCGCGGCCACCACCAGGTCGTGGCTGGCCGACAGCTCCTCGACGTCCGGCGCCTGCGTCTGGAAGTGCACGGTGACCCCGAGCTGCGCGCACCGCTCCTGGAGGATCTGCAGCAGCCGCTTGCGCGACATCGCGGCGAACCCATGTCCGCCACTGGTGATCACCTGGCCCTTGAAGTGCACATCGATGTCGTCCCAGACCGCGAACTCCCGCTGCATCTGGTCGTATACAGCCTGATCGGCATGCTCGATGCCGCCCTGGGTCTCGTCGCTGAAGACCACCCCGAAGCCGAATGTGTCGTCCGCTGCATTGCGCTCCCACACGGTGATGTCGTGCGAGGTGCCGCCCTGCTGGGCGAGCTGCTGGGCCAGGGCCGCGAAGTAGAGCCCACCGGGGCCGCCGCCGATCACTGCGATACGCATACTCAAAATATAGCGCCTTCTTGACGGTCGTAGTCAAGACGCAATAGGTTGGGTTCGTGACTGGGACCAGCAACGCCTACGCCCTGACGCCGTCGCAACGCGACTACATCGAGCACGTGCGACGCGTCGCGCGGGAGCACCTGCTCGACATTCCGGCGGTGCACGGCGGCGTCAACCGGCCGTTGATCCGTGCGCTCGGCGAGCACGGGCTGCTACGCGGCCTGTTCGGCGGGCGCCCCGACGAGCCCGCCCAGGATGCGGCCGCGCTGCAGCTGTGCCTGCTGCGCGAGACCCTTGCCACCGTCACCACCGAGGCCGAGACTGCGCTGGCTCTGCAGGGACTGGGGTCCTACCCGATCCTGCAGTCCGGCTCCGCCCAGGTCGTCGAGCGCTGGATCCCCGGCGTGATCGACGGCTCGGTCGTCGCTGCCTTTGCGCTGTCCGAGGCAGACGCCGGCTCGGATGCCGCGGCACTCTCGCTGGAAGCCCGCCCCACCGATGGCGGGTGGCAGCTGCACGGCGAGAAGTGCTGGATCTCCAACGCTCCCGAGGCCGACGTCTACACGGTCTTCGCGCGGACCACCCCCGGTGCAGGCTCCCGCGGTGTCACCGCCTTCGTGGTGCCGGGCGACGCTCCCGGCCTGACCGGTGAGTCTCTCGACATGGTCGCGCCACACGCCCTGGGCACCTTGACCTTCGACGACGTGCGAGTCACCACCGAGGACGTCCTCGGCGAGGTGGATGCCGGATTCCGCGTGGCCATGCGCACTCTCGACCTTTTCCGACCGAGTGTGGGCGCCTTCACCGTCGGCATGGCCCAGGCCGCACTCGACGCCGCCGTGCGGTGGTCCTGCACCCGACAGGTCTATGGCGACCGCCTCGTCGCACAGCAGTCCGTCGCGCACACGCTGGCCGAGATGGCGACCCGCATCGAGGGCAGTCGGCTGCTCGTGCGCGCCGCCGCCACCGCGTACGACAGTGGTGCACCGCGCGAGCAGATCACCAGCGCCGCCGCCATGGCCAAGCTCTTCGCCACCGAGTCCGCCCAGTGGGTCGTCGACCAGTCCGTGCAGCTGCACGGTGCCCGCGGCCTGCAAAAGGGCCACCTGCTCGAACGCCTCTACCGCGAGGTGCGCGCCCCGCGCATCTACGAGGGAGCCTCCGAGGTGCAGCGCACCATCATCGGCCGCGGCCTGATCCGGGCGTATGACGCGCGCCCACCGCACGCCGAGGGAGCCACGGGCGGGCCTCCCCCGGACGCGGCCCGACGGGTCGGCTGGCACACCGCATACAGCCCCGACCAGGGCGCCACCTCACATCACCGGGAGCAGCACTCATGACGCGCTATCGAGGTTCGGTCCCACTGACCAGCGACTGGCAGCACTTCCGGTTCGAGGTCGCCGACGGCGTCGGCACGGTCACCCTGAACCGGCCCGAAAAGATGAACCCGCTGACGTTCGAAAGCTATGCGGACCTGCGGGACCTGCTGCACGAGCTGCCGCACCACGACGACGTGAAGGTCCTCGTGATCCGCGGCGAGGGTCGCGGGTTCTGCGGCGGAGGCGACGTCAACGAGATCATCGGTGAGCTGATCAAGATGGACGCGCACGACCTGATGGGCTTCACCAAGATGACCGGTGACACCATCCGCGCGATGCGCGAGTGCCCGGTGCCGATCATCGCCGGGATCCAGGGCATCGCCGCGGGCGCCGGGTCGGTGCTCGCGATCGCGTCCGACTTCCGAGTCTGCACTGCCCGTGCGAAGTTCGCGTTCCTCTTCACCAAAGTCGGCCTCTCCGGGGGCGACATGGGGGCCGCCTACCTGCTGCCCCGGCTGGTCGGCTACGGCCGCGCCACGCAGCTGCTGATGCTCGGCGACACGATCGACGCACAGACCGCCGACCGCTACGGGCTCGTGTCACAGCTGGTGGGCGAGGACGAGCTGGACGACGCCTGCGAGGCGCTGGCCCGCCGACTCGCGGACGGCCCGACGATGGCCTACGCACAGACCAAGTCGCTGATCACCCGCGAGCTGGACATGCCGATCGGATCCGCGATGGAGCTCGACGCGATGACGCAAGCGCTGCTGATGACCAGCGCCGACCACAGCGAGTTCCACGCGGCGTTCAACGAGAAGCGCGACCCACGCTGGACCGGCCGATGACCTCGCGAATCGCCCTGGTGACCGGTGCCTCTGCCGGGATCGGCGCATCATGTGCAGCCGCGCTCAGCGCCGCCGGGCATCGAGTCGCGCTGATGGCCCGCGGCGAGTCAGCACTCCAAACGGTCGCAGCCACGCTTCCGGGCCAGACGCTGGTCGTGCCCGGTGATGTCACCTCGCGCGATTCGGTGGAGGCCACCTTCGCGCAGGTCGAGCAGCACTGGGGCCCCGTCGAGGTGCTGGTGCACTGCGCCGGCAGCGGCGCGTCGAAACCACTGGTGGACACCAGCGACGACCAGTGGCAGCAGATGCTCGACCTCAACCTCACGGCGCCGTTCCGCTGCCTACGCCGAGCCCTCCCGGGTATGACGAGTGCGGGCTTCGGTCGCATCGTGGTCGTGGCGAGCGTGGTGGCCAAGCGGGGAGAGTCCCGCGTGGCGGCATACACCGCCAGCAAGCACGGCGCGCTCGGGCTCGTGCGCGCCGCCGCCGCGGAGGTGGCCCGGACCGGCGTGACGGTCAACGCGGTGTGCCCCGGATACGTCGACACCCCGATGACCGAGTCGACCATCTCGGCCATCGCCTCGCGCAAGGACATCTCGCACGAGCAGGCCCGCGAGCTGCTCGGATGCCGCCAGCCGATCGGGCGCCTGGTGACCCCGGACGAGGTGGCAGACGCGGTCATGCTGTGCGTCGGCTCCGGCGCGATCACCGGCCAGGGCATCAACGTCGACGGAGGAGCCGTGCAGTCCTGAAACTCCACGAAACTTTCCACCTCAAGCGGGCGGCACCGCCCGGCTCTGCAGGCTACGCTCGACATTTGGAGAGGATCCGGTCATGAACAGCCCACGAAGTGCTCACCCCACACGCTCCGCTCAATCCTTCGGGAGGTTCCCGTCATGAAGTCACAGAAGCACGTGCTGCGCGCGGACCCTCCATCGCTGGCGGCCGCGCAAGGCTTTTCGCACGCGGTGCTGGCCTTTGGCACGACCGTGTTCCTCGGCGGCCAGACCGGCATGGCCGCCGACGGCTCGATCGTCGAGGGCGGCGTCGTGCCGCAGTTCGAGCAGGCGCTCACGAATCTGCTCACCGCCCTGGCCGAGACGGGCGGGACACCGGCCGACCTGGTGAACCTCACGATCTACATCGTCGACATGGACGACTATCAGGCACACAGCCGTGAGATCCGGGGGGTGTGGAAGCGTCTGGTGGGCAACGACTACCCCGCCATGGCAGGCATCGGTGTCTCCCGACTCTGGGATGTGGAGGCGGTGGTCGAGCTGCAGGGGTCTGCGGCGCTGGCCAACGTCGCCGGTCGAGCCATCTGAGCGCACAGCGCGCCGCTGAACCGGCACCCGAATCAAGGGTCTCCGGTCAACTCACGGAGCCGGCCAGACTCGCTCTCCACCGACCCAGGTCTCACGGACCGCGACGGTGCCGAGGTGCTCAGCGGGCACGGTCAGCGGGTTCGCACTCAGCACCACGAAGTCCGCGAGCTTGCCGGTCACCAGTTGGCCTTTCGTGGCCTCCTCTGCCGTGGAGTATGCCGCGCCTGTCGTGTACAGCCCGAGCGCCTCGCGTGCGCTGATCCGCTGGCTGAGGCCGAAGTCGGCACCGTGCGGGTCCTGCCGGGTGACACAACTGCGCATACCGAAGAGCGGCTCGAACGGACCGCAGGGGTAGTCGGACGACCCGGCGACGGCGATGCCTTCGTCCAGCATGGCGCGATGCGCGAACATTCGCTCCGTCCGCTCGTCTCCGTAGAAGGCGCGCAGCTTGTCACCGTGCGCCAGCACGTAGTTCGCAAACGGGACGGTCACGACGCCGAGGGCCCTGGTGCGGCCGAGCAGGTCGGCTGTCATGACGCTCGCGTGCTCGATGCGGTGCCTCGGGCCAGACCGATCCCCGGCCCGCTGCGCGGCTTCGATCGCGTCCAGGGCCCAGGAGATCGCCCGGTCTCCGTTCGCATGCACACAGGCACGCCACCCCGCGTCGTGGATGTCCCGCACCACGTCGTCGAGCTCCGCCTTCGACATCCGCGCGATGCCCGGCTCGGCCCCTCCGGCCGCCGGCTCCTCGAGCAGGCAGGTCCCGCCGTTGACGGCCCCGTCGACGAAAGTCTTGACGCCCGCCAGCCGGAGCCGGTCCGTGGCGGACGCACCGCCTTGGCCGACCGACTGGAAGTAGTCGAGGTGGTCATAGGCCGCCAACCCGTTGACCCTGATCGGCAGGCGACCGTCGTGCGCGAGCGTGCTCAGCAACCGCCAGCCGGGCGGACCCAGGAGCGCGTCGGTGACCGACGTGATTCCTGCGGCAGCGAGCCGCCGCAGGAACGCGCAGAATGCGTCGGCCAGATCCTCTTCCCGCGGCGTCGGCACGATCGTGTCGGCGCGGGTGAACGCCGGGAACGCGAGATCATAGAGCGCCTGGTCGTGCGCGACACCGGTCAGCCTGCCCGACTCGTCCGCTCCGAGCTGCCCGCCGGGGCGGGCGTCGTCCTCCGATGACCAACCGGCCAGCTGCATGCCCCTGGAGTTCACGACGCCGGCATGCAGCGTGACGTGCACGACCAGCACCGGATGCTCCGGACAGGCCGCGTCCAGCTCGTCCCGGGTCAGGTCACGTCCGCCATTGCTGCGGAACTGGTCGTACCCGAAGCCGACGATCCACTGCCCGGTCGGCACAGATGCCGCGCGCTCACGCAGTGCCGCGACGACCGCCTCCGTGTCCGGCGCGCCCGCAGGCGACAGATCGACCTGCAGGGACTGCTCCGCACAGATCGTCGGATGCTGGTGGGCATCATTGAAGCCCGGCGTGATGCAGCAATCGCCGAAGTCGTAGACCTGCGCTGCCGGGAACCGTTCCCGCACCTCCGCCAACGTGCCCGTCGCGACGATCCACTCGCCACGGCATACGAATGCCCCGGGCGACTGATGGGTCATCGTGACGATCCGTCGTGCTGTGACGATCCGCTCGGTGCCAGGTCCAGCCATGCCGATGTCCCTCCCGTGTGGGCTCACGTTCACGAGCCGAGGGCCGGGGAACAGCCCACGGCCTCAACAACGGTATCCCCTCCCCATCCCGAATCTGGTTGGTACTTCCGTGGGAGGAGCCGCGGGTGGCCGCGGAGGATCAGCCGGACGGGACTCGCTCCTGGATGACGAGCCCGGCATGCGCGAGCGCAGCCGGACGCAATCGCCCATCGAGCTCGGCAAACAGCTGCGCCGCTTCGATGCCCGGCCAGTCCTTGGGCAGATACGCCAGCGGCAGGCCCGGGTCGAGGTAGGGCAGCCGGCGCCACGCGGTCAGCATCGGCATGTAGGTCGCGAATGCCGCGGCACCATCACCCTCCGCGGGCTCCTCCTTCCAGCGCACCGACCGATACGTATGGCAGAACTGCGCATACAGCCCCGCCAGCTCATCGAGGTCCCACCACTCGCGCATCCGCGCGGCCACGTCGCCGGACCCCAGATAGTCGCCTCGGAAGAACTCGGTGTAGGCCGCGAGGCCGGCTCGTTCGAGCGCGGCGAACGTCTCGTCGTAGACCGTGCCCGGCGCGATCCACACGCCGGAGGATGCGGTGCCGAACCCGAGCCGGGTGAGCAACGACCGCAGCGCATGTCGCTTGGCCCGCTCCGACTCGGGCACCGAGAAGACGACCACCAGCCAGCCGTCCTCCGCGGTGGCACGGGGCCGCGCCCAGATTCGCAGGTCGCCGGCCTCCAGCAGCTCGACAGCGCTCGGCGCCAATACATAGCCCGCCTGCCCGTCCCGGCGCTGCGCCTCGAGCACGCCGCGCTTCTTCAGCCGGGACACCGACGAGCGCACCGCCGCCGAGTCGACGTCGAGCTCGGTCATCAGCGCGATGAGGGCGCGCACCGAAAGCCAGTTGCCCGCCGAGCGCGCATAGAGACCGAAGAGCGAGAGGATGAGCTGCCGGGGCGGAGTTTCCACGGGCCTAGTCTGGCGTGCGCAGTCGGAAGCGTTGCAACTTGCCCGTCGCCGTGCGAGGCAGGGCGTTGACGAACTCGATCGCCCGCGGATACTTGTAGGGCGCGATCTGCTGCTTCACGAAGTCCTGGAGCTCCTTGGCGGTCAGCGGTTCGACGCCGGCCGCGAGCACGACATACGCCTTGACGATCGACCCGCGCGCCTCGTCGGGGACACCGATCACCCCGCACTCGGCGACGCCGGGGTGGCGCAGCAGCGCCTCCTCGACCTCCGGGGCGGCGATGTTGTAGCCGGACGAGACGATCATGTCGTCGCTGCGCGCGTGATACCAGAAGTAGCCGTCCTCGTCCTGGGTGAAGGTGTCGCCGGTGATGTTCCAGCCGTCCTGCACGTAGGCCAGCTGCCGCGGGTCGTCCAGGTAGCGGCACCCCGTCGGCCCCTTGACCGCGAGCCGCCCCTGGGCGCCGGCGGGCACGGGTTGGCCCAACCCGTCGACGATCCGGGCCTGGTAGCCCGGCACCGCTCGCCCCGTCGACCCGGGCCGGATGTCGGCGCCGGAGGCCGACACGAAGATGTGCAGCATCTCCGTCGCGCCGATGCCGTCGATCAGCTCGACCCCGGTCAGGTCGCGAAACTCCTGCCAGGTCGCCTGCGGCAGGTGCTCCCCCGCCGAGACGCCCTTCGTCAGTGTCGGCAGCTTGCGCTGGGCGTGGATCATCGCCTTGTACGCGGTGGGGGCCGTGAAGCAGATCGTCGCGCCGTACTCGTCGATCAGGTCTGCCAGCTGCAGCGGAGTCGCCTTCTCCACCAGCACGGTTGAGGCGCCGACGTGCAGCGGGAAGAGCAGGTCCCCGCCGAGCCCGAAGGTGAACGCATACGGCGGCGTGCCGATGAAGATGTCGTCCGCGGTCGGCTGCAGGACATACCGCGAGAACGTGTCGCAGTTCGCCATCACGTCGCGGTGGAAGTGCATGGTGGCCTTCGGCCTGCCGGTGGTGCCGGAGGTGAACGCCAACAGGGCGACATCGTCGCGGGATGTCCGCACATGGTCGAACCGAGCCGCGGTCCGGTCCATTCGGGCCGCCCACTGCGAGTCGCCGTAGGCGAGCGTGCGGATGTCCGGCGGCATCCCCTCCAGGTAGCGGTGATCCACCAGCGCAGCGTCCAGGTGGGCGATCTCGTCGATGGTGCGCAGCTCCCCCTCGCGCAGCAGCGCCATCGTGGTGACGACGACCGCGCCGGCCTTCAGCGCGCCGAACCAGGCGGCGGTGAGCCACTGGCTGTTGGGGCCGCGCAGCAGCACCCGGTTGCCCGGCACGATCTGCAGGTCGTCCACGAGCACCCGGGCGACGCGGTTCGCGTGGGCGTCCAGCTCCGCATACGTCCAAGTGGCGCTGCCGGGCTGGTGCAGGCAGGGTCGATCGGGATGCTGCGTCGCCGTCTCCAGAAGGGCCGCGGCGCAGTTGAGCCGCTCGGGGTAATGCAACTCGGGCAGGTCGAAGACCAGCTCGGGCCACTGGTCGACCGGCGGCAGGTGGTCGCGGCAGAAGGTGTCGACGTGCACAGAGGGCAGCAGCTCCATTCCGCCACGTTATTGCCAGATTGTTACGATCGTCAAGACCACACGATACTTAATCCCTGTCGAGATGTGCACCGTGTCAGCCGGCGGCAGGCCATGATAGGAACGTTGCGCTCACATCGAAGGAGGTGCCATGACCCGAACCCGATCGACGTTCATCGACCTGCTCCAGCGGCCGCAGGGCTACACGTCCGGCCCCGAGGTCGTCGATGAGCTGCGCCGCGTCGTCGCATCCGGCGCCGTGCCACCGGGCAGCACCATCCCCCTGGACGAGGTCGCGGAGTTCTTCCAGCTGTCCCGCATCCCGGTCCGCGAGGCGCTCAAGACCCTCGTCGGCGAGGGTCTGCTCGAGCACCAGCCGCGCCTCGGCTACACCGTCACCTCGCTGTCGTCCGAGGAGCTCAACGAGCTGTATCTCGTGCGCGGCGCCCTCGAGGCGGCGGCGCTGGACGTCGCCGTCCGCCGTGCCACCGAACGCGACGACCGCAGAGTCCAGGAGGCGCACGACCGCCTGACCCACGCCGTCTCCGAAGGTGACACGGGCGAGTTTCAGCGCAGCAGCCGCGCGTTTCACGAGGCCATGCTCCAGCCGTGCCGTATGCCGCGACTCCTGCACATGCTCGACGTCGCCTGGAACATCACCGAACCCGTCCAGACCATGGTCCACGTCAGCGACAACGATCGCAGCGGCATGCACCACGAGCACGCGGCCCTCCTGGACGCCTACCTGGCCCGCGATGCCGAGACGCTGCATACCCTCGCGGCGGAGCACCACCAGCACCTCATGCGGTCGCTGACCGCACTCGGCGACTGACGCAGCCAGGTTCCCGCACTGCGTGCCCGTCCCGCATATATCCGGGTATACAGCGCTTAATCCTTCCGTCGTCCAAACCGCGGTCCTAGCGTGTGACCTACCTCTCACCCGCAGCGCGGACCGCCGCCAACCCATCCACGGCCTGCACTGCCCCGCCGCCAACGTCGAGGACGCCATGACCAGCACACCGTCCATCCCGCACAACAACTTCACCGGACCTCCACCGAGCGAACCCGCCGCCATACCGAGCGCCGGTGTCGACCTGACGACGCCCGGCCATCCTGGCCTACCCGGCCCGGATCGCCCGCAGGAGATCCCCGACCACCTGAGCAAGACCGCGCTCATCAAGCCGGGCTACGACCCGCGCCTGACCAACGAGGACCTGGCGCCGCTGATCGACCAGAACTGGTCCTGGTACAACATCTTCGCGTTCTGGATGTCCGACGTGCACAGCGTCGGCGGATACGTCACCGCCGGCAGCCTCTTCGCCCTCGGGCTGACCAGCTGGCAGGTCTTCGTCTGCCTGATCATCGGCATCACCATCGTGCTGTTCTTCGCCAACCTGATCGCCAAGCCGAGCCAGCGCGCCGGTGTGCCGTATCCGGTGATCTGCCGCAGCGTGTTCGGCGTCATGGGCGCCAACATTCCCGCGATCATCCGAGGCCTCATCGCGGTGGCCTGGTACGGCATACAGACGTATCTCGCCTCCGCCGCGCTCGACATCCTGGTCGTGCGGCTCTGGCCCTCACTCGCGCCCTACGGCGTGACCAGCAACCACGGACTGTTCGGACTGTCCTATCTGGGCTATGGCACGTTCGCGCTGCTGTGGGTCGCCCAGGCGGCCGTGTTCTGGACAGGCATGAAGACGATCCGCAAGTTCATCGACTTTGCCGGCCCCGCCGTGTATGTCGTGATGATCGCCTTGTGCGTCTACCTCATGGTCAAGGCGCACGGCAACATCAGCCTGAACCTGTCCAGCGGCGGCCTCGGCGACGCCTCGGTGATCGGCACCATGTGCGCGGCGACCGCGCTGGTCGTCTCCTACTTCTCCGGCCCGATGCTGAACTTCGGTGACTTCTCCCGCTACGCAAGGTCATTCAAGGATGTGAAGAAGGGCAACTTCTGGGGCCTGCCGGTAAACTTCCTCTTCTTCTCGATCCTGACGGTGCTCACCGCCTCCGCCACGATCCCGGTCTACGGCAAGCTGATCACCGACCCGGTCGCGACCGTCGGCCACATCGACAACACGTTCGCCATCGTCCTGGCGGCGCTGACCTTCACGACGGCGACCATCGGCATCAACATTGTTGCGAACTTCGTCTCGCCGGCGTTCGACTTCTCCAATGTGAACCCGCAGAAGATCAGCTGGCGCACCGGCGGCATGATCGCCGCGGTCTGCTCGGTGCTGCTGACCCCGTGGAACCTCTACAAGAACCCGGAGATGATCCACTACACGCTGGACACCCTCGGTGCGTTCATCGGCCCGCTGTTCGGTGTGCTGCTCGCGCACTTCTACATCGTGCACCGCCAGAAGGTCTGTGTGGACGACCTGTTCACCCTTGAGCCGTCCGGCGCCTACCACTACCACAAGGGCTACAACCCGTCCGCCATCATCGCCACGGCCATCGCGGCCGCCTGCTCACTGGCGTGTGTCTTTCTCCCGGTGATCAAGGCCGCGGACGACTACAGCTGGTTCGTCGGCTGCGGCATCGGCCTCCTGGCGTATGCCGTGCTCGCACCACGCATGGGCGTCTCCGAGGAGCGGCAGCTGACCGGCAAGGAGGTCCGCGTATGAGTGAGATCCGGATCACCGTCATCAACCCGAACACCACGGAGTCGATGACCGAGCTGATCGCCGAGTCCGCCCAGGCTGCAGCGGCGCCGGGGACGGTCATCAACGGTCGCACGCCCTCGATGGGGCCGGCGTCCATCGAAAGCCACTACGACGAGGCGCTGTCAGTGCCGGGTGTGCTGCAGGTGATTGCGCAGGATCCGGCAGCGGACGCGTTCGTGCTGGCGTGCTTCGGTGATCCCGGCCTCGACGCCGCCCGCGAGCTGGCGACCGTGCCGGTGCTCGGCATCGCGGAGGCCGCGATGAAGGCCGCGACCCTGCTCGGTCGGTCGTTCAGCGTGGTGACCACGGTCGGTCGCACCGTCGGGCGGGCCTGGGATCTCACTCGGATCTACGGCCTGGAACGGCAGTGTGCCGGCATCCACGCGTGTGAGATCCCGGTGCTCGCACTCGAGCAGGATCCCGAGCACAGCTATCGGACGATCCTTGCCTCCGCTGCCCAGGCGCTGGAGTCCGACGGCAGCGACGTGATCGTGCTCGGTTGCGCCGGGATGGCAGACCTGCCCAGTCGACTCGCGACCAAGCTCGGTGTGCCGGTCATCGACGGAGTTGCCGCTGCGACGGTGCTCGCGGAAGGATTGGTGCGACTCGGCATACGCCCGAGCGATCACGACGAGCTCGCCCCTCCCCCGCCGAAGACCTACACCGGCCTCCTGCACGACTTCGGCATCTGAGGCACCTGAGTCCCGCCGACTTGCAGTGGATGCGCCCGCTGTAGCCGACGCATCCACTGCAACGCCGCGTGCGGCGGGCGAGTTCAGCCGCGGCCCTCGAACGGCATTCCGGCGGCCAGGATCGTCATCGACGGCACGCTCACCCCCAACGGCAGGCGCGCCATCTGCACAACGGCGTCGGCGGCATACGCCGCGTCGAACGTCGGCTCGGGGTGGATGCTGCCATCGGCCTGGCGCACGCCCTTGCCGAACTGCGCCGTCATCTCGGTCGCGGCATTGCCGATGTCGAGCTGCCCGCAGGTGATGTCGTAGGGGCGTCCGTCCAGCGAAAGCGACTTCGTGAGACCGGTGACGGCGTGTTTGCTCGCGGTGTATGCCGCGCTGCCGGGTCGCGGGGAGTGCGCCGACACGGAGCCGTTGTTGATGATCCGCCCACCCCTCGGGTCCTGAGCCTTCATGATCCGGAACGCTTCTCGTGCGCACAGGAACGATCCGGTGAGATTCACGGCCACGGTGTGCCGCCACGCATCGGCGGTGATCTCGTCCGGGTCGCCGGTAGGCCCGAACTCCCCCGCATTGTTGACGAGCACGTCCACCCGACCCCAGGTCTCCAGGACGGCGCGAAACGCCTCGGCGACCGACGCCTCCTCGGTGACATCGCACCGCACCGGTCGAGCGCGCTCTTCCTCGCCGGCCGCCTCCTGGAGCGTGGCCATCGTCCGGCCCAGGAGGGCGACGCGAAAACCGTCCCGCAGCAGGGCGTGGGCGAACGCACGGCCCAGTCCCCGGCCTGCGCCGGTGACAACGGCTACGCGCCCGCTAGAGGTCACGCTTCCAGGGTTCATGTCCGGGGCCTCCGCAACGCATCGAAGGGAGCCCCCGTGCGGAGAACTTGGTGAGGAAAGGTCATGCTTCCCCGCGCACGATCAGCTTGCCCTGCGGGTCCGCGTCGATGTCGATCGTCCGGCCCCGCAGGATCGTCTTGCGCACGACGCCGGACAGGGTGCGGCCGGCATACGGGGTGATCGCGTTCTTGTGATGCAGCGCCTTGACGTCGACCACGAAGGTCTCGTCGGGCGCGAAGACCGCGAAGTCGGCGTCCTGGCCGACCTCGATGCGGCCCTTGCGCTGTAGGCGGGTCTGCCGGGCCGGTGCCTGCGACATCCACCGGGAAACGTCGGTCAGGTCGAACCCGCGCTCACGTGCCTGTGTCCAGATCGCGGCCAGACCGAGCTGCAATGACGAGATGCCACCCCACGCGGTGCCGAAGTCACCGGTCTCCAGATTCTTCAGGTCGATCGTGGACGGCGAGTGGTCCGAAACGATCTGGTCGATCGTGCCATCTCTCAGGCCTTCCCAGAGGGCGTCACGGTTGTCGGACTCACGGATCGGTGGGCAGCACTTGAACTGGGTGGCGCCGTCCGGGATGTCCTCCGCCGTGAAGGACAGGTAGTGCGGGCACGTCTCGGTGGAGATCTGCACGCCCTCCTTGCGGGCGGCCGCGATCATCGGCAGCGCGTCCGAGCTCGAGACGTGCAGGATGTGCACCCGGCACCCCGTGCGTCGAGCGCCTTCGATCACGTGCTTGATGGCGAGGTTCTCGGCCTCACGAGGACGCGAGGTCAGGAAGTCGCGGTAGTGCGTTCCGCCGTGCTGCGGAGCCCCGTCGATCGAGTGGCTGTCCTCGGCGTGCACGATCAGCAGCCCGTCGAACGACTGGATCTCGCGCATCGCGGCCTCGACCTCGTCGGGCGTCAGCGGCGGGAACTCGTCGACACCCGAGTGCAGCAGGAAGCACTTGAACCCGAAGACACCCTGCTCGTGCAGTGGACGCAGGTCGGGCACGTTGCCCGGCACAGCGCCGCCCCAGAACCCCACGTCGATGAAGGCCTGGTCGACCGCCACCTTGCGCTTGATCTCCAGTGCGTCGACGGTCACCGTGGGGGGAATGCTGTTGAGCGGCATGTCGATCAGGGTCGTCACCCCACCGGCCGCGGCCGCCCGAGTGGCACTGGTGAAGCCCTCCCAGTCGGTGCGACCCGGGTCATTGACGTGCACGTGGGAATCGACGACGCCCGGCAGCAGCACCTCGTCGTCGGCAAGGTCGATCACCTGAGGCGCGGTCAGATCCGCCCCCTGCGGCTCGACCACGGTGATGACGCCGCCCTTCACGCCGATCGTGGCGCCGCGCTCCCCGCCGGGCAGCACTCCCCGCGCCGCCCGGATCACCAGGTCGAGATCAGTCATGGTCGTGTCTCCTGTCCTGCCGGCACCTGCTCCGGCCGGCTGCGCGCCGTGTCATCGGTCAGTCTTGCACTCACGTCGTCGTGGGCGACCACGTGCGTCCGCTGGCGTCCCAGTCCGGTCACTTCGAGCTCGACCACATCGCCGGCGCGCAAGTAGGGCGCAGGCGATGCATGGTGTCCGGCAACCCCGCCGGGCGTGCCGGTGAGCACCAGATCTCCCGGGTGCAGAGTCATGTGCCGGCTGACGTAGGCCAGCAGCTCACCCACCCCGAACGTCATCTGCGCGGTGCTACCGGCCTGTCGACGCTCACCGTTGACCCAGAGCTCGATGCGCAGGTCCTGCAGGTCACCGACCTCGTCCGGACTGACCAGCCACGGCCCGATCGGGCAGAACGTGTCATGACACTTGCCCTTGGCCCAGGTCGGCCCGGAGGCGGCGTGCTCACGCTCCGTCACGTCGTCGGCAGCCACCAGGCCGGCGATCGACCTCAGCGCCTGATCCGGATCGTCGCACAGGCGCAGCGGCGCCCCGATGACGACTCCGAGCTCGGCCTCCCAGTCGGTCTGCGTGCTGCCGGACGGGATCCGGATCACGTCGGTGGGACCGACGACACTGCTGCTCGCCTTCAGGAAGACGATCGGCTCGCTCGGCACGGCCACACCGGCCCTGGCCGCATGGTCCGCATAGTTGAGCCCGATTCCGACGACGTTGCCCGGTCGGGCAATCGGCGCACCGAGCCGCCCCGGCTCGAGAGTAGGCAGCGTGTCCGCCTCAAGTGCCGATCTCACGTCGGCTGCCCAGTCGCCGGCGAGGAATGCAGCGTCGATGTCTGCCGTCAGCGGGCTCAGGTCGCGCAGCACACCGGCCCCATCGATCACACCGGGCCGCTCAGAGCCCGGGGCGCCGACGCGCACGAGCCTCATGACTCGCCGCCGGCGCTGATGCCGGTGGGGTAGAAGTCGGGCTCGTCGAGCCGGTAGGTGTGAACGGCGTCGGCCACGCGGACCGGGTCGATCTCACCGCGCGTCGCGAGCTGCTGCAGCACGGCGACCGTGATGGACTCGGCGTCGACCCCGAAGTGCCGCCGGAGGGCGAACCGGGTGTCGGAGCAGCCGAACCCGTCCGTGCCGAGCGAGGTCCAGTCCCCCGGCACCCACGGCTGGATCTGGTCGGGCACGGCCCGCATCCAGTCACTGACGGCCACGAAGGGGCCCTCGGCACCGGTCAGCGCACTCGTCACGTAGGGCACCCGCGGCGTGTCGCTCGGGTGCACGAGGTTCCAGCTGTCGCACTCCAGGGCCTCGCGGCGCAGCTCGGTCCATGCGGGCGCGGACCACACGTCGACCGAAATGCCCCAGTCGTCGGCCAGCAGCTGCTGAGCACGCAGCGCCCACGGCACGGCAACACCGGAGGCCAGCACCTGCGCCCGCGGGGCGCTGTCATCGAGCTTCGGCGCCTCGGCATACCGGTAGAGACCCTTGAGCAGCCCTGCCACATCAAGGTTCTCGGGCTCAGGCGGCTGCTGGTAGGGCTCGTTGTAGACCGTCAGGTAGTACCAGATGTTCTCGGGCGCATCGCCATACATTCGACGCAGGGCATCACGGGTGATGTGCGCAATCTCGAATGCATACGCCGGGTCGTAGGCCACACAGGCCGGGTTCGTCGCGGCGAGCAGCAGCGAGTGGCCGTCCTCGTGCTGCAGGCCCTCACCGTTCAGGGTGGTGCGGCCGGCCGTGGCGCCCACCACGAAGCCCCTGGCCATCTGGTCCGACATCGCCCAGAAGGCGTCACCGGTGCGCTGCAGTCCGAACATCGAGTAGAAGATGTAGACCGGGATGGTGATCTCGCCGTGAGTGGCGTAGGACGTGCCGGCGGCGGTGAACGATGCCACGGATCCGGCCTCGTTGATCCCCTCGTGGAGGATCTGGCCCGACGTGGACTCCTTCCACGAGAGCAGCAGCGCCCGGTCCACGGACTCGTAGGACTGCCCGTGCGGCGAGTAGATCTTCGCGGACGAGAAGAGTGGGTCGAGCCCAAAGGTGCGACCCTCATCCGGCACGATCGGCACGAACCGCGCTCCGATCTCCTTGTCGCGGATCAGGTCCTTGAGCTGGCGGACGAAGGCCATCGTCGTGGCGACCGACTGCTTGCCCGATCCCCTTCGCAGCCCGGCGTAGGCCTGCTCACCGGGCAGGGTGAGCGGCGTCGTCTCGACGCGCCGCTCGGGCACGAACCCACCCAGCTCCCTGCGTCGTTCGAGCAGGTAGGACAGCTCGGGTGAACCGGCGCCTGGGTGGTAGTACGGCGGCAGGCCGTCCGCCATACCCGACTCGATCTCCAGGTCGCTGATCGGCAGCTGCAGCCGGGTCCGGAAGAGCTTCAGGTCATCGGTGCTCATCTTCTTCATCTGGTGATTGGCCATGCGCGACGCCATGGAGTGCGGCAGCGTCCAGCCCTTCACCGTGTGCGCGAGGACGACGGTGGGCTGACCGGCGTGCTCGACCGCCGCCTGATAGGCCGCAAAGATCTTGCGGTAGTCGTGCCCGCCGCGCGGGAGTCGCTCCAGCTCAGCATCCGACATGTCCTTGACGAGCTCGAGCAGGCGCGGGTCCTGCCCGAAGAAGTGCTCGCGGATATACGATCCCGGCTCCGTCGCGTAGGTCTGGAACTGGCCGTCGGGGGTGTTGTTCATCGCCTCGACCAGCACGCCGTCGCGATCCGCCGCGAGCAGCTTGTCCCACTCCCGGCCCCAGACCACCTTGATGACATGCCAGCCCGCCCCACGGAAGACCGACTCGAGCTCCTGCATGATCTTGCCGTTGCCGCGGACCGGGCCGTCCAGCCGCTGCAGGTTGCAGTTGATGACGAAGGTGAGGTTGTCCAGCTCCTCGCGCGCGGCCAGGCCGATCACACCGAGCGACTCGGGCTCGTCCATCTCGCCGTCACCGAGGAAGGCCCACACCTGCTGGTTGCTGGTGTCCTTGACACCGCGCGCGTGCAGATAGCGGTTGAACCGAGCCTGGTAGATGGCGTTCAACGGGCCGAGCCCCATGGAAACCGTGGGGAACTCCCAGAAGTCGGGCATCAGCCGCGGATGCGGGTAGGACGGCAGCGCACCCTGTGCAGCGTGCGACAGCTCCTGGCGGAACCCGTCCAGTTGGTCGGTGCTGAGGCGACCTTCGAGGTAGGCCCGCGCGTAGATCCCGGGTGACGCGTGCCCCTGGATGAAGACCTGGTCGCCGCCGCCCGGGTGGTCCTTGCCGCGGAAGAAGTGGTTGAAGCCGACCTCGTAGAGCGACGCCGCGGACTGATAGGTCGCGATGTGGCCGCCGACGCCCACGTCCGGGCGGTTCGCGCGGGTGACCATGACGGCGGCGTTCCAGCGGACGATGCGCCGAATCTTGCGCTCGATGTCCTCGTCCCCGGGGAACCACGGCTCCCCCTCCGTCGAGATGGAGTTCACGTAGTCGGTGCTGCGCAGTGCCGGCACACCGACGCGCAGCGCGCGAGCCTCCTGGAGCATCTTGAGCATCAGGAACCTGGCCCGGTATGGACCCTGTGCCGCGACGACGCCGCGCAGCGAGTCCACCCACTCTCGGGTCTCGGCAGGGTCGACGTCGGGCAGCTGGCTGGGCAGTCCGTCGGAGATGACGGGACGGTCGTGAGCGGTCAGGCTCATGTGCATTCCTTCTTACTCTAAGTGGCCGGCGGCGATGGTCTCACCGAGTCGTGCGAGGAGGTCTTCGCCCTGGGTCATGCACTTCTCGACGTCGGGCTCGATGTCGGTCAAGGCGTAAACCGCCTCTATCCCTGCGGAGCGAGTTTGCGCCGACGGCAGGGTGATTCGGCCGCAGACGGCCACGACCGGCACCCCGGCGGCGCGCGCGGCATCGGCAACACCGGCTGGCGCCTTGCCGTGCAAGGTCTGCTCGTCGAGGGAACCCTCACCGGTGATCACCAAGTCGGCGCCGCCGAGATGCTGGTGGAATCCCACCAGCTCGAGGACCAGGTCGATACCCGGCCGCAGGTGCGCGTCAAGGAGCGCCACGGCCGCAAAGCCGACACCCCCGGCGGCTCCGGCGCCGGGGCTGTCGCGCTTGTCCTCCCCGGTGGCCTCGGCCACGCGGTCGGCCAGGTGCGCGAGAGCTACGTCGAGCACGGCTACGTCCCGATCGGTCGCCCCCTTCTGCGGGCCGTAGACCGCTGCGGCACCGCGTGGTCCGGTGAGCGGGTTGTCCACGTCACACGCCACGGTGAGGCTCACTCCGCGCATACGTTCACGCAGCCCGCCGAGTTCGACGGTGACGAGGGAGGCCAGGTGCGCACCTCCGGCACCGAGGTCCGCTCCGTCGGCATCGAGCAGTCGGGCGCCGAGCGCCTGGATCATGCCGGCTCCACCGTCAGTGCTGGCGCTGCCCCCGATGCCGAGGACGATCTGGGTGCAGCCGGCGTCCACCGCGGCTGCGATGACTTCGCCGGTGCCCCGGCTGGTGGCGGTGCCCGGGTGCAGCACGCCACCCGGCAGCCGCACGAGACCGGACACATCGGCCAGCTCGACGACGGCGGTGTCGCCATTGCGAGCGTATGCCGTGTGGACCGGTTCGCCGGTCGGGCCGGCCGCGACGACCGGGACCTCGGTGTAACCGGCGGCAACCGCGGCGGCGATCGTGCCGTCTCCACCGTCGGCGACGGGGACCGACACCACCACGGCGTCGGGCAGCCGCCGCAGCAGCCCCACCCTCACCGCAGCGCAGACCTGCGCCGCGGTGAGGGTGCCCTTGAACTTATCCGAGGCGATGAGGACCGACGTCATTGCAGCGGTGTCAGTCCAACAGGGCGATCGCGGTCGGGGCGTCCTCGCCGCGAGCGGCGAGGTCCTCGAACTCGACCACGTTGTCGATCTCGGTCCCCATCGACACGTTGGTCACGCGCTCCAGGATGACCTCGACCACGACGGGGACCCGGAACTCGACGATCATCTTCTTCGCCTGCTCCAGCGCGGGGAGGATCTCGTCCGGCTCGGAGACCCGGATGGCCTTGCAGCCCAGCCCTTCCGCGACCTTGACGTGGTCCACGCCGTAGCCGTTCATCTCGGGTGAGTTGATGTTGTCGAAGGACAGCTGCACGCAGTAGTCCATGTCGAACCCGCGCTGTGACTGGCGGATCAGGCCGAGGTAGGCGTTGTTGACCAGCACGTGGATGTACGGGATGTTGAACTGCGCACCGACGGCGAGCTCCTCGATCAGGAACTGGAAGTCATAGTCACCCGACAGCGCGACCACCGTCGACTCCGGATCCGCCGTTGCCACACCGAGAGTGGCGGGCACCGTCCAGCCCAGCGGACCGGCCTGCCCGGCGTTGATCCAGTGCCGTGGCTTGTAGACGTGCAGCAGCTGGGCGGCCTGGATCTGGGACAGGCCGATGGTCGACACGTAACGGGTGTCGGGGCCGAAGGCCTTGTTCATCTCCTGGTAGACGCGCTGCGGCTTGACCGGGACCTGGTCGTAGGACGTCTTGCGCTGCAAGGTCGCCTTGCGCTCCTGGCACGAGGTGACCCACGCGCTCCGGTCGGCGAGCCTACCGGCAGCCTTCCACTCCTTGGCGACCTCGACGAAGACCTTCAGGGCCTCCTTCGCGTCGGAGACGATGCCGTAGTCCGGCGCGAAGACGTGACCGATCTGGGTCGGCTCGATGTCGACGTGCACGAACTTGCGGTCCTTGGTGTAGGTGTCGACGCCGCCGGTGTGCCGGTTGGCCCACCGGTTGCCGATGCCGATCACGAAGTCCGAGGCGAGCAGCGTCGCATTGCCGTAACGGTGCGAGGTCTGCAGGCCGACCATGCCGGCGGTCAGCGGGTGGTCGTCCGGGATGGTGCCCCAGCCCATCAGGGTCGGCACCACCGGCACCCCGAGGGTCTCGGCGAACTCGATCAGCAGATCGGACGCGTCGGCGGTGATGACCCCGCCACCCGACACGATCAGCGGCCGCTCGGAGTCGTTCAGGATCGTGAGGGCCTTCTCGACCTGGGCGCGCGTGGCGGTCGGCTTGCTCACCGGAAGCGGCTCGTAGGTGTCGATGTCGAACTCGATCTCGGCCAGCTGCACATCGATCGGCAGATCGATCAGCACCGGTCCGGGACGGCCCGACCGCATCAGGTGGAACGCCTTCTGGAAGGTGCCGGGCACCTGAGCGGGCTCCATCACGGTGACCGACCACTTGGTGACCGGGCGAGCGATGGACTCGATGTCGACGGCCTGGAAGTCCTCCTTGTGCAGCTTGCTCACCGGCGCCTGGCCGGTGATGGCCAGGATCGGGATCGAGTCCCCGATCGCGGAGTACAGGCCCGTCAGCATGTCGGTGCCCGCCGGCCCGGAGGTGCCGAGACACACCCCGATGTTGCCCGCCCGGGCGCGGGTGTAGCCCTCGGCCATGTGCGAGGCGGCCTCGACGTGGCGGGCGAGCACGTGCTTGATCCCACCGTGCTTCCTCATGGCGCTGTAGAGCGGATTGATCGCCGCACCCGGCAGGCCGAACGTCTGCGTCGCGCCTTCCTTCTCCATGATGAGAACCGCGGCATCGACTGAGCGCATACGGGTCATGACTTTGTCCTTGTCTGAGCTGTTTTAAAAAAGATGGGTGGGTCAGTCGCTCTTGCGACCGGACAGGCGCTCGACGCCGCGCAGCAGACCGGAGTGATCCAGCCCGCCGTCGCCGACGGCCTTCGCGGATGCCATGAGCTGGGCGACCAGTGAGCCGAGAGGCACCACGACACCGGCCTCGCGGGCCGCGGCGGTGACAATGCCCATGTCCTTGTGGTGCAGCTCGATCCGGAATCCGGGCTCGAACGACCGGGAGAGCATGTTCTCCTTCTTCTGGTCCAGCACCTTGGATCCGGCGAGGCCGCCGCCGAGGACCTCGAGCGCGGCCTTGGTGTCCACGCCATACGCCTCGAGGAAGATCACGGCCTCCGAGAGCGCCTGGATGTTGGCGGCGACGATGAGCTGGTTGGCGGCCTTCACCGTCTGCCCGGATCCGCTGGGTCCGACGTGCACGACGGTCTTGCCGACCGCGTCGAAGACGTCCTTGGCCTCCGCGAAGTCCTTCGCGTCCCCGCCGACCATGATCGACAGAGCCGCGTTCACCGCGCCCGCCTGGCCGCCGGAGACCGGTGCGTCCAGCAGCCGGAAGCCCTTCTCCTGCGCCTGCTTTGCCAGCTCGACCGTCACATCGGGGCGGATGCTGGAGAAGTCGATGATCAGTGCGCCCTGCTTGGCGCTGTCGAAGACACCGCCCTCACCGGCGAGCACATCCTGCACGTCGGGTGAGTCCGGCACCATCACCGCGATGATGTCGGCGTCCTTGACTGCCTCCGCGCTCGAGCCGGCCGAGGTGCCACCGGCGTCGATGAGCGGCTTGACCCGGTCCGGGTTGGGGTTGTAGCCGACCACGTCGTGGCCGGCCTTGACCAGGTTGACGGACATCGGGCTGCCCATGATCCCGAGTCCGATGAAGGCGATCTTGCTCATAACTGGTTCTCCTTGGTCGTATTCGGGTCAGGCGCGGCTGCCGCGACGGTCGCGGGCCACCCAGTCGAAGCTGTCGGCGGAGGCGCCGCTGGGCTTGTACTCCAGGCCGACCCAGCCGGCATACCCGCCCTGCTCGAGAGCGGTCAGCTGCTGGTCGATCGGCAGGGACCCGGTGCCCGGCTCGTGGCGGCCCGGGTCGTCGGCGATCTGCACGTGTGCGGTGCGGTCCACCTGGTCCGCGATGACCTTGTCGACGTCGTCCCCGTTGACCGCGAGGTGGTAGAGGTCGGCGAGCAGCCCCAGGTTGTCGGCGCCGGACGCCTGCTGCACCCGGTCGATCACGCCGAGCGCGTCGGCCGCGGTGAGCAGCGGGTAGGCGGGCGAGCCGCTGACCGGCTCGATGAGCACGATGCCGCCGATGCGGGCTGCTCCCTGCGCTGCGCGCACCAGGTTCTCGGTCCCGAGCTCGTCCTGCGCCGCGGGGTCGCCGCCGTCGAGTCGGTTGCCGTAGAGCGCGTTGAACGCCTTGCAGCCCAACTGGTCGCCGATGCCGACGGTGGCGTCGATGTTGTCGCGGAACTCGGCTTCGCGCCCGGTCCAGGACACCAGACCGCGGTCGCCGGCGGCCATGTTGCCGGCGAAGAAGTTCAGCCCGACGAGGTCCACTCCGGCGTCACGGATGGCGCTGACGAATGCCGTCGCCTCCTTGTCGCTGGGCACGGCCTCGGCGAACGGCCACCAGTACTCCACCGCGTCGAACCCGGCTGCCTTCACAGCCGCCGGGCGCTCCAGCAACGGCAGCTCGGTGAAAAGAATCGAGGCGTTGACCTCGTATCGGAGGGAGTGGCTCATCCTGGCCTCTTTCGTATTGCGGAAAATTCTTTTTGGACTATGGAAATAGCGTAGATGCAGAGCCGTGCGACGTCAACCCCGCACCTTACGTAACCCGTTGCGCTTCAACGGATTTACGGATCAAGTGGGTTACTGTCCAGTAGAGGAAGATTTCGGCAGGTCGGCGAGCGGCTCGCCACCTGCCGCGAACGGCACAGGCGCACACCGCCGGGTGTCGGTCGGTGTGCGCCTGTGCAGACATCGCGCGAGCTACGTGTCCAACGACCGCAGTGACTGCGCGCGCCCATCGTCGACGCTCTCGGACGCCCCTTCGCCGGCATGCCGGGGCCGGCGACGGGCAACGCGCTCCGACACCGGGATGTCGTCCTCGAGGGATTCCCCGAACTTGGCGACCCGATCCTCACGCTCCGAGAAGACCGAGGCACCCGGCTTGTTGCCGAACTTGAACTCGTTGAAGAACAGGTTCAGCACCACGGCGCTCACCGCTGCCGCGCTGATCCCCGAGCCCATGATCACGCCGAACCAGTCCGGGAACTTGTCCCAGAAGGTCGGCATCGCGATCGGGATGACCCCCAGGCCGAACGCCACCGCGATGATCACCATGTTGAGGCTGTCCTTGTAGTCCACGCGCGCCAGGGTGCGAATGCCGCTGGCCGTGACGGAACCGAACAGGATGATCCCGGCACCACCCAGGACGGGCAACGGAATACCCGCGACGACCGCTCCGACCACCGGCAGCAGGCCGAGCACGACCAGCACACCACCACCGGCCGCGACCGCGAACCGGCTCTTGATCCCGGTGAGGGCGACCAGACCGACGTTCTGGGCGAAGGCACTGGCCGGGAAGCTGCCGAACAGCGGCGCCACGGTGGTTGCCGCCATGTCCGCCCGCAGACCGGCCGCCACGCGCTTGTCATCGACCTTGGTCTCGACGATCTCGCCGACCGCCAGGATGTCGGCCGTGGTCTCGGTCATGATCACGAGGACCACGATGACCATGGAGACGATGGCGCCGACCTGAAAGGTGGGCGAGCCGAAGTGCAGGATCTGCGGAGGCGCGATGATCTTGGCACTGGACACCCCGGAGAAGTCGGTGTGCCCGGTGATTGCGGCGATCGCGGTCCCGACGATCATGCCGATCAGGATCGACAGCCTCGAGATCGCGCCCTGGAACATCCGACTGATCACCACGATGATCAGCAGGGTGAGCCCGGCGAACCCGATGTTGGTCGGCGAACCGAAGTCCTTGGCCGTCGAGTTTCCGCCCATGCACCAGGTGAACGCCGTCGGCATCAAGGATGCGCCGATCACCGTGATGATCGACCCGGTCACCACTGCCGGGAAGAAGCGCACGATCTTCGCGAAGAAGGTCGACGCGATCACGCCGAAGATTCCGGCCACGATGACTGCACCGAATACCGGCCGCAGCCCGTCCTTGCTGGCAATGGCCACCATGGTCGAGACGCTCGCGAACGAGACGCCCTGCACGAGTGGCAGCCGGCTGCCGACCGGGCCGATACCGAGCGTCTGCAGCAGCGTGGCCAGCCCGCTGATGAACAGCCCGGCCGTGACGAGCAGCGCGATGTCGCTCGGTTTCAGGTGGGCGGCGCCACCGACGATCAGAGGTGGGGCGATCACTCCGCCATACATGGTGAGAATGTGCTGGGTGCCGTAGGTCAGCAGCTCACCCGGACCGTACATCTTGTCCTCGGGCCGGCCACTGTACTTCGGGTTACCCCCGCGTCGTAGGAGTTTCACGGCGCCACACTCAGCAGAAACCAGGCACTGAGTGCCAGGCGTTGCCGGGGTCGGAGGAGTCGTCGCGGATCACGGTGCCCTCGATGAGGCCGAAGGGCCGATCAGCGGCATAGAAGACCTCGTTGGGGTTCTCGACCCCGAACGGTGACAGGTCCACCAGGAAGTGGTGCTTGTTGGGCGCGGAGAACTTGAACTCGGCGATCTCCGGGTGCTGCTCGAGAAGGGTCTCCCCCATGCCGTAGAGCGACTGCTGAAGCGCCTTGGAGTGAATCTCCGCGAACCGCTGGAGCAGGGTTGCCTTGGCCGCGTCGAACGTCTTGTTCCAGTCGACGTCGGTGCCCTCGTAGCGCCACCGGACGATCAGGGAGGTGGCGAGGATGCGGTCGTCGGCCTCGGCCAGCGTCGTGTACTTGTCCTTGAGGAACCCGTGGAACTCCGAGCCGGTCGACTTGAGGACGACCAGGTCGTTCAGGCCGGACACGACGTGCGCCTTGCGGTCGGCGCCGCGTCCATCGACGTTGACGACGGTGGTGCGATTGCCGCCGCCGCTCTGCACGAAGGAGTGGTCGTGGCCCTTGCCGTCGACGGTGATCCGATTCCAGTTGGTCTCCTCGATCTCGATGCGCGCCCCGTCGGCGACGGGTGCCGCCTCGAGGAAGTGGTCCGCGAGCTCGAGCGCGAACTGCTCGGGCGACTCGATGCCCTTCTCCTTGGCGAACGCGAACACCGTGTTCTTCTGGGTGTCGGTCGGCAGGACCGCGGCCTGGTCGCCGTCGATGTGGGCATCGGAGAAGTCGCCGCGCAGCGAGGTCGAGACGGTGAAGTCCCGGATCTCGTGACGGTCGGTGTCGCGGTATACGCGGACCAGGTGGACCTGGGCCTTGCCGTACTCGTTGGGTCCAAGCTTGATAGCCATGAGGATTCAGCTCCCTCGGTAGGTGGAATATGCGAACGGGCTAAGCAGAAGTGGGACGTGGTAGTGCTGGTCCGGGTCGGTCAGCGCGAAGGTGATGCTGACCTCGGGGAAGAACGCCTGCTGACCGGTGGCCGCGAAGTAGGCGGCAACGTCGAACACCAGGCGATAGGTCCCGGCCTCGACCCGGTCGGGTCCGAGTTGCGGGACGCGACCGTCCGCGTTGGTCGACGCGGTGGCCAGGATCTCGGTGGGCGAGACGGACTCCAGACGGACGGGCACGTCGTGTGCCGGCCGGCCGAGGGCCGTGTCGAGGATGTGCGTCGTGATGGCACTCATTCGGGGTCCCCGCAAAGTAGGGAGCGAAGCGAGCGACTTTGTGGGGTGTTCATGTGTCGATGACCTTTCGTAGGCGCAGTAGGGCGATCTTGCGCAGCTCCTCGGCAACGACGGCCGCCTCGGCGTCGTCGTCGTTGGTCAGCCGCGTCTGCAGCGACCCGAGGATCTGCTCCGCGGTCAGACCGCCGGCGCAGATGAGGAAGACCCGGCCGAACCGCCGTTCGTAGGCCTGGTTGCCCTCACGCAGGGCCACCTGGGTCGCCTCGTCCTGCGAGACACCGGACTGCTCACCACGCGACCACGCGGCATGCGTGGACTGACCCTGCGCCTGGTCGCCGATGCGGGGATGCGCAGCCAGAGCGCGATCCACATCTGCCGGAGAAAACTGGCGGGCCGCCGTGTCCGCCGTCTGCTCCAGAGCCGCCATCTCGGCATACGGTCGACCATCCTCGACCGCCTGCGCCCAGGCCGGCACATCAGCGCACGCCAGCAGGGTGGGCCGCAGTGACTCCCGCGGCTCGGCGTTGAACTGATCCAGGTGCACGCCGTTGCTCCTCTCACTAATCGGAAGAAACTTTCCGATGTGCGAAAGAGTGACACGGACCACAACGCCGCGTCAACAGTTTGTTGAAAATATCTCGGCGAGGTACCCGACCACTACTTCCCCAGCGTCCCAGCGGGCACCCGGAACCGCCAGAGCTCACCACGGACTACTTGCGCGTAGATCTTGACGCATGTGACCTGCGGCATATATTTTGCTTCATGGAATTACTTTTCCGACATATGGATATCGCTCGGTGGCCGCCATCCCTCACCGCCACCGACCCAACCGCCTCATCCAAGCCAGGAGAATCCTCGTGAGCCAGACCAGCCGCCGCTATCTGCACGTGAGCCTTGCGTGCGTCCCCTTCGTCATGATGCTCGTCCTCACCCCGTTCATGAACCGCACGACCCCCTACGTCCTCGGGCTGCCGTTCCTGCTCTTTTGGATCGTCCTGTCCGTGGTCATGACGTCGGTGTGCATGTTCGTGGTGTACCAGACCGACCCCGCCAACCGCGACGACGCCGATGCGACCACCCAGGTGCAGTCATGAATGGGGCGATGATCGTCCTCATCCTCGCGTTCGTCGCGACCCTCGCCCTTGGCGTCTTCGCCAGACGAGGCAAGCAGATGGACCTGGAGGGCTGGAGCGTCGGCAGCCGCGGCTTCGGTTCGCTGATCGTCTTCCTGCTGCTCGCCGGTGAGATCTATACGACCTTCACCTTCCTCGGCGCCTCCGGGTGGGCCTACGCCCATGGCGGCGCGGCCTACTACATCCTGTGCTACGGCGCGCTGGCCTACGTCATCTCCTATTGGCTGGCGCCCGCGATCTGGCGATATGGCACGTCGAAGAAGCTGCTGACCCAACCGGACTGGTTCATCAGCAAGTACAACAACCGCCTCATCGGTGCCGTCGTCGCGGTCATCGGCATCGTGGCCATGGTCCCCTACCTCGAGCTGCAGTTGAAGGGTCTCGGCATCATCGTCGAGGAGACGTCCTACGGCAAGATCCCCAGCACGCTCGCCATCTGGGTCGGGGCCCTGGCGCTGACCGCCTACGTCGTCATCTCGGGCATTCACGCGGCGGCGACCAACGCGATCGTCAAGGACGTCCTCGTGCTGATCGTGGTCGTTGGTATCGGCCTCTACCTGCCGCTGCACCACTCCGGCAGCATAGACGCGATGTTCCACTCGGTGCAGAACGGACATCCGGGCATGCTCGCACTGAGCCCCGGCTCCTACAACACGGGCTGGTTCATCAGCAGCATCGTCTTGTCATCGCTCGGGTTCTTCATGTGGCCGCACTACTTCGGTGCCGTCTACTCGTCCAAGAACCCGAGGACGTTCCGGCGCAACGCCATGCTCCTGCCGCTCTACCAGCTGGTGCTGCTCTTCGTGTTCTTCATCGGTTTCACCGCACTCCTGGTGGTGCCCGGGCTGGCCGACGGCGACATGTCACTGCTCGCCGTCGCCCGCGCCGAGCTGCCCTCGTGGATCGTCGGCGTCGTCGGGGCCGCCGGGATGTTCTGCGCCCTCGTGCCGGGAGCGATGCTGCTGACCACCTGTGGCACGGTCATCGCCAAGAACGTGGTGCAGGAGGTGTCGCCCGGAGCGCCACCGGCGCGCATCGCCATCGCGGCAAAGATCTGCGTCCCGGTCGTCGCGCTGGTTGCCCTGTTCCTGCTCTTTCAGGGCGGCAGCGCCATTGTGAACCTGCTGCTGCTCGGGTACGCGTTCGTGACCCAGCTGCTGCCGTCCATGCTGATGACCCTGCGCCGCAACAACCCGATCACCGCGGCGGGGGCAACCGCCGGGATGGTGGTGGGCGCCGCCGTCGTCGCGTGGCTAACGATCAGCACGTCTTCCGCATCGGACGTGCTCGGGGTGCTGCCCCCGGCGCTTCAGCACATCAACGTCGGTGTGGTCGCCCTGGTGATCAACATCGTCGTGATGATCGTGGTCTCGCTGGTCACGACGTCGCAGAACGACACCGACGCGACAGCGGAGCGGGCCACTGTGGCCTCACCGGCCGGCTGACCCGCTCGCGCTGCAGTGGTTCCGTCGGCTGTTGCCGGCGGAGCCACTGTTGCGTCGGGGCCGCCGTCAGGCTCCGCGGCTGCGATTCAGATAGTTGTAGACGGTGAAGCGGGAGACCCCGAGCGCACTGGCCACCTCTTCGGCGGACTTGCGATAGGTGAAGGCGCCGCGCTCCTCAAGCAGCCGCACCGCGCGCTGCTTCTGTGCACGAGGCAGGGCCTCCAGGTTGCCGCCGAGCTCGGCAGCAACGTCCTGCAGGAGCAGCCCCAGATCACCCACGGCCTCGGGAGGCGCACTCTCGGTAGGCAGCCGCACTGCGGCAATGATCTGCCCGTCCCACTCCAGCGGCACATCCTTGGCGGTCATCTCCTCGGTCGCGACGAACTCTGCGCCTACCTGCTGCACCAGGTGTCGCACCGCGACGATCAGGGGATGGGTCGGGGCAACACCGTCGACTGCGGGACCCGGCCCGGAACCAAGGGTGCTGTCGCTGTCAGTGGTCATGCCCACCGCCGGCCTTCGCCACGTCATCGCGGGTCTCCACCTGCACCGTCACACGGGTGGCGCCGCGGGCGAGCGCCGTGGACATCACGTCCTGCAGCGCCCGGAGCACCGCCGGAGCGTCGCCGGTCATTCGGGTGCCCAGTGGTCCGAAGTCACACTCGACCCCCGCAGCCTGTGCCACCTCCAGCGCCGCGACCGCGTGCGCGGGCGGATCCCCTTCGCCCTCGAAGGGTTCCGTTGTGAACTCGGCTTCCAGCTGCATGTCCATGACGCTACTCGCTCCGGCACCGGTCGACGATCCTCTGGCACGGTCGGTTCGGAGCGATCAGCCGATCTTGCGACGCGCAAGCCCCGCCAGCCGCCGCTGGTCGACCTCGATGAGCTGATTCACCTCGGACACCTGCACGGCGCCGCACTCGACACCGCGCAGAACGAAGCTCGCGAGCGCCGTGGCGGTCGCCGGCTCGTCCAGATAGCCGGAGTCGCCACCGTGGATGTAGGCGTGCAGTCGCCTCGCGGCCGTCGGCAGGCCTTCGCGGTAGAACGCATAGGTGGCGAGGAACCTGCTGGGCAGCTGCGCCGGATGCAGGTCCCAGCCCTGGTAGTAGCCGCGCTCCAGCGAGCGGCGAACCAGCCGGTGATGCAGCTTCCACGCGCGAATCACATTGTCGTGAGTCCCGATCGGCATGACGTTCGTCGAGCCGTCGGACAGGAATACTCCGGTGCCCGCGGCCGCGACCTGCATGACGGCCTTGGCGTGGTCGGCGGCCGGGTGCTCCATGCTCTGGAACTCCGCGGAGATGCCACAGGAGGCCGAGTAGTCGTAGGTGCCGTAGTGCAGCCCGGTGCAGCGGCCCCGCGCCGCGTGGATCATCCGCGCGATCAGAGCCGTGCCGTCCGGTCCGAGGATCGCCTGCGGCGTCTCCACCTGGATCTCGAACTTCAGTGCGCCGGGAGCGATCCGGTGCATCTCCTCGAGTGCGTCACACGCGACGGCCATGGCACTCACCTGGTCCACCGAGGTCACCTTGGGCAGGGTCACCACGAATCGTGGCGTCATGGCACCGGCTCGGGCGAGCTCGCCGACGAACAGATCCAGCGTCCGCAGACCCCGGTGCCGCGTCGGCGCCTCGAAGGACTTGAACCGGATGCCGTGGAACGGCGCTGCGGTCCGATCGGCAATGCTGCGCACGAGCGCCTGGGCGGCGGCGATGACCGCCGCATCCTCCTGAGCCTCACCGCGGTCGCCGAAGCCGTCCTCGAAGTCGATCCGCAGATCCTCGATCGGCTCGTCGGCCAGCTTGGCAACCACCCGGTCATACACGTCCGCGGTCGTCTGCGGGTCCAACCCGAGCTCCTCCGCCACGGATGCCGCGCCGCCGCCGTGCTCCGCCAGGGCGGCGAGCGCCTGCCGGCCCCAGTCCGGCACGGTCGACGCGGCATACCGATCGCCGGGGATGTAGACGGTGTGCACCGGCTGACGCGTTCCGCGGTCACCGGGATACTGCGTCTCGAGAGCCCGGTCGGCGTCGGCGAGCTGCTCGTCGAGTCGGCTCGCGAGCTGGTAGAGGTCGGTCACTGCGCAGCCTCCCTCACGGCGGTGGCAACCGAGGTCGCCACGTCCGGGTCGAATACGGACGGCACGATGAAGCTGGAGTTGCGCTGGTCGTCCGACACGGAGTCGGCGATTGCCTCGGCGGCGGCAAGCATCGTCTTCTGGGTGATGTCACGGGCGCCGGCGTCGAGCATCCCGCGGAAGAACCCGGGGAAGGCCAGCACATTGTTGATCTGGTTGGGGAAGTCGCTGCGTCCGGTGGCGACGACCGCGGCGTGCTTGCCGGCCTCGACCGGGTCGACCTCCGGGTCCGGGTTGGCGAGCGCGAAGACGATCGCGTCATCGGCCATGGTGGCGATGTCGTCGCCGTCGAGCAGGTTCGGCCCGGAGACACCGACGAAGACGTCGGCCCCCTCGAGCACCTCGCACAACGAACCGGTCTTGCCGCCCGGGTTGGTGTGGTCCGCAACCCATTGGCGGTCCTTGTCCATGCCGTCGCGGCCCGTGTGCACGGCACCCTTGCGGTCACAGGCGATGATCGTCGACACACCCTCCGCCTGAAGCAGCTGGATGATGGCGTGACCGGCGGCGCCGACCCCGCTGACCACGACACTGATCTCCTCCATGGTCTTGTCGACCACGCGCAGCGCGTTGGTCAGCGCGGCCAGCACCACGATCGCGGTGCCGTGCTGGTCGTCATGGAAGACCGGGATGTCCAGGTCCTCCCGCAGGCGTCGCTCGATCTCGAAGCACCGTGGCGCCGCGATGTCCTCCAGGTTGATGCCGCCGTAGACCGGTGCAATCGCCTTCACGATGCTGATGATCTCCTCGGTGTCCTGGGTGTCCAGGCAGACCGGCCAGGCATCGACACCGGCGAACTGCTTGAAGAGCATCGCCTTGCCCTCCATGACCGGTAGCGCCGCGGCGGGTCCGATGTTGCCCAGGCCGAGCACGGCCGAACCATCGGTCACCACCGCAACCGTGTTGCGCTTGATGGTGAGCCGGCGCGCATCCTCGGGGTTCTCGGCGATGGCCTGACACACCCGGGCCACGCCGGGAGTGTAGGCACGGGAGAGGTCGTCGCGGTGCTTGATCGGCACCTTGGAGGTGACCTCGATCTTGCCGCCCAGGTGCATCAGGAACGTGCGGTCGCTGACCTTGCGGACCGTCACCCCCGGAACCTTGGCCAGTGCGTCCTTCACCGTGGTGCCGTGATCGGCGTCGGTGGCATCGAAGGTCACGTCGACCACGATCTGGTCCGGGTGCGACTCCACGATGTCCAGCGCCGTCAGCGCGCCCCCGGCCCCGCCCACCGCCGCGACCAGACCGCTGGTGGCGCCGGAGGTCGCCGGCGCATCGACGCGGACGGTGATTCCGTATCCGGGGCTGGGTGATGCCATGAGTGAACCTCCTAGGATTTTCGTATAGTGGATACTATTATCTACACTACGGAAGATCAAGGGACAAGTGGGCGTCCAAAACGGGAGTGTTCACTGATTTCCTGTTGATGACAGTAGACTTCCGTTATCCGGAAGTTTGATGAGGAGCGCGACGATGACCACAGGCACAACGGAACCGGGAACCAAGGCTCCGCGGTCGGGCGGGGTCCAGTCGATCGAGCGCGCCTTCGGCCTGCTGGAGACCATGACCGACCACGGCGGGACGATGGGGCTCTCGCAGCTCTCCGCGGAGTCCGGTCTGCCCCTGCCCACGATCCACCGCCTGCTGCGCACCCTGGTCGACCTCGGCTACCTGCGCCAGGACACCAATCGGCAGTACATCCTCGGCCCGCGGCTGATCCGCCTCGGCGAATGCGCGTCCAGCACCCTTGGCGTATGGGCGCGCCCGCACCTCGAGTCGCTCGTCGACGAACTGGGTGAGTCGGCCAACCTGGCCATGCTCGACGGCGATCAGATCGTCTACGTCGCGCAGGCCCAGTCCCGCCGCTCGATGCGCATGTTCACCGAGGTGGGCCGGCGGGTGCTCCCCCACTGCACCGCGGTCGGCAAGGCGATCATGGCGCAGATGCCCGAGCACCAGGTGCGCGAGATCCTGCGCCGCACCGGCATGCCGAAGCACACTCCGAGCACGATCACCGACATCGACGAGTTCCGCAAGGCACTCATCTGGGCCGGCGAACACGGCTACGCCATGGACGAGGGCGAGCAGGAGACCGGGGTGCGCTGCGTCGCGGTCGTCGTGCCCGACGTGCCCACCCGCCTGGCCCTGTCGGTCTCCGGGCCTGCTTCGCGAATGACCGAGGAGGTCGTCGAACGGGTGGTGCCGCTGCTCACCGACGCTGCCGCCGCCCTCGCCCGCGACCTCGCCTGAGACGTTTGCAACCAACGACGCCCACCGCCTACGACCAAGCCCCCGCCAGGTTCACCTGGCGGGGGCTTGGTCGTAGGCGGGTCAGATCAGGGGCGGCCGTAGCCGGACGGGGTGTCCCAGATCTTCTGCAGCTGCACTGATCCACCGGGCTTCGGCGCGGCGATCATCTCGCCGTTTCCGGCGTAGATGCCCACGTGGTAGGCCGGGTAGCCGAAGAACACCAGGTCACCCGGCTGCGGGTTGCTCACCGATTGCATCGAGGCCTGCTGCGCGGACGCGGTCCGAGGTATCGAGATGCCCAGCTGCGCGTAGACGTACTGGGTCAGTCCGGAGCAGTCGAAGCCGGCCGGCGATGTTCCGCCATAGACGTAGGGCACGCCGATGTAGCGCATCGCGATGCCCACGGCACCCGAACGCGACGGCGCGGAGACCGGCGGTGCCTTGGGCTTCGGTGCGGGGGCCGGATCGACCGCCTTCGGCTGCCTGGCCGGCGCCGGGCTCGGACGGGTGGCAGAGCGTGAGGTCTGCTGCTCGCTGCGCTGCTGCCGGTCGGCCCGCACCGTCTGGCGGGTCCGCACGGGTGTGCTGACGGCCTTCTTGACTGCCTTGTGAGCGACGCTGCGCACCGTCAGATCGACGGTCTGGGCCCCGCTCTCATACCGAGCCGACAAGGTCTTGGCGTTCGTGTAGGTCAGCGTGGTTGCCGCGGCCTGCTGAGCCGAGGAGCTCATCGAGGCCACGCCTTCGGCGTGCGCTGCCTGCGGTGCGGCAATGGCGGCCACCAGGCCACCGCTGACGGCCACGGTGGCGGTCACCCGGGCTGCGGAGCTGAAATGGGTCGAGATCTTGCTCGGGGCGCGGTGTCGACCGCGGGATCCGTTTATTGACACAGAAATGCCTCTCCTGCGCCTACGAGGTGAGCTGTCGGGCTCGGGTGGAGAAATACCCTGTCGTGACCAAACCCCGAGTTTGGCCGGTGACCTAGCCCCAAGGACGCCCTAGGACGCCCAGAGTGGTTCCCCCGCTCCTGCCGTGCGGTGTGCAGTCATCTCGAGCGCCGTGGCAGGACTCGGCGGTGGCGCTCGATAGCCGCACCGGGGTGGTGAGGCCGACGGCTACGCTACACGGCGTCCCCGGTTAGGTCACAAATGGGTCACGCGACTCGCGCCGCCGGCCATGGACCGACCGTCCGTGCGCGTCAGCTCGCGGAGCTCGCCTTTTCGACGAATACGTGCGATGCCACGTCCAGGGGCAGCGATACGCCCTCGTGACTCCCGTCGACGACCGCGACCACGCGGCCGGACTCGATGTGCGCATCGACCCGGGCACCCGGTTTGATGCCGGCCGAGGTGAGCACGCCGATCGCATCGGCATCGGCCTGGGCAGGCTCCCCGATGCGGCGTACCACGACCGAGACCGCGTCCGCGGTCTTGACCGCATCGGTCAGCGGCTGCACCCCGTCGCGGAACTGCAGCACGGTGCTCTCCTCCCCGAGCTCCTCGAGGCCGGGGATCGGGTTGCCGTAGGGCGACAGGTGGTGCTCGTCGAGCAGGCCGAGGATCTTGCGCTCGACGCGGTCGCTCATGACGTGCTCCCAGCGGCAGGCCTCGTCGTGGACGAACTGCAGCTCAAGTCCGATGACGTCGACCAGCAACCGCTCGGCGAGCCGGTGCTTGCGCATCACTCGGGTCGCAAGCAGCCGACCATGGTCGGTCAGCTCCAGGTGACGGTCGCCCGCGAGGGTGACCAGGCCGTCGCGCTCCATCCGGGCGACGGTCTGGGAGACGGTCGGGCCCGAGTGCCCCAAGCGCTCGGCGATACGCGCACGCAGCGGGGGGATCCCCTCCTCTTCGAGGTCGAAGATCGTCCGCAGGTACATCTCAGTAGTGTCGATCAGGTCGGTCACAGAGTAAGAGTGCCATCTTCGCCCGACAATGTCCCTTCCGACCGCAATCCAATCCGCGGCTGCCGGCTGTCGTGGTGGTCAAGCGATCAACACGTGTCACCCATTGCTGTCCAGATTATTTCGTAACCGCGCTCACGTCGGGTCGCTGCTGGGAATCTTGGGCGGAGGCAGTACGTTCTTCAGTTAGTACCGCGGACTCCTCCCCCCCTGACCGCGGTGCTGGGCGGGCCTCCACCTTGGTGGGGGTTGGAGCGGGCCTTCGGGTCCAGCTCGGCGGCCGGCGCCTCCCCCCTGTGCGCCGGCCGCTTCGCATACTCCCCAGCGGAACAGCCCTTTCCTCTCCCGGCTTAATCCGTTGCGCTATCCACGATCAGCGGCCTAGCGTGGAGGTACACGAGAGAGGAGGTGGTCCAAGAAATGAATTCTTCTAGGACGCGTGAGGTGGTTGCGCGCTAGCGCACCGCAGCCCGGTGACCACCTTCTCGGTGGACCGACATCGGACGATGCGGTAGCGATTCCAACGCAGCTGCCGCAGCCCGTGGGAGCGTGATTCGTCCATCACGCACCCGTGCCACCCGGCACGGAGCCCACGGGCTGTCCCATGCCTACTGCTCCCCGCCACTCCCGCTCGCTCCCGTCAGGGCTGGCGGCGCTCGATCCGCCAGTCGGCAGCGTCGCTCAAGTCACCGTTGCCGGTGCGCACGTAGACGAGCCGGTCGTGCAGTCGGCTCCGGCGTCCGGCCCACAGCTCCACCTCGTCGCACCGGATGAGGTACCCACCCCAAAAGTCCGGCACCGGCACGTCATCCGGCGCCCCGGTGTCCGGCCAGCGCCGCTCGTAGGCCGCGACCGCCGCCTCGAGCTGGGCGCGTCCGGCCACCGGCTGCGACTGGTGCGAGGCCCACGCACTGATCCGGGACCCCCACGGCCGCGCCTGGAAGTAGTCCGCGACGGTCTCCCGCGACAGCTCGTGCGCGGTCCCGACAAAGCGCACTGCTCGGAACAGCGTCGGCCAGGTCAGCGTGGCGGCAACCCGCGGGTCGTGCCGCAGGTCTCGACCCTTGTGCGACGACAGATTGGTGTAGAAACCCGGCCCCTCGGGCGTCAGGTAGCGCATCAGGACGGTGCGGACCTGCGGGTGGCCGGTGGGATCCACCGTCGCGACCTCGATCGCGTCCGGATCGGGCCGGTCCGCGTCGCCCTGCGCGTGCGTGCGTGCGGCATCGACCCAATGGGTCACCGCATCCCAGGGTGCGGCCGGCATCGCCTGCTCGTCGATGCCTTCACCGTTGTAGTCCCAGCGCTTGATCTCCTGCATACGCCCGAGGGTATGCGCTGGCAGACTGACGCCTGTGACTCTCCCCATTCCCGACTCGATCAAGCCCACCGACGGCCGATTCGGCTGCGGTCCCAGCAAGGTGCGCGCGGCGCAGATCGAGCATCTCGCCACGGTCGGCACCTCGTTGCTGGGCACCTCGCACCGGCAGGCTCCGGTCAAATCGCTCGTGGGGCAGATCCAAGAGGGTCTGCGCACGCTCTTCGCACTTCCACCCGGCTACGAGGTCGTGGTCGGCAACGGCGGGGCGACGCAGTTCTGGGATCTTGCCGCCTTCAGCCTGATCCGCGACCGCGCGCAGCACCTGGTGTATGGCGAGTTCACCGGCAAGTTCGCGGCCGCCGTGCAGCGCGCGCCGTTCCTCGGCGACCCCACGGTCGTCACCGCAGAACCGGGCCAGGTCGCCACCGCGCACGCGGAGGCCGGTGTCGATGCGTATGCGTGGGCACACAACGAGACGTCCACCGGTGCGATGGCTGCGGTGCGGCGCGTCGCGGGTGCGGATGACGACGCCCTGATGCTGGTTGATGCAACGTCCGGAGCGGGCGGCCTGCCGGTCGATGTTGCACAGGCCGATGCCTACTACTTCTCCCCGCAGAAGTGCTTCGGCTCCGACGGCGGGCTCTGGCTGGCGATCCTGTCCCCGGCCGCCCTGGCACGGGTCGAGGAGATCAAGGCCGGGCGCCGGTGGATCCCGGACACACTCGACCTGGCGACCTGCGTCAGCAACTCTCGCAAGCAGCAGACCTACAACACCCCGGCCATCGCGACCCTCGTGATGCTCGCCCACCAGATCCAGTGGCTGAACGAGAACGGCGGGCTGCCGTGGGCCGTCTCGCGGACCACCGACAGCAGCAGCCGGCTCTACGCATGGGCTCAGGACACGGCATACGCCAGTCCGTTCGTGAGCGTGGTGGAGCAGCGGTCGCTGGTCGTGGGCACCATCGACCTGGACGCTGCCGTGGATGCGGATGCCGTGGCGGGCGCGCTGCGAGCGAACGGCATCGTCGACACGGAGTCCTACCGCAAGCTGGGCCGCAACCAGCTGCGGATCGGGATGTTCCCCTCCATCGAGCCCGACGACATCACCGCGCTCACCCAGTGCATCGACCACGTCGTCGGCCACCTCCCCCCGAGACGCGAGTTGCCTACCACCGAGTGGTGACTTCCGCCCCGGTGATGCGCCTTACGCCCGGTGCCCCTCCTCACCTGCGCTGGTCTGCACATGATTGAGTGAGCAACCGTGACCGGAGACTTGAACCTGACCCACATCGAGTGCCGACAGCGCGGCGCCGCCCTGACCGTGCAGGACTACCGGGTCGAACTCGACCTGAGCAACGCGGTCGACCCGGGCGCCGACACCTACCGGTCCGCCACGACCCTCCGGTTCTCCTCCACCGCCGACGCCACCTGGGTCGATCTGGTCGCCGATCGGGTCGCCCGAGCCACCCTGAACGGGCAGCCGGTCGACACCTCGACGTATGACGGAGCTCGGCTGCCGCTGACCGGGCTGCGAGCCGAGAACGAGCTGCACGTCGAGGCGCACTGCCGATACAGCCGCACCGGCGAGGGCATGCACCGCTTCACCGATCCGCAGGACGACCGCACCTACCTCTACACGCATCTCGAGCCGACCGACTCGCGCCGGATGTTCGCCTGCTTCGAGCAGCCCGACCTGAAGGCGCAGTTCACCTTCGTCGTGACGGCGCCGAAGGAGTGGGAGATCGCTTCGGGCCAGGCCGCGGCATCCCGAACCGAGGATGAGCTGACCGCCACGGTGACGTTCGAGCCCACCCCGCGCCAGTCGTCATACATCACGGCCGTGGCGGCCGGGCCGTATCGCCGCGAGTCCGACGTCTGGTCGATCTCGCGCCCCGACGGCACCACGCAAAAGGTCCGACTCGGCCTGCTCTGCCGGCAGTCGATGGCGCAGTTCGCAAGTGCTGAAGAGGTATTCGCGATCACGAAGCACGGCCTGGACTTCTTCGACGAGGCCTTCGCCTACCCCTACCCGTGGGGGAAGTACGACCAGATCTTCGTGCCCGAGTACAACCTCGGCGCCATGGAGAACCCTGGTCTCGTCACCTTCACCGACAGCTTTCTCTATCGCGGCCGGGCCACCGATCTGCAGCGCGAGCAGCGAGCCGAGGTGATCATGCATGAGATGGCACACATGTGGTTCGGTGATCTGGCGACCCCCGCGTGGTGGGACGACCTGTGGCTCAAGGAGTCGTTCGCGGACCTCATGGGTTACCAAACCGCCGCGGAGGCAGTGGGGTTCCCCGGTGCGTGGATTCTCTTCGCGCTCGGGCGCAAGCAGTGGGCCTACACGCAGGACCAGCGGCCGAGCACTCATCCGATCGTCGCCACGATCGACGATCTGGAGGCAGCGCGGCAGAACTTCGACGGCATCACCTACGCCAAGGGTGCAGCCGTGCTGAAGCAGCTGCAGGCCTACGTCGGCCGCGACGCATTCTTCGCCGGTGCGCAGCAGTACTTCGCCGACCACGCATTCGGCTCGACCACACTGGATGACCTCCTGAGCGCCCTCGAGTCCAGCTCGGGGCGAGACCTGCGCACCTGGTCGAACCTGTGGCTGCAGACTGCCGGCCCGTCGCTGCTGTCCTTCGCGACCACACGAGATGAGCACGGCGCCATCACCGACCTGGTGATTCAGCAGGATGCGATGGACTCCATGACAGGAGAGGCGATCTCGCGTCCGCACCGACTACGGGTCGGCCTCTATGCCCTCGAGGGGGATCGCCTCACGCGCGTCACGGTGATCGATGTCGAGGTCGCAGGCACGCATACCCCCGTGCCCGAGGCGACCGGAGTCTCCGCCGACCTGGTGATCGTCAACGACGACGACCTGACGTATGCCGTGGTCCGCCTGGACGGGCCGTCCGTCCAGGCGGCCGGCCGTCACCTGTCCACGATCGACGAGCCGCTCTCCCGTGCGCTTGTCTGGTCGAGCCTGTGGAACATGGTGCGCGACCGCGCGCTGCCGGCACGAACCTTCATCGAGTCGGCCCTCGCCCAGGCTCCAACCGAGCGGAATGCGACTCTGCTGCAACAGATTTTGACACTTGCACACACGGCCGTCTGCCACTACGCCACACCGACCCAACGGCCAGAGCTCCGACAGCGCCTGGCGGCATCTGCTCTGGAGCACCTGAGGTCAGCCGCCCCCGGCACCGACGCGCAACAGGTCTGGGCGCGATCCGTCGCGCGATTCGGAGCCCTGCACGGCGGTACGGCCGGCAACATCGAAGCGCTGTTGGACGGCCGCGACGTCATCGAGGGTCTGCCGATGGACCCGGATCTGCGGTGGGAGCTGGCCACAGCCCTTGCCGCGCAAGGTCGTTTCGGTGCGGATGCGCTTGCCGCCGAGCTGAATCGAGACAGCACGATGAGCGGTCGTCTCGCTCACGACAAGGCCCTGGCAAGCCTGCCCGGCACCGCGACCAAGGATGCCGTCTGGCAGTCACTGGTCGCCGACGCGACGATCACCAACGACACGCAGCGTGCGCTGCTCGCCGGGTTCGACGCGCCGGCCAGCTCCGCGGACCGTGCGCACCTTGCCGACCGATACTTCGCGTCCTTGATCGACTGGTGGCGATCGATGCCGCAGACCATGGCGACCCGGCTGGTGGTCGGTCTCTTCCCGCCCGCCGACCTGAGTGAGGGCCAGGACCCGCAGCAGCATCCCGTGATCCAGCGGGCCAAACAGTGGCTGGACGAGCACCAGAGTGCCGAGGCTGCGCTGCGTCGCAACGTGATCGAGCAGGCCGCCGACACGGAGCACTACCTGCTGGCCCAGGCCTACGCGCAGTCCCAGGTCTGATCAGGTCACCCCTTCTCCTCACCCTCTCCTCGCATGTCTCCTGCCCGCACGCCCCCCGTCGAGTTGGGGGCGGGTATTGCGGGTCCTCCAACCCCTCCACGGCCGCCGCCGGCAAGGGCGGAAGGCCGCGCCCTGTGGGTAACCCAGGACCACCCTGTGCGAGCCTGCGAAGTTGGTGACATGAGCACTGCACCGGACAACCTGGACCGACGGACCCCCTCCTGGACAGTGACCCGCATACGTGGCGCCCGACGTATGCGGGCGCCGATCGCCGGCATGTCCCGCACCTGGTCGGCCGCGCCTCAGACGGCACACCGGGCACATCTGCTCTTCTCTTCGACGCGAGTCGCATCATCCTGGCGAGCGAACTGGGCGACCAACGTCTCGACCCCCGCACCGAACTCCGACCCGACGGTACCCCCGTCCTTGCGCAGATCCGCCGCGGTGCCTACTACGACGCCGCGGACTCGGCCACCTTCAATGCCGACACCCGGTATGCCGCTCGGGTGCACGCGACGGTGCTCTACTCGAGGTCTGCGGACAACGTCTACTCGCACTGGTCCGCCGCAGTGCTGTGGGGCATGCCGGTCGTCGAGCCCCTGGCCGCGCGAGGTGCACACCACCAAGACCGGCGGCGTCATCCGGTCTGGTGAAACGACACCACATGACACAGTCCCCGCCAAGCACAAGGGTGAACGACGTGCGTATCACGGCTGCGGCGCGGACCGTCGTCGACCTGGCACGGGACGGTTCGCTGCAGTCGGCCGTCGCAGCAGCCGACTACGCACTGCACCACCGTCTGTGCGATCGGGCGGATCTGGAGTCCGAGCTCCACGCCCTCGACAAGGGAACGGCCGGGATCACCGAGGTCCGCACCACCATCGCGCTGGCCGATCCGCGGGCCGAGTCCGCGCTGGAGTCGTTGAGCCGCGTGGCCATGTATGAGCTGCGTCTGCCACGACCCGAGCTCCAGGTGCCGTTGGTGGACCGCGATGGGCAGTTCGACCGCGGTGACTTCGGCTGGCCCGGACTTGTCGGCGAGTGCGACGGCGCTGCGAAGTACGCCCGCTATCTGCGTCCGGGCGAGGCGCCCGGTGAGGTGGTGCATCGGGAAAAGCTTCGCGAAGACCGCGTGCGTAGGTCCGACTGGGACGTCGCGCGATGGGGCTGGGATGACGCGCTCTCGCGCGCAGGGTTGCTGCGGATCCTGAGCGACAAGGGACTACGCCGTATGCCGCGCCGCCACTGGCTCTGACCACCCGGCGGACGGACGAGACGAGGCGAGATCACTCGGTGGTGCCAGGCACCGCATCCGAAATCCACGCCTCCCAGGTGTGCACTTTGGCTCAATCACGCGACCCGCTCGGTCGCGGTGCTGTCCGCCATGTCGCGCGGGCGCACCTCGAGGTGCGGCACCGGCGTGCGCTCGATCCGCAGGTAGAGGTCCTCGCTGCGCATGACATACAGCATCGCGCCCACCACCGTGACCAGCGACGCGACACTTCCGATGAGGATCGTCCAGCGCGCTCCGAATGCGTCACCGATCCAGCCGATGAGCGGTGCCCCGATGGGCGTCCCGCCGAGGAATACCGCCATGTAGAGCGCCATGACCCGGCCGCGCATCACCGGCGAGACACTCAGCTGCACCGCGGAGTTGGCGGTGTTGAGGAAGGTGATCGCGGCAAATCCGGTGGGGACCAGCAGGACCGCGAACAGCAGGTACGACGGGGCAAAGGCTGCGGCCGCGGACGCCACCGTGAACGCGGCAAGGGAGATCATCAGCACCCGCAACCGTGGTCGCGAGCGCCGCGCCGACATGAGTGCGCCGCCGAGCGACCCGATCGCCATCACGGACCCCAGCAGCCCAAACCCCGTCGCGTTCTGGTGGAACGTGGCGGTGGCCATCAGGGCCGTCGTGAGCTGGAAATTCATCCCGAAGGTGCCGAGCATGAAGATCATCACGAGGATCAACATGATGTCCGGACGGTGCCGGACGTATGCCAGGCCCTCGCGAACCTTGCCCTTCCCGCGGCTGCGCGGGGCGGGCATCAGCTCGTCCGGGCGCATGACGTAGAGCGAGACCATCACTGCGACGAACGAGAACGTGTCGAAGAGGATGGTGTGCCCGATCCCGATGATCCCGACCAGCAGACCCGCTATGCCGGGCCCGACGATCCGGGCGGCGTTGAACGAGGTGGAGTTCAGACTGACGGCATTGGACACCAGCTCCGACGGCACCATCTCGGAGACCATCGCCTGGCGACTGGGATTGTTCAGCGCCGTCGCGAAGCCCTGCAGGGTGGCGGTGAGGAAGACGTGCCACAACTGGACGGCCCCGGTCAGCACCAGCGTCGCAAGGAGGGCGGAGGTCAGAGCGAGTGCGCCCTGCGCAAGGAACTGCACCTTCCGCTTGGAGTAGCGGTCGGTCAGCGCACCCGCGACCGGCGCGAGGAGCACCGCCGGCGCGAACTGCAGCGCAGTGACGAATCCGAGCGCGGTCGCGTTGTGGTTGGTCAGGACGGTGAGGACCAGCCAGTCCTGGGCGATCCGCCCGATCCAGGTGCCGATGTTGGAGGTCATCGCGCCCATGAAGTAGACGCGATAGTTGTAGACCGAGAGCGATGCGAAGGTCCGGTTCACCTGGCGACCACTCGGCCCAGGATCTCGCGGGCCTGGTCAAGCACCTCGCACTCCTGCTCGGAGAGCCCTTCGATGCGCGACAGCATCCACTCATCCCGGGTGCGCCGACCCTCCTTCAGCACGTGCAGTCCCTCCTTGGTCAGACTCAGCTGCACCTGACGCCGGTCGTCCGGGTCGTCGGTGCGACATACCAGGCCCTTCTCGACCAGTCCGGCCACGGTGCGCGTCATGGACGGTGCGCTGACGCATTCGATATCAGCCAGCTGCCGCGGTGTCCGCACCGTGTTCTCCAGCTTCGCCAGGACCGAGAACTGATGAGGGGCCACCGTCTCGGCGTTGTCGAACCGCGCCCGGCGACTGATCCGCATACACACCGAGCGGAGGTCGGCTGCCAACCTTCGTCGCTCGTTCGAATTCACATGGTTAGCATATCTCATTACTTCAACTAACTAAATGTCGTTCTGCTCACATCCAGTTCCGATCCACAAATCTCTCAGGAAGGTCTCAGGCAGGGCTAGGATTGTGGATGCTATGACCACGCCAGAAGTGCATTCCGCATGAACACCCCCGAAGCACGACTGCTCGTCGTCGAGGACGAGACGAACATCCGCGACCTGCTGGCCACGAGCCTGAAGTTTGCGGGCTTCGAGGTGCACTCGGCCGCAACCGGCAACGAGGCCCTGCAAATGGCCCGCGACCACCCGATCGACCTCGCGGTCCTCGACGTCATGCTGCCGGACATGGACGGCTTCACGGTCACCCGCAAGCTGCGGAGCACGGGCATCGACCTGCCGATCCTCTTCCTGACCGCTCGCGACGCCACGGACGACAAGGTCACCGGGCTGACCGTCGGCGGCGACGACTACGTCACCAAACCCTTCAGCCTCGAGGAGGTGGTGGCTCGCATCCGCGCTGTGCTGCGACGCACCCAGCTCGACAACGAGCCGCAGTCCTCCGTCTCCGTCGCCGACCTGGTGCTGGACGAGGACTCCCATGAGGTCCGGCGCCAGGGCCGGGTCATCGAGGTCTCCCCCACCGAGTTCAAACTGCTGCGCTATCTCATGCTCAACCAGGGCCGCGTCCTGTCGAAGTCTCAGATCCTCGACCACGTGTGGGACTACGACTTCCGCGGTGAGCCCGGCATCGTCGAGAGCTACATCTCCTATCTCCGGCGCAAGATCGATGTCGGCGACCTTCCTCCGCTCATCCACACCAAGCGTGGCGTGGGGTACGTGCTTCGCGCGCCGCGCGAGTGAGACACCCTGCCGGGGGCGGCCTGCGCACCGTCAATCGCGAGCTGCATGCGATGCCGCTGCGACTGAGGCTGACGGCGCTTCTGGTCGCGCTGATGACGGCCGCGATGCTGATCACCGGCCTGGTCGCCACCTACCAGCTGCGCTCCTTCCTCCTGCAGCGTCAGGATGCCGAGTTGCAGGCGGCGAAGACCGAGCTGGTTGCCGCCGCCACCAGCAAGCAGGGCACCAAGGATCGAGATGTGCCGGCATATGTGCCGACGGGCACGTATGTCGTCCGGCTGCGTTGGCAGGGCGGGGCTGCCCAGGACTTCCTCGGCGCCGCAAACGCCGCTCCTGCCTGGCCCCCACTGACTCCGAACGACCCGCACGTCAAGGACGGCCGTCCGTTCACGGTCGGCTCCCTCCAGGGTGACGGGCAGTGGCGCCTGGTCGCCGGAACGATCCCCGGCCACGAGGGCACGTATGCCGTGGCGGTGTCGCTGCGGCGCGTGGACGACATCGTCGAACGCCTCATCCTGGTCATTGGGACGGCCGAGGGGCTGCTGCTGATCAGCTGCGGGGTGCTCGGCTGGTTCCTGGTGCGCCGCGCCATGCGGCCACTGCGCGACATCCAGAACACCGCACGCGCCATCGCCGATGGGGACCTGACGCGACGGATCACCCTGCGCAGCACCCATGATGAGATCGGCAGCTTGTCGAAGTCGCTGAACGTGATGCTCGCCCGCATCGAGGACTCGTTCGAGGTGCGGCGAGCCTCCGAGGAACGCATGCGCCGGTTCGTGGCGGACGCCTCGCATGAGCTGCGCACTCCGCTGGCGACGGTTCGAGGGTATGCCGAGCTGTTTCGTCAGGGCGCCGTCTCCAGCGCCGCGGACCTGCGCTCGGCAATGCGCCGCATTGAGGACGAGTCGACCCGGATGGGCGTCATGGTCGACGACCTGCTGCTGCTCACCCGGCTGGAGCGCCGACAGGTCGACCCGGACGCGCCGGCCCACCCGTTCGAGCCGGTCGATCTGACGGTGCTCGGCGCCGACGCCGTGCAGGACGCGATCGCCTTGGACCACTCTCGCCCGATCCGCCTCCTGGGCGTGTCCGGGCGGGTGAAACCGACCATGGTGTCCGGAGACGAGGCAGGCCTGCGGCAGGTTGTCACGAACCTCATGGCCAACGCCATTCGCTACACCCCGCCGCAGACCCCGCTCGAGGTCCTGGTCGGATCGGAGGACGGCACTGCCCGACTGGCCGTGCGAGATCACGGCCCCGGAGTGCAGGACGCCCTGCGCGAGCGGATCTTCGAGCGCTTCTATCGCGCCGACGCCTCCCGCAACAGCACGCGCGGCGGCAGCGGCCTCGGACTGGCGATCGTGTCTGCCATCATGCAGGCGCATGATGGGGTGGTGCGTTTGGAGGACACTCGTGACGGCGGGGCGACCTTCGTGCTCGAGCTGCCGCTACTGCACACGCCAATCACACAGCAGGCACACAGGGTCACCAATGACGATAGCCAGCCGCCCGAGGTTGAGTAGGCGTACTGGACCCCGCCGAGTGGGGTGGCACAGACAACGAGGAGCAAGCGAATGTCCCACGACGACCCGAACACCTCCGACCCGAGGGGCAGCCGCCCCGAGGGATCACGAGACGGCCGGGACGACACCACCGGACCGGTGCCGCCCGCCGGTGGCTCCCATGACACCTCGCCGATCCCGACCTCCGGGCAGGACGACGCCACCGGCGCGTTCGGCCCACCCTCGCCCCGGCAGCAGCCCTACCAGGGGCCCCAGGGTCAGCCGCACGGTGCACCGCAGTACCCGGGCGCACCGGTCTACAGCACCTGGCAGCAGCCGGGCCAGCCGCCGCAGCAGGGTCATGGCCGGCCGGTCGGCGGTCCCGGCCAGCCGAACCGCCCGGGCCAGCAACCGTATGCCGCAGCGAGCCAAGGTTCCTACCCGCCGCCGCCCGGGGGGCAGCAGCCCACCCGTCGGCGCAGCCGCGCACCCTGGGTTGCGGTGCCCGTCGCCGCCATCCTGGCCGCCGTGCTCGCCTCCGGTGGCACCTATGCAATGACTCACAACAATGCCACCGGCGCCGGCGCCGGCGGCACCTCGACCACGATCGTCAAGGCCAACCCGGCGGACTTCGGGAACGCGGGTCAGGTCAACTGGTCGGCCACGGCGTCCAAGGTCACTCCGAGTGTCGTGTCGATCACCGCGGTCAAGGGTCAGAACGGCGACCAGGGGTCCGGCGTCGTCCTCGACACCGCCGGCAATATCGTGACCAACAACCACGTCGTCGCAGTGGTCGGCAAGGGCGGCACCGTCACGGTCACCCTCTCCAACAACAACAGTTATCAGGCGAAGGTGATCGGCACCGACCCGAGCACCGACCTGGCCGTGATCCGGCTCGAGAACCCGCCCAAGGGGCTCACTCCGATCACGATGGGCGACGACAGCAAGCTCGTCGTCGGTCAGCCGGTGATGGCCATCGGCAACCCTCTCGGGCTCGCGGGCACGGTGACCACGGGGATCGTCAGTTCGCTGAACCGGCCGGTGACGACCCAGGAAGAGACCAACCCGGGCAGCGGTGGCAGTGGCACCAATCCGTTCGGCCTGCAGCAACAGCAACAGGCCCAGCAGACGGTTACGACCAACGCCATCCAGACGAGCGCCGCGATCAACCCCGGCAACTCCGGTGGCGCCCTGGTCAGCGGCAGCGGCCAGCTCATCGGTATCAACTCGTCGATCGCCACTGTCGGGCAATCCTCAGCCTCCTCCCAGTCGGGAAACATCGGGATCGGGTTTGCTATTCCTGTGTCCGTCGTCAAGAACATCACGGGACAGCTGATCAAGGATGGGAAGGCCACCCATGCACAGGTCGGCGTCACGGTGCAGACGGCCACGGTGAAGGTGAACGGTGCGACGGAGCAGGCGGCGAAGGTCGTCACGGTCAAGAAGGGCTCCTCCGCAGCCAAGGCTGGACTGAAGGCTGGTGATGTGATCACAGCGGTCGATGGCAAGTCCGTCGTATCGTCCGATGCACTCGTCGGCTATGTGCGGGCCAAGACGGTAGGCCAGAAGATCAAGCTGACCGTCATTCGTGGCGGACAGCAACAGAGCGTCACGGTCACGCTGGGAGCGGACACTTCCAGCAGCTGATCGTGACAAGGGGCACCAGGTACAACTCCCTTCCTCCGCGCCTGGTGTTCCTGACGGGGTTGATCCGGTTGTGACGGGCTGGATCATGAAGGGCGTCTCTCGCAGGCCTCCTGGGGAGAGCGGGTATTCTTACCCGTTCCCCCAGTTGACCGGCCGCGAGAGGCGCCCTTCCCTCATGTCCGATGTGCCCACAACCGCACGCTCCCCGTATGCCGGCGAGCTGGCTCGCGAGCAGGCCTACCTCGATCGCGCCCGCGCGGAGCTGGCACGGATGCGCGCGGTGGCCGAGTCGCTGGATGCCTACGGCGCAAGCAGCAAGGAGTCGGCCGGCACCCTCGAGGCCGTTCTTGCCCGCCGGGTCGCGTCCCTGCAGGACGACCCGCGCACCACCCTCTTCTTCGGTCGCATCGATTTCCCCCAAGAAGTTCTCCAGTCGCAAGCTCCCTCCGATACTTCGCGAGGACCCCGAAAAACACCCCACGAAGTTCTCCAGTCGCAAGCTCCCTCCGATACTTCGCGAGGACCCCGAAAAACACCCCACGAAGTTCTCCGCGAAGGTGATGCATCGAGCGAGGACAGTGGACGGTGGTACATCGGCCGCCGACACGTGAGCGACGAGGCCGGCACCCCGGTCGTGGTCGACTGGCGGGCGCCGGTGTCGACGGCGTTCTACCGTGCCTCGCACACCGAGCCGATGCGGGTGACGCTCCGCCGCCGGTTCGGGGTGGATCACGGCGTCCTCACCGCGATCGAGGACGAACACCTGTCACAGCCACGTGAACCGGAGGCCCACAGCGGGATTTTGGCCGCCGAGATCGAGCGGCCGCGCACCGGCCCGATGCGTGACATCGTGTCGACGATTCAGCCGGAGCAGGATGAGATCGTGCGAGCGGACGTCACCCAGACGATCTGCGTGCAGGGCGCACCCGGAACGGGCAAGACGGCCGTAGGCCTGCACCGGGCGGCATGGCTGCTCTACACCTTCCGCGACCGGCTGGATCGCACCGGTGTGCTGGTCATCGGGCCGAACAAGGCATTCCTCGAGCACATTCGCGCCGTCCTGCCCGCGCTCGGAGAGGTGCGCGTCCGCCACTCGACGCTCTCGGACCTGCTCTCCCACGGCCGGGTACGCGGCACCGAGCCGACGTCGACGGCCGTCCTCAAGGGCGACGCCCGGATGGCGGAGGTCGTGCGCCGGGCGGTGTGGGCGCGCGTCGGGACGGCCACCGAGCCACTGATCGTCCCGCGCGGAATCCACAAGTGGCGGGTCCCCGCCTACGAGGTGCGCGAGATCGTCGAGGAGCTGCGCACCCGAGGTGTCCGCTATGACGCTGCGCGGGCGATGCTGCCCCAGCGGCTGGCCCACGCCGTGCTGCTGCGGATGGAGCGCGCCGGCGACTCGCCCGACGACCGGGTGCAGGACGCGGTCGGTCGCTGCGCCGCGATGAAGTCGTACGTCAAGGCGCTGTGGCCCGCGTTGGATCCGGCCGAGGTGCTCTTCCGCCTCCTCGCCGACGCGGATGCACTCGACGGCGCCTCGGAGGGCCTGTTGGCGGACCACGAACGACTGCTGCTGCTCTGGGACAGGGCACCCGCCTCGAAGGGGTCGGCGCGCTGGACGGGCCCCGACATGGCGTTGCTGGATGAGGTCGGTGACCAGCTGACACGGACGCCGAGTCTGGGCCACATCATCCTCGACGAGGCGCAGGATCTCTCGCCGATGCAGCTGCGCGCCGTCGGTCGTCGCTGCTCGACCGGGTCGATGACCGTGCTCGGTGACATCGCTCAGGGCACGACACCGTGGGCGACCGACTCGTGGGAGACATCGATGACCCACCTCGGCCACCCCGACCACCACCTCGAGGTGCTGAACCGCGGGTTCCGCGTCCCTGCAACGGTGCTCGAACTTGCCACTCGACTGCTGCCAGCGATGGCGCCGCAGCTCCCGGCGCCGACCTCGGTGCGCGACAACCCTGGCCGGCTCACCATCGAGCCCACCACGCCTCGACAGCTCACCACGGCGGCCGTCAGCGCGGTCGCCGGGCTGCTGACCGATCTCGGCTCGGTGGGCGTGATCGTGCCCGACGGCGACCTCCGCAAGGTCTCGAACGCACTGCAGCAGGCGCAGATCGACCACGCCGACCTCAGCCTGGACGAGGGAGACGAGCAGGACCACCGGGTCCAGCTGGTGCCGGCTTCGGTGGCCAAGGGCCTCGAGTTCGATCATGTGCTGGTCCTGGAGCCGGCGGCCATCGTTGCCGCGGAGCCGGATCGGCGCACCGGCCTGCGCCGGCTGTATGTCGTGCTGACCCGCACGGTCTCCTCGCTCACCGTGCTGCACTGCGCACCCCTGCCGCCAGAGCTCAACCCCACCCCCGAGAAGTGAGTTCCGCACCTCCGAGACGCGAGTTCCCTCCAGTGCCTGTGGATAACTTCCGAGGTGCCCACCCGATCTTGCGTAGCGTCGCTCCCAGGACGTCCGCCAACTCAGGCGGCGCACACGAAGGAGGACACCATGAGCGCAGGTCCGACACCGGGCGCCTACACCGTCGACGCCGGCGAGATCGACCGGCACGGGGGCGATGTCGCGGCGATCTCCCAGCAGATCGAGGAGGCAATGGCTGTGATGCGCCGCAAGCTCGAGAGCCTGCAGGGCACCTGGAAGGGGCAGGCCGCTGTGCAGTATGCCGATCTGCACCGGGAGTGGGAGACCGCTCAGGAACGAGTGCGCACGGCGCTCGACGACATCAGTCGCGCCCTGAAGTCTGCCGGTGCGACGTACTCACAGACCGAGCAGGACGTGAAGGCCTCCTTCATGCCACGGGGGTAGCCGCTACAGGCGTGCCGCCAGCTCCGTCGCCTGCCGGATCGCGCGCTTGGCGTCGAGCTCGGCGGCCACGTCGGCCCCGCCGATCACGTGCCGGTTGGCGGCCCCCGGACCGACCAGATCACGCACCGACTCCTGGCCGGTGCAGATGACGACCGTGTCGACCTCGAGGATGCGGTGCACGGGCTCGGCCTTCTGGTTCGCCTGGACCGTGATGTGCAGTCCGGCGTCGTCGATCCGGTCGTAGGTCACGCCCCCGATCATCTCGACACCGCCGTCCTTCAATGTCTGCCGATGCACCCAACCGGTCGTCTTCGCCAAGTCCTTGCCTAGACGAGAACTCTTGCGCTGCAACAGATACACCGTCCGGCGCGGTTGCTCCTGCCGCTTCTCCCCGAGACCGGCACGCGCCTGCTCGGGAGCGGTGACACCCCACCGATCCATCCACCGCTGCACCGACTCGTGCTGCTCGTGCAGCAGGAACTCGCTCACGTCGAAGCCGATGCCGCCGGCGCCGATGACGGCCACTCGCTCACCGGCGAGGACCTCTCCGCGCAGCAGCGCGTCATACGCCACCACCTTCGCGTGGTCGATGCCGGGGATCGTCGGCACCCGCGGCGTGACACCGGTCGCCACGACGACCTGGTCGAACTCCGCCAGCTGCTCCTCCCCCGCGCGAGTCCGCAGCCGGAGCTGCACCCCGAGGACGTCCATCCGGCGCTGGTAGTGGCGCAGTGACTCGGCAAACTCCTCCTTGCCGGGGATCCGCATCGCCAGTCGGAACTGTCCACCGATCTCTCCGGCAGCCTCGAACACCGTTACCTGGTGGCCTCTTTCAGCGAGCGACACTGCCGCCGACAGGCCGGCAGGCCCGGCACCGACAACGGCGATCTGCTGTATCCGGTGTGGCGGCACCGTCCGTAGCACCAGCTCGGTCTCCCGGCCGGCTCGTGGGTTGAGCAGACAGGTGGCCCGCTTATTGGCAAACGTGTGATCAAGGCACGCCTGGTTGCACGCGATGCACGTGTTGATCTCGTCGGCCCGGCCCTCGCGCGTCTTCGCAACGAAGTCCGGATCGGCGAGCAACGGGCGCGCCATCGAGATCAGGTCGGCCTCTCCGCCGGCCAGGATCCGTTCGGCTACCTCGGGGGTGTTGATCCGGTTGGAGGCCATGACGGGTATGCCGACCTTCGCCTTGAGCTCGCCGGTCACCCCAGCGAACGCCGCCCTGGGCACGGACGTGACGATGGTCGGAATGCGGGCCTCGTGCCAGCCGATTCCGGTGTTGATCAACGAGGCGCCGGCCTCTTCGACGCGCTGCGCGAGCTCGACGGTCTCCTCCCACGACTGCCCCTGCGGGACAAGGTCCAGCAACGACTGCCGATAGATGACCAGGAAGTCGTCCCCGACTCCTTCGCGCACGCGCCGGACGATCTGCGTCGGGAATCGCATCCTCTTCTGCGCGCTGCCACCCCACTTGTCGCCGCGCTGGTTGGTGCGCTCGACCAGGAACTGGTTGATCAGGTAGCCCTCGGACCCCATGATCTCGACGCCGTCATATCCGGCGAGCTGCGCAAGCTGGGCCGCATGTGCGAACGCCGTGACCGTCCGGTCAACGCCACGAGTGGTCAGGGCCAGCGGCTTGAAGGGGGTGATCGGCGACTTGCGGCCGGATGCGGACCGGATGAAGGGGTGAAAGCCGTAGCGCCCAGCGTGCAAGATCTGCAAGGCAATTCGTCCACCAGCCTCGTGCACGGCATCGGTGATGAGGCGATGCTTCTCCGCCGCTCGACGGGTGGCCAGCAGCGACCCGGCCGGCAGCAGCCAGCCCTGCCAGGTCGGCGCGAAACCGCCGGTGATCATAAGGGCCGTGCCGCCGCGAGCGCGTTCCGCGAAGTAGGCCGCCAGCTGCGGGAAGTTCTTGGCGCGGTCCTCCATCCCGGTGTGCATCGAGCCCATGACCACCCGGTTGGGCAGGGTGAGTCCACCGATCGTGATCGGCTTGAGCAGGTGGTCGTAGGGCATCGGCATCTCCTGCGGTCGAACCCATTGCCTTAGCCGGCAATAGGAGTGTGGGTGGGCTCTGTGGTGCGATCGAGGACGGCGAGCATCTCGTCGCACCACGCGACATACGACTGCTCCTGGCGTATTCCGCCGCGCAGCACGAGCCAGGCGGGTAGGTCCGCCTCGGCGACGCGGCCTGGCTCCGGGAAGTGCAGCGCCTCGTCGGCCAGGTAGTAGTCCAGCTGCTCGGCATGCAATCCACGCTGTCGGCGGATGTCATCGATGACGGCATCCCGATCGCCGAACGGCATCGCGCGCACCTTGACCGCGAACTCGCTGCGCACCTGCTCGCGGGCCGTCGGCTCGCGAGTCCACTCCTTCAGCCGTGCGCGTCCCTCGTCGGTCAGGTGATAGACGCGGCGGTCCGGGCGGCCCTCCCCCGGCTCGACCGTGACGTCGACCAGCCCCTCGGCCTGCATACGCGCGAGCACGCGGTAGATCTGTTGATGAGTCGCCCGCCAGAAGAAGCCGATCGACTTGTCGAACCGACGGGTCAGGTCGTAGCCACTGGCGGCGCGCTCGGCGAGCGACACGAGGATCGCCTGACTCAGTGACATGCACCTAGTTTCATATGCACCTATACGCATAGTCAACTCGACCCCATCGTGGGGTAGGCGGCGCCGGACACAGATCTGCGTTTGAACGGCACTCCCCGCCGTTCCGGATTAGCCTTCGACCATGACCACCCCACATCACACCGTCGGTGCCGGCGCGCGCACGGTCATCTGCATACCCGGTTGGTTCGGCTCCTCGACGGGCTGGGGCCACGACTTCTGCGGGCTGCTCGACACCGATGCCTTCACCTATGTGTTCGCCGACTATCGCGGCTACGGCGAGCGCAAGGACGTCGACGGAGAGCACACGATCGACGAGATGGCCAAGGACACGCTGCAGCTCGCGGACGAGCTCGGCGCGGCAACCTTCTGCCTCCTGGGCCACTCGATGGGTGGCAGCGTCGTGCAGCGGGCGCTCTCGCTCGCACCGGACCGGGTCGAGCGGATCGTCGGCGTCAGCCCGGTGCCCTCCAGTGGGGTGCCCTTCGACGACGACGGCTGGGCACTGTTCAGCGGCGCGGCGCAGGACGACGCCAACCGCGCCGCGATCATCGACCTGACGACTGGAAACCGCCTGACCAAGCGGTGGATCGACGCCATGGTCGCGCACTCGGTGCAGCGGTCCACTCGCGAGGCCTTCGGCGACAACCTGCAGGCCTGGGCCAAGACCGACTTCACCGCGACCCTCGACGGCATCGACGTCCCCGCCCTCGCGGTCGTCGGCGAGCACGACCCGGCACTGGGCGAGCAGACCATCCGCGCCACCTGGATGCAGACCCATCCGTCGGCCGAGCTCGAGGTCATGGCGAACGCCGGCCACTACTCGATGTTCGAGACACCGGTCGCGCTGGTCACCGTGATCGAGGCTTTCCTGAAGAGCTGATCGCCTTGGCACACGGCACGATTACGGCGGCATACGCCCGCCTCACCGATGCGGAGCGGGCGGCGACGCGCGTCGTCCACGATCCGAGCACCTATACGACACGGATGCCGTATGCGGAGCTGGCGGCCCTGCGCGACGGCCGCGGGATCGTCCCGGTCATCGAACCCGAGCTGCCCGGTTGGGCCGAGGGCGCCGGCTACTGGCTGGTGCTGGAGCATGCCGCAGTGGAGCAGGTGCTCAAGAGCCCGGCCACCTTCTCCTCCGCACTCGGCGGCACCCAGATCCGCGACCCCGCGAGCGATGCAGACCTGACCTACGTGCGCCGGATGATGCTCAACATGGACCCGCCGGAGCACTCCCGGCTGCGACGGATGCTGGCAAAGTCCTTCACCGCCCGGGCGGTCGCCGCACTCGAGGAGCAGATCGCGGCGCACGTGGACCGGATCGTCGATCGCATGCTCGGCGAGGACGCCTCCGGCAGCTGCGACTTCGCCAAGGACGTCGCAGCCGATCTGCCGCTGCTCACCCTGGCGGACGTGCTGGGCGTGCCGGCGCAGGACAGGGGACTGCTCTTCGACTGGTCCAACCGCGTCATCGGCTGGCAGGATCCCGACTATGCCTCCAGCGGCAGCTTCGACGGCACCGGCGGCACCGACCTGGCCAGGGAAGCGTTGCGCCTTCGGCCGGATCCGGGGCCGGACGGCCTGATGCCGGATCCTCGGTCACGCGAAGGCATGCTCGACCTCTACACCTATGCGCACGCGCTCGGGCAGGTGCGCCGCCGCTCCCCCGGCACCGACGTCATGTCGATCCTGATGGCGCAGCGCGACGACTCGGGTGGGACCGTGAGCGTCGAGGAGTTCGAGAACATGTTCTGGCTCTTTGCCGTCGCGGGCAACGAGACCCTGCGCAACGGCATACCCGGTGGTATGCGAGCGCTGCTGCTGCACCCGCCGGCGCAACGCGAGCTGCGCGAGGACCCGTCCTTGATCGATGGCGCCGTCGAGGAGATGCTGCGCTGGTGGACACCGGTCATGACCTTCCGCCGCACCGTGACCGAGCCCACTCGGCTCGGCGAAACGCAGCTCGAGCGCGGTGACAAGGTCGTGGTCTCGTTCGCGTCCGCGAATCGTGACCCCGCCGCCTTCGAGGACCCGGACCGGTTCGACATCCACCGTGGTGCCCGAGCGCACCTGTCCTTCGGGCACGGCCCGCACTTCTGTCTCGGCTCCCAGCTCGCGCGGATGCAGATGCGGATGCTGTTCACCCAGCTGCTGACTCGCACGTCGTGGATCGAGCCGGCCGGCGATCCGGCCTGGTTGCGCTCGAACTTCCAGCGAGGGATCAAACGGCTACCGATCAGCTGGACTCGGTGACAGAGCCGGCCCGCTCAGGTCGTGGCATCTCGAAGTCGCTGCAGCACGGTGCGGTCGATCAGCCCGTCGCGCAACCGCATCTCGAGGTTCTCCACACCAGCCCACGACGCCAGATCGGCGTACCCCGCGTCCGCCAGGCGGCGCCCTACCTCAGCGGCGAGATCACCGTTCAACGGAAGCAGATCCTCGTCGGCCGGCTGCCCGAAGTAGAGGTCATGCAGGTCCAGCAGCCGTGCCAGCTCCGGCACCGGCGACTGGTGGTCGTCGACCCGCAGGTCGTAGGCCAAGTCGTCGCCGGGCGTGTAGCCACCGGTCGCCGACACCACGTACATCGCCGCGGACTGACGACCCCGGCGATCACCGCCTGCCTCGTCCCCTGCAGTGAGCGCGGCCAGCAGTCGGCGCGGCAAGGGCTCGCCGGCGGCCGCGACCCATGCCGCATGCATCGCGTCGACAACCCGCGCTCCGACCAGGATGTTGCCCTCGATCGCCACGTCCTGCTCCGCGACACCGCCGGCCCAGTCATGGCAGCCCGGCCCGGTGTAGGTCGCTGCGCCGCCATGGCGGTCGACTACCCCCACCTGCCGCTCCGCACCGAGTGCATCGGCGGCTACCAGCGACTGCACCACCTCCTGCGCACTCGACTCGAGCTTCAGCTGCGCCATCCCGTCCCGGCGATACAGGGTGTTGGCGAATGCCTGCGTCGCGATCGCACCGACGCCGTACCGGGCGGCCGGCACCGCGGAGCCCACGGCCAGAAACTTCGAGGCGACGGCCACACCCAGGTCGCCGGTGGCCGCATCCCGGCCCACGATGGAGAAGGTCATGCGCTCACGCTACCCACCACGCCGCCCGGGTATGCCGAAGGGCGGCCCCATCGCGTGGGACCGCCCTTCGTGCGAGCTGGCTTCAGATCCGACGGATCAGAAGCCCATTCCGCCCATGTCGCCCATGCCACCGGTCGGGTCGCCGCCGCCGGCCGGAGCCTTCTCCGGCTTGTCGGCGATGACGGCCTCGGTCGTCAGGAACAGCGCGGCGATCGACGCGGCGTTCTGCAGCGCGGAACGCGTGACCTTCGCCGGGTCGATGATGCCGCCGGCGATCATGTCGACGTAGTCACCGGTCGCAGCGTTGAGGCCCTCGCCGGACTTGAGCCCGCGGACCTTCTCGACGACGACACCGGGCTCGAGGCCCGCGTTGGCCGCGATCTGCTTCAGCGGAGCCTGCGCGGCCACCTTGACGATGTTCGCGCCGGTCGCCTCGTCACCCTCGAGCTTGAGCGTCTTGAAGGCGGCGTCGGTAGCCTGCAGCAGAGCCACGCCACCACCGGCGACGATGCCCTCCTCGACGGCAGCCTTCGCGTTGCGGACGGCGTCCTCGATGCGGTGCTTGCGCTCCTTGAGCTCGACCTCGGTCGCCGCACCCGCCTTGATGACGGCCACGCCACCGGCGAGCTTCGCCAGGCGCTCCTGGAGCTTCTCGCGGTCGTAGTCCGAGTCGCTGTTCTCGATCTCGGCACGGATCTGGCTCACCCGACCGGCAATCTGGTCGGCGTCGCCGGCACCCTCGACGATGGTCGTCTCGTCCTTGGTGACGACGACCTTGCGTGCCTTGCCCAGCAGGTCCAGTTCGGCGGTGTCGAGCTTGAGGCCGACCTCCTCGGAGATGACCTGGCCACCGGTGAGGATGGCGATGTCGCCGAGCATGGCCTTGCGACGGTCACCGAAGCCCGGGGCCTTGACGGCCACGGACTTGAAGGTGCCCTTGATCTTGTTGACCACCAGGGTCGACAGGGCCTCGCCCTCGACGTCCTCGGCGATGATCGCCAGCGGCTTGCCGGACTGCATGACCTTCTCCAGCAGCGGGAGCAGGTCCTTGATGCTGGCGACCTTGGAGTTGAGCACGAGGATGTAGGGGTCCTCGAGCACGGTCTCCATGCGCTCGGTGTCGGTCACGAAGTAACCGGAGATGTAGCCCTTGTCGAAGCGCATACCCTCGGTGAGCTCGAGCTCGAGCCCGAAGGTGTTGCTCTCCTCGACGGTGATGACGCCTTCCTTGCCGACCTTGTCCATCGCCTCGGCGATGAGCTCGCCGATCTGCGGGTCGGCGGCCGAGATGGAGGCCGTCGCAGCAATCTGCTCCTTGGTCTCGATCTCCTTGGCCTGGCTCAGCAGGGCCTCGCTGACGGCGCTCACCGCGGCCTCGATGCCACGCTTGAGCGCCATCGGGTTGGCACCGGCGGCCACGTTGCGCAGGCCCTCACGGACCATCGCCTGGGCGAGCACGGTCGCCGTGGTGGTGCCGTCACCGGCGATGTCGTCGGTCTTCTTGGCGACCTCCTTGACCAGCTCGGCGCCGATCTTCTCGTAGGGGTCCTCGAGCTCGATCTCCTTGGCGATGCTCACACCATCGTTGGTGATGGTGGGGGCGCCCCACTTCTTCTCGAGCACGACGTTGCGGCCCTTGGGGCCAAGCGTCACGCGGACGGCGTCGGCAAGGATGTTCATCCCTCGCTCGAGACCGCGGCGTGCCTCTTCGTCGAATGCAATGGTCTTAGCCATGTGCGGTTGTTCCTCCCACACGTTTCGTCCGGAGTCGGCCGCATGACGCCCGCGACGGACGAGCCATCCACGTTCGGGCTCACGACGCCCTCGGTGGCGACTCTCGTCCTACGGCCACACTGTTTTGTCACTCTCATGGCGAGAGTGCTAACGCCATTATTGGCACTCTCGGGGTGAGAGTGCAAACGATCCGCGCATTCTCCCTGGCCACCTCACCGCTTTGCTGAGACGAAACCCGGCTCACCGGCCATCGCGGGTGGCGCCGGTATAGCCTCGGCAGCATCCGTGACCTCCATCCGAAGGAAGTTCTGTGAGCCGCCTCCAGGGAAAGACCGCGATCGTCACCGGCGCCAGCCGTGGCATCGGATATGCCGTCGCCGAACGCCTGGTCGCCGAGGGCGCCAACGTCGTGATCACCGCGCGAGGCGAGGACGCGCTGAAGGAGGCGGTGGCGCGCCTCGGGACCGAGCACGCCACCTACGTCGCCGGCAAGGCCGACCGGCCCGAGCACCAGGACGAGGTCGTCGCCGCGGCGCTCGACACCTTCGGCAGCCTCGACCTGATGGTCAACAACACCGGCATCAATCCCGCCTACGGCTCGCTGCTGGACATCGAGACCGCGGTGTCCCGCAAGATTTTCGAGGTCAACGTCATCGCGGCGCTCGAGTGGGTCAAGAAGGTCCACGCGGCGTGGATGAAGGAGCACGGCGGCTCGATCGTCAACATCGCCTCGGTGGCCGGGTTGCGCCCGGCGCCCGGGATCGCGATGTATGGCGTGAGCAAGGCCGCCGTCATCCACCTCACCGAGGAGCTCGCGGTCGAGCTGGGTCCGGGCATCCGGGTCAACGCCGTGGCTCCCGCGGTCGTCAAGACCCAGTTCGCGCAGGCGCTGTATGCGGGACGTGAGGAAGAGGTCTCCCGGCCCTACCCGCTGAAGCGGCTGGGTGAACCGGACGACATCGCCGGGGTCGTCTCCTTCCTGCTGTCCGACGATGCGGGCTGGGTCACCGGGCAGACCGTCACCATCGACGGCGGCGTGCTGCTCACCGGCGGCGTCTGATGCCGCAGGACCTGCCCGGCCTCGATCTCGGCGCGCTGCAGGGGTTTATGGACCGTGCGGCGCCCGGCGTGCTCGACGGCCCGCTCACCGGTGAGGTGATCACCGGCGGCAAGTCCAACCTGACCTACATCGTCACCGACGGCGCCGCGCAGGTCGTGGTCCGACGCCCGCCGCTGGGCCATGTGCTGGCCACCGCGCACGACATGGGCCGGGAGCACCGCGTGATGGATGCGCTCGCGGACACCGCCGTGCCGGTGCCGCGGATGCTCGCGTACTGCACCGATGACGCCGTCCTCGGTGCACCGTTCTACGTCATGCAGAAGGTGGCCGGCACGCCGTACCGGTACGCCGACGAGCTGGCGAGGCTGGGTCCGGAGCGGGTGCGCAGCATCGCCGACAACCTGGTCGACACTCTGGTCGCCCTGCACGAGGTGGAGCCGGCCGCGGTGGGACTGGGCGACTTCGGCCGCCCGGAGGGCTTCCTCGAGCGGCAGGTACGACGCTGGAAGAAGCAGATGGACCAGTCGCACTCGCGGGAGATCACCGGTGAGCAGCAGCTGCACGAGGAGCTCGCGGCAGCCATCCCGGGCTCGCCCCAACCGACCATCGTGCACGGCGACTTCCGCCTCGACAACGCACTGGTCGATGAAGCCGACCAGATCGCCGCGGTGCTCGACTGGGAGATGGCCACGGTCGGCGATCCGCTGACCGACATCGCACTGATGCTGGTCTACCAGCACCTGGCCACGGTGGTGCCGGAGTCCGTCTCCAACGCGTCGGAGGCTCCCGGCTACCCGGACCGCGGTGCGGTGATCGAGCGCTACTCTCGCGAGTCCGGCCGGGACGTCAGCGATCTCGGCTTTCACGAGGCGCTGGCCTACTACAAGCTGGCGGCGATCCTCGAGGGCATCTACTACCGCTACACCCATGGGCAGACCGTGGGCGAAGGCTTCGACAACCTCGGCAGCGCGACCGCGCCACTGATCGCCAGCGGCCTCGCCGCGCTCCGTCAACAGTGAGGTGCACCAATGGATTTCGAATTCGATGACAAGACCAAGCGGCTGCTTGACGAGCTGCAGACATTCATGGACGCGCGGGTCTACCCTGCGGAGTCCGCGTTTGCCGAGCAGCTCGACGGTCTCGACGATCACTGGGCATGGAGCACGACCCCCGTCATCCGCGAGCTGCGCGATGCCGCGAAGGCCAAGGGTCTGTGGAACCTCTTCCTGCCCGGTGAGCACGGCGCGGGCCTGACCAACCTGCAGTACGCGCCGCTGGCCGAGATCACCGGACGATCGATCGGCTTGGCGCCGGCCGTGGTCAACTGCTCCGCACCGGACACCGGCAACATGGAGGTGCTGTCGGAGTTCGGCAGCGCCGAGCAGCGTGAGCAGTGGCTGAAGCCATTGCTGGACGGGCAGATCCGCTCGGCATTCGCTATGACCGAGCCCGACGTCGCGTCATCGGATGCCACCAACATCGCGACCTCGATCGTGCGCGATGGTGACGAATATGTCATCAACGGGCGCAAGTGGTGGATCACCGGTGCGATGAACCCCGAGTGCGAGATCTTCATCGTCATGGGCAAAACCGACCCGTCCGCGGAGCGGCACCGTCAGCAGTCGATGATCCTGGTGCCACGGAATACGCCTGGGCTGATCATCAAGCGGGGTATGACCGTCTTCGGCTACGACGACCACAGCCACGGTGGGCACGCCGAGCTGGAATTCCGTGACGCGCGGGTCCCCGCGAGCAACCTCATCGCCGGAGAGGGGCAGGGCTTCGCGATCGCGCAGGCGCGCCTGGGCCCCGGCCGGATCCACCACTGCATGCGGTCCATCGGGCTGGCGGAGCGCGCGGTCGAGCTGATGTGCGCCCGCGCCGACAGCCGGGTGGCGTTCGGCGGCCCGATCAGCGGGCAGGGCGTCGTGCGCGACTGGATCGCCGAGTCCCGCGTGCGCATCGAGCAGTTGCGGCTGCTCGTGCTCAAGACCGCCTGGCTGATGGACACCGTCGGCAACAAGGGAGCGCACTCGGAGATCCAGGCGATCAAGATCGCCACGCCGCAGACCGTCCAGTGGATCCTCGACAAGGCCATCCAGGTGCACGGCGCCGGTGGCCTGTCGGGCGACTTCCCGCTCGCGGAGGCCTACGCCGGGATCCGCACGCTGCGATTCGCCGACGGTCCGGACGAGGTGCACAAGGGTTCACTGGCCCGCGCCGAGCTGCGCCGCCAGCGCGCCACCCGCGAGTAGTCACGAACAACACCCGAGTAGTCACTAACAACACGCGAGAGGTCACTTATCGCGTGCAATAAGTGACTTCTCGCGTGCGATCAGTGACCTCTCGCGGGGAGGGGTCAGGTGGTCGTCCGGTCGAAGCCGAGGCGTCGGGCGGTGCGCTGGCGCATCCGGCCGGCGCGCAGCCGCTGCAGCCGCTTGACCAGCATCGGGTCGTGCTGGAGGGAGGCCGGGTTGTCCAGCAGGGCGTTCAGCACCTGGTAGTACCGGGTGGAGCTCATGTCGAATGTCTCCTTGATGGCCGCCTCCTTGGCCCCCTGGAGCTTCCACCAGTTGCGTTCGAACGACAGGATCGACCGGTCCCGCTCGCTCAACGGATTGCCGCTGGGCGCCTCGCTGTGCTGGTGCTGAGCGCTCATCCGCACACCTTTCTCGTTCGACGGCGGCCGCGAAGCCCTGTCCGAGATCGATGATAGAGGGTGAATCACATCGGTGTCATTCCCATGGCGGGCCACCGGAGGTGCATGTGATAGATGTGACTGATGTGTCAAATGAGGTTCAACTCACGCCATCGAGTCGAGAATCACCACGATGTCGTCGGTCGTCGTGCGCGGATTGACGATGGCAAATCGCGCCAGGGTCTCACCGGCATGCGAGGTCGGCACCACAAAACCCTCCTGCCGCTCCAGCAACCTGTCCGACCACTGCTGGTAGTCCCGCGGGCCCCACCCGAGCCGCCGGAAGACCACCACCGTCAGGTCGGAGTGATGCACCACCTCGAGGTAGTCCCGCCGCGACACCTCGTCCTCCGCGAAGCGCGCCACCCGAAGGGTCCCCTCGATCGCCTCGGTGTAGGCGTCGGTGCCGTTGGCCACGAGCGAGAACCAGAACGGCAGCCCACGCGCCCGTCGCGTCAGGCCGATGGAGTAGTCGGTGGGGTTCCAGTCCGGCTTCTCGGTCAGCACGTCCAGGTATGACGCGTGCTGGGTGTGCGCGGCGCGCGCCAGCGGCGGGTCCCGGTAGAGCAGCGCGCAGCAGTCGAACGGTGCGAACAGCCACTTGTGCGGGTCGACGATGAACGAGTCGGCGCGTTCGACACCGGCATAGTTGGCACGGATCGACGGGGCGGCCAGCCCCGCGCCGCCATACGCACCATCGACGTGGAACCAGATGCCGAACTCCTCGCAGACCGCGGCCACTGACTCCAGGTCGTCGATGACCCCGAGGTTGGTGGTGCCGGCCGTCGCCACGACCGCGAAGAATGACTCCGGCCCCTCGTCGAGCAGGACCTGACGCAGCGCTGCACCGGTCAGCCGCAGGTCATCGCCCACCGGCACGCCGACCAGTTCGGTGTCCATGACCTGGCAGGCCGACGCAATGGACGAGTGCGACCCGGGCGTCGACGCCACTCGGAAGGGCCGCGCGCCGGTGCGAGCGCGCACCGTCTCCCGCGCCGTGACCAGCGCCGACAGGTTGCCGATCGTGCCGCCCTGCACAAAGCCACCGCCGGCGCTCTCGGGCAGCCCCGCGAGGTTCGCGATCCACCGCAGCGCCTGGTTCTCGGCATACACCGCACCGGCTCCCTCGAGCCAGGACCCGCCGTAGATCGAGGAGGCGCCGACCACCAGGTCGAACATCGCCGCCTCGCGGGTGGGCGCGCACGGGATGAACGACAGGTAGCGCGGGTGGTCGGTCGACAGGCAGGCGAGCGCGAGCTCATCCTCGAAGAGCTCCAGCGCGGACTGGCCGCCGATACCCTTCGCCGAGATCGCTCCGCCGGCGACGGCGTCCAGCTCGGCCGGCGTGCGGGGAGAGTCGAGCGGCACCGGATCCAGCGCCAGCCGCTCGGCGGCATATCGCAGGATCGACTCACCGAGTCGCTTGGTCTCGTCATTGAAGCCGTGCACCCGCCCGAGTCTAGGTCCAGTGACCGGCTGCGCACGCATCTGGATAGGTTGGAGGTATGCAGGCTCGCCCCCTCCCGGAGCTGGTGCACCCCAGCTGGGCGCCGGCGCTCGAACCAGTGGCCGACAAGATCGCCGCCTGCGGTGAGTTCCTGCGGGCCGAGGTCGCCGCGGGCCGCGGGTATCTGCCGGCCGGTGAGCGCATACTGCGCGCCTTCCAGCAGCCCCTCGACGAGGTGCGGGTGCTGATCGTCGGTCAGGACCCCTACCCGACACCCGGTCACGCCGTAGGCCTGTCGTTCGCCGTCGACGCCGGCGTCCGGCCGGTGCCGCGCAGCCTGCAGAACATCTACGCCGAGATGATCGACGACCTGGGTGTGCCCCGGCCGACCACCGGCGACCTGTCCCCCTGGGCGGGGCGAGGTGTGCTGCTGCTCAACCGGGTGCTCACGGTGCGCCCTGGCGCACCGGCCAGCCACCGCGGGCAGGGCTGGGAGCACGTGACCGCCGCCGCGATCTCGGCGCTCGTCGCACGCGGCGGCCCGCTCGTCGCGATCCTCTGGGGCCGGGACGCCCGCAGCCTCGGCTCACACCTCGGCGCCGTGCCTCGCATCGAAAGTGCCCACCCCTCACCGCTGTCGGCCCGCGGTGGCTTCTTTGGTTCTCGTCCGTTCAGTCGCGCGAACCAGCTGCTGGAGCAGCAGGGCGCCGCACCGATCAGCTGGGCCCTGCCGTGAACCCTCCACCGATCCGCCCACCTCAGCCGAAGGAGCTCGAATGACGACCTGGGAGCGTTACGTCGCCATCGGCGACTCGTTCACCGAGGGGATGTCCGACCCCGACCCGACCCGGGCCGATGCCTACCTCGGCTGGGCCGACCGGCTGGCCGCGCACCTCGCGGCGGAGAACGCCACCCAGGGCAGGCCGTTCGGCTATGCCAACCTGGCGGTCCGTGGGCGCCTGATCGCCGACGTCGTCGGCCCGCAACTGGACGCCGCGCTCGAGCTGGCGCCCGACCTGGTCAGCATGGTGGGCGGCGGCAACGACAGCCTGCGCCCGAAGGCCGACCTCGACGCGATCGCCGACCAGCTCGAGGCGGCGGTCGTCACCCTGCGCGCCGCCCGTATCGACGTGCTGCTCGCGACCAGCGCCGACCCCGGGTTCGCTCCCGTGATGAAGGCCGTGCGCCCCCGGGCCGCCGTCTACGCCGCGAACGTCTTCGGCATCGCGCAGCGTCACGGATGCTATGTCCTGGATCAGTGGAGTCTGCGGTCGCTGCGGGACGCGCGCATGTGGGCCCCCGATCGGCTGCACCTGACGACCGAGGGACACCAGCGGGTGGCCGCCCAGGCCGCCTGGGCGCTCGGCGAGCGAGACGGTGAGCGCGACTGGGCGATACCGCTGCCGCCGGCGCTCCCGCTGCGCCGCCGTGAGGCGCTCGCCGGTCACGCCGTGTGGGCCAAGGAGTACCTCGCACCCTGGGTGCAACGGCGCATGCAGCACCGCAGCTCGGGCGACGACCACTTCGCCAAGCGCCCGCACCTCGACCAGGTCGAGTAGTCCGCGAGCGGCATACTGGCTGGTGACGATCCCGACATCCGGAGGTCCCATGAGCAACGTCCTGCAGTCCGAGACGATCTACACGTATGCCGCGCCACGGCTGAAGATCGGGCCGGGCGCCTCTGCGGAGGTCGGCGCCGACCTGGCCGCCATGGGGGCACACCGCATCCTGGTCGTCACCGACCCGGGCGTTGCCCGCAGCGGTGGTCCGCAGCGGGTCGCCGACCAGCTCACCCAGCACGGCCTGGAGGCAGCCGTCTACGACCGGGCGCACGTCGAACCCACCGACGACAGTCTGGCCGCCGCCGTCGCCTGGGCCAGAGAGCACGGTCCGTGGGATGGATTCGTCGCTGTCGGAGGCGGTTCCAGCATCGACACCGCCAAGGCGATCAATCTGCTGACGACCAACAGCGGTGAGCTCATGGACTACGTCAATGCGCCGGTGGGCGGTCAGGCCCCGGCCCAGCCGCTCAAGCCGCTCGTGGCCGTGCCGACAACCACCGGCACCGGCTCGGAGAGCACCACCATCTGTGTGCTGGATGTGTTGTCGCAGCAAGTGAAGACCGGGATCAGTCACGCCGCGCTGCGACCCACACTCGCGGTCGTCGACCCGGATCTGACGATCTCGCAACCGGCCGGTGTGACCGCGTGCTCCGGCATGGACATCCTGTGCCACGCGCTGGAGAGCTACACGGCACGGCCCTACACGGCGTACCCGAAGAAGGCACCGCATGAGCGGGTCCCGTACTGCGGCGCCAACCCCATTGCGGACATGTGGGCAGAGAAGGCGCTGACGCTGCTGGCCGGGTCGTTCCGCTCCGCCGTTCGTGACGGACGCGATGCGGCGGCACGGTATGAGATGGCGCTGGCCGCGACGTTCGCCGGTTTCGGTTTCGGCAACGCAGGGGTGCACATCCCGCACGCGAACGCCTATCCGATCGCCGGTCGGGTCAAGTCGTTTCACCCGGTCGGCTACCCACAGGACGAGCCGATGATCCCGCACGGCATGTCGGTGTCCCTCACTGCACCCGCGGCCTTCCGGTTCACCTTCGACGCGTCCCCCGACCGTCACCTGCGGGCGGCCGAGCTGCTGGCCCCGGACGCGCCCAAGACCCCCGACGCCCGCGACCAGCTGCCCAGCGTGCTGATCGCCCTGATGCGCGACATCGGGATCCCGAACGGCATCGGCGCCGTCGGCTACACCGACGCCGACATCCCCGACCTGGTCGACGGGTCCTTGAAGCAGCAGCGCCTGCTCACCACCGCGCCCCGCGACGTGTCGGCGGACGACCTCACCGCAATATTTCAGGCGTCTGGGGCACTCTGGTGACGACGCCGGTGCTGATCTTCGACGGCGACTGCGGGTTCTGCACGACCGCCGCGGCCTTCGCGCGTCGCCATGTCTCTCGATCCGCGCAGTATGCCGTGGCTCCCTGGCAGGAGCTCGACCTCACCGCATACGGGCTCACCGACAAGGAGTGCACCGCCGCCGCCCAGTTCATCGACGCGCGGGGGCGAGCACACGCCGGCCACCTCGCGATCGCGGCGGCGCTGCGGCGTGGCGCTGCGCCGTGGCCGCCGCTCGGGGCGCTGCTCGCAGCACCCGGTGTCCGGCAGCCGTCGAAATGGATCTATGCGTGGGTCGCCGCGCACCGCTATGCCATGCCGGGCGGCACACCGGCCTGCGCGATGCCCACCGCCCGGTAAGTCCAGCCCAAAGACCCCGCCACTCGGCAGCACGGTGAGAGCCCAGAGCACAGCCCTGCGTGCGCTACTACGCGGCAGCCATCTCCGCACGGATCGCGGCCGCGAACGCGTCGATGTCGGACTCCGTGGTGTCGAAGGAGCACATCCACCGCACCTCACCGGTGACCTCGTCCCAGAAGTAGAACCGGAACGTCTCCATCAGCCGCAACGACACCGCCTTCGGCAGCAGGGCGAACACCGCATTGGCCTGCACGGGCCGCGGGAGCGTGATGCCCGGAATGTCGCGCACCGCCTCCGCGAGACGGGTCGCCATCGCGTTGGAGTGCTTGGCATTCCGCAGGTAGAGCTCGTCGGTCAGCAGCGCCTCCAGCTGCGCCGAGATGAACCGCATCTTCGACGCCAGCTGCATCGACTGCTTGCGCAGATACTTCAGGCCGACCGCCGCGTCCGGGTTGAGCACGACGACCGCTTCACCGAGCAGGATGCCGTTCTTCGTGCCCCCGAAGGACAGGATGTCGACGCCCGCGTCAGTGGTCATCTCTTTGAACGAGATCCCCAGTGTCGCAGCGGCATTCGACAATCTCGACCCGTCGACGTGCAGCACCATGCCCTTCGCGTGCACGTGCTCGGCGAGCGCCCGGATCTCGTCCACGGTGTATGCCGTGCCGAGCTCGGTCGTCTGCGTGATCGACAGGACCTTGGGCTGGGCGCGGTGCTCATCGCCATACCCCCACGCCTGCCGGTCGACCAGTTCCGGTGTGAGCTTGCCGTCTTCGGTCGGCACGGTGAGCAGCTTCAGGCCGCCCATCCGCTCGGGTGCACCGCACTCGTCGACGTTGATATGCGCGCTTGCGGCGCACACCACGGCTTCCCACTTCTGGGTCACTGCCTGCAGCGAGATGATGTTCGCACCGGTCCCGTTGAGCACCGGATAGGCCTCCGCGCTCGGCCCGAAGTGCCGCCGGAAGACCTCCTGCAGGTGCCCGGTGTAGACATCGTCGCCGTAGGCGGTCTGGTGACCACCGTTGGCGCGCACGATGGCCGCGAGCACCTCGGGATGAATGCCGGAGTAGTTGTCACTGGCGAAGCCGCGCTCGGCTGGGTCGTGCAGAGGTTTGCTCACTGATCCACCTTACTGAGAGCCGAGATCTACCGAACAGTGCCGTTGAGCTCGTCGGCCGGTCGGTCCCAGAGGGCGACCAGTTGGTCGGCGAGGTCGTCGACAGCAACGAAGTTCTTGAAGGGCGCGTCGGGCTTGGCGTCGCGCATCTGCGGGGTCAGCAGCGCCATCACCCGGATGACGACGGCGGCCGCGTCACTGCCGGAGAACGAGTCGGCGACGGCCAGGGTCCAGGCCTCGGCGCCCGCCTTGGCCGAGACGTAGGCCGCGTTCTTGGCCCGCGGCTTGCGAAGCCCGGTGGTCGACACGATGGCCAGGCGCCCACGGGGGCTGGCCTTGATCGGGTCGTGCAGCGCACGCGTGGCGTGCTGCAACGTGCGAATGATGCTCGCGTGCAGGAAGTCCCAGTCCGCGAGGTCCGACTCGACGATACCCTTGCCGCCGCGCCAGCCGCCGACCAGGTGCAACAGCCCGTCGATGCGCCCGTAGGTCTCCAACAGCTCGTGCCCCCAGGCCAGGGTGCTCGGCTCGTCCAGCAGGTCGACCACGCTCGCGACGGCGGTGCCGGGCCCGCCGGATGCGGACTGCACCACGGCGTCGAGGCGCTCCCGGCTACGACCGGCGGCGACCACCGTCGCGCCGGCGGTCACCAGGTGGCGCACGGCGGGCGCGCCTCCGTCGCCGGCCGCGCCGGTCACCACAACCACCAGTCCACTCAGGTCGACAGGGTCAGCTTGATCCGTACTCATTCAGTCCTCCAGATCTCCCGCCCGCACCCCGCCCCAGTTGTGCACTTTCGCTCCAAGGCGCAGCTGTAGGTGCGCCTTTGGAGCGAAAGTGCACAACCGAAGGGGCTTGTATGAGCAGATTCGGTCACTCCCGCAAGTCTCCCACCTAGGCGGCGTCCTGCTCTTCGGCGGTGACCGCGGTGATGCCGCTGGTGGACGCGACGACGTGGGCCAGCTTCTTGCGCAGCGCCTCATAGAAGACGTTCAGCGGGAACTCGTCGGCCATGACGAGGTCGTTCAGCGGCTTGGTCGGACCGTCCAGCGGCAGAGCGGCAGCACCCTTGGCCCAGGTCGATGCCGGGTTCGGCGCGACATACGTGGCGACGAACTCGTGCGAAGCCAGCCAGTGGCCGACGCGGGACCGGTCGATGCCGCTGCGGTAGAGGTGCTCCACCTCGTCGCACAGCTGCACGACGACCTCGGGCACCCGGCGCCAGTCGAAGGACAGCTTGTTGTCGGTCCAGCGCAGCGCGTCGTGCTTGTGCAGGTAGCCGAACATCAGCTGGCCGCCGAGACCGTCGTAGTTGCGCGAGCGCTCACCGGTAATCGGGAAGCGGAAGAGCCGGTCGAAGAGGATCGCCAGCTGCACCGAGCGGGCATACGGCTGACCGTCGGCCTCCAGCTGCACGGCCTGCCGGAAGGTGTTCAGGTCGCAGCGCAGCTCCTCGAGCGCATACATCCAGTACGGCATCCGCTGCTTGATCATGAACGGGTCGAACGGCAGGTCGCCGTGGCTGTGCGTGCGGTCGTGGATGAGGTCCCACATCGAGAAGGTGCTCTGAGCGAGCTCCTGCGAGGCCACGAGGCGCTCGGCGTCCGGCGGCAGCTGCAGGGACAGCAGCGTGGCGGCCTCCTTGACGACGCGACGGAAGCGTGCGCCCTCGCGGTCGCAGAAGATCGCACCCCAGTGGAATTTCGGCACCTCGCGCATCGCCACGGTCTCGGGGAAAAGCACCGCGGAGTTGGTGTCGTAGCCGGGGGTGAAGTCGATGAAGTTGACCGGCAGGAACATCGGGTTGTCGTAGGTGCTCTCCACCTGGGCGAGCCAGTCCGGCCAGGTGACGGTGATGAGCAATGCCTCGAAGACGCGGTTCGGGTTGCCGTTCTGGGTGTACATCGGGAACACCACGAGGTGCTCGATGCCGTCGGTGCGCGACAGGTCCGGCCGGAACTCCACCAGCGAGTCCAGGAAGTCGGGCTTGGTGTATGCCGTGCCGACCCACTTCTGCAGGTCCGCCACCAGTGCGGTCAGATAGGCCTCGTCGTGCGGGAATCGCGGTGCCAGCGCGTTAATCTGGGTGATCATCGTCTCGATCAGCTCACCGGCGCGCGCGTGGTCGCGCCGTTCTGAGCCGGTCGAAGGGTGGTCCGCCGAAGGGACGGAACCGTCCTTGCTCTGCATGAGGCGCAGTTCTTCGACTGCTGCCTTCAGACGCAGCCACTCGGGTGCGGATGCCGTCTCGCTGCGCTCGAGTGAGGTCGCCGCGTGCCGCGCACCCGAGGATGCCCAGGTGACGATGTTGGTCCAGAACCGTGCGTGGTCCAGCTCCTCGATGGAGTCGTCGCCGACCAGGTCGGAGTCGGCCAGCACCACGACCCGCCCGGCGCCGAAGGGAAGCGCGACCGCGAGCGGCTCTCGCGCGGGAGCGGCCGTGCCGCTGGTGCGCGCGAGGACAACCGGGTCCTTGGCGTCCGTGATGTCGATGACCCCGGCACGGTAGAAGCACAGCTCGTCGACTCCAGCGAGCAGCCCCTGCCCCAGGCCGCCACCCATCTCGGCCAGCACCCAGCTCGCGTTGCCGTGGTGGCGACGACCACCCTGCGCGGTCTCCTGCACCATCGTGCTGGTGATGCGGACGCCGAAGCGCGCCAGCAGCTCGCCCAGATTGCTGCCGTAGGTGTCCTGGTTGCACTCGGCGAGGACGACCAGGCCGCCGCCGGCCCGCACATACTCCTCGACGGCGTCGATCTCGGCCCGCTCGAACACCGGTGGCAGCTCACCGACGACCCGCTCCGACCGCCCGTCCGCGGGATGGTCGATCACCAGCACATCGGTGTCCTGCAGGGCGGCGGCGCGCAGCCGACCGGCAGTGTGCCCGGTGACCTCGAAACCGCGCGACCGCAGGGCCTGCGCCGCCAACTCCAGACTGGCATCGGCGGGGTTCGCCGGATTCATCGTCGCCGCGGTCTCCCGGCTCAGCGACCAGGCGCTGCTGTGCGACTGCTCGACCAGAACTCTTGGAAACACGCTCATTGACGACTCCTATCGATGAGGCGGCCGCCGGCGACCCGGAGGTCGAGGGCGGCGGCGACAAATGCGAAACCTTGATTCAACTGCAGTTCTTACTGCCGGACATAGCATATGCCGCAAATCTTGCTGTCGCAAAGCGAGAGTAGTCCCTGTTCTGACTTCCTAGGTGTTCCTACTATTGTCGAGGTCATGCCAGTGGAACGCCTCATGCCGACCGACGAGAGCGCCGACCTCATCGAGCTCACCCGCGAGGTATGCCGCCGCGAGCTTGCTCCCCGGGTCGACGCCGCCGAGGCGGCGGGCGAGATGCCCCGCGAGATCTTCCGCACGCTCGGGCGATCCGGGCTGCTGTCGCTGCCCTACGACGAGGAGCTCGGCGGCGGCGGGGTGCCCTACGAGGTCTACCTGCAGGTGGTCGAGGAGATCGCGAGCGTCTGGATGAGCGTCGCGGTCGGCGTCTCCGTGCACGCACTGACCTGCTTTCCGACCGTCACTGCCGGCACGCCGGCGCAGCAGGAGAGCCTGCTGCGCGACATGTTGAGCGGTGAGCTGCTCGGCGCCTACTGCCTGTCCGAGCGGGAGGCCGGGTCCGACATCGCCAGCATGCGCACCCGCGCCGTCGAGCACGAGGGCGGCTTCAGCATCCGCGGCACCAAGGCCTGGATCTCCCACGCGGGCCATGCCGACTACTACACCTCCTTTGTCCGCACCGACGACCTCGGCGGCAAGGGACTGTCCTGCTTCGTCGTGCCTGCCGATGCTGCGGGACTCACCGTCGCAACGCCCGAGCGCAAGATGGGGCTCGCGTGCGACCCGGTCGCCGAAGTCACCTTCGACGACGTGCACGTCGATGCCGACCGCCTGGTCGGAGAGCGCGGCCAAGGCATGCAGCTGGCCCTTGCCGCACTCGACGCCGGACGCCTGGGCATCGCCGCCGCAGCGACCGGGCTGGCCCAGGCAGCACTGGACCTCGCGGTCCGGTACGCCGGCGAGCGGCAGCAGTTCGGCAGGTCGATCGGCGGATTCCAGGGGCTCGGGTTCATGCTCGCCGACATGGAGGCTGCGGTCTCCTCGGCCCGGTCGTCCTACCTCTTCGCCGCACGCCTGAAGGACGCCGGTCGGCCCTTCAGCAAGCAGGCCGCCGTGGCCAAGCTCATGGCGACCGACAACGCCATGAAGGTCACCACCGACGCGGTGCAGGTCCTCGGTGGTGCCGGATACACGGCGGACTTTCCGGCCGAGCGATTCATGCGTGATGCCAAGGTGACTCAGATCTTCGAGGGCACCAACCAGATCCAACGGCTCGTCATCTCACGACACCTCCTGAACCACTGACCTCGACCACGAAACCCATCTAGGAGACGAATCACTGTGCAGATCAACAACTCCACCGTCGCACTCATCACTGGTGGCGGCTCCGGCCTCGGTGCCGCCACGGCTCAGCGGCTGTATGCCGATGGCGCGGCGGTCGTGCTGGTCGACCTGCCCTCCAGCAACGCCGCTCAGCTGGCCGAGTCGCTCGGCGAGCGAGCAAAGTTCGTCGCTGCGGACGTGCGCGACGAGCAGCAGATCCAGGCTGCCGTCGACGCGGCAAAGGAGCTCGGCGACCTGCGCATCGTCGTGTCCTGCGCCGGCATCGGCACGCCGGGACGCATCATCAGCAAGCGCGGACTGCACAGCCTCGACGACTATCGCACGGTCATCGAGGTCAACCTGATCGGCACCTTCAACGTGCTACGGCTCGCCGCGCAGGCGATGACCGGCAACGAGCCGCTGGACGGCGACCGCGGTGTCGTGGTGATGACCGCGTCCGTTGCCGCGTTCGACGGGCAGGTCGGTCAGGCCGCATACGCGTCGTCCAAGGGCGGCGTGGTAGGCCTGACCCTGACGGCGGCCCGCGACCTCGCGGACAAGGGAATCCGCGTTGTCACGATCGCACCCGGCACGTTCGAGACGCCGATGATGGCCGGCCTGCCCGGTGAGGTGAAGGAGACACTGGAGAAGCAGGTCCCACACCCCTCGCGCCTCGGCCGTCCGCAGGAGTACGCGTCGCTTGCCGCGCACATCGTCGACAACCCGATGCTCAACGGTGAGGTGATCCGCCTCGACGGCGCGCTGCGCATGCCCCCGCGTTGACCGCGCAGTCGACCACCCGCTCGGTGGGCACCAGCACGCCACCCTCGGCATACTGACGCGAACTTGTCGACGGCTGACAGCGCTCGCATTCGTCGAAGTCCTGCCGGTTGGCCCGGTCGAACAGCTCGACGGAGGAGCTCACGTCCTTGCCGGAGGCCACGACGTCGGGCAGGCAGAGCCAGTCGCACTCGACGATGGTCCGGCCTTCCGCTATCGGGAACAACCGGTGGAAGATGACGTGGTCCGGCACGAGGCTGATGAAGACCTGCGGGCGCACGGTCACGGCGTAGTAACGCCGATCCTGCTCGTCAGCCTCGAGGTCGGAGGCAGGTATGCGCAGCCGCTGTGAGACAGCACAGGGGCGCGCATTTCGATGACTCGGCGACCGCCCTGAGCTTGTCTACGCCGCCTGACGACGCCGCACCTGAAGCCGGTGCCCGATCATTCGTCCGCGTTATCGGACCACCTGCAGAGTGCCTCGTCTCCCTGGGAGTTCAACTCTGCCATCTCGACGACGTTTGCCAAAAGCATCGCTCTGGTCATCGGTCCGACTCCTCCGGTGGTCTCGCTGAGCAGGCCGGCCACCGAGGCGACGTCGGGGTGCACATCTCCGAGCACACCTTCGATCGTGCGGGAGAGCCCGACGGACAACACGGTGGCTCCCGGGCGTATCCAGTCCGGCCGGACCAGGTGCGCCACACCGGTTGCCGCGATGACGATGTCCGCCTCTCGAGTCCATGCCGCTGCATCTGCAGTGGCCTCGTTGCAGGCGATCACCGTCGCGTTGACCGCTGGTGAGGTGAGCATGAGGGCAAGTGGTCGCCCGACCGTCAGCCCACACCCGAGCACGCAGACTCGCGATCCCTGCAGCGAGACTCCCTGGTGACGCAGCAGTTCCAGGATGGCGCGTGGCGTACACGGCAGCGGCCCAGGCATACCAAGGACCAGCTTGCCCAGGTTGTTCGGATGCAAGCCGTCGGCGTCCTTGCCCGGGTCGACCAGAGACAACGCTCGATGCATATCCAGGTGGCGCGGCAACGGCAACTGGACAATGAACCCGGTGCACGCGTCGTCACGGTTCAGCAGATCGATCTCCCGGTCAAGATCCGCCTGTGTCGCCGTTGACGGGAGCTCGACTCGTTGGGAGGCAATGCCGACCTTCCGGCAGTCACGATGCTTGCCGGCCACGTACGAATGGCTCGCCGGGTCCTCACCTACCAAGATCGTGCCGAGCCCGGGGCGGATATCCTGCAGATGCAAGAGCGCCACGCGCTCGGCCAGATCCGCTTTGACCGCTGCGGCCAGCGCTCTTCCGTCGATGCGGGTTGCCTGCTGCGGGTAGTCGGCTTCTGCGATGGTCGTCATCCGAGGTCGCCGACTCGGTCGAGCACCCAGTCGTGGAAGATCCGGATGTGGTGCTCGGTGGGCACCAGCACGCCACCCTCGGCATACTGGCTCGAGCTCATCGACGGCTGGCAGCGCTCGCACGCGTCGAAGTCCTGCCGGTTGACCCGGTCGAACAGCTCGACGGAGGAGCTCACGTCCTTGCCGGAGGCCACGACGTCGGGCAGGTAGAGCCAGTCGCACTCGACGATGGTCCGGTCCTCCGCCATCGGGAACAACCGGTGGAAGATGACGTGGTCCGGCACGAGGTTGATGAAGACCTGCGGGCGCACGGTCATGGCGTAGTACCGCCGATCCTGCTCCTCCTGGATGCCCGGGATCTTCCCGAGGCCGGCGGACCCATCGACGGTGAATCCCTCGATCTCCTCGCCGAACTCGGCGCCGTGACCGACGAAGTACTGTGCGGCGTACCCGTTGGCGAACTCGGGCAGTACCTCGGTCAGCTCCGGGTGAATCGTCGCGCAGTGGTAGCACTCCATGAAGTTCTCGATAATCAGCTTCCAGTTGGCCTGAACGTCGTAGTGGATACGCCGGCCCGGCTGGAGGTGCTCGATGTCGTAGGCGTCGATCGAGGCGAGGTCACCGAGCCGGTCGATCACGTCCTGCTGCACGGTCGCCTCGAAGGACGGCGGCTGCGGCGCAAGGCACACCCACACATATCCGAGCCACTCTCGCACGGCGACGTGATGCAGGCCATACTCCACCCGGTCGATGTCAGGCATGCTGGTCAGGTTCGGCGCCGCAATCAGCTTGCCGTCCAGGTCGTAGGTCCAGGCGTGGTACGGGCACTGGAACGCGCGCTTCACCTCGCCGGACTCCTCGAGACACAGTCGGGCCCCGCGATGCCGGCAGACGTTGAAGTACCCCCGCACCTCGCCCTTGCGGTTGCGGGTCAGCAGGATGCTCTCCCGGCTGATCTGCACGGTCTTGAACCTGCCGGGCCCCGAGAGGTCGTCACTGCGCACCGCGCAGATCCACATCTGGTCGAAGATGCCGTCCTGCTCGGCGGCGAAAAAAGCCGGGTCGACGTAGGCCCTGCCCGGCAGGGTACGCAGCAGGCTGCCCTGCGCGGTCAGTGCAGCCGGGTGTGCGCCGGGCTCGATCGTTGCGGTCATGACTCTCCTTCGGTTTGCCTCGGGCCGAACACTCGAGGGAGGTTTGCTTATGAAGCGGCTTACAGCGTTATGCGAAACTCGGAAGGAATCGAATGAGGCGCTGCCAAGAATGCGATGGTGGATCTCCTGCCCGTGACAGAGTTACGCCGGTGTGCGGATCGCCGACAAGGCGCGGCGCCTGCGGGTGAACTGGCGGACACTGTCGACGCCGAGCACCCCGATCACCTCGCCGGCTCGCCGATAGGTGACCAGGAAGCGCAGGGCGTCCACGTCCCCGTCCTCGACGACCACCTCGTCGTGGTCGACAATGCTTCCGGCGAACTGGACGTGCACGCCGTACTGGTCCGACCAGAAGTAGGTCGGTCGTGGCACCATGCTCGTCCGGCCGTGCAGCAGCTGCTGCGCGACGACCGTCGGACGCTCGACCGCGTTGGTCCAGTGCTCGACACGCAGCGGTCGGCCGGTGGCTGAGTCGGCCCAGGCGGCACAGTCGCCCACCGCGAATACCCCTGGCAGGCCGGTCTGACCGTGCTGGTCGGTCTCAATGCCGTTGCCGATGGCCACGGGCGATCCGGACAGCCACTCGACGTTCGGCGCGGCGCCCACCCCCACCACCAGGACATCCGCAGGCAGCCGAGTGCCGTCCGCGAGAACGACCGCACGGATGCGTCCATCGCCCTCGAACGTCGCGGGCGCCACACCGCTGTGGAGCCGCACACCGGCACGCTCATGCAGCCTTGCGAGTATGCCGCCGAACCGTGACCCCAGGGGCCCGGCAAGTGGCGTCGGTGCGACTTCTACAACGTCCACCTCCAGACCGAGACCCCTTGCCGAGGAGGCAATCTCGGCGCCGATGAAGCCGGCGCCGACCACCACCAGGCGATGGGAGGGCTGCAGATCGGCGCGCAGCGCGATGGCATCGTCCAGCGAACGCAAGGTGTGCACACCCTCGAGTCCGTGGGCCGCCGGTAGCGTGCGCGCCCGCGCGCCGGTCGCCACGACGACCGCGTCGCCCCGCACCAGAGAGCCATCGGCGAGCTCGACGGACTGCTCACGCGCCCGCAGACCCACTGCCGGCTGCCCGAGTCGGTAGTTCAGGTCGAGGTGCTCGTCCTCGTCCTCCAGTTGGATATCCGCGATCTCGTAGGTGCCCACAAGGAACTCCTTGGACAACGGCGGACGATCGTACGGGCGGTGCACTTCGTCGCCGACGAGGGTGATCCGGCCGGCAAAGCCCTCGGCGCGCAGTGCCCGCGCCGTGTAGAGGCCGCAGATCGAGGCCCCGACGATGGTGATGTCATGCATTGGCGCCGGACCCGGCGGCCAGGCCCGGAGGCAGGTTGGGTGTGTCGAGGGAGAGCTCGACCTGGATCATGCCATCGACCACCTCCACTCGGTGGGTGCGTACCGGCCGTTTGGCGGGCGGTGCATCGACGGCGCCCGTGCGCAGGTCGAACCGGGATGCGTGCAGCGGGCATTCGACCTGGCACCCCTCCAACCAGCCATCGGCCAGCGATGCGTCCTGGTGGGTGCAGGTGTCATCGATCGCGAGGACCTCACCCTCCTCGGTGCGGAAGACCGCGATCGGGGGGCTGCACGGCACGCGGAGCGCTTCGCCGGGTGGCAGTTCGGACAGCGGGCAGACGTTGAGCATGGTGCTCACCTCACGTTCACAGAGGCTGGGGGTGGGTTGAGCGGCATTCCGGTGCCGTGCCGATAGAACGGGGTGTGGTCCGCCGCCAGTGGCACGTTGCCGAGGATCAGGTCGGCGGCCTTCTCCGCGAGCATCATCACCGGGGCGTAGATGTTCCCGTTGGTGACATAGGGCATGACGGACGCATCTACCACATACAGTCCCTCGATCCCGTGCACACCCATCGTGTGGGGATCGACGACGGAGCCGGGATCTGTGCCCATCCGCAACGAACAGGAAGGGTGGAGTGCAGTTTCCGCGTCGTGGGCGACCCACTCGAGGACCTGCTCGTCGGTCCCCACCTCCGACCCGGGAGAGATCTCGCCGCCGCTGTAGGGTGCGAGCGCCGGCTGACCCAGGATGTCCCGAGCCACCCGCACCGCCTCGATCCACTCTCGCCGGTCCTGGTCGGTGGACAGATAGTTGAACGTCAGCGCGGGCTTGACCCTGGGGTCGCGACTGGTGATCTTCACGGAGCCCACCGCGTCCGAATACATCGGCCCGACGTGCACCTGGTACCCCTCGCCGCCCTCGGGCGCCGACCCGTCATACCGCACGGCGATGGGCAGGAAGTGGAACATCAGGTTCGGATAGGCCACCTGCTCGTTGCTGCGTGCGAATCCGCCGCCCTCGAAGTGGTTGGTTGCCCCCGGGCCCCGGCGGGCGAAGAGCCACTGCGCGCCGATCCAGGGCTTGTAGCGGTGTTTCAGATACCGCTGCATGGTGACGGGCTGGGTGGCGGAGTGCTGGATGTAGACCTCTAGGTGGTCCTGCAGGTTCTCGCCTACGCCCGGCAGATCGTGGACGACGGGTATGCCGAGCGCGGCCAGGTCCTCGGCGGGGCCGACGCCCGACAGCTGCAGCAGCTGCGGGGAGTTGATCGCGCCGCCGCACAGGATTACCCGATCGGCGCCTACTCGCACGTCCTTGTGCCTCCCGCGGTCGTAGGCGACGCCGACTGCGCGCTGACCCTCGAACAGGACTCTGGTGGTCAATGCCCGCGTGCGCACGGTGAGGTTCGCGCGGTTCATGACGGGGTGCAGGTAGGCGCGGGCCGCCGACAGCCGTCGGCCGCGGCTGATGTTGCGGTCGAACTTGGCGAAGCCTTCCTGCCGATATCCGTTGACGTCCTCGGTGCGGGGATAGCCGGCCTGCTCGGCGGCAGCGAAGAACGCGTCGAACAGCGGGTTGCTCGCCGGCCCGCGTTCCAGGACCAGTGGCCCGTCGTGCCCGCGGAAGGGGTCATCTGGGCTCGCCGCGGTGCAGGTCTCCATCCGCCGGAAGTAGGGCAGGCAGTGCGCGAAGTCCCACTGCGCCAGGCCGGGAACCGTCGCCCACCGTTCGTAGTCCAGCGGGTTCCCGCGCTGGAAGATCATTCCGTTGATGCTGCTGCTGCCGCCGAGCACCTTGCCCCTGGCGTGGTAGACGCGCCGGCCGGACATCCGCGGCTCCGGCTCGGACTCGTATTTCCAGTCGTAGAATCGATTTCCGATCGGAAAGGGCAGGGCGGCCGGCATGTGAATGAGGACGTCCCACCGGGAGTCGGTGCGGCCGGCCTCCAGGACCAGCACCCGGTGGCTGGGATCCGCCGAAAGCCGATTGGCGAGCACGCATCCCGCCGACCCGCCGCCAACGATGACGTAGTCGTAGTGCTCATTGATCATGTGTCGCCCTCATCGGTTGCCGGTGCTGGATTGATGATATCTGAATCTCGCTATATGCACTAGGTCTCACGTGACGCAACTTGACAATATTTTGGAGCCGTCAGCTCAACTGATAGAGTTGCGCTATGAGCAACGAATCGCACGCAAAGGGGGCTGCATCGGCCGGCAAGGACCCGACCGAGGACACCAGACGCTCGTCGCAAGGCCGAGAGTCCGGAACGACAGGTGGTGTGCAGTCGGTGGACCGGGCGGTGCGCGTGCTGAAGATCCTGGCCGCCGGCGATGCCGGGGTCACCGAGGTGGCCGAGCAGCTCGGTGTGCACAAGTCGACAGCGTTCCGGCTGCTGGCAGCGTTGGAGGAGCACGACCTGGTGCGCCAGGCGCAGGCGCGCGGGCACTACGCGCTGGGGTTCGGCATCCAACGCTTGGCCAGCTCGGTGTCCGGGCAGATCGATCTGGTGCGTGAGGCCCGCTCGCCGATGGAGGACCTCGCGGAGGCCTTGGGTGAGACCGTCAACATTGCGGTGCTGCGCGAGACGTATGCCGTCAACATGAGCCAGGCCATCAGCAGGTCGGCCGTCGCTGCCCACAACTGGACGGGCGAACTGACACCGCGGCACGCGACTGCGAGCGGGAAGATGCTCCTCGCGGCGCTGCGGGAACAGGATCGTGGCCCGTACCTGCACGACCTGGAGGCGTATACACCGCAGACGCTCACCGACCCGCAGGTGCTTGCCAAACAGTTGCGTGAGATCGCGGCCCGGGGCTGGGCAGAAACGCACGACGAGCTGGAGATCGGGTTGCACGCGGTTGCCGTTCCGGTCCGCGACCACACCGACACAGTGGTCGCGGCGCTGTCCGTATCCGGTCCGACCTACCGGTTCGGCGAGGACCGGTTTCCGGAGATCTTGAGCCAGACCATCGAGGCTGCGCAGGTGGTAAGCACCCGCCTTGGTCACTTCGGAGGGTGACGTCCGCCGTCGGACACTCGTGGCCTCAGCCACGTAGCCGGGTCATGTCTGGATCGACCAACGGCTCGGCTGCCACAACGGCCGGGATCCGCTGGTCGAAGTAGCCGATCTCGACCGTCGTGCCCACCGTAGCCAGATCTGCCGGCAGCCAGGCGTAGGCGACACCGCGGTCCACCGTGTGCCCGTATGCCGCGCTGGTCACGTAGCCGACCGGCTTGCCGTCTGCCAGCACCGGCTCCTTGCCGACCACCGTTGTGCCGGTGGGCAGCAGCAGGCAGGTGAGCCGGCGCGTCACCTGTTCCTTGCGCTGCACCAGGGCGTCGCGACCGATGAACTCGCGGTCCAGCTTGACCGCGAAGCCGAGCCCGGCCTCGAAGGGGTCGTGCTCTGCGGTCATGTCCGCGCCATAGGCCCGATAGCCCTTCTCCAGGCGCAGACTCGTGAAGGCACCCCGTCCGGCGGCGATGATGCCGTGTGCCTGACCGGCGTCCCACAGCAGATCCCACAGCCGCTCGCCGTGGTCGGACGTGGTGTAGAGCTCCCAGCCCAGCTCCCCCACATACGACATCCGCAGCGCAGTGACCGGGACCGTCCCCACATAGAATCTCGCCGACCGGAAGTACTTCAGCCCGTCCTTGCCGAGGTTCATGGACGTCAGCGGTGCCAGCACCTCTCGCGCCAGCGGACCCCAGAGCCCGATGCAGCAGGTCCCCGGCGTGATGTCGTGCACCTGCACCGTCCCGTCCGCGGGTAGGTGCCGTCGCATCCAGTCCAGGTCAGCATTGCCGTTGACACCGACCTGATAGCGGTTCGTGGCAAGGCGGGCGACGGTGATGTCACTGCGAATTCCACCGTCGACGTTGAGCATCAGGCAGTAGGTCACCCCGCCGACCGTCTTGGCGATGTTCGCGGTGACCAGGTGCTGCAGAAAGTCCGTCGCCCCGCGCCCGGACACCTCCAGACGCTTCAGTGCCGTCATGTCGTAGAGCGCGACTCGCTCCCGCGTCACCCGTGCCTCGGCCGCAACGATCGGTGACCAGAATCGGGAAGACCACTCGTCCAGCTCGGGAGCGGGGTAGGTTGCCACGAGGTCCTTGTTGGTGTCGTACCACTGCGGTCGCTCCCATCCGCTCGCCTCCAGGAACTGTGCCCCCAGCTCCTGCTGGCGTCGATAGAAGGGACTCACCCGGATCGGCCGCAGATCGGTGGGCGGCTGCAGCGGGTGCAGGATGTCGTAGACCTCGTCGAAGTTGCGGCAGTCCCGCACCCGCACGTAGTCGGGTGCCAGCTGGTGGGGCTCGAACCGCGCCAGGTCGCACTCGTGGAGGTCGAAGCTGCTGCTGTATCCGTCGACGAGCAGCTCGGCGACCGCACGTCCTACGCCCGCGGAGTGGGTCACCCAGACCGCCTCGGCGACCCAGAAGCCCGCCACCTGCGGCGACTCACCGATGAGTGGCATGTTGTCGGTGGTAAAGGAGAACAACCCGTTGATCCCCGATGCGATCTCGGTCTCGCGAGTCGCCGGAAGCAGCGCCTGCGTCTCGCGCCAGGCGGGTGCGAAGTCCTCGGGGGTGAACTCGAGCACCGATGGCATCACGTCCGCCTCGTCGACGCCGAGGATGTCGTTGGCATCCATCGGCATCGCCTTGTGGCCGTAGTATCCGATGCCGATCCGGTCGAACTTCTCCCGAAAGTAGAGGTCGTGGCCCTGATGCCGCAGAATCGGCAGAGTCGCCTCCGCCGTGCGACCGGCCAGCGCGGGCACCGGCGCGGTCCACGCGAGCTGATGGCCCAAGGGCGTCAGCGGCAGGTCGAGACCGACCAGTGCCGCCACCTTCGGTCCCCAGATACCGGCGCAGCACACCACGATGTCGGCAGCGATCTCACCGTGATCGGTGACCACCGCGCGGACCGCACCGTCCGGGGCCAGCACATCCAGGACCTCATGCCGGGCGAGGACACGGGCCCCGCGGGAGACGGCGCGGCCCAGCTGCGCCTGCACGGCCGGCACCGAGCGAGCCAGCCCATCGGTGGCGATGAAGAGGCCGGCGAGCACCGCCTGCGGGTCGAGGAGCGGGTGGTGCGCCACCGTCTCGGCCGCATCGAGCATCTCGCACTCGACACCCCAGGACTGCAGCCACCCCTGCCGCCGCTGCAGCTCACGGACTCGCTCCGGCGTGGTGGCGACCTCCAGCCCGCCCACCTGGTAGAAACAGGACTCGCCGTCCACCTCCAGCGCGCAGAACTTCTGCACCGTGTACCGGGCAAGATCGGTCAGCACCTTCGTCGGACTGGCCTGGAAGACGAGTCCGGGTGCGTGCGACGATGACCCGCCGGCCTCCGGCAGGTCACCCTGGTCGACCACGGTCACGTCGGTCCAGCCCTTGGCCGTCAACTCGTCGGCCAGCGCCGCGCCGACCACTCCGGCACCGATGATGACCACCTTGGGGTTTGGCATGGTGGGGCTCCTTCAGCTTGAAAACAGTTTGGTCACAGTGGCTTGGCGCCGGGGATGCCCAGGAGCCAATTGTTGACGATGGTGCGGTTCGCCTTGACCCACTTCGCGGCCGCCGCCGCGGGCGTCATCTTGTCCTCCGCGATGTACTTGGCAACGACGTCCTGGTCCTGGTTGGTCCAGTTGAACGCCTTGGCCAGCAGGAACCCCGCCGGGTTCTTGGTGGCGAAGGCGGTTGCGGCAACCTTGTTGAGCTGATCGGTCGGGTAGTCGCAGGTGATGGTCTTGAGGTTCGCGTCGCACCCCGGGGTGTACTTCGGCAGGCTGACCTTCTTCAGGTCCACCTCCGAGAGGAACCACTGTGGGCTGTAGAAGTAGGCGAGCAGTGGCGTCTTGTGGGTCTGCGCCTGTCGGAAGGACGTGATCAGTGCGGCTTCACTGCCACCGACGACGACCTTGTAGTTCAGGTGCAGGTTCTTGACCAGCGCGGCGTCATTGGTCACATACGAGGGATCCCCGTCGAGCAGCTCACCCTGGCCTCCCGACTCGGACGTCTTGAACAAGGATGCGTACTTGTTCAGGTTCTTCCAGTCCAGGATGCCCGGATACTTCGTGACCATCCATGGTGGAACGAACCAGCCGATCTGGCCGATGTTGCCATTCGCGCCGAGGTCCACTGCGACCTTCTGCTGCGTGATGTACTTCTTGGCGAGGTCGGCGTGGCCCCAGTTCTCCAGGATCAGATCCACCTGGCCGGTCGAAAATCCTTGCCAGGACACCTGCTCCGCCAACGGGATCTGCTTGACCGTGCACCCCATGCTGTGCTCGGCGACATAGCTGTAGACCGCACCATCGGCGGTGTATCCCACCCAGTCGTTCATGGCGAGGTTGATCTGACCACAGCGGAGGTTGCCGGCCGCGGCCCCACCTGCGCCGGGGCCAGTGGAGGCACCGACGCGCGCGCCGCCGCAACCGGCGACGAGCAAAGCTACCGCGCCCGTGCCGGCGGCGACCTGCGAAAGCCGACGACGATTGTGACTCATATCAATCTCCCTGCGTTTGCGGTGGATCCAGTCAGTGACGACTGGGGTCAATGCGGTTGGCCGCGCTCTGACTGATGTGGTCGAGCACCACGCCAAGGAGCACGATCGCCAGCCCTGCGGCCAGCCCCTTGCCGAAGAGCGGTGCCTGCACGAAACCGCTGTAGACGTCATACCCGAGGGCACCGGCACCCACCATGCCACCCACGACAACCATCGACAGGACGTAGATGAGCCCCTGGTTCGCCGCAAGTGCCAGCGACCGAGTCGCCAGGGGTAGCTGCACCCGGGTGATCAGCTGCCAGGTGCTGGATCCCGCAGCAGTAGCCGCCTCGATCGCCGGTGCGGGCACACCATGGATACCGTCCGCGACCACCTTCACGACCACGGGGATCGCGAAGGCCATGGCCGCGATGATGGCGGTGAACCGGGATGCGCCGAACAGTGCCAGAAACGGCACCAGATAGACGAAGGCCGGCATGACCTGGAACGCGTCCAGGATCGGGCGAATGAACCGGTCCACCTGACGGTTCCGGCCCATCCATACGCCAACGGCGATCCCGATGATCAGCGTCAGCACGGTTGCCACGATCGTCATGGCCAGGGTCTGCATGGCGTCCTGCCAGACACCTGTGCCGACGATGAGCAGCAGACTGATCAACGTCACGATGGCCACGCGCGCGTTGCCGATGATCATCGCGATCGCGCACAGCCCGAGGATGACCAGCCAGAACGGCGCATTCGTGAGCATGCTCTGCAATGGATTCAGAAAGGCGATGGTGACGTCGTTGCGCAGGCCGACGGTGATACCGGAGAAGGTGCTCTGGACCCAGTTCGACGCATTTGAGGCACCCGCTACGATCGCCGGGCCGATGGTCGGCGAGGACGGGAAGGTGTTGGCCCACACATACATTGCCGACTCGACGACCGCCCAGAGCGTCACCACCGCGCCGGCGCCGAAGGCCAGCCTCCGAGCCTGCGGCCCGAGCAGATGTCGCCCACCGACCTGCTGGGAACGTTCCCCGACGGCGGAGGTGGTCCGATCCAGCACGATCGCCATCACGACAATGGCCAGGCCACCGTTGAATGCCGTGCCGACGTCGAGGGTCTGCAGCGCGTCGATGACCACCTGCCCCAGGCCCGGCGCCGAGATCAGCGCGGCAATTGTCACCATCGACAACGCGGCCATCATCGTCTGGTTGATGCCGAGCACGATCGTACGCCGAGACATCGGCAGCAAGACCTTGACCAGCTTCTGCCAGGTGGTCGAGCCCAGGGAGTCGCTCGCCTCAATGGTCGGCTCGGCGACGGCCCGAATTCCGTGATCGGTCAACCGGATCACCGGTGGGATCGCAAAGATCAGGGTCGCGATGGTCGCCGACGCGTTGCCGATCAGGAACAGCAGGGTCAGCGGAGCCAGATAGACGAAGCTGGGCATGGTCTGCAGAAAGCCCAGGACCGGCAGCACGATGTGTTGCGCGCGGTCGTGCAGCCCGATCCAAATGCCGAGCGGCACGCCGATGACCACCGCAATCAGCACCGCGGCGATCGTCAGCGCCAGCGTGTCCATGCTCTCTTGCCACAGGCCCTGCAGGCCCAGGATGTAGAACCCGACGACGCCGAGCACGGCATACTTCCAGCCCGCGGTGAGCCAGCTCACGAAGCCGACAATCGCGATGACCCCCAACCACCCGATCAGCGGAGCCGGCCTGCCGAAGCCGGGCTGGGAGATGAGGGACTGCAAGAAGGAGACGAAGTGAGTCATGCCGACCTGCACGTAGTTCACGCCGTACAGGAAAACCGGGTTGGAGTTGCGGCCATTGGAGATGTTGTTGTTGAACGAGTTGAGATTGTTCTGCACCGAGGTGGTCGATGAAGCGCTGAGCGGCAGCGTCGACGTGCCGTGGAAGGCGAGGTACAAGGCCAGCCAGGCCGCCGCCAGGATCAGCCAGACCCATCGAGAACGAATCTTGCGGACGCTCAATCCGCTCACGAGTGCGCCGGCGCTCATTCGGGGCCCCCGCGAAGTATCGGTGGGGGAACCTCCCGCTGGCACGCTGGCTCCGGCCAGCAGAGGACGAGCGTGCGAGCGGAGAACTTCGTGGGGTACTTCATTTTTGATCCGAGGTCAGAATGGCGAGAATCTCCTCGCGTCCGACCAGTCCGACCAGTCGGTCCTTGTCCATGACCCGGACCCGACTACTCGACTCGAGCACCGGCCTGATCGCGTCCCTGACCAAGGTGTGCTGGGACAGTGCGAGACCACCCAGGTCCTCTCCCGGCTTCGCGGGTTGGGCGAGCCAACGCAAAGTGAGAACGTCCTGCCGAGGCACGTCGCGGACGAAGTCCCGAACGTAGTCGTCGGCCGGTGCGCCCACCAACTCGTCGCCGGTGCCCAGCTGAATCGCCTCGCCATCCCGCATGATCAGGATTCGGTCGCCCAGCTTGAGTGCCTCTGACAGGTCGTGGGTGACGAATACCATCGTCTTGCCCATCTCGTGGTGCAGCCGAATGACCTCTGCCTGCATGTCGCGGCGGATCAGTGGGTCCAACGCCGAGAACGGCTCGTCGAAGAGCATCATCTTGGGGTCGACCGCCAGGGCGCGGGCCAGACCGACCCGCTGCTGCATACCGCCGGAGAGCTGGTGCGGAAACGAGTTCTCATACCCCGACAGGCCGACCAGCTCGATCATCTCGTGTGCCCGCGCCACGCGTTCTGCTTTGCCGGCCCCACGAATCTCCAGTCCATACGCCACGTTGGAGACCACCGAGCGGTGCGGGAGCAGCCCGAACTGCTGAAACACCATTGACACCTGGCGTCGACGGACCTCGCGCAGCTGCTTGTGATCAACCTGTAGCAGGTCGCTCTGGTCGAACTCGATGGATCCGCCCGTCGGTTCGATCAGTCGCGTCAGGCAGCGAACGAGGGTCGACTTGCCCGAGCCGGACAGGCCCATGATCACAAAGACCTCACCGACCGCTACGTCGAACGACACATCGCGCACAGCGGCCGTACAGCCGGTCTGGTCGATCAGCTCTCGCCGAGACAGCGCGCGCAGATCCTGGGATCCCTGGATCTCGGCGGCCCGCTTGCCGAAGACCTTCCACAGGTCGCGCACCCGCAGCAGGCCTTCATCGTCCGGCGCCTCCAAGTCGCCTGCCCGCCCGTCCGGCGCCAGCCGGGCAGTGGGCGGAGTCATACTGCCGCTCATAGATCACTCACCTTCTGTGTGTACTCGGCGCAAAACCAGTGCTGTGGCGACGGATCGACGTTCTGCCAGATGTGCTTGACCTCGCGGTACTCATCCAGTCCGGCGGCACCCAGCTCTCTCCCGACACCGCTCTGCTTGAATCCGCCCCACTCCGCCTGCGGGACGTACGGGTGGTAGTCGTTGATCCAGATGGTGCCGTGCCTCAGCGCCAGCGCCACCCGCTGAGCCCGACCCGCGTCGCTGGTGAAGACGGCGCCGGCCAGCCCGTAAGTCGTGTCGTTGGCTATCCGGACCGCGTCGGCCTCGTCGCGGAACCGTTCAACGGTCAGCACGGGCCCGAAAGACTCTTCCTGCACGACCTGCATCTTTGTGTCGCACTCATCCAAAATTGTTGGCAGATAGTAAAATCCGCTCTGCAGCGCAGCATCGTCGGGCCGTGTCCCCCCACAACGCAGCTGAGCACCCTCGGCGATCCCGGTGGCGACATACGCCTCGATCTTGTCGCGGTGAGCCGCGGAGATGAGCGGCCCGGCTTCGGCGTGCGCATCGAACGGGCCGCCCAGCCGAATCTTCTGTGCGCGGGCGGCCAGCTCACCGACAAATCTGTCGTGGATCGAGTCCTCGATGATGAGACGCGATCCGGCTGAGCAGACCTGCCCCGAGTGGAGGAAGATCGCGGTGAGGGCCATGTCGATCGCGGTGTCCCAATCTGCGTCGGCGAACACGACATTGGGGTTTTTCCCGCCCAGCTCAAGCGCGACCTTCTTGACCGTGGCAGCGGCGCTCGCCATGACAGCGCGTCCGGTGTGCAGCCCTCCGGTGAAGGACACCAGGTCCACTCGAGGGTCCTCGGCGAGCATCGCTCCCGTGTCTGGACCCGCACCGAGAATCAAGTTGCCGACGCCGGATGGCACCCCGGCGTCGGTGAGTGCCTGCATCAGCAGCATTGCCGTTGATGGAGTGAGCTCGCTCGGCTTGAGCACAAACGTGTTGCCTGCCACCAGCGCGGGCGCGACCTTCCAGATCGCCTGCAAGAGCGGGTAGTTCCACGGCGTAATGAGCGCGCATGCGCCGACCGGTTCGTAGACCACCCGGCTGATCGCATCGGTGCGGCCGGTCTCCACGACGCGACCCCCGTGCGCGCCGGCTATGCCGGCGTAGTAGCGCAGGCAACTGACGACGTCATCCATGTCGTACTCGGCTTCAACCAACCGCTTGCCCGTATCGAGCGCCTCGGCACGAGCGAATTCGGCCCTCCGGTCCACCACGAGGTCGGCAACCCGGGCGAGAACTTCTCCGCGATCTCGCTCCGGGAGCCGGGGCCACGGGCCGTGGTCGAAGGCCCGCCGCGCGGCAGCGATGGCCAGGTCAGCGTCCTGCGGGCCGGCCTCATCCACGACTGCGACCACCGAACCATCGGCTGGGCAACGGATCTGCCGAGTCTGGCTCGAAACACCGCTGCGCCACTCGCCGTCAATGTAGAGACTTGCCACGGAACGTGTTCCCATCAGTTGGCTCAGCGCTACTGGGTGGTGTTGCTCATTGTGGAACTTCATGCTCAATAGACAACAATGCAGGTGATCTAGATCACTGTCAAGAGCTCTGAGATAGATTCTCGATTTGGGTGTTCGAGCGAGCTGAAAGCTGGATCTCTCTGCGGGCAAGCCGCTTCGACGACGGTCAGCGCTCATCGAGCCAGAGATCACGTGCCCTAGGAGCACCAGGCGATTCGACGCCACGGTTCAGTCGCCGACCACGGGCTCGAGTCGTATGACGATTGACTTGGAGACCGGGGTGTTGCTGCCCTCCGCGACGTGGTCCAGCGGGACGAGAGCGTTCGCCTCGGGGAAGTAGGCTGCGGCGCAGCCGCGGGGAAGTAGGCTGCGGCGCAGCCGCGGGCGCTCGGGTAACCGACCACCCGGAACTTCGGCGCGACCCGGTCGACGCCATCGGTCCACTCGCTATGGATGTCGACGATCGCACCATCGGCGA
>NZ_VCQV01000002.1 GCF_007845645.1 Leekyejoonella antrihumi
CAAACTGATTCATGTACTCATTATCCCAGGTTCAAGGCATCAAAGCGCGGGACACGCGCAGGGAAATCCCCTACATCACAATGGAATCCGACCCAGCCGAGACGCTACGTGTCCAGACCCCTGGGGCCAACAAGCAGAAGTCCATCAATCTGCTGAACGCGATCAACGCAGCGCCGACGCCGGCGGCAGAAGCAACCGCGCTGAAGGCAGCCGAGGACTTCGCTGCACAGAATGTCCTGTCGGTTGTGCCCTACGCCATGGCGCAGCGCACGGAGATCTGGTCCAAGAACGTGCACGGCTATACCGCCGATCAGTACAGTGCCCGCACTGCCCTGAAGACCACGTGGGTCAGCAAATGACCCTCCCGATCAGTGCTCGGGTCACGCCGGGCGCAGACGGTGACTCCATCCTGGTGATGAAAGACCTATCCATTCGCTACCGGTCCGGTCAGCAGGCTGTCAGCGGAGTCGACCTGGAAGTCAAGCCGGGCGAGACGGTCGGCCTTATCGGTGAGAGCGGATGCGGTAAGTCAAGTATTGCGCTGGCGGCGATGAACCTGCTTCCCACAGACGCCGCCGTATCTGCTGCTCGATTCGAGATCATGGGCTCAGATGTCCAGGAGATGTCTGAGGCGGCGTGGGAAACAGTTCGTGGTCGCGATGTGTCGATCATCTTTCAGGAACCCATGACCGCGCTGAACCCGTGTATGCGGATTGGTAAGCAGATCGCCGAGGTACTGCTACTTCACGGACTTGTGGAGAACAAGCGGGAAGCGACGGAACGTGCTCTCGCGGCTCTTCGGTCTGTCCAGATCAGCAAACCTGAGCTGCGCATGAATCAGTTTCCCTACCAGCTTTCCGGTGGCATGCGACAGCGAGTCATGATCGCCATCGCCATGGCTGCATCGGCGCCTCTGCTGGTCGCGGACGAGCCCACCACTGCGCTTGACGTGACGGTCCAGGCGGAGATTCTTCGACTCCTTGACGACCTGCGGCGGGAGCATGGGCTGGGTGTTCTCCTGGTCTCCCACGATCTCGGAGTGGTCAGCCAGGTGTGCGACCGCATCGTGGTGATGTACGCGGGTCAGATCGTCGAAGAAGGCACTCCGTCCGAGTTGCTCAGCTCTCCGCGCCACCCTTACACGGCCGGACTGGTGACGTGCATTCCTCGCTCGGATGGTGTGCGGCGATCCAGGCTCACGACCATCCCGGGTCGAATTGTGGCAAGTGACCGCACCACGGTGGGATGCCGATTCCAGTCGCGGTGCCCGCATGCGAGAGCGGGTTGCGAACTGCCCCAGACACTTTCTGTCGCGTCGGGCGGAACGCGCGCCGTCCGGTGCTGGGTCGCGGACGAGTTGGATCCGCTGCTCGGCCCTAGATCAGGGGGGGCCGGCCGATGACCGACAGCGAGATCCTGGGCCTTCGTGGCGTCCGTAAGAGTTTTCACACGCGCTTTGGTGAGCCGGTTCACGCAGTCGACGACGTATCCCTTGTTGTCCGCAAGGGTGAAACGCTCGGCATTGTGGGGGAGTCCGGGTGCGGAAAGAGCACGCTCGCACGGATCATGCTGTCGTTGCACCATCCGGACCAGGGCTCTGTGTTCTTCGATGGTGAGGACATCACGCGGCTGCGTGGCAGACGACTACGCAGCCATCGGCGCCGCATCCAGATGGTATTCCAGGACCCCGGAGACGCGCTGGATCCGCGCATGAGCGCGCTACGTTCGGTGATGGAACCCCTGGTGGCTTCTGACGGACAGTCTCGTCGGGAGGCCAGAGCGGCGGCCGAGCAGGTACTAAACTCGGTGGGCATTACGCCAGAGGCGGCGCGTCAACTGCCTGACGCCTTCTCCGGTGGAGAGCGCCAACGGATCGGCATTGCGAGGGCGATCAGCACTCAGCCGGATCTTGTTGTGCTGGATGAACCAACCAGTGCGCTCGATGTCTCCATCCAGGCGCAGATCCTCAACCTTATTCTCGATCTGCAGCAGCAGCGCGAATTGAGCTATGTGTTCATCTCCCATGACTTGTCAGTGGTCCGCCACATGTCGGATCGCGTCGCAGTGATGAATGAGGGAAAGATCGTCGAGATCGGGAGCACTGAGGACGTCTTTGATCGTCCGCAGGAGCCCTACACCATTGCTCTCTTGTCCGCTGAACCATCCTTCGAGCAAGGAGCGGTGCCAACCTTGACCGATGTGCCGGCAAGTCGGTGCGCAGAAGAAGTCGGATAGGTCGGTCCGGGCGCGCGAGAGAAGTCCTGCGCCACCAGCGAACATTTGTCAGACCGATGACGTCAGCGTGCCCATGCAGAAGGATGTGAAGTAACGTGCCCGCACCGGAGATCATCTACACGAACGCCAAGGTGATCACCATGGCGGAGAGTTTTGACGAGGCCTGCAACGGCCTGACAGACACTGCCGAGGCGTTCGCCACCCTGGACGGCAGAGTGACGGGGGTGGGCTCAAATCAGGAGGTACTCGCAACCGGAGGCCCGCGCACCCGGATCGTTGATCTGAAGGGCGCGACTGTACTCCCGGGCTTCATCGACGCTCACAGTCACTTCCCGGGGTCAGGACTCCAGGGCATCCGATGGACCGACCTGTCCGCCCCGCCCAACGGGCTGGTACGAAATATCGCGAGTCTCGTTGAAGAGATGGGGCGATGGGCCGGACACAGCGATGGGTGGGTGCTGGGTCGTGGGTATGACCAGACCCTGCTTACCGAGACTCGTCACCCGACACGGTGGGAGCTGGATGGAGTGAGTCCCGACCGGCCAGTCTGGGTCTGGCACGCATCAGGGCACATGGGAGTGGGTAATAGCCGGTCATTGGAGGTCGCTGGTATCACTGCAAATTCGGCAAACCCAACGGGTGGGTACATCGATAAAGACCCAGTCAGCGGTCAACCCACCGGGTTGCTGCAAGAGGCCGCGGCGAGGCTCATCGAGAGGGAGATTCCACCACCCTCCGGCAGTGAGCGTGATCTGGCCGCAGCGCATGCGATGCGGGAATACCTTGGGGTAGGGGTCACCACATCGATCATCGCTGGTGGTGACCTCCCCGCACTTGAAGATCTTCGCCGATGGCGACGGGCAGGAACCCTGGCGATGCGCGTCATCATGATGCAGTGGTCGAACCCGACCGTCACCGAACTGACCGGCGATCTCGAGGGGGAAGGCGATGACTGGCTCTCCTTGGGGGCGCACGGAGAGAGTGTCCACGATGGATCGCTACAGGGCTACACCGGCTATCTGTCACAGCCCTATTTCAAAGTCGCCGCCGACTCAGGCTACGACCCCAGCTGGCGGGGATTTCCCATCGAGTCGCGTGAGACCCTCACCGAGCGCGTATCCGATCTCGCCCGGCTTGGCTTACGCTCCGCGATCCACGCCAACGGCGACGCTGCTATCGACGATTTGCTGTTCGCGTATGCTGCCGCCGCGGATGGCTCTCAGGCATGCTTCCGCTGGAGGATCGAACATGCGCAAACGGTTCGAGATGACCAGCTGGACCGGTTCAACGATCTGCACATCAGCCCCTCGTTCTTTGTGTCGCACGTCTACTACTGGGGCGACCAGCACCGGGACACGTTCCTTGGACTGGAACGTGCGCGGCGTATCAGTCCCTTGAAATCGGCCATCGAAAGGGGCATCCGTTTTAGCATCCATCTGGATTCGCCGGTTGTTCCGATGAATCCCCTACACGCCGTCTGGTGCGCGGTGAATCGGCTCACTCGAAGTGGCCAGGTGCTTGGCCCCGAGGAGCGAGTCACCCCACACCTGGCTCTCCGAGCCGTCACCATCGACGCCGCATGGCAGAACCTCATCGACGACACCCGGGGGTCGATCGAGCCCGGCAAACTTGCCGACTTCGTCATTCTGGCAGAGAACCCACTTACCATCGATCCCCTCGGGATCAAGGATATTGAGGTGCTGGAAGTCCGCATAGCCGGCGAGCCCGTGCACTGCATCAATGGCACGAACGAGCCTGGAAAAGCCGGGCGTACCGATGACGTCCATAACTGAGCTCTTTGAACCTCACGACTGTGAGCCTCTTCGGAAAGCGATGATGTCTCGTCCAAAATCGATGACTCAGGATCGAGCACCTCTGGCTGGTGTCGTCGTACTCGATCTGACAAGGTTTGTCTCCGGCCCGTATTGCACCATGCTGATGGCCGATGCCGGTGCGACGGTTGTGAAGGTCGAGCCGCCGGATGGCGACGCTTCTCGTCGGGCTCAACCGGTGTTTCCAGTGGGTGATGGCCACGTTGTCGGGGCCACCTTCATGAGGATGAACCGCGGCAAGCGGAGCGTGGTGCTCGATCTGAAGAGCCCGGCCGGCCGCGATGCCCTCACGCGATTGATCACCAAGGCCGATGTTCTGGTCGAGAACTTTCGGTATGGAGTGCTTGCCGACCTCGGCTTCGACACGGCGACGCTCGATCGCCTCAACTCGCGACTGGTCTACTGCACGATCACGGGGTTTGGACACAGCGCTTCCGGGCGACGTGCCCGGCCGGCCTTCAATCTCATCGCGGAGTATGAGGCTGGTGTCTTCAGCAGGCCCGATCCTGGCAATGCTCCACGATCCCTCGGCCCATATGTCGGGGACCTCTTTCCAGGGTCACACGCGCTCAGCGGGATCCTGATGGCTCTATATCGCCGCTCGGTCACTGGGTTCGGTGGCCGAGTCGATATCGCCATGTTCGACGCGATGCTGTCGTTGAACGAGGCCGCTATCAGCAACGCCACGTGGCTCGATGATGCCGAGCCGGATGATTCGCCCGACTACTACTGCCCCAGCGGCGTCTTCCCCAGTGGGGACGGCTTCGTCTGTATCGATGTTGTGACTGACCGGCAATGGGAGACGCTGTGCCAAGTCATTGGCCGACCGGACTTGTCTGCGATGCCTCAATTGGCCACGGGGCCGCGGCGATCCGTCAACTACAACACGCTGCTGGCTGCTCCGCTGCTCACCTGGCTCGCGGTTCGTAGGTCCGAGGACGTGGCAACGCTGCTGAGCTCCTCGGGGGTCCCTTCGGCCGTTGTTCGGCAACCGGGTGAAGTACTGGCTTCCCGGCAGGCGCAGGAAAGAGAGATGGTCATCGAGGTCGGCGAAAGCCGTAAGGCCCGTATGCAGGTGCCTGCCAGCCCGATCCGGATCGACGACATGACGAGTCCACACTTCGCAGTCGTGCCCCGCCTCGGCCAGCATACTGATGAGGTGCTCCGAGAGCTGGCAGGGCTGACACCCGACCAGATCAGCGCGGTACGGGAATCGATGCACCCAGCCGACTCGCGTCGGCCGGACTGACGTTTACGGGCTCGGCGTCGGCACCGTGGCTCAATCCAGGTGGAGCGCCAGGTAGCTGCCGATCATGCTCTTGAGCTCGCCGATCTGTTCCTCGGCGTACGGGTCCACCATGAAAGCGCTGTCGATCATGGCGGTGATGGTCACCGCCACCACGCGCGAGATCACGCGAGCCTGGCGCTCGCGCAGCGCCCTGCCGTGCGCCATCAGTCCGGGCAGGTTCGACTCGACGGCCCGATCGGTGGAGTCGTCGTCCAGGTACTTCAAGTCGGGAGAGCTCATGACGGCCCGACGAAGTTCGACCGCCCCAGGTTCTTCGAGACGGAACAGAACCAGTCGGTCGATGACCTCATCGAACCAATGCTTCCAGTCGGGTGTGGTCGGCAGCAGGCGTGCGTGGTCGGCGACGTAGTCTCCACGCTTTTCCTCGAACTCTTTAGCCAGTTGCCGCAGGATCGAGATCTTGTCCGGGAAGTAGGAGTAGACGGTTGCCACGTTGACACCGGCGCGCTTGGCGACACGGTTGGTGTTCAAGCCGGGGAGCCCGTCCTCCACGATGATCTCCAAGGTTGCGTCGAGGATCTTGCGCACCGATCGTTGCCCTCTCGTTTGGACAGGGTGCCGCCGGTAATCCCCCTCCCGCGCAGTTTTCGCGTGTTTGGCTCCGGGCGAAGAGGATCCGGCCATCACTATTTCCCTTCAGACTGTTGACCACATGACGGTACGGTGTTACTTTAACAAAAGCAAGCAATAACTTATATGGACGAACGTGGCACGCGCCGTCTTGGCAAGGATGTCGTAACGGATGCCGCCGCTCTGGTGAGTGAGGAGTGTCGTACCCCAGGGCTCGTGTCAGGGGTAATTCGCAAGAAACTCACGGGCTTTGCCCGCCTCTACTTTCGTCTCCTTCTAGGAAGAGCTGGTCTATGTCCACGACTGATGCCCTATTGGCCTCGCTGGCGCCCCGTGTCGGCGACACGTACTTTACGTCTGATTGGTTGGAGATCGACCGTGAACACCTGGAGAAGTTCGCTTGGTCGACCTACCTTGACCCCGAACACGTCGACTTGACCACAAGCCACAACAACCCGTTGGGCGGCGATTTAGTCGACGGGTTCTTGCTGCTGAGCCTGCTGCTCTATTTCAAGTTCAAGCATGCACCACGGTTCTCGGAGCAGCAGTGGGGCTTCAACTACGGCTTGAACAAGGTGCGCTTTACTGCGCCGGTGATGCTGGGCCAGCGGCTCCGACTCCGCTCGACGATTACGGCCGTGGTTCCTCGAGGCGACGGCGCGCTGGTCACCACCGACAATGTTTTGGACGTCGAGGGCCAGGTCAAGCCCGCAATGGTGGCCGAGTGGCTCAGCCTCTGGTATGACGGGGGAAACGCGTGACGGGGCTGGGAACGTCGGCGATCGGTCGCCGGCGAATCGTTGACTACATGGACCATTGGGCCACGAGCACCCCGGATGCGGTCGCGTGCATCTTCGGGGACCAGACGATCACCTACCGGGAGCTGCGTGACCAGGTCGACGAGTTGGCGGCCACGCTCGTGGGCGCCGGTATTCGGCCCGGTGATCGGGTCGCGTTCTTGTCCACCCCTCGTCCGGAGTTCTGGGTCAGTTTCCTTGCGACGGTCTCCGTTGGAGGCGTGTGGGTGGGGCTGAACCCCAGATATCAGGAACGTGAGCTGGCGCATGTGATCACCGTCAGTCGGCCAGCGCTGGTCTTCGGCCTCACGGAGGTTGAAGGTCGAACCTACCGGGGGGAACTGACCCGAGTCACCGCCCAGTGCGGGGTTGCAGCGCCTGTCATGTTCGATGCCGTACACAGCCCAGCGGACGGACTGCGCGGTCGAGGTGCCTCCCGGGTAGAGGACGCTGAGCTGCGTAGACGCCGCGATTCCGTGGACCCAGGCAGCCCGGCACTCATTGTCTTCACCTCGGGCAGTACTGGCGCGCCAAAGGGCGCGGTCCTCAGCGACTCGGGGATCACGTCGAGTTTCGCCATTCAGGCAGCCCACCAACTTCTGGACACGCCGCGAGTCATCGCCAACCTGCCGATCAACCACATTGCAGGGGTGGGGGATCTGTGCTGTACGCCACTGATTTGTGGCGGTTCGATCGTCTTCCAGGAGAGGTTCGACCCGAAGCAGATGCTCATGGCGATATCCACCCACCGCGTCACCGCCATCATGCAGGTGCCCACAACCTTGAAGCTGCTGGTAGAGCACCCCTGTTGGGCGACGACCGACCTGTCCAGTGTGCAGGCGTCCTTCTGGGGTGGTGGCCCATTGCCTGAAACGGTGGCGGAGGCCTATCGGTTGCGGGGAATTCGACTTGGATCGACGTACGGCATGACAGAGGTCACCGGTTCCATTACCTACACGGACGCGGATGCGAATTCCACGACGGTCACCACCACCGTCGGGCGGCCGATCGAACAGGTCGAGATCAAGTATGTGGACAGCCGTGGCGGGCTGGTCCCGGCGGGCACGCCGGGGGAGATTCTGGTCCGCCACCCAGGACTTCTTCTTGAGTACTTTGATGACCCGGCGGCGACCGATGCAGCCTTCGACAGCGACGGCTTCTTCCGAACGGGGGACCTTGGGGTTCTCCAAGCGGATGGGAACTTGAGGCTTGTTGGCCGTCGCAAGGAGATGTACAAGTCGGGTGGTTACAACGTGTACCCACGTGAGGTAGAACTCGTGCTGGAGTCCTTCCCTCCGGTGCGTATGGCCGTCGTCGTACCAGTCTCAGACCCCTTGTATGGCGAGGTCGGCGTCGCATACTGCGAGGCCAGTCTCGAGGCACTGGACGAGTTGGCGGATTGGTGTCGCTCTCGACTTGCCAACTACAAGGTGCCCAAGGCCTTTATCGCTCTCCCGGATCTACCGCGCCTTCCGATTGGCAAGGTCGACAAGCAGTTGCTTGCCAGCCGTGCAGTGGCGGACATTGCGGAGGCGCGGCTGAATACCCGACAGCGCCGGCAAGTTGGGTGACACGACCGCCTCCACGAGACCGGGAGACCCGTGTCTCGCCGCTTGACTCCAATCCCAACCGACCCTGCTCCAGGAGACAGTCCATGCGATTCGACCTTGTGCTCAAGAACGCGAACATCCTGACCGGCGACCCCGCCCGGCCGCGCGCGCATGCGATGGCAGTGCACAACGGCCGAATCGTGGCTCTGGCCCAGGCCTCGGGAGAGGAACTTTCAGGTGTGGTCGAAAGAGACGCCGGTGGTTCGACCGTCGTGCCCGGCTTCCATGACGCGCACTGTCACACCGCGTGGTACGGCTTGTCCTTGGTCGAACTACGCCTGGACGAGCCAGAGGTCACTTCCGTGGAAGTGGTCTATGACAGAGTTGCGCAACGGGCACGGTCCACGCCCAAAGGGCAATGGATCATCGGTAGCGGCCACCACCCCCGTCGAATGGGCGGAGCAACACCGACGCTCGCCATGCTGGACGAGGTGGCTCCCGAGCACCCGGTGTGGCTGATCGCATCGTCCGGCCACGCCTCAGTGGTCAACAGTTCGGCATTGTCCATGTTGGACCTGAGTCAGCTACCCGAGCGCGCCCAGCCTGGACGCGACTCAACTGGGCGTTTCACCGGGTTGCTGGAGGAGGAGGCCCACGCACTCGTCCTGACCCAGGCTCGCCCATATACGACCGATCAGATCACCGCGGCCGTCGGTCGCGCCCATCAGCAGTACCTCAGCGAAGGCATTACCAGTGTGCAAGAGGCTGGTATCGGGTCTGGGCTCGTTGGCCGTTCTGCGGCCGAGGCGCAGGCGTATCAGCAGGCGCGGGAGCAGGGGTTGTTGCGTGTCCGGACCACCCTGATGCCGGCGGGAGAAGTGCTGCACCGGCTCGACCTGCCCGATTCGGGAACACCGTCCAGTTCGCTGGACCTCGGCATGAGAACAGGATTCGGTGACGAATGGTTGCGGATCGGTCCGGTCAAGCTCTTTACCGACGGTTCGGTGCTGGGCCGGACCGCGGCGCTGAAGGCGGGCTACCCCGAAGGGGTCCACGAGTCGGCACGGATCCAGCAGGACCAGCAGTGGCTGCGGACTCGGATGATCGAAGCGCACTGCGCAGGATGGCAACTCGCGGTCCATGCGCAAGGGGACAGCGCGATCGACTTCGTACTGGACTGCTTCGAGGAAGCCCTGGCCATCCAGCCTCGGCGGGACCATCGCCATCGCATCGAGCACTGTTCAATCGCCACCGTGGAAGCCCTTGAACGGATCGCCGAGCTCGGCGTGGTTCCATCGCCGCAAGGGCGCTTTGTGGGGCTTGTCGGTGATGGGATGCTGGACCTGCTCTCGGCGGAACAACTGCCAAATGTCTATCGAGCGAAGTCGTTCCTAGACCGGGGGATCACGCTTCCTGGAAGTTCGGATCGCCCCTGCTCAGACGGCAGGCCGATGCGGGGGATCCACGACATGGTCAACCGGCGCACGGACTCCGGTGCCAGTTTTAACCCGCAGGAGGCGGTCAGCGTCGAGGAGGCCATCCGGGCCTACACCTGGGGATCGGCCTATGCGACGTTCCAGGAGGGGAGCCTTGGAACGCTCGAGCGCGGGAAACTAGCTGACTTCGTGGTCCTGGACGATGATCCAACTGTCATTGCGCCCGAGCGTCTCGAAGACGTGGAGGTGCTGGCCACCGCTGTAGGCGGCGTGTTCGGGTTCGATCCCACCGACCGCTTTGGCGGACCACGCGAATCTGACAACCGATGCTGATGCATCGACTCACGCACGGGGTCAACTGATGCGCGCCGCCTGTCAAAAGGTTGCGAACACGAGAGATAGGAACCTTCCGAACATGCCCCCACACACCGCCTGGACATCGCAGACTCCCCCGTTGGAGGGTGTCGTCGTCTTGGACCTGTCCCGTTACATTGCCGGGCCGTACTGCACGATGCTGATGGCGGATGCCGGAGCGACGATCATCAAGGTCGAACCACCTGCCGGGGACGACACCCGAGGACTCGAACCATTCGTGCCGGGGCCATCGGGAGAAAGTGTCAGTGCCTACTTTATCCGGATGAACCGAGGCAAAAAGAGCATCGTTCTTGACCTCAAGACGGCGTCCGGTCGAGAGGAACTGGCAGCGCTGGTGCGGAAGGCCGACGTCCTGGTCGAGAACTTCGCGGCGGGTGTGCTCGAACGGCTCGGCTTCCCGCAGGAGCATCTGTATGAGATCAATCCATCCTTGATCTATTGCTCTGTCAGCGGGTTCGGGCACAGCCAATCACCAATGAAACATCGACCGGCCTACAACATCGTGGCCGAGTACGAGGCCGGCGTCTTCTATCAGAAGGACGCGAACGCGATCCCGGCGCCAGTCGGACCCCCGGTCGGCGACATGTTTCCCGCGTTGCACGCGCTGAGCGGCCTGCTGATGGCGCTCTACCGAAAGGCGATGACCGGCGAGGGAGGTCGGGTCGACATCGCGATGTACGACTCGATGCTCTCACTCAACGAGATCAGGAGCACCTACGCGCTCCTCTACGGAAAGGACTGGGACCCATCCGCGCACCCGTTCTACGCCCCCTACGGAGTCTTCCCGGTCCGAGACGGCTACATCTGCATCGACGTGACCACACCACCCCAGTGGGAAGGATTCTGTGAGGCGATCGGGTCCCCTGAAATAGCGCAACGTGCCGGGCTAGGCACCGGGCCGGAGCGAGTCAAACGCTTTGACGAGGTAATCCGGGAACCGCTCGAACAATGGCTGAGCAGACAGACAAGGGACGAGGCGGTAGACCGGCTCTCAGAATATCGGGTACCGGCGGCGGTAATCCGAAACCCGGGTGAGGCGCTGGCATCGAGTCAGGCCCGTTCTCGCGAAATGGAGCTGGAGGTGTCGGGGGATGGGGTCAGCATCACGACGGTCGGCAATCCGATCAAGATCGACAACTGGTGTGGTCGAGCACACGGAAAAGCGCCCAGCCTGAACGGGGATCGTGACTGGATCCTGCGAGAGATCCTTGGCCGAACCATCGAAGTCGAAGAGTCGCGGAGGTGACCCTGTGCCCATTACAACAGAAATGATCGGGCGCACCGGCGCGCCTGCGTCCGAGCACGTCGAGGACCGTTGGCTGATGAACTATGCGGCGGCCGTCGGCGACCTGACGCCGCACTACTACGACAACCGCGGCGACACTGTCCTGCCGGGTCACCCGGCCTACATCTCGCACCTGGAGTGGGAAGCGATCTCCAACCTCCACGAGGTACTGGGCGAACTGACGGCGATCGAGCGGTTGCAGGGGGTGCACAGCTATAACCACACCGCTCTCAGCCGCGAAGTCCGCTCCGGTGACGTGCTCAGCTCCATAACCTCGGTTGTGGGAGTAGAACGACGTCGGTCCGGTGCCCGCCTCACGCTGAAGACCGTAACCACCGACGTCCGCGACGAGGTCGTGGCGATCTCCCACACCGCCACAGTCTTCCGGGGGGTTCCACTGAACGGGGACACGCTCGTCCCGGATGCCCCGGTTTCGCAGAGACCCGCTGCAGCTGATCGTTCATCCAGATCCGGCACGATTCAGATCGGACCCCTTGCACCGTATGTGTTTTCCGAGTGCGCACGGGACTACGGGATCATCCACACCGATATCGAGGTCGCGACACGGGCTGGACTTCCCGGGCTGATTCTCCACGGCACTGGCACCATCGCCTACGCGCTGAGCGACATCGTCAACCACGAGCTGGGCGGCGACCCGACGGCCGTGGCGGGGTTCCAGGCAAGCCTGCGTGCCATGGTGATGTGCCCCTCGACCACGCGGATCGAGGTCTTCGATGACCGCCCGCACGGGACAGTCTGGTTTGAACTTCTGACCGAGGATGGCAGCCGGGCCATCTCGCAGGGCGCTGTCCGCGTCCGTCCGACATCACCACCGCCAGCCGTCGCACGCAATCGCGCCCTGACCTGAGGAGAACCATGAGCAGCCACTACCACGACCCAACCGATATGGACCTCCTGAGCGAGGTGCGCAAGTCGGCACCGCGAGAGTTCGCCGCATGGATGCAGCTCGATCAGGTGGTTGGTATCGAGGACGGTGCGATCCCGTTGAAGTACAGGGAGCTCATCGCGATTGCCTGCGCCCACGTGACGCAATGCGTTTACTGCATCGAGGAACACGTCGGTGCCGCGAAGCGAGCAGGCGTGTCCCGAGATGAGCTTGCCGAGGCGGCGCTCCTTGCCGCAGCGCTGCGAGCCGGGGGGGCAGGAGCGCACAGTGCGCTGGCAATGAAACTCTACGACAGCGCCACACCGGCGGAGCCGCAGTGAACGAATCCGGCTCAGCCCAGCGTCCATCTCGCACAGCAAACCCAACACATCTGGACGGAGTCATCGAATGAGCGGCGAAGCGCCCGACGTGGCCAGCCACCTGAAGATCAGCCCACAAGAACGAACGGCACTGGAGAGTGTGGCAAGCTTCCCGCTGCTGGCAGGAATCTATGGCCGCCGGTCTCGCCGGTTCCCGGTGGGCGGAGAGATCCCCGCGGGCCCCCTCGCCTGGAAGAGCCCCCAAGACCCGCAGCCGCTCAGTGACCTGGAGCGTGCGCTGATCCTGTCAACCGTCACGGGTGTCACCGGCTGGCACCACGGCATCGTCCACCACCCGGGCTACGCACCCGCGTTTCCAAACTACAGCGGGTCGGCAAGCGGGCGCACGTTCCCCTCAGCAGCCGGATTCCATACCTCGCAGTTCTTCTTCACGGACGACTCGGGCGTCTACTACCTACCCACCAGAGATGCGGCACCGAATGTTCCGGTCGTAGACGGTGAAGTAGATCTCGACGAGTGGCTCGCCGCGACAACCACTCGGTACCAGAAGCTGTCCGACGACCGGGTATACCTGCCACGGGAGGAGCCATTCCTCGAAGGCCATAACACCTGGATTGCCAACGCGCCCGGGAGCTTGCTGGTCATCCCCGTAGCAGACCTCGCCCAGCACCTGCTGGCAAATCTCGCGTTCTTCGCACAGAACGGTTACGTCATCTACGACGACGTCCACGGTCGAGCGATTCCCGGCATCCAGCAGTTCAGCCATCTTCGACACTTCGACACCCCGATGTCGCTGACATTCGTCGAGCAGTACACACTCGCGGAGGCCTCCGCCGAACTGATGACGGCCACCTACAACGGACACCTGCTGCTTGGTGCAATGGGCCTGGGAGGGTGGTCCTTCGACGGAATCGACCGGCTCTCGATCCTCGGTGCCTCCGGGGCCGAAGGAGTGCCAGGGCTTGGATTCTCGGTGCAACACGATGATCGGTGGGCGATGCCCAACCCGACAGGACTGCCGGGGGTGTTCGAGACCTTCTCCCGACCACACTTCCCCGACGTCGCCGCGGCCGTTCTCGGCTTTGTCGACCGGAAGTTCGGGCCGGGAGGTCCGTTCCATCCCGACACCCCAGGACCATGGACGGAGAGCGCCGCAGTCCGGGCAAGCGCCGCACCGTACGACAACAAGTTCATCGAACTGCTCACTCTGGAAGCGACATACATCGATGAGACTTTCGGAAAGTTCCCCGGAACTGTGCCCACCGTGCAGATCATGAACTACTTGCAAGCGCAGCACCTGGACACCCAGTTCTACGACGCGAAGTTCGCGCCCGGCGCGTACCTGACGACGCATGCCAACCACCAACGTGACTGGCACTGACGCCAGTCCCGACACCGCGGGTGCACTGTCCCAGCACCACCCTTTGGAGGCACTTTCGTATGACCACGACCCACCCGGGATTGCCGGACACCATCCGCACCCAGGCATTCATCGACGGTCAATTCGCTGACGCGTCCCACGGCGCCACCTTCGACAGCCTCGAGCCGGCCACCGGCCAAGTCATCGCCCAGATCTCCGCATGCACGGAGGTCGACGTCGACCGTGCTGTCCGGTCGGCTCGAGCGGCATTCGAGCGTGGCGACTGGAGCAGGGCCGCGCCTACGGTCCGAAAAGCGTCGCTGCTGAAGTTCGCGGAACTGATTGAGACCCACGGTGATGAACTGACCCTGACCGAGTCGATCGACGCAGGAAGACCGACCTGTGACGTCCGTGATGCCGACCTGCCCGACGTCTTGACCACCATCCGCTGGTACGCCGAGGCCATTGACAAAGTGTTTGGCAAGACCTCTCCTTCCGACAACGACCACGTGGGCCTGATCGTCCGCGAACCCGTCGGAGTCGTTGGCGGGGTGCTTCCGTGGAACTTCCCAATGGCGATGCTCGCCTGGAAGATCGGCCCCGCGCTTGCCACGGGAAACTCGGTTGTCATCAAGCCACCAGAGCTCGCTTCACTGACCACGCTGCGACTTGCCGAGCTTGCGACCGAAGCCGGCATCCCACGGGGCGTGTTCAATGTGGTCCCCGGGCTGGGGCACGTTGCCGGAAAAGCTCTTGGACTCCACCCGGACGTGGACATGATCACCTTCACCGGGTCAACCGAGGTTGGTCGGGAATTTCTCCGGTATTCGGCCGACAGCAACTTGAAGCGCATCGTGCTCGAACTCGGCGGCAAGAGCCCGCAGATCGTCATGGCCGACTGCAGAGACAACCTGGGCGCCGTCGCCGCCGATCTCGCTGACGCCGCGTTCTGGGCCGCTGGACAAAACTGCAGCGCTGGGTCGCGGATCCTGGTGCACTCCTCGATCAAGGCGGAGCTCGTGGAGGCGCTCAAAGCGGAAGCCGAACGACGGACAGTCGGCGAACCGACAGACCATGCCACCGTGATCGGGCCATTGATCGAATCGTCCGCGTTGGAGCGGGTGCTCGACTACGTCCAGCAAGCCCAGGACGACGGCGCCACGCTAGTCACGGGCGGCAAGCGTCTCTTGACCGACAGCGGTGGATGGTTCGTCGGTGCCACGGTACTAGCCGATGTTCGTCCGGAGATGTCGGTGGCCCGTGAGGAGATCTTCGGCCCGGTGGTATCGGTCCTGTCCTTCGACGACGAGGACGATGCCACGCTCCTCGCGAATGACACCTCATACGGACTGGCCGCAACTGTCTGGTCTAGGAACATCGACACAGCACTACGCACGGCCCGCAGTATCCGCGCCGGCACTGTCGCCGTCAACGGCTACAGCGAGGGCGACATCACCACCCCGTTCGGCGGCTACCGGCAGTCCGGCTTCGGCGGGCGCGACAACGGACTGGAAGCACTTGAGCAGTACACCGAGACCAAGACCATCTGGATCACCATCCACTAGACCCATGACGCTTTAGGTACCGTCCACTTGAAGGGGAAAGCCATGTCTGCAGATGATTTGATCGTTTATCCAGCCCGGCAGGTCCGCACCATGGACCCATCTCGGCCAACTGCTAGGGCGATTGCCGTTCGGGGCGACCGAATCCGGGCCGTGGGATCACTCGATGAGTTGGCAGCGTATGGGGAGTTCTCTATCGATACCCGGTACCAGGACAAGGTGATCCTACCGGGCTTCGTCGAAGCGCATACGCATGTTATGTCCGGCGGAATGTGGGACTATGTGTACGTTGGCTATTACGATCGGACCGATCCGGATGGCCACGTCTGGGAGGGCTGCACGACGACGGGGGCCGTCGTGGATCGGCTTCGTGAAGCCGCATCGAACCTTTCTTCGCCCGACGAAACCTTGCTTGCCTGGGGGCTCGATCCGATCTTCTTTCCGGGGGAACGCCTTGACAGACACGACCTCGACGTCGCCTCGCGAGATAGGGCAATTGTAGTCACTCATCAGAGTGGGCACCTCCTTACGGTGAACTCGAAAGTGCTTGCCAACGAGGGAATTACTCGTGCCACGACCGTCGAGGGCGTCGTGAAGGATGCCTCGGGAGAGCCCACAGGTGAGTTGCAAGAGCCAGCGGCAATGTCACTCGTGAGAAGTGTCCCAACTGCACGAGTGCTGAGCTTCGAAGCAGCGGCTGCCTGGCGGTTCGGAGCCGATGCTCGTAACCACGGAGTAACCACTCTCACCGACCTTGGCAGTACGGTCCTAATGAATGACGACATGGTGCGCGTGTATCGTGCGGCGGTCGACGACCCGGACTTCCCGGCGCGAATCTCAGTCTTCTATCGGGGAGCCAGCCCTGAGGAATCGACGTCTCCCACGGCGGTGGTGAAGAAGATTCTGGAGTTGCGGAGAAGCAGTAGCGACAAACTTAGATTCGGGCACGTCAAATTAGTCCTGGATGGGTCAATTCAAGGTTTTACTGCCCGACTGCAGGAGCCAGGCTATCTTCCCGATGCCCGCAAGGGAATCTGGATCATCCCGCCCGAGACCTTTGCCCAGTCGGTTGGGCTCTTTCACGATGCCGGGCTGACAGTGCATGTGCACTGCAATGGAGATGAGGCCACTGAACTGTTCCTCGACACCATTGAGGCCGCGTTGGAGCGGCACCCGCGATGGAATCACCGACACACGGTGACACACTCTCAGCTGACCACAGCGGCGCAATATCGTCGAATGGCGGAATTGGGGATGTGCGCAAATATTTTTAGCAACCACACATGGTATTGGGGCGATCAGCACCGCGACCTGATTCTAGGCCCGGATCGGGCGTCCAGGATGAATGCCGCAGCGACTGCCCTGCGTTGTGGGGTGCCGACTACGCTCCACTGCGATACTCCGGTGACCCCCCTGGACCCGCTGGCGACTGCGTCTTACGCCGCGGATCGGCGGACCTCGAGTGGACAGATACTCGGTGAGTACGAGCGAATTAGCGTGCATCAAGCATTGCACGCGATGACGCTTGGAGCCGCCTACACCCTGAAGATGGATCACGAGATTGGCTCGCTCGAGGCGGGAAAGTATGCGGACTTCGCTATCTTGGGGGATGACCCCTGGGACAAAGAAGCACCAGCACTTCGGGAAATTGAGGTGTTTGGAAGCGTCGTTGGGGGAAGGCACTTTCCCAAACAGTAAATGGCCGAGTGGTCGTGAGTCAGTGGTCTGGGGAAGTGATAGAAAATCCCCGTGCCAGCAACTGTTGTCGGCACCGCGGTCTCAGAAGCCTCGAACTGAACCAAGTAGAGATGGAGCTTGTATGACAACGTCGCAGTCCCGTGTTCGGGTCCTGCTCAGCGGAGGCTGGGTGTTTGACGGCACTGGGTCGGATCCGGGCGTCGCCGACGTGCTGGTCGAGGACGGGGTGATCGTCGAGGTCGGCACCGGCCTGGATGCGGACACGGTCGTGGACGTCTCGGGCGCGACCGTGCTGCCGGGTTTCTTCGACTGTCATGTGCACCTGACCGCGTCCGGGATGGACCTGATGGAGCGCGTGACCAAACCGTTCTCCTACCAGTTCTACGAGGCCGCGCGGAACCTGCAGGCCACGCTGGCGACCGGGGTCACCACGGTGCGAGACGCTGGCGGGTCTGACCTCGGCATCCAGCAGGCAGTCGCCGACGATCTCATGCCCGGGCCGCGGGTCCTGCTGGCGATCAACATCATCGGACAGACCGGAGGACACACCGACGGGTGGTTCGCTTCCGGTCATGACCTGCCGCTGAGCCTGCCGCATCCGGGTCGGCCGGCGGGGATCGCGGACGGGCCCGACGAGATGCGCAAGGTGGTGCGCAGCATGCTGCGGGCGGGGGCCGACGTGATCAAGATCTGCACGACGGGGGGAGTGCTGTCGCCGCGCGATGAGCCGACGCACACCCAGTTCACCCCGGCCGAGATCGAGGTCGCGGTGCAGGAGGCGGCGGCCGTCGGCCGGGATGTGATGGCACACGCTCAGGGCACCGAGGGCATCAAGAATGCGGTGCGCGCCGGGGTGCGCTCCATCGAGCACGGCATCTTCCTGGACGACGAGACCATCAGCATGATGCTCGAGCGCGGAACCTGGCTGGTGCCGACGCTGGTCGCGCCGCGTGCGGTGCTGGAGGCTGCGGCGGCCGGGGCGAACCTGCCACCGGTGGTGGTGGAGAAGGCTCGTGCGGTCTCCGAGATCCACCGGGACTCGGTGCGCCGGGCGGTCGAGGCGGGCGTCAACATCGCGCTCGGCACCGACAGCGGCGTCGGCCCGCACGGTCGCAACCTGGAGGAACTGGTCCTGATGCAGGAGTGCGGGATGACCCCGACGCAGGCCCTGGCCGCTGGGACCGGCCGGGCAGCGCAGCTGTGCCGGGTGGACGAGACCGTGGGCCGGATCGCGCCAGGGCAGGTTGCGGACCTCGTGGTGGTCGACGGGGACGTGAGCGACGTCGCGACGTTGCCAGGCCGCATACGGCAGGTATGGCAGCGCGGCAAGGTCAGCGTCGACCGGACCTGAGTCGCGCGGCGGCTACCGTCGGTGTCCGTCAAGCTGGATAGAGGCCGTGCGCGCGGGCGTGCACCCGGCTCAACCCGAGCAGCGTGTCGATTGCCGGGGTGCCGACGCCCAACAGAGTGCCGATCTCCTGCACCGAGCCGAGCAGGGCGTCCAGCTCGACCTGCTTGCCGGCCTCGGCATCCTGCAGCATCGATGGCCGGAACGGCCCGAGATCCCTTGCAATCTGCAGGCGCTCCTCAGTGCTGGACGTCGTGGTGAAGCCCAGCGCGCTACCGATCGTCTTGGCTTCGCCCACGCATCGGGCCACGAAGTCATGCAACAGTGCATCGCTCAGGATCTGTTGCGCGTCGGCGCGCGTCAGCATCGAGACCGGGTTGAACGATAGATTGCCCCACAGCTTGAACCACACCTCCTGGTGGATGGCATCGGTGACGTCGACATCGAATCCTGCCACCACCAGGTCCTCGGCGGCGGTCCTGGTCGCCTCGTCGAGAGGCGCGGCCGACGTCGCGGGTCCGATGACCAACTTGGTGCCGGATCCGACTGCAACGACGCCTGGCTCGGGCGTCGAGCAGGTCAGGTGGACCGCAGAACCGATGACACGGTGCGCAGGCACTGCCGCCGCCAACACCCCACTGGGGTCGACCGAGTCGAGCGCGACGCCGTTCAACGGCCCGGTGAACCCGTCGGTGAACCACCAGGGGACCCCGTTCATAGCGGTCAGCACGACGGCGTCGCCGGCGAGGCCATTACGGAGATCGTTCAGCAGCGCTGGCAAGGCGGTGGCCTTGACGGCGAGGATGACGCAGTCCACACCGTCGAGATCGGCGAGCCGCTCGGCCACCGGCAGCGTTGCCCGCGCAACGTCGCACTCGTCCCGCACTTCGATCCCGCGTTCGTGAATTGCCTGCAGCGTCGCACCTCGTGCCACTCCGCACACGTCGGCACCGGAGCGCGCCAGGCGTGCGGCGATGAACCCACCGACGGCGCCCAAGCCGTATACGCAGTACCGCATGTGATCTCCTTGCGCGACGCCCGTGTTGACGAATAAGACGCTATCTCACGGCCGCCGCCGCGGTCGGCGTCGATCGCTGCAGACGCTCGATTGCGGACAGATATTGCATCTGCATCTGATCGACCACCTCGTCGACCGAGCAGACCGCGTCGATCGAGTCCAGGCCCTGACCGGCGGCCCAGATGTCCTTCCAGCGCTTCGCAGGGTCATCGCTCGCGTCGTAGTTGCGAGGCGGTGCCGTATCCCCGTCGCTGTATCCCGCCGCGTGCAGACTGGGGGCGAGCCACGAAGCCGGGGTGCCGGTGACGGCCGCCGAGACCTGAATGTCGTCGATGCCGAGGTCGACGACCATCTGCTTGTACGAGGGGACAGCGAGGCTCTCCCGGGTCGCGAGGAACCGGGTGCCCACGTAGGCGAGGTCGGCGCCGGCCGCGACCGCCCCCGCCAATGCGTAGCCGTCGGCGATCCCACCACCGACCACGACCAGTCCGTCGAAGAAGCGGCGGACTGAGGAGACAAACGAAAACGGGGACAGGTGGCCGGTGTGGCCACCGGCGCCGGTGCTGACGCAGGCAAGCCCGTCCACCCCTGCAGCCACGGCCTTCCTCGCCAGTGCGAGGTCGATCACGTCGGCGATAACTATGCCTCCGTATCCCTTGACGGTCTCCATCACCGGTCGCGGCGAGCCCAGCGCCGTGATCACCACGGGCGGCTGGTATTCGGCAACGAGGGCAAGGTCGTCGGCGAGCCGGTTGTTCGTCCGGTGGGTGATGAGATTGACGGCCCAGCGGCCCTCGGCACCGACCGCGTCGCTGATCTGGCCCATCCAGCCATCCAGGTCAGCGGTGGTGCGGCAGTTCGTCGTGGGGAAGGCGCCGAGGATGCCGCTACGGCTGGCCGCAATCACCAGGTCCGGCCCGGAGACCAGGAACATCGGCGCCGCTACCATCGGCAGGCGCAACTGGTCCAGGGCGAGCTTTCGGGTCACTGTCGTTCTCCTTGGTCGAGCGGCTCGGGGGAGGTGTGCCGTGGCACCGCTCAGCTCGGTGCGTCCAGCGACGGGGTGCGGCGTTTGGGCGGCCGCGGGAAGAATCCGCTGGTGCGAGCAGCATACAACTCGTATTCGGTGCCCCTGCTGCGAAGCATTCGCTTGTCCAGCAGTCGTTTCCCGGTGATGCTGATCAGCAGTCTGGTCATCACGACCGGTGCGACGACGGCTGCGACCCCAAGGGGATGGCCCAGCGACAGCACCCAGAGCGCGACCCACACGCAGGTGTCGCCGAAGTAGTTCGGATGTCGGGTCCACGCCCAGAGGCCGCGGTCCATGATCTTGCCGGCGTTGGTGGGGGTGGCCTTGAACCGGGAGAGCTGCCAGTCGCCGATCGACTCGAAGCCGAACCCGAACAGCCACAGGACGATACCGACGGCGCCGAGCACGCCGAGGCCACGACTCTCATACATCGCGACCTGGATCGGCAGCGAGATCACGAACATCAGCGCGCCCTGCAGACCGTAGATCTTGCGGACCAGGTAGCCGATCAGTGAGCCGGTCCGGTGTCGCATCAGGGCCGTGTAGCGGGGGTCCTCGCCGTGACCGAGATTGCGGCGGGCGAGGTACAGCCCCAGCCGTCCTCCCCAGAGCGCGGTCGCGAGCAGCACCGTCAGCCGGCGTGTCCCGTCCGCACCGGACGAGCTCGACAGCACGTAGCTCACCACCGCGACCAGCACGAAACCCGGCCCCCAGAAGATGTCGATCAGTGAGTGGTTGCGTCGTCGAAGGGAGACAAGCAGGACGAGGCCTATCAAGGCGATGATGGCCACGGCCGAGATCCCGAGGTTCACCGCAAGCCGCGCCCACGGATAGTCAGACATGTGAGTCCTCGGGCTCTGCCCGGTGGAGGGCGGCCTCGTCCGCGGCGAACTGCTGGAACGCGTCCTGGGCGTCGCTGTAGCGTTGTGCTGCACCGGATCTGCTCTGTTTCAGGAGCTGTTGAAGTGCATCGGGCCGGAGGGCTCGATGCGGCAGGGCAACGGTGGCTCCCTCGACGGCATCGCCGAGACGGATGCCGCTGCCCCCGGCAATAATGACCTGCCCATTGATGGTCGACTCCGGGTCGGCGAGGGCGGTCACAACAGGGGCGACCAGCTCCGACCGCATGGCGTTGGCATGGCGCGGGTCCATTCCCTGCGCGGTCATCGGAGTGGTCGCGTAGGGCAACAGCACATTGGTCAGCACATCCTTGCGCGCGCCCTCCATGGCGATGGTGCGGCCCAGCGCGATTACTGCTCCCTTGCTTGCGGCGTAGGCGGACAGGGTTGGCTCTCCGTGCAGCCCGGCGGTGGACGAGACCAGCACGACCCGACCGTGGCCAGCTTCCCGCATGACCCGGGTTGCCTCGGCCGCGATCAACGCTGTGCCGATGACGTTGATGTCCATGACGGTTCGGAAGTTGTCCGCGGTCGTTTTGTGGAACATCTGTGCGCCGCTGATGCCAGCGCTGGTCACCAGAATGTCGAGCCTGCCGAACCTCTCCAGACAGGTGGCGACGAGACGTTCGGGCGTATGCGGGTCCTCGACGGGGCTGTGGTCGGCCAGTGCAGTGCCCCCGGCGGCCTCGATCTCGGCCACGACATGATCGGCCGGTCCGAGCCCGGCGTCGTCGACCTCACGGTTGCGATTGTTGACGACGACGGCGGCCCCATGCGCGGCAAGATGCAGCGCAAACGCGCGCCCGAGGCCCTTTCCGCCTCCGGTGACAATGGCGACTCTGCCCTGCAGGTCGCTCATGCCGAGGCCCCCGCAAAGTGTCGGAGAGAGCTCGCGAGCAAAGAACTTTGTGGGGTGTTGCTCATGCATTCAGTCTCTCGATGAGCACGGCGACGCCGACGCCGGCGGCGCCGCTGACGGCGGCGACTCCGTAACGACCGCCGCGCCGTTCGAGCTCCTCCAGACAGCTGCCCACCAGAATGGCCCCCGTGGCGCCGAAGGCATGGCCCATCGCCATGGTGCCGCCGTTCGGGTTCATCCGGTCGGGTCCGGCGTCCAGGTCCTTGCGGAACTTCAGGCACAGCGCGGCGAAGGCCTCGGCGAACTCGAAGACATCGATGTCCTTTGGGCGCAGCCCGGCCCGCTGAATGACCCGCTCGACCGCGGTCTGGCCGGCGGTGAGCATGACCACCGGGTTCACCGAGGTGGACGCCGTCGCGAGAATGCGTCCACGCGGCGGGAGGCCGGTGGCGTCGGCGCCGCGGGAGTCGCCGATGAGCAGCAGGGCCGCGGCATCCGCCATCGCGGGCGAGGTGCCGACGGTGTGCAGGTGTCGGATCTCGTCGACGGCTGGATATGCCGCCAGCGCGATCGCATCCTGCCCGTCAGCGCCGAGCCGAGCGAATGCGGGCTCGAGGCCGGCCAGGCCCTCAGCGGTGGTGCCCGGGCGCACCAGCTCGTCGTGATCGAGGCCTGCGGCGCTCTCCGTGGCAGGAACGGGCACGACCGAGCGGTCGAACACCCCGTTTTGCCAGGCATTTGCCGACTTCGTCTGTGTTTCCAGGCCATAGGCGTCGAGCTGCTCGCGGGTGTAGCCCAGCAGTGTCGCATTCAGGTCGGCGGCAATCCCCATGTGCACGGAGCCGATCCTGGCGACGGTCTGTGGATCGGACCACAGCGGGCCGCGATCGGCATACATCGGCACCCGCGAGACGCTCTCGACGCCACCGGCCACAGCGAGTGACAGGTCGTCGGCGCGGACGCGGGCCGCGGTCTGGCCTACCGCGTCGATGCCGGATGCGCAGAAGCGGTTCACCGTGGCTCCGGGCACGTCGTCGCCCCAGCCACCGAGCAGCGCGGCGGTGCGGGCGATGTTTGCGCCTTGCTCGTCGACCTGCGTCGCGCTGCCCACGATGTAGTCGTCGATGCGGGCCGGCTCGATGCTGGTGCGGTCGGTCAGCGCGGACTGCAGGTGGGTCAGCAGGTCGATGGGGGAGTAGCCGTTCAAGGAGCCCTTCCGCGAGCCCTTGCCGCGCGGGGTGCGCACGTAGTCCAGGATGAGTGCTTCTGCCATCGGAAACTCCCTCGGTCTCATGGGTAGCAATACTTCATCAACAGTGGTTACTCTGATAGTTGTAGTACGACGAGTCGGAGAAGGCAAGGCCACCTCCGATCACCGAGGGCGAAGGAGTTGGACCGATGGACGAGTCGAACATCTGGGTAGTGGGTGGATACCAGACCGATTTTGCTCGCAACTTCAGCCGCGAGGAGCAAGACTTCGCGGACCTGACGGCGCAGACCGTGGCGGGCACCCTGTCGCAGAGCGACTTTGCCGCGGGTGACGTGGACGTCATCCATGTCGGGAATGCGTTCGGTGAGCTCTATACCGGGCAGGGGCAGCTCGGGGCCATGCCCGCGACCGTCTGTCCCGACCTGTGGTCGGTCCCCGCCTCGCGCCACGAGGCGGCCTGCGCGTCTGGGTCGGTCGCGGTGCTCGCGGCCATGTCAGACCTGCGCGCCGGCCACTACGACAGTGCGCTGGTGCTGGGACTTGAGCTGGAGAAGACCGTCCCCGGGGACGAAGGTGCACGGATCCTCGGAGCCGCCGCGTGGATCGACCACGAAGGGGGCGACGCCACGTTCATGTGGCCCTACATGTTCGACCAGGTCGCCGACGAGTACGACCGGCGCTATGGCCTCAAGGACGAGCACCTGCGCGCGATCGCCCAACTGAACCTGGCCAACGCGCGCAACAACCAGAATGCGCAGACCCGTGGCTGGCAGGTGCCGGACCTGTCCACCGCGGATGATGCGAGCAATCCACCGATCGAGGGTCGGATTCGCCGCTTCGACTGCAGCCAGGTGACCGACGGCGGCGCCGGGGTCGTCCTGGTCAACGACCGCTACCTGCGAGAGCACCCTGAGGTGCGGCCGTGGGCGCGGATCATCGGGTGGGGGCACAAGACGGTCGGACTCGGTCTGCAGCTGAAGCTTCAGCACTCCGCCGACCAGCCCTACGTGATGCCACACGTGCGAGATGCGGTGCAGGATGCCTTCAAGCGTGCTCAGGTCACTCTGGACGACCTCGACGGGCTGGAGACACACGACTGCTTCACGCCCAGCGAATATCTCGCCATCGATCACATCGGGCTGACCGAGCCGGGGCAGTCGTGGCAGGCGATCGAGAACGGCGACATCGAGATGGGCGGACGGCTCCCCATCAACCCGAGCGGTGGCCTGATCGGCGGCGGTCACCCGGTGGGTGCGACCGGTGTCCGCATGCTGCTCGATGCCGCAAAGCAGGTGCAGGGGCTCGCGGGTGACTACCAGGTCGATGGGGCCGAGACCTTCGCCACCTTGAACATCGGTGGAAGCACCGCGACGACAGTGAGTTTCGTCGTGAGTCAACCCCAGCCGAACTGATCCGAACGCACGCAAGGAGGAGACACGATGGCCACAGAGATGGAGATCGTCGGACGTATGCTGTCCACGCTGCCGGAGGATGATGATCATCCCTACCGCACGGGCGCATGGCGGCCGCAGACCAACGAGTGGAAGGCCGACGACCTCGAGGTCGTCGAGGGCACGGTGCCGACCGATCTGGACGGCGTCTACCTGCGCAACACCGAGAACCCCGTGCATCCGGCGATCAAGAACTACCACCCGTTCGACGGCGACAGCATGGTGCACGTCGTCGGCTTCCGGGACGGGAAGGCCTTCTATCGCAACCGGTTTGTCCGCACTGACGGGTTCCTGGCCGAGCACGAGGCCGGTCGGTCGCTGTGGTCCGGGTTGTCCGAGGACCCAAGTCTGTCGATCCGCACGGATGGCTGGGGAGCGCGCGGTGGACTGAAGGACTCGTCCAGCACCGACGTCATCGTGCACCGGGGGACCGCTCTGACCAGTTTCTACCAGTGCGGTGACCTCTACCGGGTCAATCCGTACACAGCCGCGACAGAGGGCAAGGAGAACTGGAACGGCGGGTTCCCCTTTCACTGGGGGGTTTCCGCGCACCCGAAGGTGGACGGTCTCACCGGCGAGATGCTCTTCTTCAACTACAGCAGGCAGGCGCCCTACATGCACTACGGGGTCGTCGATGCGAACAACGACCTGGTGCACTACACGGACGTGCCGCTTCCCGGCCCGCGCCTGCCGCACGACATGGCCTACACCGAGAACTACGTCATTCTCAACGACTTTCCGCTGTTCTCGGATACGGATGCCACCGGTCGCGGCGCTCATGTGCCCCGCTTCCACCGGGACGTGCCATCCCGGTTTGCGGTGATCCCACGCCGTGGCACGGCCACCGACATCAAGTGGTTCGAGGCCGAGTCGACCTTCGTCCTGCACTTCGTCAACGCCTTCGAGGAGGGCGACGAGATCATCCTGGACGGCTTCTACCAGGGCGATCCGCAGCCGGCCGACGATGGTACCGGCGACAAGTGGCAGCGCGCCTTCCGCTACCTGGCGCTCGACCGGCAGCAGACGCGCCTGCACCGCTGGCGTTTCAACCTGGTCACCGGGCTGGTCAAGGAGGAGTCACTCAGCGACAGCATCACCGAGTTCGGCATGATGAATGCGAACTTCGCGACCAAGGACTACCGCTACGTGTACGCGGCCAGCGGCAAGCCCGGCTGGTTCCTCTTCGACGGGATGGTCCGCCACGACCTTGAGCGAGGGACTGAGGATCGCTACTCCTTCGGAGACGGCGTGTACGGCAGCGAGACGGCGATGGCTCCCAGGGTCGGCGGAAGTGACGAGGACGACGGCTATCTGGTCACGCTGACGACCGACCTCGGCGCCGACGCGTCCTACTGCCTGGTGTTCGACGCGGCACGCGTCGGCGACGGGCCGGTCTGCAAGCTCAAGCTGCCCGAGCGGATCTCCAGTGGAACCCACTCCACCTGGGCGCCTGGGGAGGAGTTGCGACGCTGGCGCACCGAGGATGATGCCGCATCGGCCATCGGACTGTAGGGCGGGCGGCCGCCGCTAGACTCCCGGTGCCGACGACGACTGGAGTGCTGGATGAGTGCAGGGAGCGAGCCGACGGTCCTGCCTGCGGGCGGGCCGAACGCGGTGGCCCGTGCCCTGGGGCTGCTCGGCAACGAGTGGACGGTGCTCATTCTCCAGCGCGCGCTGCTCGGCACGACTCGCTACTCCGGGTTCCTCCATGAACTGCCGATCTCCAACTCGGTGCTGACCTCCAGGCTGAACACGCTGGTCGACGAGGGGCTGCTGGAGCATCGGATATACCAGCGCAACCCGATCCGTGCGGAGTATCGCCTGACGGATCGTGGTCGGTCCGTGTGGTCGATCCTGCTGGCGATCTGGGACTGGGAGCGCACCTGGGTCTCCCACCAGGACGAGACGCTGCCGACGATGAGCCACACCCCGTGCGGGTGCGACTTTCGGCCGGTGCTGGCCTGCACGGCCTGCGACAAGGCGGTCGCAGTGCAAGACGTGTCCACGTCGTGGGGGCCTAGTGGGTCCTGGGCGAGGTCGAGCGCCGATGCAATGACGCGCCGTCGCAGCGGCCGCCGGGCCAAGCCGGTCTTCTTCCCCGAGACCATGGAGGCTTTCGGTGACCGGTGGTCCTCGTCGATGATCGGTGCCGCATTCCTCGGTATCTGCCGCTTCTCGGAGTTCCAGTCCGCGCTGAGCATGCCGCCCAGCCTGGTCGCCGACCGGTTGCAGTTGTTTGTCGCTCAGGGTGTGCTCACGACCGTCCAGCACGGACAGCGAGCGAACTGGGTCGAATACCACCTGACGGAAAAGGGTCGGGCGTTCTTCCCGGTTGTCATGCTGATGCTGACGTGGGCCGAGAAATGGTACCGGTCGGAGGAAGGCCCCGCCCTCATCCATGTGCATGACGACTGTCAAAAGGAGTTCGTGCCCACCCTGACGTGCAGTCACTGTGGGCGACGGCTGAAGGGCGGCGACGTGCTGCCCTCGACAGCCCAGTTCGCCAGCGGGGCCAGCTGACTCACCGGGTCCTGCGCAGGAGGTGCTGGATCGAAGGTGGGACAACCTTGAGTAGAGACTCTGTTTGCTGTAGTAATAGGAGTCACACTGTTAACTGAAGTGATGCCCTGCGGGAAAGCGAGAATGCGATGGCTGGACTCCATGGACTGCACCCCGCCGAGCGGGTGCAGGCGTACCTGAAGCAGGGATGCTGGACGCGCGAGACGATCGACGGCGTCTTTCGAGACCAGGTCGCACTTCGCGGCGACGCGCCGGCGCTGGTCGATCCGGCAAATCGCTTGTCGCTGGTCGGATCCGAGCCTCGCAGGTTAACCTGGAACGAGCTGGAGCAAGAAGTGACGCACGCGGCTGCGTGGCTGCTGGAACATGGAGTCCGGCGCGGCGACGTGATTGGTATGCAGCTGCCCAACGGAGCGGAGCTGGTGCAGACCTACCTTGCGGCCTGGACGATCGGCGCGGTCGTCTCACCGCTGGCGATGCAATACCGTGAGCGCGAGATCGTCACGATGGCAACAAAAGCCGAGTTCGATGTGCTCGTCACCTGCCACGCTCTAGGCGACCGGCGTCCAGCTGAGGCCGTCTGTGCGGCGCGCAAACGGATACCTTCTCTGCGGCTCGTGGTGGCCTTCGGCGCGGAGGACGAGCGACCCGAGTCCCCGCTGGCGGGTGTTCTCGAGCTAACTCCCGCCGTGGCAACGGCGGACGAGCGGCAGATCGTCGAGGACTATCGTGCTGTCCATCCGAACGATCCGAATGACTGCGTGACGATCGCCTGGACGTCCGGGACCGAGAGCGAGCCCAAGGGTGTGCTGCGCACGCACTACGACTGGTTGTGCTTCTCCTGGGCCACGGTCGACGCGCCGGGAGTCACCGCGGACGACGTGCTGCTGAATACCTTCCCGATGATCAACATGGCGGGGATCAACGGGATGCTCCTGCCGTGGCTGCGAACTGGATGCACGCTGGTGCAGCATCACCCTTTCGACCTGGGCACGTTCTTCCAGCAGATTGCGCAGGAGCGAGTCAGCTACACCCTCGCGCCGCCTGCCCTGCTCTGGGTGATCCTGAACGATCAGGAGCTGCTCGACAAGGTCGACCTGTCCAGCCTTACCCGGCTCGGCTCCGGGTCGATGCCACTGCAGGTACCGATGGTGCGGGGCTGGCAGGAGCGGTTCGGCATCGGGGTGATCAACTTCTTCGGTAGCAACGAGGGGGTGGGGCTCTTGTCCAACACCGAAGACTTCCCGGATCCCGCACTGCGCGCCCGATACTTCCCCAACTACGGCCACAGTGAGCGACGGTGGTCATCGCGGATCTCCGAGTGGATCGAGGCGAAACTGGTGGATCCTGTGACGGGAGAGGAGATCACCGAGCCCGGCTGGGCCGGAGAGCTGCACATCCGTGGTCCGATGATCTTCCCCAAGTACCTCAATGGTGACTAGTTGCCCAGCCCGTTCGACGAGGAGGGGTACCTCAAGACCGGTGACATTTTCGAGATCGCCGGGGACCATGGTGAGTTCCTGGAATACCAGGATCGAGCGCGGGACCTGATCATCCGTGGCGGGATGAACATCGCGCCCAGTGAGCTGGAGAGCCTGATCGCCGACCATCCCGCGGTCGCGGAGGTTGCGGTCATCGGCCTGCCCGACGAGATGATGGGCGAGCGGGTCACCGCCGTCGTCGTGCTGCGCCCGGGCACGGAGCTGACTCTGCCGGGCCTGGTCGACTGGCTGAGAGGCAAGGAGATCGCGTCCTACAAGCTGCCCGAATACCTCGATGTGCGTGATGAGTTGCCGCGCAATCCAGTCGGCAAGATCCTCAAGCGGGACCTGCGGTCCACGTTGGTCGGGTAGCGGGCGCCGCGCGGACCGCTGCCGGGTTTCGACGCGCCGGACTCACTGCGTTCGCCGGCGGCTCAACCAGCCGAGAGTGGTGTGGCCCGTACCGTGCTGCTGGTTGAGCCGGGCGTAACCCCCACTGCTGGTTGAGCCGGGTGAGCCTCGTCGGCTGGTTGAGCCGGGCGTAACCCCCACTGCTGGTTGAGCCGGGTGAGCGCGCAGCGCGAGGCCGTGTCGAAACCTGGTGAGGCTTCGCGCGGAGGTGACCGGGTTTCGACGCGCCGGACTCACTTCGTTCGCCGTCGGCTCAACCAGCCGAGAATGGGTACCTGAGGGAACCGCGCGCGGCCCGTACTCCACTGCTGGTTGAGCCGGGTGAGCGCGAAGCGCGAGGCCGTGTCGAAACCTGGTGAGGGTTTGCGCGGAGGTGACCGGGTTTCGACGCGCCGGACTCACTGCGTTCGCCGGCGGCTCAACCAGCCGAGAGTGGTGTGGCCCGTACCGTGCTGCTGGTTGAGCCGGGCCGTAACCCTCACTGCTGGTTGAGCCGGGCGAGCGCGCAGCGCGAGCGCGTGTCGAAACCTGGTGAGGGTTTGCGCAGAGGTGACCGGGTTTCGACGCGCCGGACTCACGGTGCGGGATGCCTATGCCGAGCTGGAGGAACGGCATACGCGGGGAAAGGTCGTGCTGATCCCCTGAGGACGATCTGCTCAGTGTGCTTGCAGAGTGCTAGCCTCGACTCATGGTGACCGTCTATATCCGTGATGTGGATGAGGCCACGGCTGAGACGCTCAAGCAGCGCGCTGCCGCCGAGGGCAGGTCCGTATCTGCCTACGTGGCAAGCGAGCTGCGCAAGATCGCGGCTCGGCCGACCAACGCACAGGTTGTGGAGCGCCTGAGGAACGTGGATCGAACGGGAGCCCCCAGCATGGACGAGATCGTGGAAGCGCTCGAGTCCAGTCGACGATGATCGTGATCGATGCATCGGCCATGGTCGAGGCGCTGCTCGGCAGCGCGACGGATCGTGAGCTGATGGACGTCCTGGCCGGCGACATCAGCGCACCACACCTGCTCGACGTCGACGTGACGTCAGTCCTTCGGGCGCTGACGCTCGCGGGCAAGGCGACCCCGGAAGCGGCGGAGCAGGCACGGCGCACCTATTTTGAATTCGCCGTAGCGCGCGTGGATTTCGGACCGCTCGCCGATCGAGTCTGGGCGCTGCGGCGCCAGTTCACCAGCTATGACGCGAACTACCTTGCTCTCGCCGAGGCGCTGGATGCCGAGCTGTTCACCTGCGATCACAAGCTCGACACGCGCGGCCACCATGCGAAGGTGCGAGTGCTCCAGCGAACGACTTGACGCGACGCGCTCAGCGCTGGCCGTCAGCTGGGGTCTGCCTCCGGAGGCAGCGAGCCGTACTTGTCGGCGATGAACCGGTGCTGCACCATCGCCGGGGTCACACTGCCCGACGACCGCGCGGCGCTCAGCTCGGTCTGCACGGCCGATGCCAGCACCTGCAGGTCGTCGATGAGGACCTGGGCGGCGGTGCGTCCGTCGATGAGCACCGCGTCGACCTGCTGGAGCGGCACGCCGAGAAACGCCGCCACCACGTCCGGTGCATCGTTGTCGCGGATCGTCTCCACCCGCACGACCGCGAGCACGTTGGCACCAGGGAGCTCGGCCAGGTGCCGCAGCGTCGTCGTCGACATCGTGTCGATCTGTCGCAGGAGCTCACGCGCCTCCGGCGGCAGCCGCGGCGCCCGGCTCAGCTTGGTCAGCGGTGAGGTCGGGCCCTCCGGTTCGAGGTCCGCGAAGGGCTTGGGGACCGAGGAGCCGTAGGCCGGGAAGACGGGCTTCTTCGGTCGCTTGAACATCTCAGTCGTCCAGGGACAGCGTCATGGTCGGCGGGTCGGTGACCACCTCCGGCGAGCTGACGACGCCTGTCCCGATCGAGAGGAACTCGGTGGCGTGCTCGCCCCAGATGTGCGCGTTGACGTTGGTGGTGACGCCGACGATGCCGTCGGCATTGGCGCGGTTGGCCTCGTCCTCCATCCGCGTCATCGCCAGCTCCCGCGCGGTATACGTCGCCTCGGTGAAGTTGGGCACCTCCATGTTACGGCCCGCCATCGAGAAGTTCTGCCGCATCGACTGCGCCGCCACGTGATAGACGCACACGCCGAAGACGAACGCGCGCGGAAAGTGCCCGTGCCGCACCAGGGTGTAGAAGTCCTGCCCGGACAGGTCGGAGGTGAACGGGCCGCCATCGCGCAGCTTGTATGACGGGTTGGGCTCGCGGGCGCGCACTGCCGTGCCCTCGGCGATGAACTCCATCTCACCGTTCTGCCAGGCGTAGCGCTGAATCTTCAGGTGCACCCCGACCACACCGTCGGCGCCGAGCGCGTGCGCCTCGGTGCGCATCCGCTCGATCGCGAGGTAGCGCGCCTCCTGCATCGCGCTGGTCAGCACATCCAGCTCCATCGAGCGGTTCCACCGCTGCGCCTGGAAGCCGACGTGATAGATGGACGTGCCCATCACGTAGCCCACCGGGTCGAAGCCGAGCTGGTGCACGAGCACGAATTCGTTGACGCTCAGGTCCGAGGTGAATGCGGCGTTGTCCTGGTGCTCGCGGGCCGCCAGCCGCGCGACGCGCTCCTGCGCGGCGGACGGCAGCGTCCCCGGCGTCCCCGGCGCGGCCTGCTGGGCTGGTGGGGTGTCCGGTCGCTTGAAGGGCATCAGTTACTCCCGCGTCGTAGTCGTCGGAATGCGGCCCGGCATGCGCCTGCCTGTTCCATATAGACCCATTCTGCTCCGGCTTTCCTGGGAGATGACTGAATGTGGCGGATCGCTTTGCCGCTATCCCCACACGGTGGTGACATCGACGCGCGTCAGCGCTGCGGCGTGGGGCGCGAGGTAGTCGACGCTCCAGTGCGTGCCGCGCTGCTGCAGGTCGCCCGCCTGTCCGCCGCCCGCGCCGCAGCCGTATCTCATCGGGACGTTGTCGACAAAGGAGATCGTGCCGGTCAGGGCCACGCACCTGCTGCCGTTCGCGAGCCGCATCGCCCAGCCGGGCTGTGTCGAGCCCGTGTTTCCGCTGCTCGGCAGCGCCTTGTTCAAGACCAGCCTGGTGCCCGACTCCCAGGGTGTATCGGCGCAGATGACTGACCCGCGGACCTTGGCGCTCGTGAAACAGGGGTCGAAGATGTCGTTGTCGGCCATGCACCGGTATGCGTTCGGGGCGACAAGGGCGATTGACCCGGTCCAGCAGTAGCCGGTGACGGTCGTGCTGAGCGGGATGTCGGCCTTGCCGGTCGTGGGGTTGAACGGGCTGAACGTCTTGACGACCGTCGCCGCCGGCGGTGGAGACGGCGACGTGACCGTTGGGTGCGCAGTGGTCGTGGGGCTGGCCTGTGTCGTCCGAGTATGCGAGGTTGTCGGGGACCCGCTGGGTGCTGTCATGGAGGTGGTCGACGGTGTGGACACGGGGCTCGCGGGAGTGGTTCGTGCGGTGGCCGTCGCCGAAGTACCCGAGCAGGCACACAGGCCGACCCCCACCAGCACGGAAAGGCCCGAAGCCCGCGCCAACCGTGCGAATCCGCTTACCCGAGATGCGGTCACACGCCAACTCTAGGCCTTTGACCTGGCGGCGTGCACGTGCTCGACGAGTTGAGTTCACACCGCCAGAACGGGTCGGTCGGCCAGGGCTCAGCGGGCACCGGCGGCCAGCTCGCGAAGGTGGTCGGTGCGGGCCCGCAGCAGCGGCAGGTGCAGACCGAGGTCTTCGACCTGCTCGGCGTCCGCGGGGCAGGGTGGCTGTGCCAGGGCGGCTTCGAGGACCTCGACCGCCTTCGCCGCGTCGAGGTCCTCGAAGAACGTCTCGTCGGTCCCGGCCCGCAGGCGGCCGACGTCCTTTTGCAGCCGCTTGACCAGCTTGCCCTCGGCGACCCAGCAGTCCTTGACCCCGCCGCCGAGCACGTGGTCGATCAGCACCATGACGGCGTGCTCGCGGCCGCGGTCGTCGAAGAGGACGCCCACCGACTCCTGCTGGCCGAAGATGTCGCCGTAGCGCCAGGCGCGCAGCAGCTGCGGCCTGCCGACCCGTGCGGCCCACGGCCGGTCCGGCACCCCGCCGCCGGCGAGCCGTTCTGCGCTCGCGCGAGCGGCGCCGCGACTGGCCTCGGGGCCGATGACGGAGGCGCCGCGCAGCAGCGCGAGCGCCTCCTGACTGCCCAGGCTCTCGGCATACCCGATGACCTCACCGAGCATGAAGGTCAGTGTGTCGAGCAGCTGCTGCTCGTCGATGTCGTCGGGCGCGCCCATGTCCATGGCCGCGAGTGCCGTAGACAGCATGAGCTCCGCCTCGAGCGGGTTTCGCACGCCCTTGATCTCGGCGATGAGGGAGGTCGCGGCGACGGCGACCGCCTCCTGCGGGTCGATGTCCGCGAGGTATGCCGGGTCGCCGGGGTCCGCCGGCGCGGTCATCGAACCGTCTCCGTGCAGGGCTCGGCGGGCGATGTCGCGGACCACGTCCGGGGTGGTGTGTGCGTCGGCGTCATCGGTGCCGCCGGCGGCCCGGTGGAGCTGGTCGAGCACGGCATACGTCAGGTCGGCCTCGTCGGACACTGCCAGCGGAAAGACCGGGCGGTCGTCGTCGGTCCGCCAGCCGAGGCCGGTGAGCAGGTCGGCGGCCGGGTCAAGGCCGTTGTCGGGCCGGGCGCCGGTGGCGGTGGTGAGCAGCAGCAGGAGCGCGGCCTGCTCGCCGATCTGCGAGGTGTCCAGCGGCAGCCGGCGCTCGATGTGCCGCAGCAGGGCGAGCGGGTCACCGTCGGTGATCAGGGCGTCGGGGTCGCCGGCCAGCTTCCTGCCGGTGGCCGTCGGGCGCAGGCTGCCGCGCTCCTTGCGGATCAGGCTCAGCGCGATCGCGGTCCGCCGCAGCTGCGCGACCGGAAGGGTCTTGTCCTCGCGGTTGCCGGTGCCGAGCCACGCGGCACCGAAGTCGAGCTCGTCAAAGATGCGCTTGACGGAGGCGGGCGGCAGGTATCCGGCCCCGGTGAGCTTGAGGCCGGAGCCGATCTCGTGCAGCAGGACGACCCAGGGTCGCGCCAGCCGGGCTGCCAGGTCGGCGGATTGCTCGAGTGTCTCCTCGCCCAGTCGAGCGGCCTGGATCAGGTCCATCAGCCCAGCGGGGAGGGTAGTGCTCCCCGCGATCAGCGGCAGCAGGGTGGTGGGCAGCGGCGTCTCGAGATGCCCGACGCCGCCGGCCTCCCAGTGTTCGAGCCGCCGATCGACCTCCGCGGCGTCGAACTGCTCCGGGTCAAAACCGTCGCCGAGCCACTCCAGCCGATCCTGCGCCTCCTCGTCGAGCTCGGCCGCGGGCCCGCCCAGCAGCTCGAGGATCTCCGCGTAACCCCACACGCCGCCGCAGTCCTCCGGCGGGCAGGCGCGGCGCCCGTCGATGCAGCGCACCCGGCGCTCCTCGCAGGGCTCCGTCGCCTTGACCGTGAGCAGGTGCCCCCACCGTCGCCGAAGTCGTACTCGTAATGCAGCTTGCTGCCGACCTTCTTCATGACCTGGTCGAGCCGGGCATCGGCCTCGTGGGTGCTGACGCCGTCGTCGTCCGCATCGGTGACGAAGTAGGACACGGAGTGGGGCGAGCGGGTGGGCAGGTCGAAGCGGTGCAGGTGTGCGCCCTCCCAGCCCATCGCGATCTGCAGGATGTCGTGCAGGTCCTCCAGCGTGGTGTTGCCGGGGACCTTCAGCAGCCGCCAGATCGGCGGCGTCGCGCCCTGCAGGTCCACGCGGATCGTGAACGTCTTCAAGGTGGCCGGTGGATCTGGCAGCTTGACCGGGCCGGGCCCGAAGTCCCCATCAAAGACGGCAGTCAGGCCGCCGGGGGAGACGATGCTGTCGGTGGCAGGCTTCTTCGTCGACATCCTGCCAGGCTACGGGAGGGCGGCCGGCCGGCTCAGCGACGGTCTCGTGCGCCGTCCTGAGGGTACGCGTCGGCGAGGTCCTCCGAGCGGGTGAGGGCTGCCCACCGCACGGCCAGGCCGCGCCATACCTGTCTCAGCTCGGGCTCGGCCTCCCGCACCTCGTTTGCGACGTCCTCGGGGGTGCGCCCCTCGGTGGCGAGGTGCTCCCGCTCGTGCGCGGCCCAGATAGACACCGCGTCGGAGAGCACCTCCGGGTGGAACTGCAGGCCCCAGGCGGCATCCCCGATCCGGAACGCCTGATGCGGGTAGAGCTCGGTGCCCAGGAGCGAGACCGCGTCAGGCGGAAGTGTGTGCAGCTCCTCCCAGTGCCACTCGACCGCGGGGGCCTCGTCGGGCAGGTCTCGGAAGATCGGGTCGTCGACTGCACCCGGCTGCTTCGTCAACCGTCGCAGACCGACCTCCGGCCCACGTGACCCGTGAGTGACCTCGCCACCGGCGACGTCGGCAAGCATCTCCCCTCCGAGGCACACTCCGAGCAGCGGCAGCAGCTCGCCGAGGGCGAGGCGTATGAGGTGTCGCACGGAAGGCAGCCAGGGCGCGTCTTTGTCGTCGAACGGGCTCTGTGTCCCGCCGAGCACGATGAAACCATCGTATCCGCAAAGAGATTCGGGAAGCTCTTCGCCGAGGTACGGGTGCAGGACATGCAGGTCGAGACCCGTGTCGGACAGACACTCTCCGAGATAGCCCGGGCCGGTGCCGTCCTCGTGCTGGATCACCAGTATTCGCGGCATCACAGCCGCCCCGCCGCGGTCACGCTATGCAGGAAGGCCTTGGTGCGCTCCTCCTGCGGGTCGCCGAACATCTGCTCGGGAGGGCCCTGCTCGAGGATGGTTCCGGCGTGCAGGAAGCACACGGTGCTGGCGACCTCCCGGGCAAACGACATCTCGTGGGTGGCCAGGAGCATGGTCAGGCCGTCGTGGGCGAGACCTCGAACGATGTCCAGCACCTCCGCCACCAGCTCGGGGTCGAGCGCGGACGTGATCTCGTCCAGCAGCAGCACTCGGGGGTCCATGGCCAGGGCGCGCACGATTGCCACTCGCTGCTGCTGACCGCCGGAGAGCTGATCCGGATAAGTGGACGCCTTGTCCGCCAGGCCGACTCGCTGGAGCAGCTCGGCCGCGCGGTCGTTTGCCACGCGGTCGGCGAGGCCGCGGATCTTCCGGGGCGCAAGCGTGATGTTCTGCTGCACTGTCATGTGCGGGAAGAGGTTGAAGCTCTGGAAGACGATGCCCACGTCACGGCGCAACTGGTCCACGTCGGTGCCCTCGCCGGATACGAGCTGGTCGTCCAGCCAGACCTCGCCCCCGTCGATCTCTTCAAGTGAGTTGATGCAACGCAGCAGCGTCGACTTGCCGCTGCCGGATGCGCCGATGAGGCAGACGACCTCGTGCTGGTCGACGTCGAGACTGACACTGCGAAGCACCGGTGTGTCGTCGTATGACTTGACCAGGTCTTGGATCTGCAAGAAGGACATCTTGGTCACCTGCTCATTCGGCGCTGGTCGCGTGCGAGCAGCCGGTCGACGAATCGTGTCTGTGGGATGGTGACGATGACGAAGAGCGCTGCGACCACGGTCACCGACGAGAGGTTGAAGTAGTTGCTGGAGTAGATCTTCGCCTGGGTGAACCCGTCGACGGTGCCGATGACGGTGACCAGGGCGGTGTCCTTCTGCAGCCCGATGAAGTCGTTGAGCAGAGGAGGAATGACTCGCCGGACAGCTTGTGGGACCACGACATAGCGCATGCTGAGCCCGTGGGAGAGGCCGAGTGACCGGGCAGCGGCCGGCTGGCTCCAGTGCACGCTCTCGATGCCGGCGCGATACACCTCGGCGACGTACGCGCCGTAGGTCAGGCTGAGGGCCAGGATTGCTGCACCGGTCGGGCTGAGCGACGACAGCACCGGGAAGTGGGCCAGTGGCAGGCCGAACCCCACCAGATAGATCACGATGATTGCGGGCACGGCGCGGAAGGCGTCGATGTATGCCGTCGCCAGGCTCGCGATGGACCGCCCGGCTCGACCTGGGGCGAGGCGAGCAAGTGCGAGCACCAAGCCCCAGACAAGGACGATGATCTCGGCGACGACTGCGATGAAGATGTTGCGTCCGAACGCCTTGGTGACCTCGAACCAGCTGCGGGAGATCATCGCCGGCTGGAAGAACGTGCGCTGGACCGCGTGATTGTTTGCCAGCAGGAAGAGCACGAAGGCGCAGAGCACCAGCACGGTCAGGCATCCGCCCAAGCAGACCCAAGCCGAGTTGCGCATGCGGGAGCGGTACTTGCGTATGGCGGGTCCGTCACCGTCGGCGACAGCGCGTACAGCGGCAGATCGCGACTGAAAGGCGTTGCGGGCCGGGGAGAATGGCGCCAGCGCTCCAATGACACCGAGGATCGCGATCGCGATCAGGACCCATCGCCACCCGCCCGAGTCGGGTGCGACGAGATAGAGCTGCACCGCCGTCCACACGACTACCGCAAGCACGGCCACGGCGACCAGTGTCGCTGCGCCGGTCAGCCGCGTGGCGGCTCCGAGGGGCTGGGTCGGCTGACCCGGTCGGTTGAGCGGTTTCTGGAGTGTCGTCATGAAACTGACCAGGCCGGCACGCTTGCCGGGTCGCCGCCGAACGCCGGGCCGAGATAGGTCTTTGACAACTGGTTGAGGTAGCCGTGCTTCTTGCACCAGGCGAGGATCTTGTTGACGGCGGTGACGTTCTCCGACCCCTTGGGAAACATGATCCCGTAGGACTGGCCCGAGTTGTACTTTCCGATCACCGACACCGCGCCGCTGGACTTCTTGGCCTGGCCGAGCTCGATCGCGACGTCCTGGATGTAGGCGTCGACCTGACCGGCCGCGACTGCGGCCAGCGCCTCGGTGTCGCCGGGGAAGACCTTGACCGACCCGGACGGCTTGAGGGTCTGACTGACCCACGTCTGCGCGGCAGTGCCCTCCTTGACGCCGATCGTCATCTTGCGCAGGTTGGCCCCGGTGACCTTGGAGCCCTTCTTGGTCAGCACGCCGAGGTAAGAGTCGTAGTACGGCTTGGAGAACGTGACCACTTTGGCGCGCGCGGGCGTGATGGAGATCTCGTCGAGGGACAGGTCGTAGCCGGTGAGTGTGCCGGAGACGAGCTTGTCGAAGGAGACGTTCTGCAGGCTGATCTGCTTCTGGCCGCCCAGGTAGGCGATCTCGGATGCGAGGCAGTACTCGTACCCGCTCTTGATGGAGCCGATCGTGTCGCCGTCCCACCAGCCGGCCGACGGCAGGTCGGCCTTGATGGTCAGCGTGCCGGACGTGGTCGTCTTCAGCGGGATACTTCCCGCCGTGCCGGTGACCTTGCACGATCCCCAAGAGCTGCCGGTGGCGCCGGCTGCCTTCGACGAGCCAGAGCTGCCGCAGCCTGCGGTGACGACCAGGATCGCGCTGACGGCCACAGCCCCGGCGATACGTGTGTGTCTCATGATGCCTCCAAGTTGCTCGTGACCTAAAACGGTTTAGGTGAACGAGGACTAGAGTGACAGCACGGCCGGGTGGCGTCAACCACTTCCCACGAATCGTTGCAACGGAGGAATGCGTGACCGCTTCGCACAAACGCGTGGGGATCCGCGATGTGGCCAACGCGGCCGGGGTCAGCATCACCGCGGTCTCGTGGACCTTGAATGGCAAGGGCGAGGTTGCAGAGTCGACCCGTCGACGCATTCGCGAAGTAGCGGAGTCCCTTGGATACCAGCCGAATGAGGCAGCGCGCTCCCTGCAGTCTGGACGAAGCCGGATCCTCGGGGTGGCGATCGCCCACCGCAACTCGCGGTCATGGGAGCAGACCTACCTGCCCTACTATCGGTCGGTCGTCGCGGGTGCTGCGATGGAGGCGGTGGAGCACGGTCACGCGGTGGCGGCCATCCCGTTCGAGGCGGACGGGCGGATGCGATTCACGATGCCGATCGACGGGATGGTGGTCGTCGACCCGGTGCGCGACGATCCGATCCTGGCCGAGTGCCGCCGTCGTGGCATCACCGTCGTCACTGACGGCAGGCCGATCGACGAGGTCCACGACGATGAGCCGATGGTGCAAAGCGACACCGCGCGAGGTCTGGCCGAGCTCTTCGGCCGATTGGACGACCTCCAGGTCCGGAGTCCCGCTCTGCTGATCGGACCGGAGGCCGACTCCTACACACTCGACAGCACGCGCTACTTCCGCAACTGGTGCCGTCGGGCGGGGCACTCGACGCGGGTGGTCCGACTGAAACCTGGACAGGACCCGGTAGAGGCGGCCGGCGATCTGCTCGATGAGACGGAGCGGCCGGGCGCCATCCACAGCCTCAACGAGACCTATGGCAACGCGGTGCTCGAAGCGGCGGGCCGGCGCAGGCTGCGGGTGCCGCAGGATCTTGCGGTGACGATGATGGGGGACGCCACGTCCGTCGCGCCCGGCAATGGCGCGGTTTATCTTGTCCTGGACCCGGTAGCCGTGGGCGCAGCCGCAACCCGTCTGTTGGTCGGGGCGCTCGACCACGAGTCGGTGGAGGACCTGCTGCTGCCGTGCCGTGTGGTCGACTCACCGCAGTGGGCCTGACGAGCGGCAGGGATCAGCCGGGAGGGTGCGGGATCTCTGGCCCAGGCATCTCTGCCACCCACCCCCAGCTTTCAGTGCGAGCCTGGTGCGATCTGCCGTAGATGTTCGACGCGGGCGCGCAGCAGGTCGAGATACAGGGCGACGTCCTCGATCTGATCCTCCTGCTCCGGGCAGGTCGACTGCGCCAGCGCCGACTCGAGGAGGGTTACAGCCTCTGCCGCGTCGATGTCCTCGAAGAACGCCTCGGTCCGCGAGACGAGCTCGCGACGGATGTCGTCATGCAGCTTCTTGGCCTGACGTCCCTCGGCGACCCAGCAGTCCTTCACGCCGCCGCCGAGCAGGTGGTCGATGAGCACCATGACCGCGTGCTCGCGGCCGCGGTAGTCGAACAGCAGGCCGATCGACTCCTGCTCGCCGAGGTGATCTCCATAGCGCCAGGCGCGCAGCAGATCCGGCTTGCCGACCCGCGTGGCCCACGGGCGGTCCGGCACCCCGGCTGCGGCCAGCCGGTCCGCACCGACCTGCGCGCGGGCGCGGGTGACCTCTGGGCCGAGGACCGAGGCGACCCGCAGCATTCCCAGGGCATTCGGGCCGCCGACGCTCTCGGCAGACGAGATGATCTCGGCGAGCATCGTGGTCATGGCCATGCTCAGCTGCCGCTCATCCAAGTCGTCGGGCGCGGCCAGCTGGAACGTCGCGAAGACCGGGCACAGAGCCAGCTCCGCGGCGAGCGGATGCCGTGCCTCGGCGATCCCGTCGAGCAGCGCGCCGGTCGCCGTCTCGACCAGTTCTTCGGGGTCGGGCAGGTCCGCGGGCTCGGGCGACGCCGAAGGCTGCGACGCCGAAGGCCGTGACATCGTGACTCGTGGGTCGCCAGGCATTGGCGCGAACTGCAGCATGTCGGGGGTGATCTCCTCGCCGCCCAGCGCGCGGCGGGCGACGTCGCGCACCGGGTCCGGGGTCGAGGGTGGCTTCCCGTGGTCGGTGCCGCCGGCCGCCCAGTGCAGGTGCTCGAGCACGGCATACGTCAGGCCTGCATGATCGTGCACGGCGATCGGGAACACCGGGTGATCCTGGTCGGATCGCCAGCCGAGACCGGTGAGGAGATCGGCCGCCGGCGCCGACCCCTCACCGGGCCGGGCGCCGACGGCGACGACGAGCAGGAGCAGCAGCGCAGCCTGGTGTCCAAAGCCCGACTTCTCCAGTGGCAGCCGGCCCTGGATGTGGCGCAGCAGCGCGATCGGGTCGACCGCGGTGCCGATGAGGTCGTCCGGAGCGCCGCCCAGCTTCGTGCCGGTGGCGGTCGGCAGCAGCATGCCCTTGCGCTTGCGGATCAGGCCGAGCGCCTGTGCACTGGCGCGTAGGTCTGCGACCGGCGGCGTCTGATCCTCCCGGTTGCCCTTGCCGATCCAGTGGCTGTCGAGGCCGAGCCCGTCGAAGACACGCTTGACGGATGCCGGGGGCAGGTAGCCGGCCTCGGTGAGCTTCAGGCCGTCGCCGATCTCGCGCATCAGCACCAGCCATGGGTGCACCATGCGGGCGGCCACGTCGGTGGAGGGCTCGGGCGTCTGGTCGTCCAGGTGTGCGGCACCGATCAGATCCAGGAGCTCGTCGGGTGGGAAGGGACTCTGCTTCAACAGGGGCAGCAGGCTGACCGGTGGCATCGGCCCACCCAGTTGCAGGTCGCCGGACGACCACTGCTCCAACGCACTGTCGGTCTCCGCGATGTCGAACTCGGCCGGGTCGAAGCCCTCGGGCATCCAGTCGACGCGTTCTTGTCCCCACTCGTCCAGCTGCTCCTTCGGGGTCGCCAGCATCTCCAGGATCTCCTCGTACCCGGACATGCCGCCGCAGTCCTCGGGCGGACAGGCTCGGCGGCCGCCGACACATCGCACCCGGTCGGCGCGACCGGGCGTCACCTTCTTGACCTGCAGCAGGTGCTCCCAGGCGTCCCCGAAGTCGTACTCGTAGTGCAGCTTGTCGCCGGCCTGGTGCAGCACCTGGTCGAGGCGGGCATCGGCCTCGTGCGTGCCGGCGCCGGGCTCTTCGTTATCGGCATTGACGAAATAGGGCCCGGGTCGCCCGCCGCCGGTGTGCAGCTCGAACCGGTGCAGGTGGTAGCCCGCCCAGCCCATGGCGAGCTGGAGGACGTCGCTGACCTGGTCCAGTGTCGTGTCACCGGGGATCTCCAGCAACCGCCAGACAGGCGGCTTGACATGACGCAGGTCGACCCGGATCGTGAAGGTCAGCGGCTCGGCGGGTGGATCGGGCAGCTCGATCGGACTCGGGAGGAAGGGATCGTCGAAGGCCACCTCGAACGGTGCGGAGCCCAGCAGCCCGCCGAATGCCTCCCGTAGCTGCTCGGGCGTCGGATCGCCTTCGAGCAGCTGGTCGGCCAGCTGCTGTGCCAGCACCTCGGCCTCTGACGGCGTACGCTTCTTCGTCGGCATCGCTCCAGGCTAGGTGATGCCACTTGTCCAGCGATGTTCTCCTCGGCGACCGCCGGCCACTTCCGTAGGCCTGCCTTGCCGAAGACGTAGAGTCCGACGGTGTGCAGCGCTGCGTCGAGGCGACGCGCCGAGGCGACGAGGCCCGTGGACAGTCGTGGTCTGCTGAGCGCGGGCTTGTAGGCTGGTGAGCCACGCGAGGAGGTGTTCCCATGGGTGCGAGCCACAGCACTTCCGAGAGGCCGGCGCTGGACGCCGAAGAGATCGAGCGCGTGATGGCGGGGGTCGAGAAGATTCAGCAGCTCGCCGGGCACTTCCCCAGCGAGGAAGACCTCGCCGCTGCACGTGCGATTGCCGAGGGCAAGATCAGCCTTGAGGACGCTTTGGCGGAACTGGATCGGAAGTACCGGACGACAGCGTGACGCTGGACGACAAGTACACCTAACCCGGCTCGAACGGTGTGCTGGTCAACTCGCTCGGTCTGACGCGCCAGGCGGATCTCGACTGGGCGATGAATTCATACGCCACCCGGGTTCTGGCGGCGACGGGCTGACCAGCGTTGAGTTCGCAGCTGGGCGGCTGACCGAGCTCCGCGAAGTCGACATCGTCGTCGTGGGCCCTTGCCGTCTTGAGCGCACGCCGTGCGCTGGGACTGGCTGGAAGAGAGGTGACCAGGATGACCACGAACGAGCATGTTGGCGGCACGGACTCTGCGACAGCGGACTTGGATGACCACGTGATCTGCGACGTCCGCGGGCCGATCGCCACCGTCACGTTGTCCAACCCTTCGAAGCGGAACGCGATGACTGCCCGGATGTGGCGGGAGCTGCCCGGGGTCCTGGCCGTGCTCGCGGCCGATCCCGAGGTCCGGGCGGTGGTGCTCACGGGCGCCGGGGGCCACTTCTGCGCGGGCGCGGACATCTCGTCGCTGACCGAGACACTCGGTCTCGATGACGCGGGGCTGGGCAATAAGGACGGCGGGGGTATGCCGTTGTCCGCGCCCGAGCGTGCAGAGGAGGCCCTGGCGGCCTTTCCGAAGCCGACGATCGCCGCCATCCGTGGCGCCTGCGTCGGCGGGGGAGTGCAGCTCGCCGTGGCGTGCGACCTGCGAATCACCCGCGGCCGGCGCTCGATTTGGAGTCACTCCGAGCAAGATCGGCGTCGTCTACCCGCCACGCACCACCGCGCGCCTGACGGCCGTGGTCGGTCCGGCCGCGGCCAAGCGCCTGCTGTTCACCGGTGAGCTGATCTCGGCGCGGGAGGCCTGGCGGATCGGGCTGGTCGGCGAGCCAGTACCCGATGAGTCTCTTGACGATGCGGTCGCGGACCTGTTGGCCACGATGATGGCTCGCTCCCAGCTGAGCCTGTGCGCTGCCAAGGCCATCGTCAACGCGGCCGCGCTGCACGGCACGGACGGCGCGGTGGAGGCGGCCGTTCCGTGGCAGCGCGAGATGGCACGTGCGGCGGACACTCGCGAGGGGATCGCAGCCTTCTTGGAGCACCGCGCACCGGTATTCACCTGGCGCTGAGGCCCGCTCGAGTGGTGAACCGGCCGTGGCGGCCAGGTTCTTGAAGCTGGCATACGAGGGCGAGCCTTTCGGGTGCGGCCTCGATTGACGTAATCAGGTGTGAACCATGTCCCGGGTCAACGTCCGGTGCGTCGCCACCGGGCACACCAGAGTTATCCACCGGTGGGGAACTCCGCGCAGCGGACTCGGGCCGCAGAAGGCAGCCTTGAGGTATGCCGATCTCTCGCAAACGCCGTCCCCGCCGCTCGAGCAACCACAGTCGTCGACGCGCCGCTCACGCGCAGAGGGCGCAGCACGTCCGGGAGCGATCCATACGAAGCCTCGTTGAGGAGCCGCCGGACGGATACGACCTTGACTGCCTCAGCCGGGCGAACGATGCGGGAGCACGGGGCGACGCCGAGGCCAGCCTGGCGTACGAGCTGGCCGGCAGGGTGATCGTCGAGTCGCCGCACCGGTTCGTCCTTCAGGATCTCATCGACCACGGTGACCGGGCACCGGCTTGGGCATACTCACGCTGGTGCGCCGACCTGGCATACCGCTCGATGGTGCTGGCGCAGGACCCGCGCACGGACCTGGCGGTGCGATGTGTGCTCGGCGCGCTCTATCCGGACTCCGTGGCCCGGGTGCTCGATGACGAGGTCGAGCTCCGAGTCCTCGGGACCACGGTCGCCGCCGGTGACCACCTGGTCGGGGACCTCGCGCTGTTCGAGTTCGGTGGGTTCGCGGACTACATCACCGAGCGCGCCGAAGCGGGGCTTCTCGATCGAACGGACCGCGTGCGGGACTGGGCGGGGGCCGAGATGCGCGCCTACGAGTTCGTCGACTTCCGTGGGTGCCGTCTCGTGCTGCACGACCTGGTCACGGGGGCCGAGGTGGAGGCGCTCAACATCGGGGCGATGTCGGAGGCGAGCGGCGACGCGCTCATCGGCCGACTGGCGCCGATCACGTCCGAACCAGGCCTCATCTTCGCCGCCCTGCCGATCTCCGTCGACCTGGCCACCGCCCAGACGGTGGCTGAAGCAGTGCGCACGTCGGAGCCGCTCGCCTGGCTCGATGCACTGTCCACTGCGCTGGTGGACGGCCGGCAGGAGGAGGGCTTTCACCGCACCGCCTATACGCCGTTCACGTCCGATCTGCCGATGCCGACCCCCGCGGCCGAGGGAGCCGCATACACCGAGGAGGAGGCAGGGAGGATCACCGACCTGCGGGCCAAGGGCTACTCGGCGGAGGTCGCGAACGCCCTCGCGGTGCTCGAGGTGGGACTCATCTCCGCGAAGGTCAGCGACCGCGCGGCCGCCGTGGTCTCCCCGCACATCGTGGCCGCGTTCGGCGCGGCGGCCGCGTTCGAGGCCGCCGCGATCGAGTGCACCGGAGCCGAGACGGCCGAAGCGTGGAGGGTCCTCGCCGCCGTCGTGCCCGACCACGTCGCCGAGCGTTGCCGCATCCTGGCACGACATGCCGACTCTGTCTGCGGAGGCCCTGCGCCTGCCCAACAGGGACGAAATTGATGCATCCGATGGCGATCATCCCGACGATCGCGCAGAGGATCAGGGCGTTCGGCGACGCACTGTGTTGATGCTAGGGGAATCGCGGTGGGGTGGCGTCTTGTACGCCTAGATAGTGGGCCAGCGCGAGTTCGACGCTGCCCAACTGGTCTCGGGTCAGGTAGTCGACCGGGTCACCCACGACGTAGTCGGCGTCGATCGAACGGATCTGGTCGACAAGCATCCGTGTCGGCCGACCGGTGATTTCCAGCTCAGGGCGGTGGATGGCCGGGCCGGCTGACGTCGATGTCGGGATCACGGTCACGACCGACAGCGGTGAGTTCGACGGGGACACCACCAGACCCAGACGCTTGCCGCCTTGCTCATGGCCGCGGGGCCGGCCAAGGTCGATCCGGTAAACGGCTCCGCGGATCACCAGGCTTCGGGCTCCGCGTTGACATCCTCGCCCCTCAGCGCCTCCCCGTCGGCGCGAAACTGCTCCAGCCACCGTTCGTGGTCCAAGAGCCGCAGCGCCCGGCGCAGGGTGTCCGAGGTGCTCTCGCCCGGCTGCGCGGCCTCGTGCAGGATGCGCTCGTCCTCTTGGGTGGGGCGGAAACCGATCGATGCAGGCATGCCATTCATACTAGCAAGGTGTCCGACAAATGTTTAACATGTTGAGTCGTTCGGCTCAGCGCGGCGGACGCAGGCAGATTGATAAATGACTCGGACTCGCGTTTCCGCGCTGGAGCGGATCCAGGTGCGGGTGTCGGTCAACACGGTGTAACTCGCAACGGGCTTGTCGATTGGTTGGCGACCAGACGTGCGGTGCGACGATCACGCAGCCATGGGCTCGCCGAGGCGCTACGGGCCGACCGGAAGATTCGCGACGAGTAGGCCGCCGTCAAGCGCCAGCTGGGGAGACTTCAGCGTCCGGCGGCCTGGAGTCGACCCAGGTTCTCGGTACGAGAGCGAAGTAGGTAAAGGTTCTGCGCGACGTCCTCCACCTGGTCGGGCTGGATCGGGCAGGCCCGACTGGTCAGTGCGGTCTCGAGCACACTGGCTGCACCTGGAGCGTCGACGTCGCGGAAGAACGTCGCCGGCTTGGTCGCGATGGTTCGGGCGGTGTCGTCGTGCAGCTTCGTCGCCTTTCGGCCCTCGGACACCCAGCAGTCCTTGACACCGCCGCCCAACAGGTGGTCGATGAGGACCAGCATGGTGTGGTCTCGGCCTCGGTAGCTGAAGGTGAGGCCGATCGACTCCTGCTCGCCGAAGTCGTCGCCATAGTGCCACGCGCGTAGCAGGCTCGGCCGGCCGATGTGCTCCGCCCACGGGCGGTCGGGGACGCCCTTGCTTGCGAGCGCCTGGGCACGGCTGCGTGCGACGTCACGGGTCGCGTCGGGTCCAAGGATCGAGGCGGCGCGCAGGAAGGCGAGCCCACGGTCGTCGGCCAGGCGTTCGGCATACGTGACGAGCTCGGTGAGCATGGTGGTCAACGCGGCGAGTCGCTCGTCGTCGTCGGCGTCCTGCGGCGCTGCGGCCTCGGAGGCGTAGAACGCCCCGCAGAGCGCTGCTTCGGCGCCGAAGGGGTGGCGGGCCCGAGCAATCTCGCCGATGACCGATGCGGCTGCGTCGTCGAAGGTCTGGTTCAGCTCCGCGTGGGCGGGCTGAGGGCGCGGCACCTGTGTCCTCGTCGCGTTGCGGCGGGGCGGTCGGCGCTTGCGTTGTGCCATTGACGCATCATCGCACCCGAGGTCGCCGCTCTCGACGGCAGCAGTCGGTCTGACGCAGGGTGTATACGGGTCGTCGTCGTGCCGATCTCGTCAGGCGTTCCCGCGTGCTGACCGGCTGGTTCGCCGATCAGCTCCAGACGATCCAATTACGGCGAAGCCGGAGTGCTCAGATCACCATGCCTGAGGATGCGTTCGATGGCTGCGACATCTTCTGGGAGCTTGGTGCTCAGCGCACGCCAGACGATGTGGTAGTCAATGAAGCCGTACTCATGGGCAACGACGTTCCTCATGCTCTTCATCTTCTGCCACGACACCTCCGGGTGCGCGGCCGTAAAGTCTTCGGGTAGGCGGGAGATCGCCTCTCCGATCCGGTGCAGCAACGCTTCGGCGACATACTCGGTCGGGCGATGCTCATGGAAGTTCGACTCCCCGAGCGCTATCACGTACTGGTCCACCTCGTCGGCAAAGTCCAGGATGTCCTTCAAGGTCCGCTGCACCTGGTTGCTGTCGCCGGCCTGGTTCACACGGCCACCGCGTGCTCGATGCGCTCCACACCGACCGCGCCGTCAGAGATCACGTCCACGCTGACCCCAAGCAGCGCTTCCAGCTCCTGGGTGAGTCCGATCTGGTCGTACAGGCTCGCCGTGTCGGAGAAGTGCACCAGCAGGTCGAGGTCGGACGACGAGGTATCCGACCCTGTGGCGACCGACCCGAACACGCGCAAGTTGCTTGCGTGATGACGGGCAGCAACGGCGGTGACCTGCGCACGCATTCGTGCAAGCAGCACTGACGGCCGCACCCTCGTGGCCTCTTCGATGCGGGCAAGGGTGGCCGTGCTCGGAGTGAGCCTGCCCGACTCGTAGGCAGAAATGTTGGGTTGGGCAATCCCGGTCGCCCCAGCCAGTTCTCGTTGTGAGAGCTTGGCCCGCTGCCGCATCGCCCGCACATCCATACCCGTGATCATATCAGTAGTTATATGCATTGAAGTGCCGTCCGGATCAGGCCGGTAGACCTCGAGGTTCTGCCCGGACCGCCGCAGAATATGTCTGGGATCAGACACCTGCAGCCGCAAGCGTGCCGAGTGCGTCGTGCCGGACGGCTGGGTTGCTGTCGATGTGCACGCCGATCGCACATGCGTCATCGCTCATTCATTGCGGTCGGTATCGGGGAGGAGGAAGGCCTTCGGGCTGACGTTCCGCACATCTTGCCGGCGATATCTCGGCATTTTCCCGATCAGTCCTCGGCGTCGTGGAACACCTTGAGGGATTGGGCTTCAAGGTCGGTGAGCAGTTCACGTCGGCGGCGGGCGTTGTCGAACCAGGGCTGGTAGCGCCCGGCCTGCTCGGGGGGTCAGGGTGCGGGTCACGGTCTTGCCGGCGACGGTGCGGGTTCAGTGCAGGCAGGGAGCTGACGTCGATCAGTTGCGCCGGGCACGTATTCGTGCTGTATCCGGCAGAGACGAAGGCCTGCTGGGAGCACTTCGCGAACTGATCATCGATCCACCAACACGGCAGTGGGCCGCGTGTCAGAGCCGACCGGGAAAACACGGGGTCTTGAGTCCTGCCGGAATCCCGGTGTGTCCCCGATCATGGGAGCGTTTGACGGAACGTCCCGGTCGGCACAAGTCATGCGCTGGGCACCGGCGCGGAAGCGAGGTGAGCAGGATGACCCTCAACGAGAACGCAGCCGCCGGCACCGACTCCGCGCCGGTGGATTCGGATGGGGACGTGGTCTGCGATGTCCACGGGCCGATCGTGACCGTCACACTGTCCAACCCCTTGAAGCGGAACGCGATGAGCGCCCGGATGTGGCGGGAGTTGCCCGAGGTCCTGGCCGCGCTCGCCGCCGATCCCGAGGGTCCGGGCGGTGGCGCCCGACGATGACAACCGCGGGAGTATGCCGCTGTCGGCGCCCGAGCGTGGGGAGGAGGCCCTGGCGGCATTCCCGAAGCCGACCATTGCTGCGATCCGTGGTGCCTGTGTCGGCGGGGGAGTGCAGCTCGCCCTCGCGTGCGATCTGCGAATCACCTCAGCCGGCGCCAGATTTGGGATCACTCCGAGCAAGATCGGGGTCGTCTACCCGCCACGCACCACCGCGCGGCTGACCGCCGCGGTTGGTCCGGCCGCGGCCAAGCGCCTGCTCTTCACCGGTGAGCTGATCTGCGCGCAGGAGGCCTGGCGGATGGGACTGGTCGACGAACCGGCCCGCGATGACTCACTCGACGAGGCGGTCGCGGAGCTGTTGGCCACGATGATATCCCGCTCCCAGCTGAGCCTGTGTGGTGCCAAGGCCATCGTCAACGCGGCCGCGCTGCACGGCACCGACGGGCCGGACGGTGCAGGGGCGCAGGCCGTGCCCTGGCAACGGGAGATGATGTGCGCGGCCGACACCCGCGAAGGGATCACGGCCTTCTTGGAACGACGCGCACCGGAGTTCACCTGGCGCTGAGGCTGAGTTGGTCGTCAACCCGGTCCGTGTCGCACCTCCGGGACGGGGGCGTGGCGGGCGCGAGCCGTCGCTGCGCGCCACATGCCTGCGGATATGGGCGAGCCAGAGGCCGCCGAGGCCGGCATGATGTTGGTTATGTCGACAACATCGCTGCTCGAGCGAGCCATCTACACGTATGCGGATGTGGACCGGTTGAATTCGCTCACCCCTGGGACGGGGCGGCGTTGGCTCGAGGGCTACCAACGCGGCGGAGTGTTCTACGAGCCTTACTTCGTGATGAGTCGACAGGTGCTGATCTGGTGACCTGGGGAGAGATCGTGGGGGGCACGCCTGCTTGCGCAGTTCCGTGATCGGAGTGTGTCGCTGCAGAAGTTGCGGCCTGCGGTGGTCCGTCTTCGGGAGGAGTTCGGCCCCTATCCGCTGGCACACATGCGGCCGTTTCTGGAGGTCGAAGGCCAGGAGCTCGTGCTGCGGGTGCAGACCGAGGTCGGCCTTGAGCAGGCCCTTCAGCTCGTGGTCGTTCGGAACGGGCAGATGATCTTGCCGGCCGAGACTCAGCGGTTTGCGGACTCTGTCGACTACGTCGATGGCATCGCAACCGCTGTCCGGCCGTTGTGGTCGAGTCATGCGGTGCGGCTTGATCCACAGCGAAACGTCGGTCAGCCAAGCATCCGGGGCGTCCGGACGGCAGTGCTTGCCGAGGACTATCGGGCGGGTGAGTCGTTGGTCTCCCTCGCCAAGACGTATGAACTGGAGTCGGATCAGGATGAAGATGCGCTCAGGTTTGAGCTGAGCACTCTCGCGCTTGCTGGGTGAACCGTGGGTTTGATCCGGCGGGCGGCGCGAAGCCCGACTCGCCAACCGTCCGGATGGCTGTCGGGCGCACTTCCAAGCAAGTAGTGCTTCAGGCGCTATTCAGCGGTGGCGCCCTCGGCGGCGACTGCCACGGGCCGTCACGCTGTATTTGCGATGCGGAACGTTCTGCGGGTCACTCATCGCCAGAGTTCAGCCCTGTCGATTGCTCGTGACTCATCCGCTGGCCGTCGCTGGTAAGGGTAAGCGCGCGGTCGAGCTGAGCTCGCGATGCCTCAGTCAGTGACTTCCGGCCGAGAAGCGCGAGCGCACGGCGGTACAGCTCAGTCTGCGACATATCGGAGACGCCATTGGACAGCATCTGCAGCACCGAGGCAAGCTCCAGCGGTGGTATCTGCGCGAGAGTCCGAGGTCCGAGTTCCCGCACGGCAGAGGCGTCCTGACCGGGAAGCCGGAATGATCGGGATGCCTGGCCAGCCTCTTTGAAGGGGTTGTCGGAGAGTAGGTCCCCGCGCTGAGCCGCAGCCCAAATGGCTCGGTTCAGCTGGCCTGCGATATTCCGGCCTACACGTTCGCCGCCAGAGGCTTTGACGTAGACGTGGCGGAGCCGCTCGCCAAGGATCGGCCCCTCTGCTCGCACGATCTCCACGAGTCCTTCCGCTATCTCCTGACGAGACGCTGAGTCAAGCGGGACGGTGGCACCATCGAACTGCACGTAAGGAGCAAGTCCGGTTGTGGTGCTGTCTGCCGACTGCTCTTCGTCGTCTGCCAGCGCGGGAGGCGGACTTCCGAGTGAATTCAGCGAGGAGCGGGAGCTCTCGGCAGGATCCGGGATAACCGTTGAAGTCGGGCGCGCACGCAAAGGCCCGGCTGCGTCAAGCGGTGCATCGTCGGGCTCCTCGATCTCATCGGGATCCTTGAGACCAAGGCTTTCTTCGAACTCCAAGCTGCCGCTCTCAGTCACCCATCCACCAGGGCGAATATCGAGTTGACCGAGCTGCTCCCACAGGCCAGCGAGCGCGCTCACTTCGTCAACGTAAAAACTGGACTCGCGCACGCGAAAGAACGTCCATCCGCATCGCTCCAGGTCCCGCTGCCGTGCGAGATCCTGCAGATAGGCGTCAGGGCCGTGCCAGTGGTCACCGTCGCACTCGACCGCGAGGCGGCCCTGCGCACCGACCACGACGAGATCAATCTTGTAGCCATTCGCGTCAAACTGAGGTTCCACGACGTATCCACGATGCACGATCCGGTTATAAACGCGCTGCTCAAAAAGGGAGTCGAATGGGTCGACGCGGTCGACTTCGGACACGGCCGGTGACTCATCTGCCCAGAACCGTCCCGCGGATGCGACCTCCTCGACGTAGGCGATCAGCTGGTGGCGCAGATCCTCGGAGTTGGGCAGCTCGTCCAAGCTCACTGAGTGATAGAGCCACATCTGGTCCCTTGCCCGGGAGGCCGCAACGTTGTAACGCTGTAGGTACTCGTCTCGGGTGAGTGGAGCGAGCCGAGATCCTGGCTCGATCGACGCAACCATCGAGAGGAAGATGACGTCTCTCTCCGAGCCCTGAAAGTCTGGCGCGTCACCAGCTCGAAGGTCTCGGGCAACCCATTCCTCATTGGGGATCTCCTGCAGCAGCAGTGTCTCGATGAGCTGTGCCTGCGTGCGGCCAAGTAGCGAGATCACGCCTATGGACTTGTCGTCGTAGGCCGGGTCCTCGCAACACGCCTTGATCTGATCGACGATTGCTCGTGCCTCCCCGCGGTTGATCCTGTTGCGCGACTGCCCCTCCTGGTAGGCGTCCGCCAGGAACACCTGCCTGATCGGCTCGAGCCGATCGGCGCCGAACTGCCGCACCGGCAGTAGCCGGACACCGTCGGGCTCGTAGGCGATTCGGTTGGAGAACCCGATGATCTCTGGGACGCATCGCCGGTGCTCGCGCAGCGTGAGCCGTGACCCGAAGCGCATGACTGCCTCGTCGAACAGTGAGCGCTTCGGATCTTGCCAGGAGTCCCGGTGCTCGTTGTCGTAGAGGTACCGGGCAGCCAGCTGCCGCAGCTCGCCCTGATCGATTCCGACCGCGCTCGGCGACACCTGCTTGTCGTCGCCGATAACAACGATCTTCGGCGCGAGAAACTGGAGGAATGCCGCCTCGACCCCGGCCTGGGATGCCTCGTCGACCAGAACTACGTCGAACATGTTCTCCGTGACGTCGAACTGCTCGGCGATGCGGTAGATCGGCATGATCCATACGGGCACGGCCGAACGTGAGCGGTCCATGGCGTCACGGATGCCGGTTCGCTGCAGCGCTGCGTACTTTCCAGTTCCCTTCCCGAGTCGGCGCACAAGCTGTGAGTACTGAGTCAGGTTCGCGCGGGCGGAACCGGTGATCCTGTCCTCGCCGACCGCGTGCTTCCAGGCACGCAGGGCCGCGATCAGCTCAGCCTTCTCCCGCAGGCGCTGCTCAATGACTGTGATCTTCGCCTGGGCCACGTTGGAGTCAACGTCATCTCGGGCGAGGATCCAGGCGCCGATGTTGCCCCAGGTCCAGGCCGCACCGAGTTCGCTGAATCGCTCACTCCACGCGATGTCTGGAGCGGTGTCGATAACGGCGGCCGCGAGCGCGGGCGCCGTCGATTTGAGTCGGGCCGTCAGCTGGTCGCGTTGTTGGACTAGTGCTTTCACCTCGTGCAGCTTTTGATGTCGGGCGTAGGCACGCGCGTACGCTTCAGAGTCGGCGGACTGCGCGGCCGCGGAGAGGTCGTGCACGACGGGTGAGGCGTCGTCCCAGGCGGTCGTGTCCACGACGTGCTGGATTTCGGCGCGAAGGCTTCCGGTGGCTTCGGCTTTGTGGTCGTGGGCGTTTGCGGCGTCTACGAGCTCCGTGTATTGCTGAATCGCGTCGCGGTCTGCCCAGTCGGGGTGCGGCACACCCAGCTCGGCGAAGCGTACTCCGACTCGGTCAAGGTCCTGGCCGAGGTTGAGCACGCGTGCCAGCTGCTCGAACTGACCTTGATGCCAGCTGGCACGCGCATTCAGCGTGTCCTCGTCTGGGATCGTGACGCTGACGGGCCACGCGTGGTCGAGCTCGTTCAGTAGCCGACTGGCGTCGGTGTGCGCCCGGAACAGCTCCAGCGCCCGTGCGTCGGTCGGTGGCAGGCCGTTCACCTTGACCTGCTCGAAGAGTAGGTCAACCTTCTTGACCACGGACGGAGCGAAGACGCCGATCTTTGGCGTGCCGTCAGGATGCAATTTCAGAGGCCCATGGGTCGCGAGGTGAGCCTTTAGCGTCTCCGCCATGGCAAGCAGGGGTCCCGCATCTTCCGGGCACCGCACCGTCGTGCCAACACCCAGGAAGGTGATTGCCAAGGTGACGCCGCGAAGTCGGTTGGCGATCGCTTCGTGCCGGTCGACCCACACGCGTGACAACCCAGATCGCACATCGTGCACGGCTTTTTCCATCCACTGGGTGCGCTGCAAGGGCAGTGCGTCCACCTCGTTCATCAGACTGACGAGCTCCTTGGTCACCTCGGAGCGCGCTGTCGGGGAGAGTCGTTGAACGGGCGTCAGTGCCGGGTGACGGGCAAGGTGGTTGAACTGCTGGACGGCAGCGCTCGCTTCCGCCCGGGCTGCTACAGATTGGGAGAATCGTTCGGGATCGGGGACCTGATCTTGCGGGACCAGTCGCATTCGGGCTTCGTGCTCGTCGTCGGCTATTTCCGTGGAGCGAAGAAGCTCAAGCCAATAGGTAGCCTCCCGGTCGCTCAGCGCGGCGGGCACCTGCCCGTCAAACTCGACAAGGCCTCCAATCCAGCTGAACTGGTTGACCTCGTCGTCGAACCGCTGGGCGATCTGGGCAAGGGTTCCGTTGTACCCCAAGTGGTGGTGGGTCTCGGTCTCGATCTCCCGCGCATGGAGCAACTGGTGACCCAGCTCCTGTCGCGCGCCTCGCAGCTCGTCAACCTCTGTGAGTGCCTTGGTGATCTCATGGTCGGCTGCGGCATGGTCAAAGTCACTCGACTCACGGGAGATCGTGTCGACGGCGACCTTGAGATCCGCCATGTCGTCGTGGGACGACCCAATGACGGAGACCGCGAGGGGCTTGATCTTGTCCGGGAGCTTGCCGCGCACCTCGCTGAGTGCACGGTCTGTGTGCGCGGTGACCAGCACTCGCTGTCCCTGCGCGAGGAGGTGGGAGAGCAGTGCGGCTGCCGTATGCGTCTTCCCCGTCCCTGGAGGTCCCTGCACCAGCGTCTGTGCGTGCCGGCTCACGCGTTCGAGGATCTGCCGCTGGACGTCATTGAGGGGCAGCGGAGAGAAGACGTCTCCATCGATGTCCAAGACCGCCCCAGGCCGAGGGTTGGTGCTGACAGCGGGCACGTGATCGGGATCGACGAGGGGCATAATCCCTTCGGGCACCGCGCCCGACGACTCGATCTGGTCGCTAATGGCGTCAAGCACCCTGACCAGGCCGATGTCTCGCCGCGGTCGGAGAATCAGCGCCGGCGACCATGCGATGACTGCGTCTTCGGCCGGTGGCCGCCGCTGCTCGTCATCGAAATATCGGCCGGCCGCATCGAGATGGTTCACCAGGGTCGACGCAAGGGCTCTGAATGGCTCTCTGGCAAGCGCGTGATCGGCATACTCGGACGCCTGCTCTTGGACCTTTTCGAGAGTGTGGCGGTCAGGCAGCGCGCCCGGGTCGAGCATGTCGTTCTCGAAGTTCAGGCCGCGTGCTGTGTCATCGATGCTCACCTCGATGCGTCCTGATTGGTCGTCGATCAGGGCCTTCAGCGGGCAGACGAAGACATGCCGTCGAACGTCGGGCTGATCGGAGGGCCGCCAGCTGAGCAGGCCCAAGCCCAGGACGAACTCGAGTTCTTCGCCACGCCCTACGGTCTGGGCGTGGATGCGGAAGAGCTGCTCATAATATGCGCGCACGGGTGCATTCCTGCGCTCGTCGGCAGCCCACTGCCGCCAAAGAGTCATCCACTGGTCGAACGCCGCTTGGATGTCGGGGCGATCCTCGAGACTTGCCTTCGTGGGAACCTCGGACTCGAGCGCCCAGCCCGCCTGCACCTGGCGAAGCCGTGGCTCTGACGTGGAACTCGGTGCTGGCGTCACCCAGTCGGTCAACTCCTGAGGTATCTCGGGGGCGGGCTGCTTGCCCAATCTCTCGATGCTCATCACCAACTGCTCATCTGCTTCGTCGTCCTGCGCTTCATCCCGACGCGCGACGAATACTGCCTCGTGCAGCGGCGCATCCGCCAGCCATTGCACCGAGCCGATCTGCGTGTAGGAGTCGAACGTCCTGACTCGCTTGGTCTTCATCTCTTGGGCGCGCGCGAGGAACCGGAACAGCCGCGTCGCGCGGTGAGCGGGGTCGCTCATAACAGGATCAGACACGTGGTTGGGCAGCTTTCTTGACCTCGGTGGCAATTGCTTCAGGCTATCTGTGCGCGCCCTGACCATGCCACAGGTCCAAAAATGCGGGCCGCATCCCCGACCCCGTCGGCGGCTTCGGCCCAGGAGGTGCCTGCCGGTACGACAGACGGACCGTTCCACGCGAGCCTTGTGGTGCACCGGTGGCGACCCGAGTCCGTCACCCAATCGATACACGGATGGCAGTGCAGCAGGCATCCTTCTGCTTCGATGAGTTTGGGTGGCAGAGTGCGTCGTCTGGCAGTGCTCGATAGAGTGCTGGAGGGTGGCTCGCACGAGCCGTGTGAACGTGGGAGACGCGGTCCACTGACAGGGCCGCCGCAGAAAGCTAGCTTCGGAGTTCGCCAGACACTGTGCTCAGGAAGCGCGGAAGATAGTGTCCATGTGCCACATGGTTGCATCCTTATCTGGTCTATCGACCTTCCGATCAGGAAGGTCGATGACCTCTCCCGATTTCGAGTAGAACTCGTCCCCGTTGCCGAAATCAGAACGCAGCCTCGGGCTGACCTGAAGGCGATGATGGTCATCGATGCCGAGGTAGCCAGCGTCGAACAGGATGTGCACGTCTGACCGCAGGAGCATGCCATTGTCGACGCGATGCTCCCCTCCTTCTGAGACGGGCCGAATGTGCGCGGCCTGGAGGGTCGGAGTGATCTTCGCCCCCGAGATGGCGCAACGGTGATGGTAGGACGAGAGGACAAGGCTCTTGAATCCCTTCTGTCCTACACGTGGGATGAACAGCCTCGGCTCCCCGCGAGTGGGGCCGTCGATGAACGATGCCGCATCGGAATCTGGGTGAAGGATCGGCACGTTCGCCGAGAGCAGCATCTGGGCGAAGGCCTCCTCGATGTATGACCACTCGCCGTTGTCGGCCGAGTATCCGCGGCCGCGAACGGCCGAACCGGGGTATGTGCTCGGCACGGGTAGTTCATCGTCGGGTTCCACGAAGAAGCTGTCCCGAAGCAGGATGCACCCGATGGTCGGATCCGGGTCGGGCTCCTGCTTGTTGCGCGCCCGGTAGAGATTGATGCGTTTGAGGAGTTGGCCTGGAGAGTCGCAGCCGTTTCCCTCGCCATAGATTGCCCAGGTCTCACTGACACGCATCGTGACGTGGCCGCTGAACAGCCCGCCTCCGATCAGGCGACCGCCAGCCTTGGCCTTGCTCTTGAAGAGGAACCGCTCGCCTGCCTGCAGCGCTTTGAACGTCACGGTGCTCGGCAGCCAGAAGTTCACTTCGTCGAGGTCTGGGCGCGCTCGAAGAAATGCTGCCCACTCTGTGTCGGTAGGGAAGACGTACGCGCCCACAGATGGATGCTACGCCCTCGTCGTCGCCGCCACCCGGATATGGCGCACCTGTCGGCCGTTCCCCTGAGAGTCAGGCTTCGAGAAGGTCCTCGATGTCCTCGCGGGAGAAGTCGTCGCTGATCATGCTGTCTGCAGAACTCGCTCGGCGATATAGATCCGGCACCGGGCCAACCACTTCGGTGTCTGGTTGCGGACCTGATCGTCAGTTCTAAAGGGGTCCGCGGGCATCCAGTCGTCGGGAAGCGGGTCTGCGATGGTCCACGTGGGTGGGTCGTCGCCGAACTCACGGCCAATCACGGCTCGTAGCAGAGCGTCGAGGTTGAGACCGTGAGCTTCTGCGCTCCGGTGGCACCACGCCGCCCGCGCATCAGGGTTGGCGCGCAGGTCGTCCCTTGATTGCAGCACCATCCGCAGCGCGTGGTCCTCGTTGAGGTCGGTGAGCGCGACATTGATCGCCGCGGTGGCACGATCCGGAGTCATCAGTCGGTGCTTGGCCGCCAGCTCGATTGCGGGACCGAGCTGGACAGCCCGCAGATAGATTGCCGCGGAAGGGATTGTGGTGCCGGACAGGTAGGTCGAAAGCCGAGTCGCGGAGGTGCCGATGATGCGCGCGAACTCTGCGAACTCAGCCTGCGTCCACTTGGCTTGCCCATACGGCGGTGCCTACCTGATCACGATGGGCAGCTTCCTCCAGTCCACGGACAGCGGGTCCAGTCGAACGTTCCACCGCCGAGGTGCTCATGTATGAACGCTCGGTTTGGTCCCCACTTCGGGTCAAGGACTCTGGCAACGGCCAGAATTGAGACGTACTCGGTCCCCGCGCGTTTCAACGAGGCCGCGACGGATTGTGCATGAGCCCCGGTCACCCATGCATCGTCGATGATGAGCACGTGCCGTGGCACGACGTCACTGTCGACTACCCAGTGCTCGGGTCTGAAGTCGCGTTCGCCGGCCGCGCCGGTGAATCGGATCGACAGCTCCCTGCTCGGCGAGCGGGTAGTTTCCCGGACAAGATCGCGAAGGGTGCTGCGACTTCGAGTGGATGGCACGACGGCCCATCCGTCGATCGCGATGCCAGCTAGCGTCTGAGCGCACCTCGTGTGCCCGCGCAGGCCGAGCGCGAGCAGTGCCGACACGATCGCTCGGTGGCTTGGCCCGGGGCGCCGTCCCTTGTAGTCGCGGACCACGCGATACGTCTGGGAGTCTGGTTCCACCGCATACACCACGATCCCAACCCGGTCAGCCACGGGAATCTCGAGCTGCACTTGTGCCTGACACGGATGACACATCGGGTAGCCGTCGACCGGCGCACAACAGACCTTGCAGGTCACACGGTCGGCGTGAATCGTGCTGTCCAAGAACGATCCCGCTTCAGTATCCAGGGAGGTTGCGAGGTTGACGAGACCCGACGGGAACGCTCGTGTCATTCCGCTGTGAGTGCTTCGAGAGCAGACTCGAGCCGGTCGTGCACACCCCTGAGCTCGCCCACGGCTTCCTCGAGCTCATCGGAGGTTCCGATGACACGGACGTTGGCGCGTTGCGCCATATCGGCTCCCCACGTCGTGCCGTCGACCACTCGTCTGGTCAGGATCACCGGCCGTCCGTGCTCGCCTGCGACCCGAGCCTGGATGCGTGCCCCGGACTGCTCACCGGCCTCGACCACGATCGTGGCCAGGCCGTAGCCGGACATTGTTGCGTTGCGCATCGGGAACGTGTGCTTGGTCGGTGACATGTCTGGGTAGAACTGCGAGAGCACGAGCCCGCGGGCGCCGATCTCGGACTGAAGGTCCCTGTTCTTTGCAGGGTAGGACCTCGTGATCCCGGTGCCGAGGAAGGCGACGGTTCGTCCGCCCGCGTCGAGTGTGGCGCGGTGCGCCGACGCATCGATGCCTTCAGCCAGCCCGCTGACAACACTGAGACCGGAGCGCACGAGCAGGTGCGCCGCGTCGGCGGCAAAGCGAACACCCCAATCGGAGGCGGCTCGGGAGCCCACGACCGACATCCCCTGGTCAGCTGCTCGAAGGTCGCCTGAGTAGAAGAGGAATGGCGGTGCCTCGCGGATGTCGCGTAGCCGATGGGGATACCTGTCATCGAGAACAGTGACCCAGGTCAGACCTGCCTGCTTCCACCGCGCAATATCACGCGCCGCCGCCGAGAGAGCCTCGTCAATCTCGGGTGAGCGAAACAGTCCTTCGCTACTCACGCCATCGAGCACCTGGATGGCGCTCCCGACGAATGACACCTCACCGGCGATGGAGCCCCAAGAGGTGCCGCGCGGCTTCGTCCGCAGAAGGGCCAGAAGTGCGGCGGTCTCGCGCTCGTCAGGCTCCATGAGCCGAGCGTAGTCACGCGGGAAGCCTCGGTCGACTGTGGGGAGGACCCTGCTGAGGATCTGTCGGATCATGCGATCAGGTTTGCACCAGGGTGTGACAGGGAGTCGTGTGATCGACCGCTACCGCTCGGGAACGCTCCCATTGGTTCATTGAGCCGCGCTCTGCTGCCACAGCCAACGATCTCGCAGGCCCGGGCGGCCGGTGCGGAGGTGTGGACGCGGCGTCGATGGCGTACTCGGTGGTGTCGTCGGGCCCGTGGACGAACGGGTCGTCCGCCGATGCCGAGCCGTTCCTGACCGGGTGCAAATATGGACGTCATGTGGTCGCCTCGTGCAGCGTCGGGTTCCGGCTCGGCGCCCAGCCGGGTGGTGCTGGTTGCGGCGGGGCTGACGCTGGGGCCGGTGGTGGTGCTGGGGCTGGCCCGGTTCGCCTACACGCTGCTGCTGCCGCCGATGCGCGCCGACCTGGGGTGGAGCTTCGCGCAGGCCGGTGCGATGAACACCGCCAACTCCATCGGCTACCTGCTCGGCGCCCTCGTCGCGGGGCCGCTGATCGCACGGTCGGGCAGCCGCCGCCCATTCGTCATCGCTCTGGTCGTCACCGCGCTCAGCGTGCCGGTCTCGGCGGTCACCTCTCAGTTCGCCCTGCTGCTGGCACTGCGCGCGATCGCCGGGGTGGGCGGCTCAGTGGTCTTCATCGCCGGCGCTGCACTGCTCGCCGCGCTGGTCTCCGACCTGACCGCCAGGCGGTCGGCCACCCTCATCGGCCTGTATGCCGCGGGCGGGCCGGGCGTGGGCATCGTCATCTCTGCGCTCGGCGTGCCACCGGTCCTGGGGCTCGGGGCAGGCGCCGGATGGCGTTGGGGCTGGCTGGTGCTCGGCATTGCCTCGGTGGCCGCGCTCGCCGGTGCGCTGCCCGCCGCGTATGCCGTGCACGAGCCGCAGGCGGGTCCGCGCCGTCGCACGCTGGACTGGCCGGTCGCCCGGTTGGGGCCCGCGCTGCTGGCCTACGGACTCTTCGGCGCGGGGTACATCGCCTACATGACGTTTATCGTCGCGTTCATCAAGGGTGAGGGGTTCGGGTCGGTGCGGATCACCGCGTTCTGGGCGGTGCTCGGCGCGATGGCGGTGCTCGCCGGTCTGGCGTGGGGGCCGGCCCTCGACCGGTATCCCGGTGGTCGCGGGCTCGCGGCCGCGCTGGCGCTGACGACGATCGGCTCGCTGCTGCCGCTGGTCGGCGGCGGGAACCTCGCCGCGTTCGGCTCCGCGGTGATCTTCGGGGCGGCGTTCCTCGCGGTGCCCACGGCGGTCATCAACCTGGCGCGGGTGCTGCTCGAGCCGGTGCAGGTCGGCGCGGCCGTCGCCGTGCTGACCGTGGCATTCGGGATCGGTCAGAGCATCGGCCCGGTGCTGGCCGGGGCCCTGTCCGACGGTCCCGGCGGGGTGCGCGTAGGCCTGTTGCTCTCCAGCGGACTGCTCGCCATCGGCACCCTCGTCGGGCTCGCGCAGCGTGACCGGCGGGCGTAGCAGGAGTCCGTCACCCCTGATCGGGACCGATACCCCGCCGCCTGGTCCGGCGAAGCGCACAACCGTGCGCCGACCGGCTACTCCGGATCATTCGGATACATCATGCTGAACATCTGGGCTCGACCGAGACAGTCACGCATGATCTCGATCTGCCGAGCCGGGTGCTCGCGATGCACCGCAACGGGATCCCAGGTCGGCTTCGACTCCGAGTCATAAGGGCCGAGGTCATCGAACGCAGCTGCGACCGATCGGTCATTCATGATGTCGCGCAAGGAAGTCGGCAACGCGACATCGACCCCCGCCGTGCGCCCGTCCATCGCGGAGAACCTGATTCGGAGCCGGCAGGAGTCATCCTCGCCGCACTCTTCAGACACGTCGAGCGGGCGATTCCACAGGAACATGAAGAACGTCTCGATTTCGTCGAGGTCCAGCACCGCGGACATCTCGGACGCATCGCCGAACCGGTCCAGGTAACGGCTGTCCATCGGAGTGGCCTGTGCGCGGTTCATGAGGCGACAGCGGTGGTCGTCGAGTGTCGACGGGGCGTCACGATCCCTTTCGCGTTCGTGCCGATATGAATCCGGCCTCCCTCACACCAACCCGGGCATCCGGTTCGCGAAGTCCGTCGCCGCCTCGAAGACGGACCCGATGCGCAGCACGCCGGGCTCGTCGAACGGTCGGCCGATGATCTGCATACCGATGGGCAGGCCTTGGCGGTCGAAGCCGCAGGGCACCGAGAGGGCCGGTAGGCCGGTGAGGTTGCCGGGTGCGGAGGCGCGGACGTAGGCGTCGATCGCGGACTCGTCGGTGCCGTCGGGCCAGTGGACGACGGGGTCGTTCGTCTTCACGGCGGTTGCGGGCAGGGTGGGGGCGAGAAGGGCGTCGATGCCGTCCATCTCAAACATCTCGCGCCAGCCCTGCTTGATCAGCTCACGTGCCCGCAGGGCGCGGATGTAGTCCGTCGCATAGACCAGCTCGCCGGCCTCCAGCAGGGCCCGCACATCCGGCTCGAAGAGGTCGGCCTTGGTGCGCAGGGCCTCCTGGTGATAGCTGCTGGCTTCCGCTGTGAACAGCGCGTATTCGACGGCCATGTAGGTCTCGGTGAGCGGCAGCGTGACCTCGCGAATCGTGGCACCGGCCGCCTCGAGCGCGCTCACAGCGGAGCGAAAGGCCGCCTCGACGTCCGGCTCGATGCGGTCGAAGAACCAGTTCGACGGCACGGCCAGGGTCTGCCCGGCCAGGTCGCCGCCGAGCGAGTCCGCGTAGTGCGGCACCGGGACATCGGCGGTCCCCGGATCGGACGGGTCGTAGCCGGCCAGCGCCTGCAGGAGCAGCGCGACGTCGGTGACGGTGCGAGCCATCGGGCCCGCGTGGTCGAGCGACCAGGAGAGGGGAGTGATGCCGCGCCGGGACACCCGCCCGAAGGTCGGCTTGAGCCCCGCCATGCCGTTGACCGATGACGGGATCCGGATCGACCCGCCGGTGTCCGTCCCGACCGCGCCCATGATCATCCGGGCGGCGAGCGCCGCGCCGTTGCCGCCGCTCGAACCACCCGGCGTGCGCGAAAGGTCCCACGGGTTGTGCGTGGTCGGTGTCAACACCCCATACGCAAACTCGTGGGTGTGCGTCTGCCCGAGCAGCACGCCACCGGCTCCGCGCAGCCGCGCAGTGACTGCCGAGTCGGCCGACCCGATCCGGCCCTCTCTTGTGCGTGAGCTGGAGGTCGAGAGCACACCCTCGGTGTCGCACAGGTCCTTGATGCCAAGAGGTATGCCGTGCAGCGGGGTTCGCGGGCCAGCGCCGGCGATATCCGCATCGGCCTGTCGTGCCGCCTCGCGCGCCTGCTCGAGCGTCAGCGTCGCGAAGGCGCAGACCTTCGCCTCGTGTCGCTCGATCTGACCGATCACCGACTCGGTCAGCTCCACCGACGACAGGTCGCCCGCAGCGATGGCGGACGATGCGGCTGCCAGGGTCAGCTCATAGGGTTCCATCATGACCACCGGGCGTCGAACGTTGTTGCGGGAGGGGTGTCCTCGAGGTCGACGGCATCCAGCCCGTCGATCGCGCCTTGCACGGCCTGGAGCGTGCCTGTTGCGGTCTCGACCCGGTCATCGGGCATGGGGAGCCGGGCGTGCTCGGCGAGTGAGCGCAGCATCTCGGTGGTGACAGTCGGTCTGGGCGTGGTCATAGGTGCTCCTCAATGCAGGTGGTCGATCCCGCGCCGTTGCGGCCGAGTCCACTTGCGGCCTTCATCTCATGGTGTCAGACAGGTCTCACCGATTCAGGCGATCCGCGAGATGTTTGCACCGGTAGGCGCAACGGATGGTGTCCTTCTCCGCACCTGACGACCTTCCCAACGGAAATCGCCATGAGCATGCTGTACCTGTAACGGTATTTGCTGAAGATGGATACCTACGTCGAGACCATCGCACTGCCTGAGCTGCGAAGCCTGCTCGGACCGGATCGGGTCGCTGAACTACCCGACCCGATCATGGAGTCGGAGCTTTCGCCGCGCCGGCTAGGTGGTCATCCGCACACCGTGCGGATCAGCTGCTCGGCGTTCCCGCCCAGCACGCCGTCGACCTCGGCTGCACCGAAACCACGGGATGACAGGGCGTCGCGGAGCACGGCAAACTGCCCGTAGCTGGTCAAGACAGGGCGATAGTTGGCGTCCATGTCGGTACCGACCCCTACGTGCTCCACTCCGACGACCTCGACCAATCGCACGATTTCGCCAACGTAGTCCTCAAGCGTTTGCAACGAGAACCCGGCGGGCCACACCCCAATCACCCCGCCGGTCTCGGCCACTACCCGGGCGTGATCGGCACTGACGAACCTCGGATGCTCCCGCCCGGCACCGGCAAGATGTGAATGCGAGATCATGACCGGCTGGTCGGACACCCACACCGCATCTCGAGTGGTCTCGTACGTGGCGTGCGCGAGATCAACGATCATCCCCAGCCGGTTCATCTCGCGCACAACTTCGGCACCCGCGGCACTGAGCCCATCATGCACGGCGGACGCAGTTTGCAAGTCACCGTACGCATTCGGGCGGTAGTGCACGAGCTGCACCGAGCGCACCCCCCGCCGATACGTCTCGGCCAAGTTCGCCCCGTCGTATTCGAGGAAGTCGGCACCCTCACAGGCCAGCAACATGCGCGGGCCGTGCGGCCCGACGAGGTCCGCGCCGCCCCGCAGCGGCTGCAGACCGATGCGCTCTGCTGCTCGCGCGGCGGCCTCCAACTGCCGCAGGTGATCCGCATACGCCGTGCCGACGTCGAAACTTCCGGTGGCGGTCAGACCACCGCCTTCCGTCGCCCGCAGAGCCTGCAGGTCGGACACCGTCGCGAAACTGACCACACTCATGCCGGACCGGACAATCTCCCTGGGGTCGGACCGAGCACCACCGATATTGCCGCGCGCCAGTGCCGAATCATCGGGCAGACCATCGAGGAAGAAGCGTCCAGGGTGAGCGTGCAGATCGATCCAGGGTGCCGTCACCATGCGGTTGCTCCTAACATGCACAAAGTATTCTGCCCGCCGGCAGGCGCGTCAACCGGCTCCTTGCCCGGGCAGGTCGAACGCTGCACCGAGGCCCCGCCGCGACTGACGGCCATCGCGATGACCGTCTGCGGCGGGGACAGCGCGCGGGCGTGCAGGGGATGCGAACCAGGGGCCTGGTGGCACTGAACTCCGATGCGCAGGACGCCCTTGCGAGTATGAACGCGAAGGCGTCACAGTGGTCTTCAACGTGCCGTCGCAGTGGGGCCTGCCGTGTGCGGGCGGCCAGGTCATCAAGGGGACGCTGCACTCGGGCAATCGCGAAGGCACGCTCGGTCGGACGTGACGTCATCTCCCTCGGTATCGTGAACTCATGAATGAGGTCCGTGGGCCGCGGCCATCGGTCGTGCCGGCAGGGTGGGCGACATTCCGTTGCAGCGCGGTCCCGCTGGGAGCGGGCCATCCGTGCGTGGCTCGGATCTTGTGAGGAGTGCATGGTGACTACCTTTACGACCAGGCCCACGCTGGAGGGCACGTTCGGGATGGTCTCGTCCACGCACTGGATCGCCTCGCAGGTGGCGATGGGGATTCTCGAACGCGGAGGCAACGCGTTTGACGCTGCCGTCACCGCCGGCTTCGTGCTGCACGTCGCTGAGCCACACCTGAATGGCCCGGCCGGGGAGGTGCCGGCGATCGTGTGGGCTACCGATGATCCGGTGCCTCGCGTGCTGGCTGGGCAGGGGCCGGCTCCGGCCGCCGCGACGATCGATCACTATCGCTCGCTCGGACTGGATCTGATCCCAGGGTCCGGATTGCTGGCCGCGGCCGTGCCCGGCGCCGTAGACGCGTGGCTGCTGTTGCTGCGCGACCGAGGCAGTATGTCGTTGGGCGAGGTGCTCGCCCCGGCAATCGCATACGCCAACAACGGCATCCCCGTGGTGGAGCGCGTCACCACCACCATCGAGAGTGTCCGGAACCTCTTCGAGCAGGACTGGACGACCTCCGCGCAGCAGTGGCTGCCCGATGGGCGCCCGCCCCAGCCGGGCTCGCTGATGTGCAACCCAGCCTACGCGCGCACACTGCAACGCCTCGTCGACGAGGCGCATGCATCCGGTGGTGGCCGCGACGCGCGCATCGATGCGGCCCGCCGAGCCTGGAGCAGCGGGTTCGTCGCTGAGGCGATCGATCAATTCGCCATGCAGTCGTTTCGCGACTCCAGCGGCGAGCGCCATGCCGGCGTGATCACCGGGAACGACATGGCGGCCTACCACGCTGGGTGGGAGTCGCCGGCGACTGTCGACTGGCACGGAGTCACAGTCGCCAAGCCGCCCGCGTGGAGCCAGGGACCGACTCTGCTCCAGACCCTTCGGCTTCTCGACGCACTCGGTGACCCGGAGGCGTTGGACCCCGACAGCGCGCACGGCATCCACGCGATCGTCGAGTGCCTGAAGCTCGCGTTCGCAGATCGCGAGGCGTGGTACGGCGACGTCGACGACGTGCCGCTGGCGACGCTGTTGTCGCCCGAGTATGCGTCGGCACGAGTCCACCTGGTCGGCGAGCAGGCCTCGGGGCAGGTGCAGCCAGGCAGCCCGGACGGGCGCGCACCCAGGATGGCCGCCCATGTGATGGCACAGCTGCGCGGGCAGGCCACGACAGCATCTGATCACGCGGACCCGTCTCTGGGCGAACCGACGATCGATGCGAAGGGAGTAACTCGCGGAGACACCTGCCACATCGACGTAGTGGATCGGTGGGGCAACATGATCTCGGCCATGCCCAGCGGCGGGTGGCTGCAGAGCTCGCCGTTGATCCCGGCATTGGGATTCCCGCTCGGCAGCCGGCTGCAGATGCTCTGGCTCGAGGAGGGACTGCCAACTTCCCTCAAGCCGGGGCGGCGCCCGCGGACCACCCTGAGCCCGACGATGGTGCTGCGCGATGGACTGCCCACTCTGGCATGCGGGTCGCCGGGTGGAGACCAGCAGGAGCAGTGGCAGCTGCAGCTGCTCCTGCGTCACCTGGTCAAGGGGCAGTCACTTCAAGAGGCCATCGACGCACCGGCCTGGCACACCGCCAGCCTGCCAGCATCGTTCTACCCCCGGAAGGTCTCGCCGGCATCGCTGATCGTGGAGGATCGCCTTCCCACAGACGTGCAAGACCAGCTGGAGGCCAAGGGACATCGGCTCACGGTGGCCGGGTCCTGGGCGCTCGGGCGGCTGTGCGTCGTGACGAGAGACCCCGAGTCAGGGATGTTACGCGCGGGCGCCAATCCTCGTGGAATGCAGGGGTATGCGTGCGGTAGATGATCTTGTGATCGAGCGGGGCCGAGGCGGGCTCAGTTCGCGCAGTGAGTCAGTGGAGTCATCGCGCGAGACTCATCAGGGCCTCCAGGAGCACGTTGGCTCCGTTCACCAACAGGTCGGGGTCCGTGTGCTCGAAGCGCGAGTGGCTACGGCCGTCGTGACTGGGCACGAAGATCATTCCGGTAGGGGCGATCTGAGCCAGGTTCTGCGAGTCGTGGCCCGCCCCTGACGGGATGATGATCGTCGAGAGGTCGCACCGCCTCGCGGCGGCGTTGATGTGGTCGCGGATGCCCGCGTCCATGTCTACAGGCTGCACGGCGGGGTCCAGGCGCATCTCGCACTCCACATTGTGTGCGGCCGCGCACTCGTGGGCGATCCGAGTCACGTTCCGCGCCAGCGCATCCACCTGCTCGACGTCCGGTGCGCGGAAGTCGAGGCTGAGGTGAGCCCGCTCCGGCACGACGTTGGTCCCTCCCGGCTCAAGTGTGATCAGACCGCAGGTCGCGACGGCGTCGCCGCTGACGGAGGCGGCGACGCCGGCCAGGCGGGTCAGGAATGCACCGGCTGCGCGGGTCGGGTCGCGGCGCATCGTCATGGGAGTGGTGCCGGCGTGGTCGGGGCGGCCGATGAAAACTACCTCTCCACCGCCAAGTCCGACGATGGACCTCACAATCCCGATCGCGATGCCTTCGGCTTCCAGCCGCGGACCCTGCTCGATGTGCAGCTCGATGAAGCTCCGCACGCGCCCCGGGTCGATCCGATGGTCGGCGTAGATGTCCCCGGTGCGCCATGGGAAGTCCTGCAGCGCCGTGGCCAACGAATCGCCTTCTCGCCCGGCCATACTGTCGAGACGGCTCGTGTCGTAACCGTGGACCAGGCCGTATGAGCCGAAGAGATGACTGTAGTTGCCTTCTTCGTCCGCGAACACCACGGACTGGACCGGGTGGGTCAAGTCGAGGTCTTCCTCCGCGATCCGACGGACACACTCCAACGCCGCGACTGCGCCGAGGGCGCCGTCCAGCGACCCGCCACTCGGGACGGTGTCGATGTGGGACCCGCTCCAGATCGCCGGCTTCTCCCACGAGCCGGGCAAACCGGCGGTCATGTTGCCGAGCCCGTCGCAGCGCAGCTCGAGGCCGGAGGCATCGCACCGGTCCTTGTACCACTGTCTGGCTGCAGCGTCCTCGGCCGAGAATGCCGTGCGGCTGATCCCGCCATCGCCGTTCCGGCCGATGTGTGCCAGGGTCTCCAGGTCTTCCAACAGCCGTTGTGCGTTGACCTTCATGCGTTATTCGCATCCTTCGCGAGATAGCTCATGACGGCGGTGGTCATGGCTTCGATGCCCGTGCGCATGGTGGGCTCCATGACGGGCGCGAAGGTGCTGGCGTGGTTGCCAGGGATGGTGGTGGACAGCGTGCCGTCGGCTTCTGCCGTGCGGTAGGTGTCGGGGTCGAACCCGCCCCAGATCCAGAACAGGTAGGGGACCCCGAGAGCGTTGGGGATGTCGCTGAAGTCCTCACTGCCGGTGGACGGTTCCATCAGGACTGCCTTGTCGCCGAACCTGTTTGCGAACGCGGCAAACACCTTGTTGTGCACCTCTGGCGAGTTCTGCGTCAGGGGCGCGGACTGGTAGTCGTCGAACTCTGGTGGTGCTGAGCATCCGGATGCATCGCACTCCGCGCGGACGACGCGTTCGACCGCTGCCCGCAGCAGGCTGCGCGTTTCCCGGTTGTAGGACCGCAGGTTGAGCAGGAGCTCCGCGCTGCCCGGGATGATGTTGCTCTTGGTGCCGGACTGAAAGCTGCCGACGGTGACGACCCCGAAGTGTCCGGGGGCGAGCTCGCGGGAGACGATCGCGTTGAGCCGAAGGACGATTGCGCTGCCGAGCAGGATCGGGTCGATCCCGAGGTGCGGCATCGATCCATGGGTGCCGCGCCCGTGGACGGTGACCTTGATGCTGTCGGAGGCGGACAGCGCCGCGCCCGGCCGAGAGGCGACCGTGTCGTAAGGCAGGCCCATCACATGTTGCCCGAGGGCGACGTCCGGTTTGGGGATGAGGTCGGCGAGACCGTCGTCGACCATCGCTTGAGCGCCGGCGACAAGCTCCTCAGCGGGCTGGAACAAGGCGATGAAGGTGCCTGACCAGTCGGCTCTGTGCTCGGCGAGCAGTTGGGCGGTGGCCAGCAGACAGCTGATGTGCATGTCGTGGCCGCAGGCGTGCATCACGGGCACCTGCCGCCCTTGCGGGTCGGTGGCCGTGGTGGTGGAGGCGTAGGGCAGGCCGCTCTCCTCGCGAACGGGCAACCCGTCCATGTCAGCACGAGCCAGCACAACCGAGCCCGGCCCGTTGACCAGCACACCGACCAGGCCGGTGCCGCCGATGCCCGTGTGGACGGTGTATCCCAGGTTGCGCAGTCGGTCCGCCACCAGCCCTGACGTGCGAGTCTCCTGAAAGCTCAGCTCTGGGTTGCGGTGGAGGTCCTCATAGAGGTTCACGTGCCACGGCAGGACATCGTCCACGTGGGTCAGCAGGTCATCGGTCATGGTCTTTCCCTCTCACCTGGGTGTTTGGTCGACGCTGAGCCGACCACCCTGCCAGACCTGTCGGATCCGACCCGGCAGCGTCGCGAGCTCATCCACGCCGCCGTCGACGACCACCAGGTCTGCGACCAGACCGGGGGCGACCCGGCCGACCAGGTCGTTCAGACCGCACAACGCGGCCGCGCTGCTGGTGCCGGCGGCCAGCGCCTGGTTCGCGGTCATCCCGCACTCTTGCAGGAGGACCAGCTCTTCGAGGTTGCGTCCGTGCGGGCCGACTCCACTATCGGTGCCGAGCGCGATGTGCACCCCGGCGTCGATCGCCATCCGCACCGACTCCAGGTGCACCTGGGAGACCGCCCGGGCCTTCTCCACCACCACGGTCGGGATGTTCACGCCGGCGTCGGCTGCCGTCAGCACCGCGCGCGGTGCCGCGAGCGTCGGCACCAGCCAGGTACCACGCTCCAACATCATGCTGATCGCCTCGCTGTCCAGGTAGATGCCATGCTCGATCGAGCGAACTCCCGCCCGTACAGCGTTCTTGATGCCGTTGGTCCCCTGCGCGTGCGCGAGCACATAGCTGTCATGCGCGCGCGCCTCGGCCACCGCGACCTGAATCTCCTCAGGAGTGAACTGCGTGTGCCGTGGGTCATCGCGAGGTGACAGCACCCCTCCAGTGGTGCAGATCTTGATCTGGTCCGCACCGGCCCGAAACATCCTTCGCACCACCTGCCGCATCCCAGCCGGGCCGTCGGCGATCCCGGGCGGGCGACCCGGGTGAGGCTGAGACAGCGGGACGTCGTTGCCTGAGGCGAACCACCCGTCGGTGTGACCGCCGGTCTGCCCAATGATGTTGATCGACAGCAGCACCCGAGGACCTTCGATGAGTCCGTCGGCAAGCGCCTGCTTGATTCCCAGGTCCGACCCGCCGGCGTCCCGGACGGTGGTGACGCCGGTCTGCAAGGTGGCGCGCAGGTTCGCCATCGCCTCATAGAACTGGTAGGAGAACGGCGTGGTCAGCCGCTTCATCAGGTCCACACCGGACGAGGTCAGATGCACGTGGCAGTCAAAGAACCCGGGCAACACGGTCCCACCGTTCAGCTCGACGGCCTCGTCGCCGTCCAGGCCCGTTCCGACGTCGACGATCACCCCGTGCTGCACGACAACGTCAGCGTCCTCCGGGTCGGAACCGGTGCCGTCGAACACCTTCCCACCGGTGAACAGGACTCTCTTGTCGGTCGTTTCGGAGATCGATGCGGTCATGCTTCCTCCATCTTCGTTCTACCGTGCGGCGTCGCCTGTGCGCGTATTCGCGTCGCGCTCCAGCGCGCGGATCGCCAGCTGTGCGTGCAGCAGCACCCCGTCGGGGATGACGTCGTCGACGAACGCCGCACGAGGACTGTGGTTGTTTGCCTGACCTGCCGGGTCGTCGCCGGCGTGAGCGCCGAGGAAGAGGTAGCAGCCGGGCACCTCCTCGAGCACCCGCGAGAAGTCCTCCGCGCCCGGGCTCGGGTGCGGCAGATCCGCGAACCGTCGGTCGCCGAATACCTCGCGCACCACGCCCGCGGCGAATGCGGCGTGCCCGGAGTTGTTGACGGTCGGCGGGTACTCGTCGTGGTACTTGGCGTCCGCCGTCAGCCCGTGAGCCGCCGCAATCTGTTGGCACAACCGAGGTGCCAGCTCGCGGAGCTGGTCGCGACTGGCGGGGCTGAAGGTGCGGATCGTCGCCTCGAACGCGGCATCATCGGGGATGATGTTGCGACGGGTGCCCGCGTGGAAGGATCCGATCGTGATCACCACCGGGTCGAACACGTCCATCCGGCGAGTCACCATGGTCTGCAGCGCCGTGATGATCTCCGCCGCGACCGACACCGGGTCCAGCGAGAGGTGCGGCATCGACCCGTGGCCGCCTCGACCGTGCACGGTCACCTCCAGCCCGTCGCTCGCGGCCATCAGAATGCCTGGCCGCGTCGTGAACGAACCTCGAGGGAAGCGTGTTGAATACACGTGCATCCCGTAGGCCGAATCGACCCGGCTGCCAGCCGCATCCAGCACGCCCTCGCGGATCATGTGCCCGGCGCCGTCGAAGCCCTCCTCTCCCGGCTGGAACATGAACACCACGTCACCAGCCAGTTCCTCTCGGTGTGCAGACAGCAGCCTGGCCGCGCCCACCAGCATCGCGGTGTGCAGGTCGTGTCCGCACGCGTGCATCGCCCCCTCCACCTGGCTGGTGTAGGGCAGGCCGGTCTGCTCGGTCACCGGCAGCCCGTCCATGTCGCCCCGCAACAGCACCGCCGGGGCACGTTCCGCCGGATCACGCGTCCGCCCGCCACGCAGCACCGCGGTGACGGACGTAAGTGCCTGGCCGGTGGTGATCTCCAACGGGAGGCCGTCCAACGCCTCCAACACCAGTTGCTGGGTCACCGGAAGGGCGAGGCCAATCTCCGGGTGCTGGTGCAACCGGTGCCGCAGCCCGATCAGGTCGTTGCTGAGGGCGGCGGCATCGTCGCGCAGCCTGTTGTCTCGTCCCACTGAATCTCTCCTGACTTCAAGTCCACTGAGGGACTCGCACGCTGCTCACTCTGACACCGATGGTCCAATAGACAGATAGGTTGCAGAAATCCGTCGTTGAGAGGCCTACTCATGGATGATTCCGGCATGCTTTCGGAGAGTGACCTCGCCCTGGTTACTGCACTGCAGGTTGCCCCACGGGCATCCTGGGCGGCCGTTGCACAAGCGACGGGACTCAGCGCGGCGACTGCGGCCCGGCACTGGCAGCATCTGGTCGAGACCGGTGCCGCATGGGTCACCGCCAGCCCCGGCCAGGCGGTTTGGGCTTCGCGTTGCGTGGCCTACGTCGAGGTGAGTTGCACCCCGGGCGACACCCTTGAGGTCGCGCAGACTCTGGCGCAGGACCCGAACGCTCTCACCGTCGAGGTCACTGCCGGCGGAGCCGACCTGTTCTTGACCGTGGCCGCGACAGATCTGGCTGCGATGTCGAGGTATCTGTTGCAGCGTATCGACACCATTCCCGGCATTACCCGCACCAACTCCCGCATCGCCACCGGCCTGTATCGGGATGGCTCGGACTGGCGGCTTGACGCGCTCCCGGTGCGCAGGTCGGTCCCCACGACCCTTGGCCGAGGAGTAGACCTTCAGGGCGGTGTGAGTCCCGCTCGGCGTACACCTATCGATCGCAGCCTGTCACTGCAACTCGGCCTGGACGGACGTGCGACCTACGCGGACCTGGCGCACCGGGTGGGGGTCAGTGAGGTGACTGCACGTCGGCGTACCGCGCACCTCATCCGCACGGGGACGCTCGTTTTGCGCACCGAGGTCGCGGCGCACCGAGTCGGGTGGCCGGTCTCCGCCATCTTGTCGATCGAGGTCCCCGTCAACCTGCTCAGTGAGGCTGCCCGCACCGCAGCCCGACTGCGGCAGATGCGCCTGGTGGCGACAGTGGCCGGTAGTCCGTCGCTCATCAGCGTTGCCTGGCTCAAGCAGGTCGCCCAGATTCACGACCTTGAACAGCGCTTGGTTGACACGATTCCCGAGCTTCGTGTCACAGGCCGGCTTACCGTTTTGCGCACCGTCAAACGGATGGGTCGGATCCTTGATGGGCACGGGCACGCGGTGAGCGCTGTGCCGATGGACCACTGGCGGGACCCCCTCGTGGGCTCGGCCGGCCGGCACGAGGCAAATGACGGAATCTGACAGATTTGCAGTCAATTACGACTGTTCTCTACAGGATCGACAAAGTTGTGCCCATGGGTAAACCGCTCGTACTAGCCTGTGCCCCAAGCCCACCGCTGAACTGCGTGCATCGGGGTAGCCCCAGGCCTCGCTAGCGCTGATGGGTTCGAGCATGCGCATCCATGCGTCCTAAGGAGACGGTGATGAAGCGTCAACCACCCTCAAGAAAGAGCACGGCAGTCCGTTCGCTCTCCCGACCGCACCTCGCCCGCAACATCTCCGCCGCGACGGTCGCGGCCATGACGCTCGCCGCATGCACCACCTCCGGCGCCGGCAGCACTGGAAGCAGCGCCGCGGGGTCGGGCCAAGCAAGCGGTGGCAGCGCAGGCACGAGCAGCGCGGCATTCAACATCGCGATCGGTGTCGACCCGGACACTCTCGACCCCGCACAGCAGACCACCAGCACCATCCAGAACATCCTGGATTACGACCTCCAAGGCCTGGTGACGTTCGACCAGAGCGGCAAGCTGGAACCCCTCTTGGCTACTTCCTGGAAGACCTCCGCTGACGCGAAGTCAATCACCTTCAAGCTGCGGACGGGTGTGAAGTTCCAGGACGGCACGCCCTTCAATGCGAAGGCTGTTCAGTACAGTCTCGACCGGCTTATCAGCGGCAAGGTCAAGGTGCCGATCGGTGGCGCGTACCAGGTCATGAAGCGGATCGTGCCGATCGACGCTCATACCGTGCGCATCGACTTGAAGAACGCGGATCCGGACCTGTTACCAAACCTCGCTGCGACGATGGCCGAGATCATTTCACCCACTTCGGCAACAAAAAATGGCAATAAGCCGACCAACATCGTGGATCCGGTTGGCACGGGGCCCTACAAGTTCGTCCAGTTTCAAAATGGCCAGAGCGTGACGCTCACCCGGTATGCCGGTTACTGGGGGAGCAAGCCGTATTACAAAGAGGTCGTGTTCAACATCGTCCCCGAAGCGAACTCGCGAGAGGCAGGACTTCGATCGGGCCAGTATGACCTGATCATGAACCCGCCCCTCAGCGACCTGACCGCGCTTGCGGCCGGCGGAAATATCACTGTCTCCAAATTTCCGGACGACCGATCGGTCTTCTTCGCGTTCAACGTCACCCAGGCGCCGTTCAACAATCAGAAGGTGCGGCAGGCATTCAACTACGCCGTTGACAAGAAGGCCTTGATCAAGAACGTGCTCTTCAACGCTGTCGATCAAATGGACTCGCCGTTTGCCAACAGCATCACCTCGCACTGCACCGCGGGTAGCTATGCGTACAACCCGACCAAAGCCAAGCAACTTCTGAAAGAAGCGGGTGTCGGTAAGATCTCGCTGACGATCGGGACATCGTCAGGACGATACCTGCAGGATCAGCAAACGGCAGAGGCCATCGCCGGGTATCTGCGGCAGGTCGGAGTCACCGCAAAGGTTCAGACCTCGGACTGGCCCACCTATCTGAACGCCATCGAGGGGCCGAACAGCAAGAATGGGCCATACCCGCTGCACATTCTCGGTTGGGCACCGTCGGCGCTGGACGCTCCCGTGCAGATGCAGATGCTGCTCAAGGCCGACTGGCCCACCAATGGCGGCCTCAACACGTCCTTCTACAGCGACCCGAAGGTGGAAAGCCTGTTCGCCAAGGCAAACATGAACCTTGACGAGACCTCACGGAATGCTCAGTACTGTCAGATCCAGAAGCAAGTATGGGCCGACGCACCATGGATCTTCCTGTGGAGCCAGACTCTGACCTTGGCGTACAAGTCCAATCTGGCCGGGATCTCATACCAGCCCAACGAGAAGTTCGTGACGGTCGGGGCGCACCCCAAGTGATGACGTCCGTCCATCGAGCCGATCGGATCGGGGTCGAGCGGTGAGCGGACTCATCGCCTACATCGTGCGCCGGCTGGTTACGGGAGTCATTACGCTCGTCGGGGTCGTCGCCGTAGTTGTGCTGATGGTCCAAGCATTGCCCGGCGATCCCGCTCGTGTCATCGCGGGCATCCAGGCAACCCCCCAGCAGGTGGCCAAGGTTCGGCACACGATGGGACTCGATGAACCTGTAACCGTGCAGTTTTGGCGGTATCTCGAAAATCTTCTGCACGGAAATCTGGGTATTTCGGCTCGCACCGGTGACCCGGTTTCATCTCTGATCGGCACACGGCTTCCCTACACGGTCGAGCTGGCAATTCTGGGGACCGTTTTCGGTGTCATCTTCGGCATCGCGCTGGGAGTCTTGGCAGCAACTCACAAGGGAAAGATCACCGATGCCCTGGCGTCGATGGTCGGGGTGGCCGGTGTTTCGATGCCGGTGTATTGGCTCGGGATCCTGCTCATCGTGGTGTTCGCCGTCGACCTGAAACTCGTGCCGGTCAGTGGCGCGGCCACCTTGTCAAGCCTGATCCTGCCGTCGGTGACGCTCGGCGTATTCTCCATGGCGGTGGTGTCGCGGATGACCCGCGCCACCATGCTGGATACTCTCGACCAAGACTATGTGCGCACAGTCCGTGCAAAGGGAGTAGCGGAGCGGGTCGCGGTGCGGCACGCGTTGCGGAACGCATTCATCCCCATCCTGACGGTGATCGGCCTCCAGTTCGGAACGCTGCTCGGTGGGGCCGTGCTCACCGAGACGGTGTTCTCGTGGCCGGGTATCGGCCAGCTCTTGGTTGCATCAATCAGTTCTCGCGATTTCCCCGCCGTGCAAGGCATCGTCCTGACGTTCGCGGCGATGTTCGTCATCGTCAACATCATCACCGATCTTCTCTACTCGGTTGTGGATCCACGCGTGAGGTTGTACTAATGAACCAGCCCCCATCGCCCGATGCCATGCTCGAAAGCCTTCAGACTGCTGCGCCACGCGTGGATGGATCGCCCTTCTCGTCGCGACTGAGAACCTTCGCGGGCAACAAGGCAGCGCTGGTCGGCCTGGTGATCCTTCTGATATTTGTCATTCTTGCCGTCTTCGCACCCCTGCTGACGAGCCAGGACCCCACGGGGCAGAATTTGGCGGCCGCCTTCCAACCGCCGTCGGCCAAGCACTGGCTGGGCACCGATGACCTGGGAAGAGACATCCTCGCGCGCATCATGTATGGCGGGCGTTATACCCTGCTCATCGGCCTCGTCGCGGTATCGATCGCGACCATTATCGGAGTGCCCTTGGGCCTGATATCGGGATACTTGGGTGGTGTGACCGATACCATTATCCAACGAATCACCGATATCATGCTCTCGTTCAACCCGTTCTTGCTCGCGCTGATGCTGGTTGCCGTGTTCGGGGCGGGCGCAAAAAGTGTGACGATAGCCGCCGGTATCGGCGTGATACCCCAGTTCATCCGGTTGGCACGAGGACAGGCGCTCTCGATTCGGGAAGAGGTATACGTCGAAGCGGCAGTTGCCTTCGGAGAGAAGCCGATGGCGATTTTGAGGCGCCATGTAATGCGTAACTCCCTGGCACCGATCATTGTCTACGCGACTTTGAACATCGGCCTGACCATCCTGGTGGCCGCAGGCCTGGGGTTCCTCGGCCTTGGGGTGCAGCCGCCGGCGCCGGAATGGGGAACGATGCTCGGCGAGGCACGGTCGTACATATTTCATGCGTCGTATCAGATGACGTTTCCGGGGCTCGCCATCTTCCTCGCGGTGCTGAGTTTCAATCTACTCGGGGATGGGCTGCGTGACGCGGTCGACCCGAGCCTACGCGACTGACGGGGTGCCATGACCGAGCCACTACTTTCCATCGAAGACCTGACGGTGACCTTCCGAACACGCAGCGAAAGCGTCCGGGCGGTTGACGGGGTGAGCTTCGAGGTCTATCCGGGCGAGACGGTGGGCGTCGTCGGAGAGTCCGGCTCCGGAAAGAGCGTCACCATGCTGTCCATGCTGCGTCTACTGCCTCGCACGAGCCGGGTGATCACATCCGGGCGAGCCCTGCTGAACGGGAAGGACATGCTGAGGGCCTCGCGGCGGGAGCTACGGCGCATCCGTGGTCGTGAAGTCGCTCTGATCCCGCAGGACCCGATGACCTGCCTGGACCCGGTCCTTCGCATCGGGGGCCAGCTGGGCGAGGCGCTCCGCGCACACAGCTCGGTTTCTCGAGATGAGCAGCGCAAGCGCGCTGTCGAGCTGCTCGCATCGGTCGGACTGCCACAGCCGGACAGGCAGTACGGGCAGTTTCCGCACGAGCTGTCCGGTGGGATGAGACAGCGGGTGATGATCGCGATGGGGATGGCGAACAACCCGTCCCTACTGATCGCGGATGAGCCCACGACCGCATTGGACGTGACCATTCAGGCGCAGGTGATGGACATCCTGCGTGAGGCGCAGGCGGAGACGCAGGCGGGTCTGGTGCTCATCACACACGATCTGGGATTGATCGCAGAGATGGCCGACCGGGTGGTGGTGATGTACGCGGGCCACGTTGTGGAGACGGGTGAGGTGAACGCGATATTTGCCAAGCCGCGTCATCCGTATACGGTCGGGTTGCTGGGCAGTTTGCCGCAGACGGGCGGAGACCAGGACTGGCTTCGGCCCATCCCCGGGAGTCCGCCGGACCTTGCCCGCATACCGACAGGATGTCCATTTCACCCGCGTTGCCTGCACAGTCACGGTCGGGAGATATGCCGAACGCAGCTGCCGCAACTGACACCCATCGGCTCGGACTCGACGCATCGAACGGCGTGCCACTTCTCTGATGAGCTGGCGGACGAGTCCATCCATGGCCTACTTACCGTCGCGCAGGAGATTCAGTGAGTACCGCAGGGGATGACCGGTCGGATCCGGAGGGGCAGAACCGGGTTGTCCTGCAGGCGACGAACCTGGTGAAGCACTTCCCGATAACAAGTGGTCTCACCCGACGGCAAACGGGCGTGGTGCACGCCGTCGATGGGGTGAACCTCGAGCTTCACGCCGGGGAGACACTCGGGGTGGTAGGCGAGTCAGGTTGCGGTAAGACCACGTTGGGTCGAACCTTGATTCGTCTGTTGGACCCGACGGATGGAAATCTCTTGTTCAAGGGACGCGACATCACGAAGCTGTCCGCAAATCAGATGCGTCCCTTGCGCCAGGACATGCAGATTGTCTTCCAGAATCCGTTCGGGTCGCTCGATCCGCGCATGACGGTTCGTGACATCATCGCGGAACCCTTGCGAGTGCATGGACAGTACCACCGGAACAAGTCCGGTAGCAGAATTGCGGAGCTCATGGAGACCGTGGGCCTGAGCCCTGACTATGCCAAGCGGTATCCTCGCGAGTTCTCAGGGGGTCAGCGCCAGCGAATCGGCATTGCTCGGGCCCTCGCCCTCAGTCCGGAGCTGCTCGTACTCGATGAACCGGTTTCCGCCCTTGATGTTTCCATCCAGGCACAGGTCGTCAATCTGCTGAAGAGAATACAGAACGACCTTCACATTTCGTACATATTCATTGCGCACGATCTGACTGTGGTTCGTCACATTTCACACCGCGTCGCGGTCATGTATCTCGGTAAGATTGTCGAAACAGGATCCCGTGACGACGTCTATCACGCGCCGAGCCACCCGTATACTCAGGCTCTCTTGTCAGCTGCGCCCGTTCCTGACCCCGGCGTCCGGAATGTGCGTAAGCGGATTGTTCTCTCAGGCGATGTGCCGAGCCCGGCGAACCCCCCATCCGGATGCCCGTTTCGGACGCGGTGTTGGAAGGCTCAGGAGATCTGTGCCGAAGAGACACCCCAGCTGATCGACCGGGGGCAGGGCCACCCGGTCGCGTGCCACTTCCCCGAGGTTGACGAGACCGTCACTCTCCCGCCGGGAGGCCCACTCGGGGCCATCGGCGCGAAGTGAGCGGACGCGACCGGCGGTTCATCGGGCGAAGTCGGTCACCGAGAGTGGGTGCTGCGCCGGGCCGATGCCGGTCGTGTCGGGGTTGAGCAGCCAGCCGACGCGCTTCGTCGCGCTCAGGATGATGGTGCTGCGCAGCAGTTCGATGCCCGGGATGCGTTGCGCGAGTGCGAGTTCCACATCCATCACATCGGCGACCGAGCGCAGCCACATAACGATGATGAAGTTCGCCATGCCGGTCGTGGAGGCGGCGAGTCGCACCTGCGGCATCGTCGCGAGGGCGCGCGCCGCGTCGTCGTGTGAGCCCGCGGGCACCCGCGCGGTCCACTGGCAGCTGATCGGGAACCCGCTGCAGCGCTGCGCGATCTCGCAGCGGAACGACAGCACGTTCGCCGCGATCACCCGGGTCAGCTGGCGCTGCACCGTCGCGGGGCTGCGGTCGAGTGCTCGGGCGAGGTCGGCCGCGGTCACCCGGCCGTTGGCCGCGAGGTAGGGCAGCAGCTCGAGGTGGCTCGGGGGAAGGTGCGTGGACGGCCCGGGCGGGGGAGCAAGGCGCTGCATCTGCGCTCGCTGCGTCGCGTTGAGCACGCTGAGCCGCCACGCATAACCACCCTGGTGCAGGCGCGTGGACATGGCCGACTGGTAGCCGATCACCCCGGGCAGCGCGGCGATTCGACCGATCACCACCTCGCTCAGCTCCTGGAACGACAGCGTCGCCACTGTCAGCAGCAGGCTGCGATCGCTCGCGGAGTGCTCCACCGTCACGATCTGGGGGACCTTCGTCAGCGCCGCGGAGATCGCCTCGCGGCGGCGCATGTCGCAGTCCACCTCGAGGAAGGACAGTGACATGTCCTTCGGGTCCCCGACGAGATGCCCGGTGACCCAGGCGATCCCTGCGGCGCGCAGCCGCTCCCACCGCGCGGCGATCGAGGTGGGGTGCGCGTCCAGCACCGGCGCCAGGTCGGTCCAGCGGGCCCGAGGGGCGAACTGCAGCGCGTTGACCAGCGCGAGATCCTCCTCGCTCGGCGTTTCCTGTTCGCTCACCATTGCGACCCATCGGAGCATGAAAGCTGTGTTGAGTGGGCTATTACTGATCAGTTTAAGGGATTTTGCGCACTGTGATGCGAGTCACCTCACAATCGATCCAGCACCCGCAGCCGCACCCAATGAGGAGACCCGATGCCCCTGGAGCCCCGCGACCTGACCGCCGACCTGACTCGCTTCCGCCATGAGCTGCACCAGGAGCCGGAGGTCGGCCTGGACCTGCCGCGCACCCAGGAGAAGGTGCTGCGCGAGCTGGACGGCCTGCCCTACGAGATCACCACCGGGCACGAGACGACCTCGGTCACCGCGGTGCTGCGCGGCAAGGGCGGGACCACAACGAAGGACCGACCGGTGGTGCTGCTGCGCGCCGACATGGACGCGCTGCCGGTGCAGGAGCAGACCGGCGTCGACTTCACCTCGCGCATCGACGGCGCGATGCACGGCTGCGGGCACGACCTGCATACGAGCATGCTGACCGGCGCCGCCCGGCTGCTCGCCGACCGCGTCGACCAGCTCGCCGGCGACGTGGTGCTGATGTTTCAGCCCGGCGAGGAGGGGTATGACGGAGCGTCCGTCATGCTGCGCGAGGGAGTCCTGCAGGCGGCCGGCCGCACCGTGGACGCCGCGTTCGCGATGCACGTCTTCTCCTGCATGGCGCCGCACGGCCAGCTGCTCACCAAGCCCGGCGTGATGATGAGCGCCTCCGACGGGCTGGAGGTCACCATCCACGGCGCGGGCGGCCACGGCTCCGCGCCGCACAAGGCCAAGGACCCGGTCGTCGCCGCCGCCGAGATGGTCACCTCGTTGCAGGTGATGCTCACCCGGCAGTTCGACATGTTCGACCCGGCCGTGCTGACCGTCGGTGTGCTGCGAGCAGGCACCAAGCGCAATGTCATTCCCGAAACCGCCTCCTTCGAGGCCACGATCCGCACCTTCTCCGAGGAGAACCGCGAGCGGATGCAGCGCGTCGTGCCCCGCCTGATCCAGGGCATCGCCGCGGCGCACGGGCTGACGGCCGAGGTCCACTACAACATCGAATATCCCCGCACCGTCACCGACCTGTCGGAGACGCAGCGCGCCGAGCAGGTCATAGGGGGGCTGCTCGGCGAGGAGCGACTGACGCGACTCGCGACACCGATCTCCGGCTCGGAGGACTTCTCCCACGTGCTGGACCGGGTGCCCGGCACGTTCATCGGGCTCGGCGCGGTCACGCCCGGCGTCGACCCCGCGACCGCCGCGTTCAACCACTCGCCACACGCGATCTTCGACGACGGTGTGCTCACCGACGGCGCTGCACTGTATGCCGAGCTGGCCACGACCCGGCTCGCGTCCCTGGCCACGGAGCCTGCCTCCGCGGTGACCGCGTGACCACCTCCACACCGCACCAGGCAGGAACGAGTTCATGAGTCAGTCAACAACGACCGCACCTTCGTCCCGGCGCCCGGCGGTCCATCAGTCCCTGTCGGTCTTCCTCGGTCCGCTGGTGCTCGTCGAGCTCTTCAGCGGTGTGCTGCAGATCTACTTCTCGCCGGTCTACTCCATGCTCGCCGCCAAGTTCGGCGTCGGTATCGGCACGCTGTCGTGGTCGCTGACCGGGTTCACCCTGGCCGCAGCCGTATCCACCCCGGTCTTCTGCAAGCTCGGAGACGTCTACGGGCACCGCAGGATCCTGCGGATCCTCGTCGCGATCGTCGCGGCCGGCTCGGTGCTGATCGCCGCCGCCCCGACGTTCTCCGTCCTGGTGGCGGGCCGCGTGCTGCAGGGCATGTTCCCGGCCTACTTGCCGCTGATGTTCGGGCTGGTGCGGGACCGGTATGGCGACGACGACACCAAGCGGGCGATTAGCTATCTGACCTCGATCCTGATCTTCGGCGTCGTATTCGGCCTGGTGGCAGTCGGACTCATCACCCGCTACACCAGCGGCCCGACCTGGGCCCTGTGGCTGCCCGCGATCGGCACCCTGGTCGGTTTCGCCGGCCTGATGCTGGTGCGCGGCGAGCGGGTCGAGCGGCGCACCGACCTGCGGGTCGACTGGACCGGTGCGATCATGCTGGGCGTCGGGTTCGCGTTGCTGCTGCTGGGCATCTCCGAGGGATCCGACTGGGGCTGGGCGTCGGCGCGCGTCGTCGGCAGCATCGTGCTGGGAGTCGTCGTGCTGGTGGCCTGGGCGCTGATCGAGCTGCGCATCGAGCAGCCGCTGGCCGACCTGCGGTGGCTGTTCAAGCCGCACTTCGTCCCGATCTACGTGGTCGGGTTCTGCACCTACTTCGCCGTCCTGGGAGGGCAGGTCGTCGGGTCCACCTTCATGGCCGCCCCGAGCAAGGTTCTGGGCTACGGGCTGGGCCTCAGCCCGTTCGGGATCAGCATGTGGCTGGCCCTGACCTTCTTCGTGATGTTCCTCGGCGTGATCTCGACCGCTCGTCTGGGCAAGGCGATCGGCTTCCGCACGGTGATGATGATCGGCGCGATCCTCGCGGCGGTCGGCTTCCTGGGACTGGTGGTGTGGCACGGGAACCTGTTCGCGTTCGTGCTCCTGACCGCGGTCGCGGTCGGCGGCATGGGCTTCATCGAGAGCTCGACCCGCACCCTGGTCGTCGGCGGCCTGCGCGACGGGGAGGTCTCGATGGGGGAGGGCATCTACGAGCTGTCGATCAGTCTCGGCCCGGCCGTCGGCTCCGCCGTGATGGGCGCGGTCCTGTCCGCGAATGCCTCCAAGATCCAGGGGCTGGCCACCGAGCACGGCTACCGGACCAGCTGGGTCGTCATGGGCCTGGTGTGCCTGCTCGCAGCGGTCGTGGCCATCGGCTTCTTCCTCTCCGGCCGGCGTCACAGGTCGACGTAGACCTTCAGGTCGGCGGCGATGGACAGCAAGTTGTCGAGCATGTCCCCGGCCGTCAGACTGCTGCCGGCATCGGTCAGACTCAGGTCTGCTGTGCTCACCCGATCTCCGAAGAGCATGAAGGCCTGCGCCAAATCATCCTTGCGCGAGACCCACTGCAGCCCATCGCAGGTCGGGATCGTGTCATGGGCGGTCTGTGCCCACCGGGTGGTGCGCGGATACGTAATCGGAGGAGAGTCGATCATCTGTGCGCGGGTCAGACCCAGACGCTCGAGTCCGTGCACGGTCAGCTGCACCAGTTTCAGGACTCTCGTGGAGGTCATGGTGAACATGCGCCGACCCCTCAACCGGTCCCCGGTGACGACACCACCGCCTCGCACGTCGTGGAAGACGCTCTCGGACAGGGCTCCGCTCACGGTTGTTGCCGCATACAGGACCGGGATGAGGCCACCATGGCCGGCAACTGGGCTGAACCGCCCCACGACCCCTGGTGCGGTGTAGGCCTGGTTGCCCGGGTAGCCGTCGTACCCGCAGCGGTGCATCGTGGTCCCCTTGGCAAGGGTCTTGAGGAGGAAGTCCGGCTGCGCCGGCGGCTCCGGGGTCTCGAGCTCAGGCACTTGCTTCATGGAGTCGGGCGGCAGCCCGGATCACCGCGCCGGGATCCGAGCCCATGACGTCGACCGGTCTGAGCTCCTCGAGATACGCGTTGGGGGCGATGAACCACAGCGCGATCCCGACACCGTCGCCGATTGGGCCGTATGCCGTGGCGATGTCCTTCAGCGCGGGTTGCGGGTGACCGGTTGCGTCAAACTGGAAGGCCGGGAACAGGCGCCGGTTGCCACGTCGGATCGCGATGACCTTGCCGTCCCGCAACCATCGGGTGGGTGCTGCGGAGGGGTTCGCGGGCGCCATTCCTGCGCGCTGAGTGACCTGGGCGCTGGTGAGCAGCCCGAATTCGGCGTCCAGCTGATGCAGCTTGTCGGCAGCCAGGTGGACCTGCCGGGTGGCTCCCTCGCTTGATCCGAGGTCTCGGGTGAGGGCGTCGAACAGCCTCTCGGCCGGTAGCTTCTGCGACAACCGCTCCAGAAGCGGCGCGGCCAGGTCGCGTGGCACCTCGACCACCAGGGTGTCCATGGCGGCAGTGCTCTTGTCGATCAGATCCCGGCTGGACACGGCGGGGGACTCACGGACCGCCTTGGCCACCTTGCGATTGACGGCACGGACCCGGATGGACCTGCTCGATGCTGCCATGCCATCTCCTCCAGAGTGCGTTACCAGTATAACTGCCGATACCAATCTTATAAACCTTATGATCATCCACTTCCCTGCATCCGCTCGGTATTGAGCGTATGATTAAAGCATCCGCTTAAAATTCATCGAATGGGAGCCGTGATGACGCGCGAGGGAGAAGTGCGGCTGGCAGATGCGTTGCCGACGCTGCGCGCCGACCCGGTGCCGTACGCGTGGTGGACTCTCGCAGGCGCAGCCTTCGGTTTCGCAGTGGCCGGAATCCTGACGATCGGCCCACCGATCCTGCTGCTGGCGCTCGCGATGGTGGTGTGCGGTGCCAGGGTTCGACGGCTCCGTGGCGCCGAGTCATACCTGATCCTGGTCGGGATCTCCGCAGCGCCGTGGTTCCTGGCTTGGCTCAACCGGGACGGGCCGGGCACCGTATGCCGCGTGGCCGGCACAACCACCGCCTGCGTCCAGGAGTGGAGTCCATGGCCGTTCGCCGCGATCGCCGTTGCCTTCATGGCCGGTGGTGTCTTCCTCGCAGCGCGGGCTCATAGCCGGGGGCAGCCGCCCGGACAGATCGGACCAGCGTATCCAGGGACCGACGAGGGAAGGGATGGTTGAGATGCCGACCGGACTGCACAGCGACACACCGCAGGGCCGCGGCAGGGGTGGCGGCGCGTCCTCGCAGAAGACCAAGGACGCACTGGTAGCGGCCGCGGCAGCCACGCTCGCGGAGCGCGGCTATGCGGGCACGTCCGCGCGACGGATCGCCGCGCGGGCGGAATGCAACCAGGCGCTGGTCTTCTACCACTTCGGATCCGTGGACGACCTGCTGCTGACCGTGCTGGACACCGTGTCGGCCCGGCGCATGGCAACGCTGGGCGCGCGCGTGGACGAGGCGGCCACTCTCTCGGCACTGTTGGACGTGCTGCAGGACATGGTCACGGGCGATCCGCGCAACGGCGACCTGGCCGTGCTCGTCGCACTCATCGACGCCGGGCGTGGGAACCCGGGGCTGGCGCACGCAGTGGGCGAGCGGCTGCGACCCTGGCAACAGTTCACCGAGCAGACCATTCACCGCTTTGCCGCGATGCACCCACTCGGGATGCTCATCCCCGTCCCCGCGGTCGCCCGAATGACCATGGCGACCGTGCTCGGGCTGGAGCTCCTGGGCATCCCCACCGATCACGACCCAGCCCCGGTCACGGATCTCATCGGCCAGCTGCGCACGCTCGCCGCAGTCGCGGATATCGCCGGCCCACAATATCCGAAGCGATCATGAGCAGCACGCAAACGTATGCGGTAACCGGCGCCTTCAGCTACTCCGGCCGGGCGATCACCGCCGAGCTCAAGGCACGCGGGCACCACGTCCGGACGCTTACCGCGCACCCACGCCGCACCGCCGATGCGGAGGGCCCGGACGAAGTCCGACCGCTGAACTTCGACGACCCCGGCGAGCTACGCTCGAGCCTGCGCGGCGTAGACACGCTCATCAACACCTTCTGGGTCCGCTTCCCCCACGGCGGCACGACATTCGCCGATGCCGTGGATCGCTCCAACGGCCTGCTCGATGCCGCCGTCGACGCCGGCGTGCGACGCATCGTCCACGTGTCGATCACGCACGCCGACCCCGCGTCGCCCTATGCCTACTTCGCGGGCAAGGGTCTGGTCGAGCAGCACCTGACAGCGCTACCCATCGGTCACTCGGTCCTCCGGCCCGCGATCCTGTTCGGTGGGCAGGCCGTGCTCATCAACAACATCGCCTGGCTGCTGCGCAACCTGCCGGTCTTCGCCATCGGTGGCCGCGGCACCTATCGCATTCGTGGCATCCATCTGGCCGACCTCGCACACCTGTGCGCCGACGAGGCAGAGTCCGACACCGACGTGTTGCTCGACGCAGTAGGCCCGGAGCGCCCCACGTTCCGCGAGCTGGTCACCCTTGTGCGCACTGCCGTCGGATCCCGTGCGGCACTGATCGACGTCCCCGAGCCACTGGTTCCCGTCTGTGCCGCCGCCCTCGGTGCGGTCATGCGAGACACCCTCTTGACCAAGCAGGAATACCAGGCCATGGCACACGGCCTGGCCGACACCACCGGTGCCCCGACGGGCGACCTCGCGATCAGCGACTGGATCGCCAAGAACGGGCACCGCCTGGGCCGTACCTACCTCAACGACACGCGTGGCCGCCGGATGCCCCGCTAGCCGAGGCCAATTCGCGTGGTCCCGTCGGTCCGTGGAGTTCACGGGCCGCGATCTCGCGAACGAGGCGTTCGGCGACGGCATACGCCGTACTCTGGGAAGGACAAGGTTGGACTCCGGTTGGCGGCCAACCGTCACCTGGAGGATCCATGCTGTTTACGCAGTACTACCTCGAGTGCCTGTCCCAGGCGTCCTACCTCGTCGGTGACGAGACGTCAGGTCGGGCGGTGGTCATCGACCCGCGACGCGACATTGCCGAATACCTCGACGACGCGAAGGCTCACGGGCTGACCATCGTCGGGATCATCAGCACCCACTTCCATGCCGACTTCCTCTCCGGCCACCTCGAACTCGCACGCGAGACCGGCGCCTGGATCGGCTACGGCGCGGTGGCCCAGCCGGAGTTCGAGGTCCGCTCCCTGACCGATGGTGAGCGCATCGGTCTCGGCGAGGTGACGCTGCAGATCCTGGCGACCCCTGGGCACACACCGGAGTCCATCAGCGTGCTGGTCTACGAGCACGCCGATGATCCCGTCGCATATGGCGTCCTGACCGGCGACGCGCTGTTCATCGGCGACGTGGGGCGGCCCGACCTGCTCGCCTCCGTGGGAGTCACGGCCGACGAGCTCGGTCGGATGCTCTACGACTCGGTGCAGCACAGGCTGATGGGCCTGCCCGACGCCGTTCGCGTCTTCCCGGCGCACGGAGCGGGATCCTCCTGCGGCAAGAACCTGTCGACCGAACGCCAGTCGACCATCGGTGAACAGCGTGCCCTCAACTACGCCTGCCAGCCGATGAGCGAGGCCGAGTTCCTCGCGGTTGTCACCGGGGGGCAGCCGCCGACCCCCGGCTACTTCGCCTACGACGCGACGCTCAACAAGCAGCGTCGGCGGCTGCGCGACACCGCCGCGACCATCCCTGCACTGACCGCCGAGCAGGTTGACGCTGCGCTGGCCGAGGGCGCCGTCCTGCACGATGCGCGTGACCCACGGGAGTTCGCGACCGGTCACCTACGGGGCGCGATCAACGTGCCGTGGGACGGGCGCCTCGCGGAGACCGTCGGAACCGTGCTGACCCCGGAGCAGCAGGTCGTCATCCTGGCACCGGAGAGTCAGGAGCAACAGGTGGCGATGCGGTTCGCCCGCATCGGTTTCGACAACGTCGTCGGCTACGTGGCCGATCCCGATGCGTACCTGCTCCTGCGCAGGACTGCGGTGGCACCCGCGAGCCGGCTCACGGCGAACCAGGCCAAGGACGCCATCACCTCGGCCGACGTGCAGACCGTCGACATCCGCAACCAGGGCGAGCTCATCGCCGGTATGCTCCCCGGCGCATGTCACATCCCGCTCGCCCAACTCGCCTCCCGGGCAGACGAACTCGACCCCGACCGGCCGGTCCTGCTCTACTGCGCCAGCGGCTGGCGGAGCAGCGTGGGCGCCAGCCTCCTGCGCGCGAAGGGCTTCGCCGATGTCAGTGACCTCCTCGGAGGCTACGGTGCGTGGCAGAGCCCTCAGCCCGCCGCGTCCTGAGACTCAGTCCCGCAGTATGCGGCGCGCGAGGTCCCGGACGACGTCAGGCGTGTAGGGCTCGTGGTGTCGTCGTTGGGAACATCGCGCCGATGAGTTCGGCGGATGAACTGTGCGGCGATATATCATTCGATATGGTCACGTCATGAATGAAGTTCGGGAGATGCGGTACGCGGCCGGACTGACACAAGCAGCTCTGGCGCAGCGATCCGGTGTCGCTCAACCCAATATCGCCAGCTATGAGAATGGTCAGCGGCGGCCATCTGCAACGATGCTGCGGCGGCTGCGGGACGCGGCGAAGCCGAGGCCATCAAGCATGCTGACCTTGCATCGCATGGAAGTGCTTGCAGCAGCGCGTCGGCACAAGGCTACTGACGTACGAGTGTTCGGGTCGATCGCGCGAGACCAGGATGTGTCGGGGAGCGACGTCGACCTGCTGGTTCGCTTTGCGTCCGACGCCGACGTGTTCGACCTTGCGGATCTGACGGTCGAGCTTGAGGAGCTGCTGGGAGTGAGCGTCGACATCGTGTCAGAGGGTGGCCTGCGACCTGACGCTCAGGGGATCGCGTCACAGGCTGTGCCATTGTGAGTGACGTCAGGCAACGGGAGCGCATTCTTCGCACCCTTCGAGACCTGCTTCGGTTCACCGAAATGGCGGCCCGCCTTGTCGAACGTGGCCGAACCGCATACGACACGGACGAGGCGCTGCGGCTGGCGTCCGAGGCGATTCTGCACAAGATCGGGGAGGCTGTCGCTCGACTGCCCGAGGAGTTCACGGTCGCGCACCCGGAGGTGGCCTGGCGCAGCATGCGTGCGACCAGGAACATCGTCGCGCACGAGTACGAGCAGGTGGACTACAACATCATCTGGAACGCGTTCGCGGGTCGACTACCGCACGAGGCGCACCTGATACGTCGGGCCCTGTCGGACGTGCAGTCTGCGGACCAGTGAGCATCAGGACGGGTGTGCTCCGCGGGCTGTGACTGGATGCTCGTCGCTCACCGGCAATGCCCGAGGGTCGTAGGCTCGGCGCGTGGCGAGCAACCGAATGGACCGAGGTCAGTTCTATGCCCGGCTGGCGCAACTGGATGAGGCTGGGCTGAAGAAGGCTCTGTGGACGCTCTATTGGCGAGGGGCGGCGCCTGTGCGGGAGCGAATCGAGACGGTGATCGACCCGAGCGCGCCGAGCACGACGCGACGGGCGGCCGCTCCGCCGGATCCTGCCAAAATCGCGCGTGAGGTGCGGGAGCTCGCGGCGCTTGCCCGGGCCGGCGCCTACCTGGCCGGGGACCGGCGGGTCTCGCCGAAGGAGCGGACCCGATGGAGGTTCACCTTCAAGGCGCTCGCGACCGACGCGGTGGCGGCGCTCGGCGCGAACGATGTCGATCGTGCCGCGTCTGCGGTGGCGACGCTCGTCGACCTGGCTGGTGAGATGGGCGGCTACGACTACTTCCGCTCGGATGATCCGATCGAGGCGGCACGGTTCGTGGTCTCGGACGCCGTCGGTGTGATGTGGTCGGCCATCCTGCGGGAACACGGATTCCCCGAGTTCAGCGAGCGCGCCGTAGCCCAGTTGGTGCGGTGGGAGTCGGCCTCCGGTTGGACGCGCAGGGGTGATGGATGGGTTTCGCAGCGCGAGACGACGCTCGCGCAGTTGCTTGAGGGGCTGATTCCCGCCGGCGACGCGTGGGGTCAGTTCGCCGACCGGTATCTGGAGGCTCTGGACGGCGCGCCCGGCGGCGGACGAGCCGGCGGGTCCCGCGGGCCAGTGGAGCGAGCCGAGGCGCTGAGTGACTGGCATGCGATGCTGCTGGATCGGCTTGCCGACGGCGACTACGAGGACCGGCTGGACCTGATCGCCCACCACCGCGCGCTCGCTGGGCCGGAGCGCACCTTCCTGCAGGCGAGGCTCGCAGCCCGCGATCACTGAATCCTCCCGACCGGTGCAGATGCGGGCGTCCGGTCCCGGCGGGACCACACGGACTCGCTCGTTGTCGCCGCTCCGGCGTACCCTCGCGGGCATGGCCGACCAGCCCGTCATCGGACCCCGCGAGCGACAGACGCTCGCGGCGCTGCGGTATGCCGTGCAGGAGGAGGCCGGCGCCTACCTCGCTATCATGCGGTTGTTCACCTCGGGAATGGCGGCGTTCCTGTCCGACCAGTCGGCCGCCGAGATCGCCGACCTGCTCACCGCGCAGGGCATGGACCTCGACCACGACACCGTCGAGGCGCGCCTGGTCTACCTCGTCGAGCACGGCAACCTGGCCCGCAGCCCCCGCGAGACGGAGGCCCGCAGTATCAAGGAGTACCTCTCCAACCGGGCGCGCTACCAGCTCACCCAGCGGGGCGAGCTCGTGCACCGGCAGGTGGAGGAGCTGCTGGAGCACACCGACGCCGCCCGCGAGGTCTCCAGCGAGATGCTGCCCGGCATCCTGGCGGGCCTCGAGTCGCTGCTGCACACCGCGCAGGACGGCGACCTCGAGACCGTCGATCCGAGCGATCTCGCGGCCCGGATCACCACAGTCTTCGCGCAGTTCGAGCTGTTGGTCTCCTCGACCCGGCAGTTCTACACCTACCTGTCTCAGGTGCTCACCCGCTTCGACCTCGGCCGCGACGAGTTCCAGACCTTCAAGGGCGTGCTGCTGGACTACCTGCAGCGATTCGTCGACGAGGTCTCCCGTCACATGCCGCAGCTCGCCGACGTGCTGCGACAGCTCGCGCCGCAGGTGCCTGGTCTCACCGACCGCGCCGGCGCGGGTCAGCGGCTCATCGACGTCGACGGCCGGGCGGCGCGCCGCGCACCCGGGCTGTCACCCGAGGACTGGCAGGGCATCCAGGTCTGGTTCGTCGGCGCTGCCGGCCGCGCACCGGATGCCGACAACGTGCGGCGGCTGGCCACCGACGCCATGCGCGCACTGCTGGTCAACCTGCGTCGGATCACGGCGGGCGCCGACCGCCAGCAGAGCAGGTATGACGATCTGCTGAGACTCGCCCGCTGGTTCGACGAGTCGTCGCACGACCAGGCGCACGAGCTGTGGGCGGCAGCCTTCGGGCTGTATTCCGCGCGGCATCTGGGGTTCACCGCCGACGACGACAGCGATCCGGTGCCCGCAACGGCCACCTGGTGGCGCACGGAGGTGGCCGAGGTGCCGGTCAGCCTCCGCAAGCTCGGCGAGCGCAGGGCCGCCGGTCGAGCGGGAGCGCGGGTCGACTACTCGGCCGCCAAGGAGGCCAGGCTCGCGGAGCGTCGGCGCGCGCATGAGCAGCGCATGGCCGCGCTGCGGGAGATTGGCCAGCACACCGGCGATCTCGAGCAGGTCCACCTCAGTGACGGTGCGCGAAAAGAGCTGCTGGAGCTGTATTCCCAGACACTGTCCTCCTACGGGCGGCCTCTGACGAAGGATGCCCAGGCGCTCGCCGAGACGGCCGTCGACAACCAGCGGCTGCGCCTGATCATTACGCAGGATCCGCGAAGGTCCACCGTCATCACCAGTCCGCAGGGCGCGCTGACGATGGATGGCGTGCGATTGCACCTGACGTGGGCGGACACCTCCGCCACCGACCTGAGCCTGGCCTCAGGCTCGGAACTCCGCGCAGATCGGGGGCCGCGATGACGACCCAACCGCCGGCCACCAGCGAACAGGCTCGGCCGGTCACCGACCCCTATGTCCAGGCCGAGGTCCGCACCGCGGCGAGGGCGCTGCTGCGGTCGCCGCTGCTGTACCCCGGCGGCGGCCAGGACGAGGAGCTGCGTCTGGTCCGGCGGCACCGGGAGGAGCTGACCCGGCTGTTCGGCGACGGGCTCGGATACCGGTTGCTGGTCGAACCCGGCTTCGCGCGACTGGTCAAGACCGGCCTCGGCCGCGACGCCAGCCGCGGGCTCAGCAGGCGCAACGGCACCGCCTTCGACCCACGCCGTTATGCGATGCTCTCGCTGACCGTGGCCGCACTCGGCCGCACCCGATCCCAGCTGCTCATCGACGAGCTCGTCGCCCAGGTGCGCTCGGCCGCTGCCGACGCCGGCGTCGATGTCGACCTCGACGCCATCGCCGACCGGCGAGCCCTGCACTCCGCGCTCGTCGCCCTCATCGACCTGGGGGTGCTCAGCGAGCGCGACGGGCACGTGGACGACTGGATCGAAGGGCGCAAGGACACCCTCCTCGACGTGCACCGCGACCGGCTCGGCGTGCTCGTCGCCGCACCGCTCGGCGGATGCGACAGCGCGGACGAGGTCGTGGCCGTCGCATCCGTGCCATCCGCCGCGGGCGGCGCTCGGGTCGCCGTGCGCCGCACCCTCACCGAGCGGCCGATGTTGTCGACCGAGGATCTCACCGAAGAGCAGCGGGAATGGTGGCGCCGCAACCGCAATCGCGAACGCGAGTGGTTCCAGGCCGCCCTCGGGCTCGAGGTCGAGCTGCGCGCGGAGGGCGCCATGGCGATCGATCCGGACGGTGACCTGACCGACCTGACCTTTCCTGGCCCCGGATCGGCCAAGCACTACGCCCTGTTGCTCCTTGCCGGTGTTGTCGACGAGATCCGCGCCACGCTCGGCAAGACCGCCTACGGGCAGGCCTGGGTGCCGCAGCCCGCCGCCGTCGTGCAGCGTGTCGGCGATGAGGTCTTCGCGAGCTGGCGCGACGGATTCCGCAAGGCGCACCGCGAAGACCCGGCCGCGCTGCACCGCGAGGCGCTCGACGTGCTGCGCGACGCCGGGCTGATCCGTTGGGAGCACGGCTCCGTTCTCGTGCATGCGGCAGCCGCTCGCTACGCTCCCCGGCCGACGCTCGTCGAGGCGTCGAGCACCGGCATGCCCTCCCTCTTCGACGAGGAGTCCTGATGAGCCTGACCGCAGCCGCACCGACCGGCCGTCTGCAGCCGGTGGGCGACCGATTCCGCCTGCACCGTGCCGGGATCCTCAACGTCTGGCAGTACGACGACCAGGAGTTCCTGGTCGCCGACGGCCGCATGCTGCTGCGCGGCGCCAACGGAGCCGGCAAGTCCAAGACCCTGGAGATGCTGCTGCCGTTCGCGCTCGACGGCGACAAGGCACGCATCACCGCGTCCGCCCGGCATCACACCAGCCTGCTGTGGCTGATGACCGACGGCTACGACGGGCAGGCCAGGGTCGGCTACATCTGGGTCGAGTTCGAGCGCCACGACCACGACGGCCACCGGCACACGTTCACCTGTGGGGTCGGCATCCGCGCCTCGGCATCGGCCAAGACCGCGAGCGCATGGTTCTTCGCGACCGACCAGGTCATCGGGGACGACCTGCTGCTGGAGGACGACGGCGGTCCGCTCAGCCACGGCCGGCTCAAGGAGGCGATCGGTGACCGCGGCGAGGTGTTCACCAGCGCCCCGCAATACAAGGAGCACGTCGGCCAGGCCCTGTTCGGGCTCACCGTCACGCAGTACGACGACGTCCTGCGGCTGCTCTACTGGCTGCGGCAGCCGCAGGTCGGCGAGGACATCGAACCCGCCCGGCTCGCAGGTCAGCTCGCGCACTCGCTGCCCGAGCTGGACGAGGCGTCGATCAAGGCAGCCGGCGACATGTTCGACGAGCTGACGACGTATGGCGAGCAGATCCAGCGCCGCACCCAGGCGGCCACCGCGTTGCGCACCCTCGCGCTCGCCTACGCCGGCTATGCCCGTGGCAGCGTCGCGGCTCGCGGGCGGGCCCTGCTGGAGGCCGGGCAGGACGAGCAACGTCTGCGCAAGGCCGTGCGCCACACCGCCCGGCAGCGGCAGGAGCTGCAGCAGCAGCGGGATCACACGGATGCGGCGCTGCTGGCCGCCGAACGGTCGGGGGCCGACGACGCGGCCCGCATCGAAGAGCTTTCGGCCAGCCCGGAGGCTGATGACCAGCGGCGCCTGGCCGACCTGACCCGCCAGGCCAAGGATGACGAGCGGCGCGCCGCCGACACCCGCGGCGACCAGGAGGCAGCGCGCGCCAACCACGAGCGGCGCGCACACGATCTGGAGCGGAGTACGGACGACCTGCACCGCCGGTTGCGTGAGCAGGCCGACACGATGCGGGCGCTCGACCACCAGCAGCGCGACCTCGGTGTGCCGGATCCCCTGGTCACGCCGGCCGCACTTGCCGCCGACCTGCGGGGTGACGGTCGGCCCGATGAGGTCACCTCCGCACTCGGACTGGCACGGGGCGAGCTGACGGACGCGCGCGGTGCGGTCGGGCGCAAGCAGGCGGCCGTGCGGGTGTTGCACGAGGCGCTGCGTACTCTCGGCAATGCCCGGCGTCTGCTGAGCCGACGCGAGGAGGAGGTGGCGGTCGCGGAGCAGCGGTGGGAGCAGGCACGCGCGCGTCGCATCAACGCGGACGAGCAGGCCGAGACACTCGGGGCGGAGCTGACCGACCGGTTGCGCGCGTGGGCGGATGAGGAGGTCGCCCCGGTCGTCGACGTCGACATCTCGCTGACGCCAGAGGTGCTGGAGACGCTGCCGGACCGTGCTCGCCGGGCAGCCGCCGAGCCGCTGGCAGCCCTGCACGCCGACCGGCAGTCCGCCGCGACGGCACGCGAGACGGCCGCCACCCGCATCGCCGAGCTGGACACCCAGCGCGCGGCCATTGAGGCCGAGCGAGACCCGTCGCCACCGTCGCCCACTCTGCCGCGCACGGCCCGCCCGGACGGCGCGCCGCTGTGGCTGCTGGTCGACTTCGCACCCGACGTCACGGACGAGCAGCGGGCCGGGTATGAAGCGGCGTTGCAGGCCTCCGGACTGCTCGACGCCTGGGTGCGGCCCGACGGTCGACTGCTCGATCCCGAGCAGCGCGACACCCTGCTGGAGCCCGGCGGTAGCGCCGTCGCCGACCGGCCGTGCCTCGCCGAGGTGCTGCGGCCCAACCTGCCGGACGGCACCGACGTCACCGATGATGTCGTTGCGGCCGTGCTGCGGCGGATCGGCATCGGAGACGCCTCGGCGGCCGCGGCTGCCGAAGGTCCGACGGTCGGTGCCGATGGAGCCTGGCACCTCGCGCCGCTGCGCGGCCGAGCCGGCAAGGAGCGAGCCCAGTTCATCGGTGCCACCGCGCGTGCGCAGGAGCGCAGCCGCCGACTGGCCGAGATCGACGACGTGCTCGCCCGGGAGCGCCACGCCGAGCAGGTGGCCTCGGCCCGGCTGGTCGAGCTCACCGCCGCGATCGACGCACTCGAGGGGTGGGTGCACCGCCTACCGTCGGCGTCCGCGTTGCAGACCGCGTGGGCCCGGGTCGACGAGCGCCGGGAGCGCGAACGCGCCGAGGAAGGGGCCAGCGCCGCCGCGACGCAGGCCGCGCATGACGCCCGCGAGCAGGTCGTAGCGGCTCAGGCGGCGGCGGATGAGGTTGCGCGCAGCCACGACCTGCCGACCGACAGCACCCAGCTGGACGCGCTGGCCGAGCGGCTGCGCGGTCTCGACCACGACCTGCAGCGCGCGACGGACCAGGTGCCGTCGTTGCTGCGCGACCTCGACCGGTGGACCCGCGACCTGGCGACCGTCAAAGACGCGGAGTCCGCGCTCACCGCAGCGCGGGAGCGGGCGGGAGCTGCGGGCGCCGCGGCCCAGGAGACCGCAGCTCGCCTGGACGCGCTGCGCAGCCGGGCCGGGCTGGCCGTGCAGCAGCTCGAGCGGCGGCTCGCGCAGCTGCGCGCGTCGGTGCAGGGTGCCCGCGAGGAGGCTCGGGGGCACCGCGAGAGTCTGAGCGGGCTCGATCGGCAGATCGGCGGCGCGGAAGGTGCCGTGCAGCGCGCGCACGACGACCTCGCCGAGCACGCGTCCGTCCGCCACGACGCGCTGGAAGGAGTTGCCTCGCTGGCCGACGTCCCCGGGCTGATCTCCTCCGCGTTCGAAGTAGACGATGCCGGGAGGCGCACGCCGGAGGCACTCGAGGCGGGGGCGCCGGGCGCACTCACGATGAGCGACCTGACCGCCATGCGCGCGCTGGCGGCCGATGCGCCGATACCGCCTGCGGTGCACGACCTCGCGCAACGGCTGGCCGGACGGGCCACCGACGGTGACGCGACGGACGTGACGGTATGGCGTGCCTACAACGAGGCTCGCAGCGGTCCGGCCGCCGATCACGAACCGGCCGTGTCGGAGTTCGGGGTCCTGCTCACGGTGTCCGGCCGCGACGACGCCGGGCAGAGCCCGATCGGTGAGCTCGCCGCGCGGGTGAGCACCGCCGTCGAGCACGATCGCGAGTTGCTCACGGCGCGCGAGCGCGAGCAGTTCGAGCGGCACGTGCTCGGTGAGCTCGGCGACGCGATCCGTCGCTGTCGGGTCGAGGCCGACGAGCTGGTCGCGGCGATGAACGAGCTCCTCGCGGGGGTCACGACGTCCCAGGGCATCCGGGTGCGACTCGACTGGCGGCTGCGGGACGACGTGCCGCCCGAGGTACGCGAGGCGATTGACCTGCTCGTGCAGCCGGTCGGTGCGCTGCTGCCGGAGGAGCGCGCCGCGCTGCGCGACTGCCTGCATCGCCTCATTGAGGCCTCGCGGGCCGAGCATCCGGAACGCTCCTACGGCGAGCATCTCGCCGAGGCGCTGGACTACCGAGGGTGGTTCGCGTTCCGCATCCGCTACACCCGCCCGGAGAGCAACGGGGCCTGGCTCGACCTGCACCGCCGCTCGCCGCTATCTCAGGGAGAGCAGAAGGTGCTGTGCTACCTGCCGCTGTTCGCCGCCGCCGCAGCGCATTTCACCTCGCTCGCCGGTGCAGCACCACACGCGCCGCGGCTGGTGCTGCTGGACGACGCCTTCCCGAAGATCGACGTGCGCACGCACCCGCTGCTCTTCGGCCTGCTCGTGCAGCTCGACCTGGACTTCGTCGTCACCAGCGAGCGGCTCTGGGGTGACCACGAGACGGTGCCGACGCTGTCCATCTACGAGGCCCTCCGCGACCCGGGGCAGCGGGGGATCGCGCAGTACTACTACCGCTGGGACGGCCGCCAGCTGCACTCCGTCGGATGACGCAGGACACGCCGCTGCCCGCCTGGGTGTCGGATCCGCGGCTGGAGCGACTCTGGGCCACGGTGCGGTCGCGCTACGAGGCGGGCGGGCTGGAGGCGGCCGGCCACACCGTGGTGGCCCTCGAATCGCGTGAGGAGCGGCACGCCGCAGGCGCCCTGCTCGGCCGCGCCATCACCCGCGACCGGGCGCGTATTGACCTGGCGGTTCTCGATCAGCGGCTGCGGGAACGATCCGGGGTCGGGGGACTCGCGGCGGTGCTGCCCCTGGTCACCGGCGGCGTGCTGCAAGACCGGCCCGCCCGACGCGCCGCGGCGCAGGCCTCCAGGCAGGAACCGCTCGCGCTGGCGGGTGAACTGGTCACCGCGCCGTGGGCCGACGACTGGATCGCCGGGCTGCGCAGCACCGGCCTGCTGACCGGGCGGGCGGGCGCCTCCGCCATCATCCGCCAGGCGGCCGCCGTGCTCACCGAGCTGACCCGCGGCGAGGTGGAGCGTCCACGCTCACGGGTCGAGCTGGCCGCGCAGGTCACCGGCGACGCGCACGCTCTCGACGAAGACCACGTCCTGCACCGCGTCGTGCTGCGTGGGCTCGCTGCGGCGGCCGGGCAGCCAGCACCCGACACCAGCGGAGCCGCGCGGGCACTGTGGGACGCGTATGCCGTGCAACCAGACCTCATCTCACGCACCTGCCTGCTGCTCGGCCTACGACCCGGCGGCCCGGATCCGGTGAGTCGCCGGCTGCGGCTGGCCGCCGACGCGGGCGACCCGGTGCACCTGACCGACCGCGACCTGCGAGCGCTGCCAGCGTTCGAGTCGGGCGCCAGTCGCCCCGCTCTGGTCTGCGAGAACCCCCGCGTGCTGGAGGCGGTGAGCGAGACCGCCGGGGGAGCCGTGCCGGTGATCTGCACGGCGGGAGAACCGAATACGGTCGTCACGGGGCTGCTCGGTCTGCTCGCGGCGGCAGGATGGACGCTGCGGTACCACGGCGACTTCGACTGGCCGGGCATCGCCATCGCCAACCGGGTGGTCGACCGGTTCGGAGCCAGGCCGTGGCGGATGGATGCGGACGACTATGAAGCGGGCGTCCACTCCGATGCGCCGACGCTGCGGGGGCGCGAGGTGGCACCGGCGTGGGATCCCGAGCTCGGTTCGGCGATGCGCCGGGTCGGACGATGTCTGCACGAGGAGTCCCTGCTGCCGATTCTGCTGCTGGCCCTGGCCGACCTGGCATAGCCGGTCGGTGTACGAACGGGGAGGACTCGGCGGATGGTGCATGCAGTGGGTGCCCGGGGTTCCAGGCGTCCACCAAGCCCACGCATCATCGACTCCTCCCGACTCGTACAGATCTGGGTGTCGCTCGGAGATCTGCGGGGTAGCCACTAGTATCGGGCCATGTCCACGACCAGCCGCTGGCCCAAGCGGGTGTACGACGTCGGCGAAGACCCGGACTATCGGTTCAGCTTCGCCAACGAGCGCACCTTCCTCGCCTGGATCCGCACCTCACTCGCGCTGCTGGCCGGTGGCGTCGCGCTCGACACGCTCAGCCTGTCCATTCCGCCGGCCGTGCGCCGCACGCTCGCCTGCGCGCTCATCATTTTCGGCATGATCTGTGCCGGTGCGGCGTGGCTGCGGTGGGCGGCCGCCGAACGCGCCATGCGCACCGGGTCGTCACTGCCATCCGCCCGATTGCCCGGCGCGCTCGCCGGCGTGCTGATCGTCTGCGCGCTCGTGGTGCTGGTCGTCGTTCTGATCGCGCTGTGACGCAGCCGGCTCCGCCCGGTGTGCAGAACGAGCGCACCGCGCTCGCCTGGCAGCGGACCGCGCTGTCGCTGCTGGTCGCGACCGCCGGGCTGACCCGGCTCGCCTACGAGCGAGTGGGATACGCGGGCCTGGTCTGCATGATCGCGCTGCCCCTCGCGCTCTTCGTCTTTCGCGAGAGCAGACACCGCTATCAGCATCGTGGGGTGGCGCAGGCCGACCCACACGACCGCGGCGGCGTGGCCGGACTGGCCCTGGTTGGCGTCATCCTGGTGCTGAGCATGACCGCGCTGGCCATCGTCCTGCGGTGGTGACTCGCCCGAGCCGGGACTTGAGGCGGGCATAGAGTCACAAGTGGACGGGCATACTGCAGATGTCTTGAGACCGTGGCGAAGCGTCATCCGGTGTCCGGACTTCCAGATCGACGACAGGACGACTCCGATGGCTGGCATTGCTGACTGGATCCACGCGCTGCACACCTCCCAGGACCGGTTCGGGGAGCTCGTCTCCGCGCTCGACGGGGACACGGTCGGCGGACCGTCGTTCGACCCGGGCTGGTCCATCGCCGACGTTGCCTCCCATCTGGGCAGCCAGGCCGAGATCTTCGAACTCGCCCTGGAGGCCGGGCTGAGCGGCGGCGAGGTGCCGGGCAACGACCAGATCAGACCGATCTGGGACCGCTGGAACGCCAAGGCTCCCGCAGTGCAGGTGTCCGACAGCGTGCAGGTCGGCGAACGCTTCGTGGTGAGGATGGAGCAGACCGGTGCCGCCGAGCGGGAGTCCTTCTCGGTGGAGCTGTTCGGCAGTCACGCCGACCTGGCCAGACTGGCGGCCATGCGGTTGGGGGAGCAGGCTCTGCACACCTGGGACGTGGCGGTTGCCCTCGACCCGTCGGCGACCGTGCTGTCGGGCGCGGTCGAGTTGCTCGTCGACACGTTGCCGGCGCTGGCAGCGCGTGCCGGCCGGCCGGCGCCCGAGCCTCGCACCGTCACGGTGCTCACGACCGAACCGGTCCGTCGGCTCACGCTGACGACCGGGCCGGACGTCACACTCGAGCCCGCCGACGACGAGGGCGCCGAGCCCGACCTGACGCTGCCGGCCGAGGCACTGCTGCGGCTGGTCTACGGCCGCCTCGACCCTGAGCACACTCCGCGGGATGTCGCCGGGGCGCCGCTGCTCGCCGAGCTGCGGCCCGTCTTCCCGGGCTTCTGACGACCGCGCACTGGGCCACGCGCGGCTCGGTCGAGATGTGTGCCCTCACAGATCGAGAACGAGCCTGGGGCAGGCGGCACGCGACACGCAGACGAACATCACGTCATTCGCGGCCCGCTCGTCCGCAGTGAGCAGCGAGTCACGGTGGTCGACCTGACCTGAGAGCACGCCTGTCTCGCAGGTGCCGCAGGTGCCCTCGGTGCACGATGAAAGTATGCCGACACCGGCCTCTTCCAGCACCGAGAGGATCGACCGTTCGGGCGGCACCGTCAGAGTCTGCCCGGTGGAGGCGAGCTCGACCTCGAAGTCGCCCTGGAGCTGGGGCTTGCCCTGCTGCTTCGGCGAGAACCGCTCCAGGTGCAACGCTCCGCTCGGCCACGCAGCACAGTGCTGCTCGACCGCCTGCAGCAGGCCCTCCGGCCCGCAGCAGTAGACCGCCGTGTCCGTGCGCGCTTCGCCGAGCAGCATCTCGAGGGGGAGCGGACCGGTCTCGTCCTGCGGGTGCAGCGAGACCTTCTCGCCGTATGTCGTGCGCAGCTCATCCGCGTAGGCCATCGTCGCGCGCGTGCGGCCACCATAGGCGAGGCTCCAGGTGCTGCCGGCGGATTCGGCGGCAGCCGCCATCGGCAGGATCGGGGTGACCCCGATGCCGCCGGCGATGAAAAGGTACTGCGGCGACGCCACCAGTGCGAAGTGGTTCCGTGGCCCACGGACCCGCACGGTGTCGCCCTGTCGCACCTGGTCGTGCAGATGAGCCGACCCGCCGCGCCCGGCTACCTCGCGCAGAACGGCGATCCGCCACACCGACCGGTCATGCGGGTCGCCGCACAGGGAGTACTGCCGGGTGAATCCACCCGCGACCACGTCGATGTGAGCGCCCGGTGCCCATGCCGGCAGGTCTGACCCCGAGGGGGCACGCAGCACGAGCTCGAGCACGCCGTCGGCCGGCTGGTCCGCCTTCTCCACGACCAGGTCGAGCTCGACCTCCGCCGACGTCGACACCGATGCCTGCTGCGACAGCAGGGGGGTCGACGCGGTCATGTCCGCACCAGGCGATCGCCCGGTGGTCCGGCGGCTCCTGCCGCCGAGTTGGCGTCATGAGTCTCCGGATGGGCAAGCAGCCACTCCCACAACTCGATCGGATCCTCCGCGGAGCGCTCCTCGCCACACCAGCAGTGCCCCACAAGGAGGTCGGTGCCCAGCTGCGACACCACCCGATAGACGTGCCGGCCGGCCAGCATCCGGGAGGGCGACGGACCGGTCATCGGGTGCTCGTTGCGGCGGTAGGCTCTGGCGCCGCCTCTCCCGCTTCCCGCTGCCGCTTGAGCAGACGGCGGGCAGCCAGGCCGCCGGTGTCGATGTTGATCGACAGCTCCTGGTAGTGCTCCTTCTCGCCCTCCACGATGGTCTCCAGCACGTCCAGAGCCACCACATCTTGTAGCACCACGGTGCGGTTGTTCTCTGCGAGGAAGTCCGAAACATGCTGATCCGCAAGGGCAAAGTCCCGGGCGACCATCCAGAAGTCGTGCGTGGAGTGCTCCGTCTCCGGGGTGATCGCATAGACGACCTCCACGTGGAACGCGTGGTCGTCGGTGCCGTCATCGGCCGGCAGGTCACCTGTCGGCGCGATCCGACTGTGCAGCAGGTAGAGGCATGGCGGGTGATATTCGATGTCCTGCCACCGCGCGATGCGGCCGGTGATCCCGGTGGACTCCGCGTAGAACGGGGGACATGCCGCGTCGTCCATGTGCCGGCTGACATAGATGACGCCGGCATCCTCGTCGACCTCGGTGGTGATCGGCGTCTGGGCGACTTCCGGTGTGCCGATGTAGCCACCGTGCAGGTAGGTCTCGTGCGACAGGTCCAACAGGTTGTCGACCAGCAGTTCATAGCGCGCCTGCAGCGGCTCCATACCTCGCACCACGGTGTATTCGGGGGAGTCCAACCACGGTGCCCGCGGGATCAGTGCCTCGTCGGAGCGGTCGTTGTCCCCGATCCAGACCCACACCAGGGAGTCCTGCTCGACGATCGTGAAGGCGGGCACGCGGGCGGTCCGCGGGATCCGCTTCTGGCCCGGGGCGGCGAGGCACGTCCCGCACTGGTCGTAGGTGAACCCGTGATAGCCGCACACGATCGTGTCATCGATCAGGTGCGACTTGGACAGGGGGTAACGCCGGTGCACGCACCGGTCCTCCAGCGCGACGACATCGCCGCCGGTCGTGCGATAGAGCACCAGCGGCTCACCGCAGATGGTGCGAGCAAAGAGCTCGTGGCTGATCTCGGCGGAGTACGCCGCGACGTACCACTGGTTGCGGGACCACGTTGGCATGGGTCGCTCCTCGTCGTGATGACTGTGATTGCCTCGACTCTGCGCCACAACACGTGATCCATGACACACTGTTTCCGGTCACCGGAAGACAGGATTCTTGATGGTTGGACCGGATCGGCCGCGCTCGCTGAGCACGAAGACACTGGACCTGCTCGCCGCCTTCACCGAGCGGCGGCCAGTGCTCACGCTCTCGGAGCTCGGCCGGGCCGCCGACCTGTCGCTGACGACGACCCATCGCATCGTCTCCGACCTGGTCGTCTGGGGCGCGCTGGAGCGTGAGGGCTCGGGCTCCTATCACCTGGGCCTGCGGTTGTGGGAGGTTGCTTCGCTCGCGCCACGCGGAGTGCCGCTGCGGGAGGCAGCCCTCCCGGTGATGGAGGACCTCTATGAGAGCACTCATGAAAACATCCAGCTGGCCGTGCGCGAGGGGCTGGACGTCGTGTATGTCGAGCGGCTGGCCGGCCGCGACGCCGTGCGAGTGCTCACGAGGGTCGGCGGTCGATTTGCCTTGCACGCCACCGGAGTCGGGCTGGTGCTGCTCGCGCATGCACCCTATGACGTGCAGGTAGAGGTGCTTGCCGGCGAGCTGCGACGGTGGACGGAGTTCACGGTCACCGATCCGGCGCGGCTGCGGATCGTGCTCGACGAGGTGCGGCGCTCGGGTGTCGCGACCAGCGACCGGCAGGTGACCACCGATGCGGTATCGGTGGCGGCCCCCGTCCGCGGCGCGGACGACACGGTGGTCGCGGCACTCTCGGTCGTGATGCATGTCGACTCCCCACTGACGCCTATGGCCGTGCGTCCCGCGGTGCGAGCCGCGGCGCGCAGCATCTCTCGGACGCTCGGGTCGGCATCCGCGCGCGCCGGCGCACGGCCCCCCGACGGCAGCTCCTGATCTCGATTAACGATCACGATTCCTGATCATTACTGGTCAATGTGAAGGACGCGTGATGGAGCAACAACGTATTTGCCCCGGTTCGCCGCAGGAGCGGCTTGTGTGGCGCTGACCGCGGCCGGTGGCCTGGCCATGAACGCACCGGAGGCGCATGCTGATGGCGCCCCTACCGACCACTACTCGGGATCGCCCGCCGACGGAGCGACCTGGATCGCCGACGTCCCCGCCCGACCCGGTCACCCAGGCGGCGCTCCTCGAGCCGCCGTCGCGACACGACTACGAACAGCAGGAGCTGCAGCAGGCCGCCGCGCTGCCCGGCCGGCTGAGCGTCGTGATCGGCGGACGCTCCTTCATCGAGGCGGCCGCGGGCGGCAACGCATCGTGGAATGTCGGCGTCGACTACGGCACGCTCATCAACCGGTCCTCCGACAGGGGCGAGGTCACGGCGCTCTACCGCGCGGCCGGGCTGAACCTGAAGAGTGACATCGGCAATCTCAACGGGCACGAGACCATCCGCCCCAGCATCCCCGCGCTGAAGAGCCTGCAGCATACGTCGACGGTCACCGGGCACCTCGACGTGCCCGAGCTCGACCTGCACACGATCTCGGACACCCTGGCGCCGATCGCCTACGAGAACTACTACAGAGGCCTCGTGCAGAAGGCAGGAGATGGCTCGCTGCTGCGCCAGGCTTACGTGCAGTCCATCGGGCACTGCAACTTCTCGGCCAGTGAGCTGGTCGCCGGCGTGCACACGGTGCGGGCGCGAGTCGAGCGAGGGCGCTGGGGTGCATCGACCCTGCCGGGGGGCGGCTCAACAAGGCTGCCGCGGCCACCGGGTTCGGCGCCGGCCGGTTCATCCACTTCCAGCCACCGACCTTTGTCAACGCCAGGGCCTACCGGGGCTGAGGCGAGACGGGCCGCCGGCGACAACTGCCGGCGACCCGTCCTACTTCTGGGAGAGGTTGTGCCGGCCGGTGCCGAGATAGCTGCGGAATGCCTTGCGGTCGCCGGCATCCAGGCCGGTCAGCATCTCCTCCTCCAGCTCGGCGACCCGGGGGTCGTACTCGGCCAGAAAGGCACGGCCTTCGTCGGTCAGGCTGATCAGCAGCCTGCGGCGGTTGTCCGGGTCGACCCGACGCTCGATCAACCCGTGCCGCTCCAGTGCGCCGACCAGGTCCGCGGTGGACTGCGCCCGGACGAAGGAGGCCCGGGCCAGGTCGGCCGACGACATGGACGGAGTGCGCTCGAGCACGCTGAGCGCGGTGTACTGCAGCGCCGTGACGCCCGAACCCTTCAGCAGGTCATCGAGTCGGGAGCGGCTGACAAGCTCGAGCTGCTTGAGGGTGTATAGCAGCAGTGCGGGCTGGCGTTGTGCTGGTCTGCGGCGGGTAGTCACCAGGCCATTGAACCAGCCCGCTTGCAAGGATGACCGATGGTGTGTAATTATCAGGATTCCTGATAATAAGTTGAGGAGCCGCCTTGAATCCCAGCCAGTCGCCGTGTGACGACCTGCCCGCCACGTTGCATGCCCACCTGACGGACGCCGTGGCCACGCTCACCCTGGCTCGGTCGCAGAAGCGAAACGCCCTCAGCGAGGAGACGATCCTGGGGATCGAGACCTTCTTCCGGTCCCTCGACCCACAGGTGCGTGCCGTGGTCATCAACGCCGAGGGCGATCATTTCTGCGCCGGCCTCGACCTGTCCGAGATGACCAGTCGCGACACACTGGCCGGAGTCGCCCACTCCCGCATGTGGCACCGCGTCTTCGAGCAGATCGAGGGCGGTGGCGTGCCAGTCATCGCCGCACTCAAGGGCGCAGTTGTCGGCGGTGGACTGGAGCTCGCGGCGGCGTGCCACATCCGGGTGGCAGAGGAGTCGACCTTCTATGCGTTCCCCGAGGGTCGGCGTGGCATCTTCGTCGGCGGTGGCGGGTCGGTGCGGGTGTCCAGGCTGATCGGACTCGCTCGGATGACCGACATGATGCTGACCGGCCGGCGCTACGACGGCACAGAGGGGGAGGCGATCGGCCTGTCGCAGTATGTCGTGCCGGCCGGGGCAAGCGACAAGACGGCGCACGAGCTGGCCCAGCAGATCGTCGGCAACGCGCCGCAGACCACCTTTGCCGTGCTGCAGGCGCTGCCACGGATCGCCGAGTCCAATCCCCGCGACGGCTTCCTCATCGAAGCCCTGATGGCCGCGATCGCGCAGGGCACCGACGACGCCAAGGCTCGGATGCAGAGCTTCCTCGACGGGAGCGCAGGCAAGGTCACCGACTCATGAGCGAGCGCAGCAAGCGACCAAAGGCGCAGGCGAATGACGAGACCCGAGGTACGAGGGGGTCGGCATGAGCGCGCAACCCGCGACACCGGTGCGGCAGGGCGACCTCATCTGGACCCCGCCGGAGGACGTGCTCGAGCGCAGCCGGGTCGGCCACTTCCTCGCCTGGGTCCGTGAGCACCGGGGCCTGCACCTGACCACGCACGAGGAGCTGTGGCGCTGGTCGGTCGATGACCTCGAAGGCTTCTGGTCGGCGGTGTGGGAGCACTTCGCCGTCACCTCTCACACGCCGTACACCTCCGTGCTGGCGCAGCGATCCATGCCCGGCGCCCAGTGGTTCACCGGAGCCCGACTCAACTACGTCGAGCATGCGCTCGGCACCGGCGACGACACGGATCGTCTCGCCGTCCTGGGCAGGTCGCAGTCCCGCCCTGACCTCGACCTCACCTACGGCCAGCTGCGCGACCAGGTGGGACGGGCCGCGCGAGCGCTGCGAGGTCTCGGCGTGCGGCCCGGCGACCGGGTCGCCGGTTATCTACCCAACGTGCCCGAGTCGCTGGTCGCCTTCCTCGCGACCGCGAGTCTCGGCGCCATCTGGGCCGGCTGCGCCCTGGAGTTCGGCCCGCGCAGCGTCGTGGACCGGTTCGCGCAGATCGAGCCGGTGGTCCTGCTGGTCGCAGGCGGATACACCTACGGCAACAAACAGATCGACCGCCGAGACCAGGTCGAGCAGATCCGCGCCGACCTGCCGAGCCTGCGCCACGTCATCGATGTGGAGTATGCCGAGTGGCGCGTCGACGATGCGCTCTCCTGGGGAGATCTGCTGGCAGCGGCGCGGGCCGGCGAGCCGGTCTGCGAGCCGGTCGCGTTCGACCACCCGCTCTTCGTGCTCTTCTCCTCGGGCACGACCGGCCGGCCGAAGGCGATCGTGCATGGGCACGGCGGAATTTTGCTGGAGCACCTGAAGAACCACGCGCTGTCGTGGGACATGGGGCCGGGGGACCGCCTGCTGTGGTTCACGACGACGGCCTGGATGATGTGGAACGCCCTGGTCTCCTCGCTGCTGGTCCGCTCGTCCCTGGTGATGGTCGACGGCAACCCGGCGCATCCGGACCTCGGCTGGCAGTGGCGCCTGGCGCAGGAGACGCAGGCGACGATCATGGGCGTCAGCCCGGGTTTCGTGATGGCCTGCCGCAAGGACGGGCTCGACCTCACGGCATACGACCTCGCCGTCCGAGTGGTCGGCTCGGCCGGATCTCCGCTGCCGCCCGAGGGGTATGCGTGGATTCGTGACCAGCTCGGCCCGCATGTGCTTCTCAACGTCGGCAGCGGCGGCACCGACGTGTGCTCTGGGCTGGTGCAGAACAATCCGTTGTTGCCGGTCTGGGCGGGGGAGATCTCCGGGCGCTGCCTCGGAGCGGACGTGCATGCCTTCGACGAGGACGGCAAGGAGGTCGTCGGGGCGCTGGGCGAGCTGGTGATCACCTCGCCCATGCCGTCGATGCCGGTCGGCTTCTGGGGCGACGAGGACGGCACCCGCATGCACGCTGCCTACTTCGACCGTTATCCCGGTGTCTGGCGGCACGGAGACTGGATCGTGTTTCACGACAACGGAAGTGCGCACGTCGCCGGCCGGTCGGACGCAACCCTCAACCGTGGTGGCGTCCGGCTCGGCACCGCGGAGTTCTATCGCGTGGTCGAGGAGCTGCCCGGCATCGCGGACAGCCTGGTCGTGCACCTGGAGGACCCGCAGGGCGGCAACGGCGAGCTGCTGCTGTTTGTCGTGCTCGAGGCCGGGCGCACTCTCGACGATCCGCTGCGTGCCGCCGTTGCGGGCGCACTCCGCGCGGCTCTTTCGCCACGACACGTGCCCGACCGTATCGACGCGGTGCCGTGCGTGCCGCGCAACCTCACCGGAAAGAAGCTGGAGCTGCCCGTCAAACGGATCCTGCAGGGTGCTGCGCTCGACGAGGTCGCCAGCCGTGACGCCCTCGCCGCACCGGAGTCGCTCGACGGGTTTGTCGCGCTCGCCCGGGCGCGAGCGGCCGGGGACGCGCCGTGATCGGCCCCGACGCCCTGCGCACGGTCGGCATCGTGGGTGCGGGCGCGATCGGCGCGAGCTGGGCGGCACTCGCGCTGCACCACGGGCTGGACGTGGTCGTCGCCGACCCGACCGCCGGAGCCGAGACCGCGCTGCGCGAAACGGTTGCCACCCTGTTGGGCGAGCTGGACTCGACGTATGCGGACGAGCGGCTGCGGGTGAGTCGGGACTCGGCGGAGGCGGGCCGCGACGCCGATCTGGTGCTGGAGTGCGGGCCCGAACGGCTCGACATCAAGCGCGAGATCTTCGCAGCGCTGGATCAGGTTGCCGGCCCGCAGGTGCTGCTCGCCAGCAGTTCGTCGGGGCTGCCGCCCAGCGCCTTCCAGAGTGCCGCGCGCCGGCATCCCGAACGCGTCCTGGTCGCGCACCCCTTCAACCCGCCGCACCTGGTGCCGCTCGTCGAGGTCGTAGGTGGCACCGGCACCTCCGAAGTCGCCATCGAGGCGGCGATGACGATCCTCCAGTCGCTGGGCAAGCGGCCGATCCGGCTGCGCCGCGAGGTGCCGGGCCACGTGGCGAACCGCCTGCAGGCCGCCCTGTGGCGCGAGGCCTACCACCTGGTCGGTGAGGGCGTGGCGTCCGTGAGCGACATCGACGCGGCCATCGCCTCGGGGCCCGGCCTGCGGTGGTCGCTGCTCGGGCCGTTTGCCACGCAGCACCTGTCCGGCGGGCCCGGCGGGCTGCAGCACGTGCTCGAGCATCTCGGACCGCCGATGGTCGACTGGTGGAACGATCTCGGCTCCCCGGAGCTGACGCCCCGGCTGGTGGAGACCCTCGTCGCCGGGGTCCGCGACGAGCTAGACGGGCAGGATGTAGGGGATCTGCGTGCCCGACGAGACCGTGCGCTGCGCGAGCTCATGGACACGAAGTCCCGGCTCGACCTGGACTGACGCACGACGACCGAGGAGATGCAATGCAGGACAAAGGAATCGGCTCATGGGCCGCTCGGCGCGCGAGAATGTCCCCGCATCGGATCGCGCTGCGGCAGGGCGTGTGCACCAGGACCTACGCACAGCTCGCCGACGACTCGGCGAAGGTTGCGCACGGGTTGCGCCGCAACGGTGTCGGACCGGGTGATCGGGTCGCCTTCCTCGGACTCAACAGCATCGAGCTGGTCGTCGCGATGTTTGCCACGGCACGGCTGGGGGCCGTCTTCCTTCCCCTCAACACCCGCCTTGCGGCGCCCGAGACGGCCTACATCCTGGCGGACAGCGAACCGGTGATCCTGCTGTGGGAGAGCGGGTTCGAAGACATCGTCCACTCGGCGACCGTTCGTGCTCTCGGCGTGCCCGAGCTCCGCCTGGGCGGCCCACCCGGTGGGCGGCTGGGTGCTCTGGCCGTCACCGGTGCCGGTCCGATGGACGAACCGGTCGGGCTCGACGAGCTGTTCATGATCCAGTACACGTCGGGCACGAGCGGACGTCCCAAGGGAGTCCAGCTGACGCACGGCAACATCGCGTGGAACGTCTACAACGTCCTTGTCGACGTCGACATCCGCAGTGACGAGGTCGCCCTGGTGACGGCACCCCTGTTTCACACCGCCGCGCTCAACCAGCTGTTCTTCCCGACCTTCCTCAAGGGTGGAACCGCCCTGGTGGAGGCGAAGTTCGACGCCGACCGCGCGCTCGGTCTGATCGAGGAGCACGGGGTGACGTTCCTCTTCGGAGTCACCTCGATGTATCTCGCGCTCACCAGAGCGAGCGCATGGGCCGATGCCGACCTGCGCTCCCTGCGCAGTGCGATCAGCGGCGGCGCGCCCGTGCCCGTGGCGATGCTGCAGGCCTACGCCGACCGCGGTGTGCCCATCATCCAGGGCTATGGGCTGACGGAGGCGTCACCGGGGGTCACGATGCTGCGAGCCGAGGACAGCCTGCGCAAGATGGGGTCGGTCGGCACGCCATGCATGTTCACCGATGTGCGGGTCGTCGACCCGGGGTTCGGCACACCGGTCGACGACCAGCCGGGGGAGATCCTGGTCCAGGGACCGAATGTCAGCCCGGGATACTGGCACAACCCGGAGGCGACCGCGGAGGCGTTCGTCGACGATGGGTGGTTGCGCACCGGTGACCTGGCGCTGGTCGACGACGAGGGCCACCTGCGCATCGTGGACCGGCTGAAGGACATGTTCATCTCCGGTGGGGAGAACGTCTATCCCGTTGAGGTCGAGTCCGCGATCTACACGCATCCGGCCGTCGCCGAGTGTGCGGTGATCAGCGTTCCCGACAGGACCTGGGGCGAGGTCGGTCGCGCGGTGGTGACGCTGCGAGACGGGCAGTCGCTGACCCAGGAGGCGCTGCTCGAGCATCTGCAGGAGCGACTGGCACGCTACAAGGTGCCCCGATCCGTCGTGTTCTGCGACGAGCTGCCGCACAACGCATCCGGCAAGCTGCTCAAGAAGGCCATTCGGCAGGTGCACGGCGAGCCCCAGGAAGTGACGCGATGACGACCTACCGGCCCGATATCGACCTCGACACAGTCATCGCGATCGACGTGCACGTGCACGTCGAGCAGGATCACCACGGGCACCTCTCTCTTGACCAGGAGCTCATGGACGCGTCCGCGGCATACTTCAAGGCGTCGGACAACCGCACGCCGACGGTTGCGGATCTCGCCAGCCGCTACCGAGCGGCGAAGATGGCGGCGGTGATCTTCACCGTCGATGCCGGCACGGCCACGGGCCACCCGCCATTGTCCAGTGAGGACATCGCGGACGAGGCGGCACAGCACGCCGACGTGCTGATCCCGTTCGGCTCGGTCGACCCACACCGCGGCGCGGAGGCTGTCACCGAGGCGCGGCGGCTCGTCACCGAGCACGGCGTGCGGGGCTTCAAGTTCCATCCGTCGCTACAGGCATTTTCGCCCGATGACCCGCAGTGGCGTCCGCTGTGGGCGGAGATCGAGCAGCTCGGGGTGCCGACGCTCTTCCACACTGGTCAGAACGGCATAGGCGCAGGCCTTCCCGGCGGCCGGGGTATCAAGCTGCGCTACTCCAACCCGCTGCTGCTGGACGACGTCGCGGCCGACTTCCCGGGGATGACCGTGATCTTGGCGCATCCGTCGGTCCCGTGGCAGGCGGAGGCCATCTCGATGGCCGTGCACAAGTCGAACGTCTTCATCGACCTGTCCGGCTGGTCACCGAAGTACTTCCCTGCCGAGCTCGTCAAGGCGGCCGGCGGAATGCTGCGCCACAAGGTGCTCTTCGGCAGCGACTACCCGCTCATCGCGCCGGAACGATGGATCCGGGACTTCTCCGACCTCGGGCTGCGTGAGGATGCGTTGCCGGGCATCCTCAAGGACAACGCCGCGCGGGTGCTGGGCCTGGTCTGACGCCCTCGGGAGCACGAAAGGTCCGGGCCCCTGGTAGGCCCGGACCTTTCGTGTTCGGATCATGCCTCGGCAGGCGCCTCCTCGTTTCCGCCGCCGGCCAGGACGAAGATCGCGAGCGCCGCCGCCACGAGTGCGAGCACCCCGCAGATGATGTAGCCGATCGAGTAGGCGTTGTTCAGGGCGTTGAACGCAACGTTGTGCACGGGGTTGACCGCTGCCGGCACCGCATTCGCACCCAACGGACCCGAGTTGACCGCACCGACAGCCTCCTCCAGCGCCGCCTTCTGCGCACCGGTGGCGTGCTGGGGCGCGGCGTTGAAGGCTGCCAGTGCATGCTGGAGCGCGGGGCTGCCCGCGATCTTCTCCTGCATCTCGCTCGCGGCGCGGCTGAGCGCGATCGCACCGATGACTGCGGGCCCAAGGGTGAAGCCCAGGTCACGCAGCAGGCTGGTCGCAGCACTCGCCATACCTGCCAACCCGTTGGGAACGCTGTTGACCGCAACCGCGCTCACCGCGGAGACCGCGAGGGCGAAGCCGATGCCGACCAGGGCAAGGGGCGCGATCACCGGCCCGACGGACACGTGCGCGGCGCTCAACTGTGACATCCACAGGTCGCCCACGCCGATCAGCACGAGTCCGGCGCCCATGATCCAGCGCGGGTTGAAGCGGACCATGACCCGATGGGTCACGGGGATCATGGCCAGCGCGATGCCGTTGAGCAGCACGAACGCGATCGAGCTCTTCAGGGGCGAGAACCCCTGGATGGCCGACAGCCGGATGCTCGTGGCGTAGGCCGTGCCAAGGAACGCGAGCATGCCCAGCACGGTCGCGATGGAGGCCACGGCGAACACGCGGTTGGAAAACAGCGACAGATGCAGCAGCGGTGTGTCGGTGCGGCGCTCGGACAGCACGAAGAGCACGAGGAAGACCGCAGAGATGATGAACGATCCGACCACGCGGGTGCTGCCCCATCCGTCCGTCGGCCCCTGGATGACACCGAAGAGGAGAGTGAAGACCGCGATGGCGATCGTGATCTGGCCGGGCCAGTCCAGTGAGCGACCTGCCGGTGCGGAGGAGTCTCTTGCGAAGAGAAGCGAGATGACCAGGCTGATCACGCTGAGGATGGCTACCGCAATGAATCCCCAGCGCCAACTGGCATATTGGTCGCTGCCGAAGGACATCTTGGCGACCAGGCCGCCGAGCACCGGCGAGACGGCTCCACCGGTCGACAGCGCGGCAGCCCAGATGGTCAGGGCCCGTGCCCGCTCATGCGCTCCATGCGTGCCGGCCGCGACCATGGCGAGCGTGGTCGGAAACAGTGCGGCCGCGCCGATGCCCGCGATGATCTGCCCGCTGAGAAGCACGAGGACGCGGGTCTGCGTCGATGCGCTCGCGCCGGGAGTGAGCACACAGACGATCGATCCGATGGTGAGCAGAGCGGCACCGCCGACCAGCAGACGCTTGCGCCCGAACAGGTCGCCGATGACTCCGGAGGTCAGCTCGAGGAGGGTCACCGGGACGAGGAACGCGTCCGAGATCCAGGTGAGCTGGGAGGAGCTGGTGTGCAGGTCTTGCTGGAAGAGACCGTTGAAGACGGCCGGGATGGCCAGCGCCACCTGGGCGAGGCCGACAGCGACGGCGGCGGCCAGCAGGGTGCCTCCGGTCAGGCCTTGCCGCGTCGTGGACGCCGTGGATGCGCCAGTTGTCTGTGTCATGAGTAGGGTCTCCGGTGATCATCAGGAATCCTGAGGGTTTTGACGTTGCTACTCTGCCACTTCTGGTGGCTCGATGTACAGGAATTCTGACAATCAAGTTTGGATTTCGTGGGGTCCGTAGTCAGGGGTTCGAGCCGCCGATCGCCGCGTCCGTAGAGCAGATGGTGAAGAATGTCCGGTGTGAGTGACTCAGCGACGAGGCTTCTGACCGGCCTGACCGATGCGACTGCAGATCGGCCCGACGCCGTCCGAGTCGGAGACGACGCCCTGTCCCGGGAGCGACTGCTAGGCGCCGCGACCGCCGTGGCGGACCGGATCGCTGGTGCGCCCGCTGTCGCCGTCGATGCGCAGCCCAGGATCGAGACCGTCGTCGGCGCCGTCGGCTGCCTGCTCGCCGGTGTCCCGCTGGTGCCCGTGCCGGCCGACGCCGGCCCGGTCGAGCGCCGTCACATCGTGCACGACTCCGGGGCGGCCCTGTGGCTGGGCGATCCCAGGGACGAGGTCGACCTGCCCACGGCCCCGGTCGACGCGCACGCCGCCTCCGGCACGGCATACCGCGAGCCGCCGGCCGACGCGACGGCGCTGATCATGTACACCTCCGGGACCACCGGCCCGCCCAAGGGCGTCGTGCTGTCCCGCAGCGCCGTTGCGGCGGACCTGGACGGACTGGCGGCCGCCTGGGACTGGACGCCGGACGACGTGCTGGTGCACGGTCTGCCGCTCTTTCACGTGCACGGTCTGGTGCTCGGCGTATTCGGTGCGCTGCGGGTCGGCTCGCGGCTGCGGCATACGGTGCGGCCCAAGCCCGAGGCGTATGCCGCGGCCGCCGGGTCGCTCTACTTCGGTGTGCCGACGGTGTGGTCCCGCGTCTGCAACGACGCGGACAGTGCTCGGGCCCTGCGCAGCGCTCGCCTTCTGGTGTCCGGCAGTGCGCCCCTGCCCGTCCCGGTCTTCGACCGGCTGGCCGAGCTGGCGGGGCAGGCGCCGGTGGAGCGGTATGGCATGAGCGAAACGCTGATCACCATCAGCACCCGTCACGACGGTGAGCGGCGCCCGGGCTGGGTCGGCCTGGCGTTGCCGGGCGTTGAGACGCGGCTGCGCGGCGAGGGCGGCGCCCTTGCCCCGCACGACGGGCAGACGATCGGGCAGCTGGAGGTCGCTGGAACCACGCTCTTCGACGAATACCTGCACAACCCGGGCAAGACCGCCGAGTCGATCACCGACGACGGGTGGTTCCGCACCGGTGACGTCGCCGTCATCGATCCCGGCGGTTTCCATCGGATTGTGGGTCGGGAGTCGGTCGACCTGATCAAGTCCGGCGGCTACCGCATCGGTGCGGGCGAGGTCGAGCAGGCGCTGCTCGGCCACCCGCAGGTGCGGGAAGCCGCAGTGGTCGGTCTGCCCGACGCCGACCTGGGTCAGCGGGTGGTCGCGTTCGTCGTCGGGGAGGTGACCTCGCCGGAGGCGGTGATGGACTTCGTCGCCCAATCGCTGTCGGTGCACAAGCGGCCGCGCGAGGTGCGGGTCATCGACCAGCTGCCGCTGAATGCGATGGGCAAGGTCCAGAAGAAGCAGCTGATGGAGCTCGGCTGAGCCGCACGGCGGCGCGCGAGCCCTGGGCGTCTCGCGATGTGCACATGCTTATGCAATGACTAACCATGAGTTATATATTGGTCGCCATGAAGAACCTGATCGGCTTCCCCAACCCCGTCAACGAGAAGGCGGCCCGGACCGTGGCCGCCGTCGTGGCGGTCATCGCGGTGGTCATTCTCGCGACGGGATGGCTGTGGCTGCTCGTGCCGCTGGCCTACGGGTTCATCGCCCGCGCGATCACCGGCCCGCGGCTCAGCCCGCTCGGCGCCGTGGCCATGCGAGTGATCGGGCCTCGCCTCGGCAGCCCCAGGCTGGTCGCGGGTCCGCCCAAGCGCTTTGCGCAGGCGATCGGCGCGGCCTTGACCACGGTCGCGGCGATCGGTGGCCTCGCGCTCGGTTGGACGACGGTCGCGCTGGTGCTGACCGGCGTGCTCGCCGTGTTTGCCGTGCTGGAGTCGGTGCTCGGGTTCTGTGCCGGCTGCTTCGCCTTCGGGCAGCTGATGCGGATTGGGGTCATCCCGGCGGAGGTCTGCGTCGAGTGCGCGAACATCCAGCTGCGCCAGGCCGCCTGAGCGCAGTCATCAGGCGGGTGCTCGGCGGGCACGGTGTCGTGACGTGGACCGGCCCTACCCACGGCATACCGATTATGGGACGCTGCAAGCGTGAATCTGCCTCATGACGACATCGACCCCGACGGCCTGCTCGAGTACTCGGTGGTGTTCACCGACCGCTCCCTGAACCACATGTCGCAGCGGTTCGTGGGGGTGATGCAGGACATCATCGACATCCTGCGCACCACCTACCACGCCGACACCGTGGCGGTGGTGCCCGGCGGCGGCACGTATGCCATGGAGTCCGTTGCCCGGCAGCTCGCCACCGGCAAGCGTGCCCTGGTTGTGCGCAACGGCCTGTTCTCCTACCGTTGGTCGCAGATCTTCGAGACCGGTGGCATCACCGACGACGTCACGGTCTGCGCCGCACGGCCGGCGAGCGACGCGCACCAGGCGCCCTGGGCGCCCGCTCCGGTCGACGAGGTCGTCGCCGCGATCGGTGACAAGCGCGTCGAGATCGTCTTTGCGCCGCACGTCGAGACGGCGTCCGGCATCCTGTTGTCCGACGACTACATCCGCTCCGTGTCTGCCGCGGTGCACGAGGTCGGCGGTCTCTTCGTGCTCGACTGCGTCGCCTCCGGCGCCCTGTGGGCCGATATGAGCGACCTCGGCGTCGACGTGCTGATCACTGCCCCGCAGAAGGGTTGGAGCGGCACCCCGTGCGCCGGATACGTGATGCTGGGCGAGACCGGCCGCGAGGCCGTGCAGTCGAGCACTTCCACCAGCTTCTCGATCGACCTGAAGAAGTGGCTGTCGATCACCGAGTCCTACACCGAGGGGCAGACGCCGTATCACGCCACGATGCCCACCGACGGTCTCGCGCACAACGCCGCGCTGATGCGCGAGGCGCGCGAGGTCGGGCTCGACAAGCTGCGCGACGCGCAGGTCGAGCTCGGCACCCGGGTGCGCGCCCTGCTCGCCGAGCACGGGCTGGCCTCGGTCGCGGCCGACGAGTGCGCGTCGCCGAGCGTGGTCGTCGTGCACACCGACAACCCGGATCTGAAGGGCGGTGCGGCGTTCAAGAAGGCCGGCGTGCAGGTGGCGGCCGGTGTGCCGCTGCACTGCGGTGAGCCGGACGACTTCTCCAGCTTCCGCCTGGGGTTGTTCGGCCTGGACAAGCTCACCGATGTCGACGGCGCCGTCGAGCGGCTCGCCGATGCGCTCGAAAAGATCGACGTCTGATGGTCTGAAACGCCGATCGAGTAGCCCGCGTCGACTGCGGTTTGAACGCTGATCGAGTAGCCCGCGAGGCGTTGGCCGAGTGGGTGTATCGAGATCTGTTCGGGGTGGTGGCTGGCTTTGCGTTGTGGGTGGCCGGGTTTCGACGCGGGCTCGCGCTTTGCGCTCGCCCGGCTGAACCAGCGGTGGGGGTGTGATGGGCTGGTTTTGCGTTGTGGGTGGCCGGGTTTCGACGCGGGCTCGCGCTGGGCGCTCGCCCGGCTCAACCGGCGGTGGGGGTGTGGGCGCTGGGCGCTCGCCCGGCTCAACCAGCGGTGGGGGTGTGGAGGTTCAGCGGTGCAGGCCGAACTGGCGGTTGACCACCTTCTCGAGGATGCCGCGCGGCACCAAGCGGCGCAGGGCGAACACGACCGGTGCGTTGCTGCCGACCGCATACAACGGCTTGGGCCGATCCGCGGTGATCGCATCGACGACGGTCGCCGCGACCTGGTCGGCGCCGATTCCCGCGCGCTCCTTGCGGTCCAGTTCGCGGATGACGGTCGTGCACTCGTCCGCGTAGGGGGAGCCCTCGGCCAGGTACTTCGTGCGCCGCTCGCCGATGCCGGTCGCGATCGAGCCGGGCTCCACGGTGGTGAGCCACACGCCGTACGGCGTTGCCTCGGGCCGGGCCGACATCGCGAACGCCTTGATCGCGGCCTTGGAGGCGCAGTAGGTCGAACGGTAGGCCACCGGAAAGCTGGCCAGCATCGAACCGACCATGACCACGCGACCATAGCCCCGATCCCGCATGCCGGGTAGAACGAGCTGGGTCAGCCGGACCGCACCGAACACATTGAGCTGGAACAGCCGCTGGATGGCATCGGAGGGCACCTCCTCCAACGGCCCGGACTGACTCTCACCCGCGTTGTTGACCAGCACGTCGACGGCACCCGCGGCCTCGACGCAGGCCGCGATCGAGGCATCGTCCGTCAGGTCGAGCGCAAGGTATTCAACTCCTGCCACCCGCGCATCATCCGGGATCGACTCCGGACGACGGCTGGTGCCCAGCACGCGAAAGCCGTCGGCCACGAGTCGTGCTGCGACGGCCTTGCCGATCCCCGAGGAGGCGCCGGTGACCAGCGCGGTCCTCATGCCGTCGTCGCTGCCGGTCATCAGGCGACCGGCTCGACGGCGATCGCGGCAGCGGCAGTGCGGCTGGAGAGTTGAAGCATGAGGGCCCCTGACGGCAGACGGATCACGAATACCTGGAAGTTACCATCTGGTAAGCAGGCGTAGGGGTTTCGGCGATCGGTGCCCGGCGAGCGCCCTCGGCCCGGCGGCGCAGGCGGCCGTTCGATGACCAGACCCGGTAGGATCGAGGCATGTCACAGGGTCCGATGGGGTTCGGCAGAGCCCAGCAGAGTCAGCAGGGTCAGCACGGCCTGATCGGCGGACTGGCGTTGAAATATCCTCGCTCGCTCGGCGTCTTCGACGAGTATGCCGAGGCGCAGCGAGCGGTCGACTACCTGTCCGACAAGGAGTTTCCGGTCGAGAACTGCATGATCGTCGGCACCGACCTCAAACAGATCGAGCGGGTCCTGGGGCGCCTCACTTGGGGCCGGGTGCTGGGCGGCGGTGCGATCTCGGGCGCCTGGTTCGGGGCGTTCATCGGCCTGATCATGTCCCTGTTCACCAACGCCAACACGCTTGGCGTCATCGTCTCAACGGTCATCTTCGGCGCGGTCTTCGGCTTCGTCTGGGCCGCAATGGGCTACGGCATGACGCGCGGACGCCGCGACTTCCAGTCGGTCACCCAGGTGGTCGCCACCCGATACGAGGTGCTGACCGAGCACACCGTCGCCGAGCGGGCCCGCGAATTGCTCGAGCAGATGCCTGGAGCGGGCCCCACCCTCACCTGACCTTCACCTGGAGTTCATCCGGGCCTCACGCCACGCACACCTGGCAACGGCACGCTGCGATGCGTGACACCTGCACCGGACACCACCATCGCCTCTGGCCTCTCCCGCCGCCGACTCCTCTTCGGCGCCGGATTCGTCGCTGCGGTAGCCGCGTTGGGCACACCGGAGGCGGAGGCGGCCGAGCGCACCGCCTCAGCGGCCGCCAATGGGCGCGCCCCCCACGCGGATCCGCCGGTTGACGGCCTGCATCTGCAGTTCGGTGCCGATGCGGGGACCGAGATGGTCGTCAGCTGGCACACGCGGACACCGGTGCAGCGAGCGCGTGTCCTCCTCGGCGACACCCATGGACGGTTCGAGCGGACAGTCGGCGCGACCACTCGCAGCTATGTCGACGAGCAGTCGGGCACCCGGGTCTACACGCACCATGCGCACCTCACGCGGCTCCGCGCCCGCGCCGGATACCTCTATGCCGCAGTGCACGAGGGGGCGGCACCACAGTTCGGCGAGTTCCGCACCGGGCCGCATGGCCGGGCGCGCGTGACCTTCACCAGCTTCGGTGACCAGGGGACTCCGACCGTCGGCAAGCAGGCATCGCAGGGTGGTAAGGCGACGTGGGTGAACGACAACCTCGGGTCGCTCGCCGCAGGCGACACCACGGGCGGGGTGGAGCTCGTCGCGCCGATGTTCCACCTGTTCAACGGCGATCTCTGCTATGCGAACCTGTCCACTGATCGCGTCCGCACCTGGTGGGACTTCTGGGCGAACAGCACTCGCAGTGCTCGCAATCGACCTTGGATGCCGTCACCCGGCGACCACGAGAACGAGCTCGGCAACGGCACGATCGGATACGCCGCATACCAGGCCTATTTCAGTGTGCCGCCCTCTGCCGGACAGACCGCGCTCACTCGTGGGCTGTGGTATTCCTTCAAGATCGGTGGCGTTCGCGTGATCAGCATCGCCAACGGCGACATCTGCGACCGGGACGGCGGCGGCTCCGATGAGCGGGGATACTCCAAGGGTGCCCAGCACGCTTGGCTAGAGGCGCAGCTGCGCGCTGCTCGAGCCGATCACGGCATCGACTGGATCGTGGTGTGCATGCACCAGGTCGCCATCAGCGCCGCCAGCGACTTCAACGGGGCCGACCTCGAGGAGCGGCAGGAGTGGATGCCGCTCCTCGATCGGTATGCCGTGGACCTGGTCATCGGTGGTGGCACGTCGGCGCCGGCGTATGGTTTCGCGGCGTTCGAGGTCGACCCCGGCCGGCCGGGACACGACACCATCATGAGCGTCACCTATTACAACGTGACCGAGGTCGGTGGTGGGCTCGAGGTGGCCGACACGTTCACGCTGCGTCGGCCGAGGTCCGACACTCGGAGCCGGCCTGACTCGCCGACCGGCGCGGAGCGGGGTGGTATGCCGTGCGGCCTGACAAGATGAGGCATGCGGTCCTACTGCGCGGTCTATGTGGATGCCGGATACCTGCTTGCCGCCGCGGCGACGCGGATCACCGGCACGTCGCTGCGCGGCGGGGTGACGGTAGATCACCGGGTGCTGATCGACGGCATCATCCAGCAGGTGGAGCGGGCCAGCGGCCTGCCGATCCTGCGAGTCAACTGGTATGACTCGGCCACGCGCGGCATACCCAATGCCGAGCAGGATGCGATCGCGATGCTGCCCAAGGTCAAGGTACGCCTCGGTCGGCGCTCCTTCTCCGGTGAGCAGAAGGGGGTCGACCTGCGCATCGGCCTCGACCTGTCCACCCACGGTCGCGGTCGCGTCGTGGACGTCGCCTACCTGGTGTCCGGTGACGACGACCTGACCGAGGCGGTCGAGGAGGCACAGGGGCACGGCGTGCAGGTGATCGTGCTTGCGGTGCCCGGCGCCGACGGCCGCCCGCACGGGGTGGCCCAGCATCTGATGCGTGAGGCCGACGGGTTGGCGTTGATGGACACCGACGTCATTGAGCAGGCCGTGCACACCGCCCAGGTCGGGTCACGGCAGTCAGTGACCGAGCACAGCGAGACGGCCGCCGCCGCACCATCGCCCGCGGAGCTCGCCAACAGCCACGGCAGGCCGACGCCGCCTCGGCCGACGGCACCGGCGGCGAGCATCCCGCACGACGTCGGGACTGTGAGTGGTCCGCCGGCCAGCCTGGTCTACTCCACCCACACCGGGCAACCGAGCTGGACCGAGCCTGCCCACCTCACGCCAGAGGCCAAGGCCCTCATCGACGAGGTATGCCGTGGCGTCGTGGCCACCTGGACGCGCACCGCCACGCCGGGGGAGCGGGAGCGGCTGCGCAAGGCACGCCCTGGCATACCCGGCGACCTGGACCGTGCGCTGCTGGTCGACATGTCCAACCGGCTGGGTGTGTATGACATCGACGAGGTCACTCGGCACGAGCTGCGGGCGCGCTTCTGGGAGCAGCTCGACATCGACCCGCAGACCTGAGGATCTCGGGCTCCCCAGAGTCCACGGGTGGGCCGAGACAGGGTGTGGGATGCTGCAGAGATGGAGAAGTCATCGCTCACCGCACTCGCCCGCCAACAGTTGAAGCTTGCCGCCGAAGCCTCCAGCGGACGCAGCGCGACCACCGTCTATGGCGGGCACGAGAAGGTGCTGCGCCAGACCATGATCGCGCTGGCCGTCGGCAATCGCCTCGAGGAGCACGACAACCCAGGGGAGGCCACGCTGCACGTGCTGGTCGGCCGGGTTCAGCTCACCTCCGGCGAGCACACGTGGGAGGGCTCTCCAGGGGACCTGCTGATCATTCCGCAGGCGCGGCACGCAGTGGAAGCGCTCGAGGACTCGGCCTTCCTGTTGACCGTCGCCAAGGTCGGCTGAGCGCGGTCCGGGCGGCACGGGTCAGAGGTTCGCGCACTGGCCCCACTTTCCGCATCCGGCGTGGTTGGTGGCGCACGGCGGGTCACCGGCGTCGCCGAACTGTGGCGCGGGAGTGTTGCCCCAGCAGACCAGGGCTCCGCGAATAGTGTTGGCCACGATCTCGTTCGAGTCGGGACCTTGCGGGTCGAGCGGCTGGCCGTTGCTGCCCGAACTCGTGTTGGCCTTGACCCGCGAGTAGCTGACGGAGCCGCCGATCGTGTTGCGGAGCAGCCCTGCCCAGCACCCGGCCCAGCCGTCGATCACGACATTCCCGCCGATGGTGTTGTCCTTCATCGGTAGATCGTGCCCGAGGGGCGGGAAGCCCGTGTCCACACAGCCCACTGCGGGACCACCACCGAAGACCAGCACGTTGCGTCGCACGGTCGCGCCGTTCAGATAGACCGCGAGTGGTTTGTTGCCGATCACGCTGCCCGCGACCTGCTGGTCCGCCGCGTGCGTGCATCCGAACTCCGGTGTGCAACCGAGTGCGAGGATGGAGCCCCGCTCGGCATACCCGCTGCCCTGGATGTGCACCGTTGCCGTGGTGATGGCGTTGAGGACCGCGCGTGGAATGACCACCACGTTGCCCTGCACGGTGACACTCGCACCGGCTGTGATCTCGCAGATGCCCTGGACCGCAAGGCTGCGATACGCGGCACGTCATCAGCGGGTGGGAGCGCGGCAGGACGACGTGGACGGATTGCGGGGTCGGTGGTGAATGACCGCCGCAGCTGATCGGGTCGGTGCAGGTAGCACAAAGGCGGGATCGATCGTGGGAACCCATGGGCGGCCGGCTTCGAGTGCCACGTCGTCCCGAGTTCCGTCACCAACAGGAGGCACCGGGTTGGCGAAGGTGAATCCTGGTGTGCCCATGGGCTGGGCTGCCCCTCAATCTGCTGTGCGCCGCGACGGCCCGCGGAATTGTTGCTGTGGCGAGGTGGCTGTGATCAATCCCGAATGAGGGTGCGAGCCGCCCGCTCGATGTCATCCTGAGAGACCAGCACCAGCTCGGCGGCATCACCGAGTGGGACATAGCTGTCCGCGCTCGCGACTCGCGCCACCTCGCCGTCGAAGCCCGACTCCACCAGCGCAGTGATGACGCCCTCGGAAACACCACCGGTCGACCGGGTCTCGTCGACGACCAGCACCTTCCCGGTCACGCGCGCCTCGCGCAGCAGGTCTTCCACCGGCAGCGGTGCGAGCCAGCGCACGTCGAGCACCCGCGCGTGAATCCCGTCCCGCTCTAGTCGTTGCGCCGCACGCAGGCTGAGATAGAGCCCATTGGCGAAGGTGACGATGGTCAGATCCTTGCCCTGCCCGTAGGTGCGGCCCCGCCCGAGCGGAACGTGAGCGGCCACCCAGTCTGACGGCGCGGCATACGGATCCAGCCATCCGTTGTCACCGTCCTGGTGCAGGTCGCGGGTGTGGTAGCGCGCGATCGGCTCGAGGAACACGCAGACTCGCCCGTCCGTCTTTGCGGCGGCAACGCAACTGCGCAGCATCGCGGCGGCGTCGGCGGGACGCGCGGGGGAGGCGATTACGATGCCCGGGATGTCCCGCAGCACCGCGACCGACGAGTCGTTGTGGAAGTGGCCGCCGAACCCCTTCTGGTAACCGTAGGACGCGACCCGCAGCACCATCGGGTTCAGGCACTGCCGGTCGGAGAAGAACGCGAGACTCGCGGCCTCACCACGCAGCTGATCCTCGGCGTTGTGCAGGTAGGCGAGGTATTCGACCTCCGGGATCGGCAGCAGCCCGGTGACCGCGCCGCCGAGGGCCAGCCCGAGCACCGACTGCTCGTCGAGCAGGGTGTCGAAGACTCGTGCTCGCCCGGCCTTCTTCGCCAGGCCGCGCGTCACGCCGTATACCCCGCCCTTGTGCCCGACGTCCTCACCGAACACCACCGCCTCTGGGTAGCCGGCGAGGACATCGGCGAGTGCGCGGTTGATCGACTGGGCCAGGGTGAGCGGGCCCTCGTCCTCGGGCAGCCGGTCACCGAAGGCCTTGTGCCGTGCCTCGTTCGACGGTGGTTGGATGGCCAGGCGGTCGACCCGCTCAGGCGGCCCGGGCAGTAGTGGTGCGACAACCTCGGCGCGCGAGACCAGCGGCTTCTCGTCCAGCACCTGCGCGGCGACCGCGATGACCTCGGCCCGCTTGGCCTCGTAGGTTCGCACGACGTCGGCGGCGGTCAGCACCAAGTGGTCGACGAGGAGCTGGGCAGTGGCCAGCAACGGGTCCCGGGCCAGGTCGGCCTGGATGGCGGCGGGCGTCCGGTAGGCCGCCTCGACGTCCGAGCCCGCGTGCCCCATCAGCCGCACGGTCCGCAGGTGCAGGAAGGCCGGCGCCCGATGCCGTCGCACCCAGGCGCCCGCGTCCTGCGTCACGGCGAGTGTCTCGGACAGGTCGCAGCCGTCCGCAGAGAAGTAGCGCAGCCCCGCTCGGTCGCCGTAGGTGGCGGCGATCCAGCCCTGCGGAGTCGGCACGCTGATGCCGATCCCGTTGTCCTCACACACAAGCAGCAGCGGCATGGGCAGGCCCTGGAAGCTGGCGTGCGCGGCGGCGTTGATCGCGCCGACCGCGGTGGAGTGGTTGGCCGAGGCGTCGCCCAGGCTGCATACGGCGATCGCGTCGGTCGGCCAGGGGGAGTGCACCTTCAGCTTCTTGGCGCGCTCGATCGCGAACGCGACGCCGACCGCACGTGGCAGGTGCGAGGCGATCGTGGAGGTCTGCGGCAGGATGGCCAGGTCCGGGTGGCCGAAGACCTTGTGCCGACCGTGCGACATCGGCTCGGAGGCGGCGGCCGCGACCCCGAGCAGCACATCGCGGATGCCGTCGTGGCCGGCAATCTGCGCGGCGCGCGCCAGATAGAAGGCACCCGAGCGGTAGTGCAGCAGCGCGGGATCCGTCGGTCGTAGCGCCGCCGCGACGGCGGCGTTGCCCTCGTGACCGGCGGAGCCGATCGTGTAGTAGCCGCGCCCCTGGGCCTGCATCCAGCGGGCCGCCAGGTCAAGGTGGCGGCTGGCGAGCTGGGCGTCGAAGATGCGCATCGCCTGGTCGGTGTCAAGGGGCGTGACCGTCTCGCGCGGGGTCAGGTGGGCGGCGGCCTGCAGGAAGTGTGTGTCCGTGGCGTCCTCGACGCGCGGGGTTTCGCCCGACGGCCGGTGCATACGGTTTGCGCTAGACGCAGAACTCATAGGCTTATTCTCCTTGGTCCGTGAGTAGCCTGTCGAGCGCGTCGAGCAGCCGGTCGGCGTCGCCCTCCGAGAACGGCATCGGCGGCTTCAGCTTGAGGACGTTGTCTCCCGGGCCCTCGAGCGACAGCAGGATCTGCTCCTCCTCCCGGAGCTGCTGCACCAGCGTGCGTGCGAGCGATGTGGCGGGCGCATGGGTCTGCCGATCGGTCACCAGCGCGACTCCGCGGAAGAGGCCGCGACCGCGGGTGTCACCAATCGCCTGATGACGCTTCGCGAGATCGGCGAAACCGTGCTCGAGGTGCTCGCCCACCCGCCGTGCATGCTCCTGCAGCCCCTCGCTGTCGATGACGTCGAGCACCGCGCTGCCGATGACGCAGGACACCGGGTTGCCGCCGAAGGTGTTGAAGTACTCCATTCCGGTCGCGAAGGATTCAGCGATCTCCGGGGTGGTGACAACGGCGCCCAGCGGGTGGCCGTTGCCGATCGGCTTCCCCAGGGTCACGATGTCGGGGACGACGCCCTGTGTCTCGAAACCCCAGAACGTGTCGCCCATTCGGCCGAAGCCGATCTGCACCTCGTCGGCGATGCACACCGCCCCCGCGGCGCGAGCCGCGGCGTATGCGGCCGCGAGATAGCCGTCGGGCGGGTCCACCTGACCGGCGCAACCGAGCAGCGACTCGGTGATGAAAGTGCCTGCGGGATGGCCGGCTTGAGTGGATCGTTCCAATGCCTTGGTGACGTCCTGCGCATAGTCGGAGCCGCTGCTCTCGCCGCGGAACCGGCCGTCATACGGATCCGGCGTTGCGGCGACCTGCACATGGGGTGGGCAGCCTTCGCCGCCGCGCCCGTTGAACTTGTAGGGGCTGATGTCGATCAGCGACGTGGTGTTGCCGTGATAGGCGCCGTCCAGCACGACCGTCCCGCGTCGGTGAGTGCGCGCGCGTGCGATCCGCAGCGCGAGCTCGTTCGCCTCGCTGCCGGAGTTCACCAGGAAGCAGACGGACAACGCGGCGGGCAGCCGGTCGGTCAACCGCTCGACGTAGTCGAACAGCTCCGCATACAGAAATCGGGCGTTGGTGTTGAGCATCCGCATCTGCCGGCAGGCCGCCTCGGCGACGTGAGCGTTCGCATGGCCGACGTGGGAGACGTTGTTGATGCAGTCCAGGTATCGCGTGCCATCCGCGGCAATCAGGTAGGCACCATCGCCGCGCACGATGTGCAGCGGGCGGTCATAGTGCAACGACATCGCCTGGGGCAGGTGTCTGGCCCGCCGGGCCAGCAGGTCGTCAACCGTCGACATGGTGTCTTCCTCGTCTTCTCAGTTGTGGGGTAGCGCGTCGTCCATGGCAGCGAGCGTCTGCCACGCCTGCCCTTCGGACACGGTGAGGTAGGCATCGTGCGGGTCGAGGGTGTGCTGGTGCGCGGAGATCGCGACGCTGGTTGCCAGCCGGGTCCGCACCAGCTCCGGCAGGAGGGCACGTTCCTCCTTGGTCAAGGGTGCCGAGGTGGCGTGTCCGGCTGCGACCGTCTGGATCACCTGCGTTGGATCACCTTGTCCCAGAGCGGCATACGCACAGCCGACTGCAAGCTCGTTGAGGGTGGCGGAGTGCACCATGTCGCCGAAGTCGATCAGCCCCGTGATGGTGTCTCCATCGATCAGCACGTTGTGGTCGTTCGCGTCGTTGTGGATCACGCTGCGCGGCAGCTGCGACAGGGCAGGCTCCACCCGCACCGCAAACGCATCCAAGGCGGTCTGCACCAGCCGGCGTCTCGACTCCTCGACGTCTGGCAGGTAGCGCGACAGCACCGCCTCGGCCTGCAGCACGTTCCACTGCAGGTGACGGTCCGCGGCCGGATGCTCGAAGTCGGCCAGAGCACGGGTGACACGCCCGAGGAACACTCCGAAGGCGCGCAGCAACTGCGCCGAGCGCCCCGCGTGGTCCGCCATCAGGTCACCGGGCAGGAAGGTCAGCACCCAGACCAGATGCCTGTCGACCACCTGCACGTGCTGGCCGTCGGAGGCGGGCACGACTACCGGACAACCGAGTCCGGCTGCGGACAGCTGGTCCATCGCCCGACGTTGGAGGTCGACGATCGGTGGCTGCTCCGCGGCATTGGACACCTTGACGACATAGCGGGCAACGCCGTCCTCGATGACGCGGAAGTTCTGGTCGCGTTCGGATGGGAGCGCCGCCAGGTCTGCGTCGATCCCATAGGCATCCTGCAGGACCGTGCGGATCGAAGCCGTGGAGAACCTCGGGCGGCCGGCGATCTGGCTGTAGTCTGCGGAGTCCTCGGTCATGTATCCCTCCGAATCTGCGCCGGAATCAGACCGAGAAGTCGACGCCCTGGGCCAGCGGCAGCTCACCGGAGTAGTTGACGGTGTTGGTGGCGCGACGCATGTAGGTGCGCCAGGCATCCGAGCCGGACTCACGGCCGCCACCGGTCTCCTTCTCGCCGCCGAACGCGCCACCGATCTCGGCGCCCGAGGTGCCGATGTTGACGTTCACCAGCCCACAGTCGGAACCGGCGGCGCTCATGAACCGCTCCGCCTCTGCCTGGTCCTCGGTGAAGATCGAGGACGAGAGTCCCTGCGGCACTGCGTTGTTCAACGACAGCGCCTCGTCGAGGTCGGTGTATGGGATCAGATAGAGCACCGGCGCGAACGTCTCACGCGTCACGATCTGTGTCTGCTGCGGCATCTGCACCACCGCGGGCTGCACGTAGTAGGCGTCCGATGCCGCGTCGGCCAGCTGCCGCTCTCCGCCGACGAGCACCTTGCCGCCCTCGTCCTGCGCCTGCCCCAGCGCAGCGGTCATGGCCTGGTATGCCGAGCCGCCGATGAGCGGCCCGACCAGCGTGCCGTCTGTGGTCGGGTCGCCGATGGGCAGGCGCTCATAGACCGAGGTGAGGCGCTTGGCGAGATCGTCGAGCACCGACTCGTGGACGATGACCCGCCGCATGGTCGTGCAGCGCTGGCCGGCCGTGCCCGCCGCCGCGAAGACGATGCCACGCACGGTCAGGTCGAGGTCGGCTGACGGCGTGACGATCGCCGCATTGTTGCCACCCAGCTCCAGGAGGCAGCGCCCGAAGCGAGCGGCGACGCGCTGACCTACGGCCTGACCCATCCGGGTCGAACCGGTTGCGCTGATGAGAGCAACGTCTTGGTGGTCGACCAGGCGTTGGCCCACATCGGCGCCGCCGATCACGACCTGGCTCAGGTTGGCCGGCGCAGCTGCCTCGGCGATGGCCTGCTGCAGCACCGCATTGCAGGCCAGAGCCGACAGTGGCGCAGTCTCCGACGGCTTCCACACGACGGGGTCGCCGCAGACGAGGGCGATCGCGGTGTTCCAGGACCACACGGCGACCGGGAAGTTGAAGGCGCTGATCACGCCGACGACCCCGAGCGGGTGCCAGGTCTCCATCAGCCGGTGGCCGGGGCGTTCGGACGGCATGGTGCGACCGTAGAGCTGGCGCGACAGGCCTACCGCGAAGTCGCAGACGTCGATCATCTCCTGCACCTCGCCGAGAGCCTCAGAGGTGATCTTGCCGACCTCCAGGCTGACCAGGGTCGCGATGTCGGCCTTGTGCTCCATCAGCAAGGCGCCGAGGCGTCGCACCAGAGCGCCGCGTGCGGGTGCAGGCGTGTCCCGCCAGATGGCGAAGGCGTCCCGGGCGCGGGCGACGCAGGCGTCGACCTCGTCCGCGCTGGTCCAGGACAGGTTGGCCAGGGTCTCCCCGTTGATGGGGGAGTGCGAGGTCTGCTCTCCCGTCAGGAGATCCAGGTCGACTCCGCAGCGCTCGAGCGCTGAGCGTGCCTGAGCCTGCAGGTCATCGGCGGTGGGAAGGGCAGTGGTGGTCATGGTGATGCTTCCGTTCTGTGAAAGGCGTTTACGTCTGGTCGGATCGTCAAGAGGTCACACGATGTTCAGCTCCGGTCTGGTCTGGCGATCCACGAATCTGCCGGCGTCCAAGGCGGACACATCCACCACGGGAGTCCGTCCCAGGTAGAGGTCCCGGAGCACCTCACCGACCGCGGGGCCCATCAGGAAGCCATGCCCCGAGAAGCCCGTGGCGTAGAGGAACCGGTCGGTGTGCGGTGCACTCCCGATCAGAGCGTTGTGGTCGGGGGTCATCTCATAGAGGCCGGCCCACCCGGTGCCGAAGCCGACATCGAGCAGGGCGGGTGTGCGGTGACCGATCGCGTCGCCGAGCCGCGGAAGCCAGTCGTCGGTGGGGCGTTCGCTGAACCCGGGCGCCTCGTCCGGGTCGGACATCCCGATCAGCAGTCCCTCACCCTCGCGGTGGAAGTAGAAGGACGTCGCGAAGTCAACGGTCATCGGCAGATCGGCCGGCAGGTCGAGCAGCGCCTTGCTGATCAGGATCTGCCGTCGTAGCGGAGTGACCGGCAGATCCACACCGGCCCAGCCGCCCACCTCCCGCGACCAGGCACCCGCGGCACAGATGACCGTGTCCGTCTTGATGGTGCCGTCCGCGGTATGCACCGCGGTGACCTGGCCACCTGTGGTCTCGATGCCGAGCGCCGCGCAACCGGTCAGCAGTCGCGCGCCCAGTCGGCGCGCGGCAGTGGCGTACCCGAGCACTACGGATTCCGGTGCGCAGTACCCGTCGGTGGGCGAGAATGCCGCGCCGTGCAGTCCGTCCGTCGAGATCAGCGGCGACAGCTCCTTGGCTTCCGCGGGGCTGAGCATCCGGCTCGGCACACCGAGAGACTGCTGCAGCTCGACGCTCTGCTCGAATACCGCCACGCTCTCCGGGCTGTCCAGCAGGAAGAGGTAGCCGGGCTGGTGCAGGTCGATCGCCTGCCCCGGCCGGCTGCCGAACGACTCGAACGCACGCAGACTGCGCAGACCGAGCTCGATGTTGGTCCGGTCGGAGAACTGGGCCCGCACGCAGCCGGCCGCCTTGCAGGTCGAGCCCGAGCCGAGCTCGTTCCGCTCGACCAGCACCACGTCCTGCACGCCGGCCTCGGCCAGGTGGAACGCGGCGCTGACGCCCATCACGCCACCGCCGATGATGACGGCGCTGGCTCGAGTCGGGCAGGACGAACGCTCTGTGATCTCAGTCATGCGGTGCGTCACCAGCTCTCCTTCGGCACGGTCAGACGGTCTTGGCGCTGAGGGTAAGTGCATCGAGCACCTCGGCGACGGCGGGTCGGGCGAGCGCGCTCGACCGTGCAACGGCAATCAGCCGGCGTTGCAGCCCGGGTCGGCGCAGCGTGCGCATCTCGACGGCGGCTGTGTCCGGGTGGACGGAAAGCCGGGGGATCACGGCAACGCCGTGTCCCGCCGATACGGCTCGCACCAGCACCAGCAGGTCGTCCGACTCCCAGCGCACATCGGGTTCGAAACCCGCCGCTCGGCAGGCCGATCTGAGGGCCCTCCCGCACGCCGCATCGTCCGGTGGCATCACCCAGCGGGCCGCGGCCAGGTCGGTCAGGTGTGGTCGGATCGGCACCGAGGAACCGGCCGGCACGATGGCAACCAGTGGTTCGGTCAACAGTTCTCTCGCCTCGGTGTGGTCCGGCAGCGCGACCGGGACGTAGTCATACTCATCAACGATGGCCAGGTCGGCGTCGCCGCTGATGAGCAGGTCGAGCGAGACCGCCGGCTCTGCGCAGGTGATCGAGACGTCGATGCCCGGTTGCTCGGCTTCCAGTCGGGACAGGCCATCCGAGACGAACGAGATGGCGGCGCTGGCGACACAGGAGACTGCGACACGGCCGGTGCGGACGCCGGTGAGCCGCTCGATGTCGGCCCGCGCGGCCGCCAGGACGTCGGCCACCTGCTCCGCCCGGGCGACCAGGGCTCGCCCTGCACCGGTCAGCGTCGCACCACGAGGAGACCGGTCGAGCAGGGGCATGCCGACCTCACGCTCGAGTGCGGCGAGCTGCTGGGACACCGCGGACGGCGTGAGTCCGAGAGTCCGCGACGCTGCCGAGATCGAGCCGCGCAGTGCGGCTTCGCGCAGTAGCCGAAGGCGACCCGCGTCCAGCGGGGCAGGCAGGCGGGTCTCCGACGCAGTGTGGCGTGTGCTGGTCATGACTGAAGGCTCGAGCGCAGGTAGCCGGGGGGCGGAGTGTTGTCGATCGCGAGTGCGACGGCGGCCCGGGCGGCGATGGGGCCGACGAGGTTGCCGGACCCGCTGTAGCCCCCGCACGCCACGACGCCTTCGTCGACGGGGATGCACAGGGCCCGCAGGTCGGTGGTGTAGCCGACCGAAGCCGCCCAACGGTGCGTCACGGTGACGGGCTCACCCGCCACGCGCGCCCCGGCGCTGTCGATCCACTGCTGCACTTGCGGCGTCGGGTCGTCGGCGAAGGTGGTCTCCGCCTCCAAGAAGTGGTCGCGCCCACCGCCGATGAGCAGTCGTCCCGCCGGGTCCTGCTGGGCCCACTCGTATCCCGCGCGGTAGCCGACGCCGCAGGGGAGACGGCCGGGCGCGATGGGACGGGTGGCGATCATCTGCAGCCGCATCGTCTGCACCACCGGTGCCAGCTGCGGCAGCAGCAGCTCGAGCTTCCCGTCGATCGCGACAATGATCACGCCGGCACACACGGAGCCCTGCGCCGTGGTGACGAGACCGGCACGCACTCCGGTGACGGGTGAGTGCTCGTGCAGCGTGGTGCCGGCAGGCAGCGTTGTGGCCAGCCCGAAGGCCCGGCGCACGGGATTCATCAGTGCGGTGTCCGGAGTGAAGAAACCCTGGCCGAGCACGCCGTCATACGCCTCGACCTTGACGCCGATGGATGCGAGTGCCTCCTGCTCGGCCCGAAGACTTGCGAGCTGTTCCGTGATGGCGTCTGCCTCGGCGGCATCGACCGGGTCCCCCGGGAGGCCGGCGAGCTCGAGCGCTCCGGTCGGGCGCACGACATCCGGGCCCAGGCGATCGGCGAGGCGCTGCTGCTCGGCCATGGTCTGCCGGTAGAGCTCACTGCGCAGTTCCAGCGAGACCGGTGAGTCCGTCGAGGACAGCGACATCGCCCCACCCGGCGACAGGAAGCCTCCATTGCGCCCGGCGGCGGCAGCGGCGACTCGACCGGCGTCCAAGCCGATGACCGACAACCCTCGGTGTGCGAGATCCTCGATCGCGGCCAGGCCGCTGCCGCCGAGTCCGATGACACAGGCGTCGGCGGTGGCCGCACCGATGAGCGGGCCGTGGCCGGTCCAGGCCGGCACGGCCGGGTCGTCGTCCCATCCGGGTCGGTTGGCCCCAGCGCCAAGCTGTTGTGTCATTTCGACCTTTCTGGTTGCCACGGGATGAGCGAGCGGCCGACTCATCTGCGCCGACCTGTTGTCGAGTCCAGCACGCGATCGAGCCATCGTCAAGCCTTACTGCTCAGTCTACTTTGCTATAAGTGAACCTAATGCCTCTGGATCGTTCTCAAGATGTGGCTCGCACCGGCGCTGCGGACTGTCAGACTGGCTCCTGTGCGCACTGAGACGGCAATCCGAGTGCAGGGGCTCGACGTCGCGCTGCGCGGAAGCGACGTGCTGCACGACCTGGCGTTCGAGATCCTCAGGGGTGCAATCGTCGGCCTGATGGGCCCCTCCGGTGCGGGCAAGACCACGCTCATGCGGGCCATCGTCGGTGCGCAGCGCGTCAAGGGCGGCGAGCTTCGGGTCCTCGGTCACCGGCCGGGGACGGCCGAGCTGCGTCATCGGGTCGGCTATGTCACGCAGGGGCTCAGCGTCTATCGGGACCTGACCGTCCAGCAGAACGCCGAGTACTTCGCGGCGCTGCAGGGCCATTCACGCGCAAGTGCCATGGATGCCGTCGCCGCGGTGGGCCTGTCGGACTTCGCCCGCAGGCGGGTGGACCGGCTTTCCGGAGGGCAGGCGAGTCGAGCGTCGCTGGCGTGCGCGCTCGTCGGCGATCCGGCGCTGCTCGTCCTGGACGAACCGACGGTCGGCCTGGACCCGGTCACCCGTGAGGAGATCTGGCAGCACCTGCAGGGTCTTGCCGGGCAGGGGACGACGATCCTGGTGTCCAGCCACGTCATGGACGAGGCCGCCCGCTGTGACAGCGTCCTGCTGCTGCGCGACGGTCGGCTCCTGGCCCACCTCACGCCCGGTCAGCTGCTGGAGCGCACCGGCGGCACCTCCTACGACGACGCGTTCCTGCGCCTCATCCGGTCCGGTGAGTCGATGTGAGTGTGCACATCTTCGCCGCGTCGATGCGTCGGATCCTGCAACAGCTGCGCGCCGACCGACGCACGATGGTGCTCATCGTCGCGGTGCCGGCACTGCTGCTGACCCTGCTCTACTTCGTCTATGGCGGCGGTCCCGCCTTCGATCAGATCGCCTTGAGTCTGCTCGGAATCCTGCCGATGCTGGTGATGTTCCTGATCACCTCGGTGGCGATGTTGCGGGAACGCACCGGCGGCACGCTCGAGCGACTCTTCACGACACCCTTGCACCGCCCCGACCTGCTCGCCGGCTATGGCGTCGCCTTCGGCCTGGCCGCGCTCGTGCAGTCGCTGGTGCTGATCACCGTCAGTGTGTGGGGCCTGAGCCTGAAGACCACCGGCCCCATCGTGTGGGTACTGCTGATCGCGTTCTGCGCAGCGGCAGTGGGGGTCGCCACCGGTCTGCTGGCCAGCGCCTTTGCGCGCACGGAGTTTCAGGCGGTGCAGTTCATGCCGCTGTTCATCGGACCACAGGTCTTCCTGTGCGGTCTCTTTGCCCCGCATGCCTCCATGCCGCGGGTGCTTCAGGGCCTCGCCGATGCGCTGCCCATGACGTATGCCGTGCGTGCCCTCCGGGCGGTGGGCGACCAGGCGGACCCGGCCGGCGATGTGCTGCGCAACGTGCTGGTGCTGGCGGCCTTCGCACTCGGCGCATTGGCCCTGGCCGCGACCTCGATGCCACGTCGCACTCGATAGCGGGCAAGCGCAGCGGAATATTGAATCTTCAACTATAGTTGTGGTAGGTGATCGCGCATCCGGCGATCGACCGCCTGCCGAAGGAGCCCTTATGCCCGCCGTGACCGTCGACAACATCCTGACGCTCCCGCGCATCGCCGCGCCCCTGCCGCAGGCGACCGTCCGGCCGGTGCGGTCGTTGACCACGGCGCCGCAAGGGTATGAGGGGGAGGGATTTCCCGTTCGCCGCGCCTTTGCGGGTGTCGACATGGCGACGCTCGACCCGTTCATCCACATGGACCAGATGGGCGAGGTGGAGTACGCACCGGGTGAGCCCAAGGGCACGCCCTGGCACCCGCACCGCGGGTTCGAGACGGTGACCTACATGATCGACGGGATCATGGTGCACCACGACTCCACCGGCGGCGGTGGGCAGATCACCGACGGCGACACCCAGTGGATGACGGCCGGCTCCGGGCTGCTGCACATCGAGACACCGCCCGAGGCGCTGGTGATGTCCGGTGGGCTCTTCCACGGCGTCCAGCTGTGGGTCAACCTGCCGAAGTCGCAGAAGATGACGCCGCCGCGCTACCAGGACATCCACCGCGGCGAGGTCGCGCTGCTGTCCAGCCCCGACGGCGGGGCCCTGGTGCGCGTCATCGCCGGTGAGATCGACGGGCATCCCGGCCCCGGCGTCACCCACACCCCCATCGCGCTGGCCCACGCGACCGTTGCGCCCGGCGCCCGGTTGCAGCTGCCGTGGCGCCAGGACTTCAACGCGCTGGTCTACGTGCTGTCCGGGCGGGGTTCCGTCGGTGCCGAGCGGCGCCCGATCCAGATGGGTCAGCTCGCGGCCTTCGGACCCGGCGACGTCATCGAGGTCGCGGCCGACGACCGCCAGGAGAACCGTGCACCCAGCCTCGACCTGCTGATCCTCGGTGGCCGGCCGATCCGCGAGCCGGTCGCGACATACGGCCCGTTCGTGATGAACACCCGTGAGGAGCTCATGCAGGCGTTCGAGGACTTCCAGGCCGGCAGGCTCGGCACGATCCCCGCCGAGCCGCACCCCGGTCACGACGTCCTGTGAGCCTCAACCCTTCACTGCACCCAACGTGAATCCCTGGATGAACTTGCGCAGGAAGATGTTGTAGACCAGCGCGATCGGGACGGCGACGATGATGGCCGAAGCCATCAGAGACTGCCAGAAGAAGACGTCACCGCGCACGAGATTGGTCGGCACCCCGACGCTGATGGTCATGTTCGACGAGCTGGAGACGAACGCCAGCGCGTAGATGAAGTCCTGCATCGTCAGGGTGAAGCTGAACACCACGACAGTGAACAGACCGGGCGTGATCAGTGGCAGCACCACTCGCACCATTGCGCCGATCCGCGTATAGCCGTCGACCTGCGCCTGCTCCTCGATGTCCGGCGGGACCGACCGGAAGAAGCCGACGAGCAGCCAGACCGACAGCGGGATCGTGAAACCCGGATAGACCACGATCAGTGACCAGATCGAGTCCTGCAGGCCGAGCACGGTGATGATCCGCGACATGGGCAGGAAGAGCAGGGTCGGGGGCACCAGATAGACCACGAAGATGCCGATCGCAACGGGGATGCCCCAGCGCCCGGTCAGGCGAGCCAGTGCGTAGGCCGCGGGGATGCTGAGCACCAGTGTGATCGCGGTCGCAACCAGGCCGATGATGACGCTGTTGAGGATGAACTGCAGGTAGGGCGTGTTGGTGAACAGGGTCGTGATGTTGTCCAGCGTCGGTGACATCGTGAAGGCGAACGGGTTGTGTCCGGTGGAGTAGAGATCCGGATCCTGCTTGAACGCGGTGAGCGTGGCCCACAGGAAGGGGAATCCGCAGATCACTGCAAAGAAGAAGGCCAGCAGATAGATGCTGATGCGTCCGCGGATCGTGCGGATCTGCCGCCCGCCGGCCATCTCAGTCACCCCGCCGTCGTGAAGCCATCGTCAAGACCACCGCGGCCAACCCGAGCAGCACGGGAAACATGAACAAGGCATCCGCGGCACCCACCGACAGGTTGCCGCCGTTGATGCCCTTGTAGAAGGCCCAGCTCGCCAGCACCTGGGTGGCATCACCCGGTCCGCCACCCGTGAGGATGAACACTACGGCCATGTCGCTGAAGGTGAAGACGATGCCAAACAGCAGGGCCACCAGGATGATCGGCGCAAGCATGGGAAGCTGTATGCCGAATAGTCGCCGCCAGAATCCCGCGCCGTCCACCTCGGACTGCTCCTCGATGTCTCGAGGGATCGACGACAGCCCGGCCAGCACGATCACGGTGGCCAATGGCAGGGTGCGCCATGCCTGCACAGCGATGACGCTGCCCGTCGCCAAGCCGGCGTGTCCGAGCATGTTGAGGTGCCCCCCTGGCCCCAGGATGCCCAGGTGCTGCGCGAACCAGTCGAAGGGGGTGAAGATCGAGTCGAGCATCCACAGCCAGATGATGGCGCCGAGGGCTACTGGAGTCGTCCACGGCATCAGGACCAGGAATCGCACGAACCACTTCCCGTGGAAGTCCGCAGCGAGCACGAACGCGAGGACCGTGCACAAGACGATGACGATGGCCTGCGAGATTCCGGTGATGATGAACGTATGTGCCACCACACCAGGGAAGTTCGGGTCGTGGATGGCGGTGCTGAAGGTCTGCAGGCCCACGAAGTCGAACTTCGAGCTGCCGACCGTCACGTTGCTGAAGGCATACATGATGGCCAGCACGAGCGGATAACCCACGAAGAAGATCAGGTAGGCGACCGCCGGCAGCAGCATCGCCGACCCGAGCATGCCGTCACGGTCGCGGAGCCGGCGCTTGCGGCGGGTGCCCGGCTGGGTCGTGATCGGGGCAGCGCTCCCTGTCTCGATGGCGCTCATGGGGAGACCATTGCCCCGGTTGATGGGATGCGTTCGCCCGTTTCAGGATCGAAGTAGCGAAGCTTGTCCCTCGCAACCACGTACGTCTCGCTGCTGTTGGGCGTGCCCACGAGCGGGACGGTGGTGGGGATCTTGGAGATGACCTTCGCCTCCGGATCGAGGGATGGAATCGTCCCGTAGACATAGTGATCCGAACCGAGGTTCTCGACACGGGTGATCTCGAGCCGGCAGACCAGCTGCCCATCCTGCTTGCCCGACCACTCCAGGGGGAGCAGGTTCTCCGGCCGGAATCCGAGCAGCTGCCCACCGGTACGCAGGATATTCATCGGGGGTGCACCGACGAAGGTCGCGACGAAGGTGTTTGCGGGATCGGAGTAGATCTCCTCGGGCGTGCCGAGCTGCTGGATCCGCCCGGCGTTGAGGACCGCGATCCGGTCACCGAGGCCCATTGCCTCCACTTGGTCGTGGGTCACGTAGACGGTGGTGATGCCTACGCGTTGCTGGAAGTCCTTGAGCTCGTCCCGCGCGCTGGTGCGCAGCTTGGCGTCCAGGTTGGACAACGGCTCGTCGAAGAGGAAAACCTGGGGCTCACGAACCATCGCCCGCGCCAGGGCAACCCGTTGCCGTTCTCCGCCGGACAGTTCGCGCGGCTTGCGGTCCAGCAGCCGCTCGATACCAAGAATGTCGGCAGCCCAGCTGACCTTCTCGGCGCGTTCCGGTCTGGGGATGTGCGCTGCCGCGAGCGGGAAGACGATGTTCTGTCGAACGGTCTTGTGGGGGTAGAGCGCATAGCTCTGGAAGACCATGGCGATCTTGCGGTCCCGCGGTGGAAGATTCGTCACGACCTGGCCGCCGATGACGATGTCCCCTTCGGTGGGCTGCTCCAGACCGGCCAGCAGTCGCAGCAGCGTGGTCTTTCCGCAGCCGGACGGGCCGAGCAGGACGAGATACTCACCGTCCCTCGTGGTCAGGTTGATGCCATCGGTGGCGGTCGTGCCGCCGAACTCCTTGCGCAGATCGCGCACTTCGACGATCGCCATCTGTGCCCTCCGGGTCAGGTGCTACTTGGTGCCGCCGACAAGCTTCTGCTTGCGCCACTTCTTGAAGACGGTTTCGCACTGCTGAGTCGCCGATGCGACGGCGGACTTCGCGGAGGACTTCCCGCGGGCGACGTCGGCCATCATGGTGGGCAGGATGTTGGTGTCGAAGATCTCGCCGATCGCGGGGTTCGCAGGTCCGGGATGCCCGACGTTCGTGCTCCACTTCTCGGACGTGGCGAGCAGGGCGAGCTTGTCCGGCGGATCGGACTTGTAGGGGTCGCTCTTCAGCCAGCCGTCCAAGGTCGTGGTGACCGTCGGGTTCTTGAATGCGGGGAAGTCATAGAGCTGCGACTGATCCACCGAGTCATGCGCGGCACCAACCAGATCCATCAGGAACTGTTTGCAGGAATCCACGTTCGCCGCCCATTTCGGCATGATGTAGGACCGCACGACGTGCTGGCTGGCGATGGCGGTGCCGCTGGGACCCTTGAGCGCCGGCGTGAAGAAGATGTCCTTGGCAACGTTCGGGTTGCCGGTCTGTGCACTGCGATACGCGGAGATCGAGTTGAGAATGTAGGACAGTTGGCCCGCGACCAGGCCCTGGTTGTTGGATGCCGCGGTCCAGCTGAAGACCTCGGCGGTCATCGTCTGTTTGAAGAGGTTGGCCATGTATTCGACGGCCTGGATGGTCTCGGGCGAGTTGAGGGTGACGTTCTCGTTCACATCCTGCACCGCCCCGCCATACGACCAGATCAGTGCGCGGGCTGCCATGTTGGAGTCGACCTCGGAGGACATCCCGATGCCCATCCGCACGCCCCTCTTTGCCTTGATCTCGGCCCCGCCGGTCAGCAGGTCGGCCCAACTGCTCGGACCCGTCGGCATGCCGATGCCGGTCCACAGCGACTTGCGGTAGTCCCCCGGATCGGGTGTCCAGGTGTGGCAGAAGCCGTAGTACTTACCGGTGTGCGGGTTGTAGCTGGACAGCTTGCAGAAGGGGATCTGGGCGCCGAACTTCTTGACCGCCTCGGAGACCACGTCGGCCATGTCGTGCACACTCGGTTCGTAGGCCGATGGCGGGGTGATCCACTCGATGAGATCGTGTCCGGCTCCGGCGGAGAATTCCGCCGCGGTGCGGGCGGGTAGGTCGGCCTGGTTGATGTGGTCGACCGTGACGGACACGCCGTTCTTGCTGCCCCAGGCCTTCGCCCACTTGTCGAACCACGTGTCGTAGGACGGGACGAAGTGGCTCCACAGCAGGATCTTTATCGCCTTGGGCCCGCTGCCCCCGCCGCCACTACTGGACGCGGCCGCGCTGGGGCTGCCGGCGCTGGTGCCACCGGCGCAGGCGGTCAGGCCCGTTGCGGCAGCGGCGAACAGGCCGGTCCCGACCAGGAAGTTGCGGCGCGGAAGGATGAGTCCTGATTTCGTGCTGTCTCGCTGTACGCCTGCCATGGCGTCCTCCTATGACAGTTACAGCGGCGCGTGCAGACAGCGCGATGAAGACAGTTGAACTGTCCGATGGCTTGTCGCTGTATCCCTGTTGCCTGTCAGAGGCAGTCGTCCGAGTGCGCGGGCTTCATCCGCACGGACTCTGGCAATGTCTCTGGCACCCATGTGGTTTCGGTACCGTCCACCGAAATTACTCGCATTCGGACAACTTCGTCAAGATGTTTCCGAATGGCGCGGAATTAACCGGCTCGTCGGCCCGAAGACCGCGCTTTTGTGCGATGGCGGGCCCGCTGCCAGAACGCGCGCAGTAAGAGGGCGAGCCGTTGCGGGGTACGGGACAGGATGCTCCACCAATACCGTCCGAGACGGGTGATGGCGCAGGCCGTGGAAACGGTCGACGCCAGCAGCCACGCGCCCGCCGCGGTCATGGCGCCCCAGACCATCAACGGCGCGCTGATCACGCGCCAGATCTGCCGCCGCACCCACATGCCACGTCGAGTGCTGGGGGCGGTGCGCCAGGTGAACCATCGGTCAGAGGTGCTCAGCTGCGTCACGATGTGCTCGAATGACTTGCGCTCTTCACTGGTGAGTGCCATGGATACCACGTCCCGTTCTACGCCGTGCAAAGGCGACCGACCCGTTATGCCGGTCACCTACACGAGAGCGGGCACCGTCCTGGCCAGTCACCGAGTCGCGGCACGAGCCGACTCGGCGTGACGGTGACTCGCTCCGGATGTCCGCAACCGGTCATGGACCACACCGACCGGCCGCGGCGGCCAGCCGTCTCCCGCGTCCCCGAGGAGGCCCACGACAAGTACGCACACCGCGCAGTCGCGTCTCTGTGTCGCAATTTCAGGTTTACACCCGTTTGCTGAGAGTGGCGAGGGCCGGTCCGAACCAGGCGAGGGGCATCGGGCGTCCGCCGGGACGTGGTGTGCGCCACATGAGGTGACCCTCGCATGCGCGGCACTTGAGGACATAGGACAATGGACGGGTTCGTTGTGCGTGGGGTGTGCTGGCAGGCCGCACGCAGCACAGATCCGGCTTCTGCCGCCGGCGAGCGCCAGATGGCGCAGTCTGGAAGGAGACCGCTTCGATGAGCACGCGTGCGTCGTCACCGGCGGGTGGCCGTATCGACGGCACCGACGCGGCGCTCGCAGCCCGAGCCGACGGTCGCGGGCTGCGTGACACGTTCACGCGGTACTACTCACTGACCAAGCCCGGCGTGCTCTACGGCAACGCGCTGACTGCGGCGGCCGGCTTCGCGCTGGCCAGCGCCGGTTACTTCCACCTGGGGCGCTTCGTGGCCCTTTGCCTCGGCAGCACCATGGTCATCGCCTCGGCATGCGTGCTCAACAACGTGCTCGACCGCGACATCGACACGGTCATGGAGCGCACCCGTAAGCGCGCGACCGTCACCGGCAGCGTTCCGCTCCAAGGAGCGGTGGCCTTCTCGATCGGCCTCGGCGTCATCGGTATGGCGGTGCTCGTGGCCTGGACGAACTGGCTGGTGGTCGCGGTCGGCGTTGCGGGCTTTGCCTGCTACGTGTGGCTCTACGGGATGCTTTCCAAGCGGATGTCGATCCACGGCACCCTGGTCGGCAGCGTGTCCGGAGCGGCACCGATCTTCGCCGGCTACCTCGCGGTCACCGACCGCGTCGATGCCGGCGCGATCATCGCGTTCGCCATCCTCTTCCTGTGGCAGATGCCGGAGTTCTACTCCATCGCGATCTATCGGCGGGACGAGTATGCGCGCGCCGGCGTCCCCGTCATCTCGGTCGTCAAGGGCATCCCGCACACCATCCGGGAGATCCTCGCCTACACGGTCGCGTTCGTCGTCGCGACTCTGCTGCTGCCGGTGTTCGGCTACGTCGGCATCGTCTACACGGTGGTCATGGGCGCGCTCGGGATCTACTGGATCTGGATCGGCACGCTCGGCCTGCGCGCGGCCGATCCGGGCGCCTGGGCCCGGCGGATGTTCCGCTTCTCGATGGTGATGATCCTGGCGCTGTGCGTCATGGTCGCGGTCGGCCCCGTCCTGCCATAGGCGACGGGGCGGAGGCCGCTACTTGCCGGTGACCTTGTCGTGGAAGGTCTGGTCGTCGTGCTTCGCCCGCTTGTCGGCGCGCTTCTCCTTGATGCTCTTGGAGGACTTCTTGGACATATTGTGCCGTGGCGACTTGTCGCTCATGGTCTCTCCTGGTGTTAGGAAGCCGTGGTGGCTCCATTCCCCACGGTACGCCAGGATCGGCAGAGTGCCTGCGAGCGCGGTGCATCGGGGGCAGAATTTGCGGCAGGTGCGTGACCAGAACTCACGTCGGATTTTGCCCCCGAAAGGCCGCAGACCATGTCAGTGCTCGCCAGTTTTGCCTCAGCTCTTGCCGACGGGTCCGTCGAGGTCATCGACCTGACGAACCGGCTCTCCGCCGACACGCCGACCCTCCGGCTGCCGGAGCCGTTCGCCAACCTGATCGACTTCAGCCTGGAGGAGGTCAGCGCCTACAACGAACCGGGCCCCTTCTGGAAGCACCACAACATCCACACCGGGGAACACATCGGCACCCACCTCGATGCTCCGGTGCACTGGGTCAGCGGTCGCGACGGCCACGATGTCGCGAGCATTCCGCCCGCCCGGCTGGTCGGGCCGGCGGTGGTGATCGATGTGTGCGACCAGGTCGCCAAGGACCCGGACTTCCTCATGGACGTATCCCACATCGAGGCGTGGGAGGCGGACCACGGCCGGCTTCCGGCCAACGGGTGGCTGCTGATGCGCACCGGGTGGGACCGCTTCGCCGACGACCAGGACGCGTCATTGAACGTGGACGAGCATGGATCGCACACCCCGGGCATCACCGCCGAGGCCGCGCACTGGCTGGCGACGCAGCGCCCGATCTCCGGCTTCGGGGTCGAGACGGTCGGCATCGACGCGGGCCGCGGCGCCGAGCTGGACCCGCCCTTTGCGGCTCACTACCACCTGCTCGGGCATGACAAGTACGGCCTCACGTCGTTGCAGAACCTCGCGCTCCTGCCCGCAACCGGTGCGGTGATCGTGGTGGCTCCGTTGCCGATCGTCGGCGGGACCGGCAGCCCCGCACGCGCGCTCGCGCTCGTCGAGCCCTCGTGAGTGCCCGGCCGTGAACGTTGCCGAGCTCGTCGGGCGGACGCTGGTGGACGCGGGGATCGACCATGTATTCGGGGTCGTCGGGTCGGGCAACTTCGAGGTCACCGACGCGATGACCCGAGCCGGCGCGACGTATGTGGCGGCGCGGCACGAGAGCGGCGGCGCCACGATGGCCGATGCCTACGCCCGCATGTCCGGGAGCGTCGCGGCGCTGACGGTGCACCAGGGATGCGGACTCACCAACGCCATGACCGGGATCACCGAGGCCGCCAAGAGCCGCACGCCGATGGTCGTGCTGGCCGCCGAGGCGACCGCACCCCTGTCGAACTTCTACGTCGACCAGCCGGCGCTGGCCCGCTCGGTCGGCGCGGTGCCCCTGCGGGTGGACGATGCGGCGACCGCAGAGTGGACTGCTCGCCAGGCGGTGCAGCTGGCCCGGAACGATCGGCGGGTCGTGCTGCTCAACCTGCCGCTGGAGGTGCAGACCGCCGAAGCCCCGCAGCCGGAGGCAGCCGGCGCTGCGGCGAGCCCGCTCTGGGGCGCCGGGGCGGGGTCCCGGATGCTCGACCTACACGACCTACGGCGGCTGACCGATGCGCTGCAGCAAGCCCGGCGCCCGGTCTTCGTCGCCGGCCGCGGCAGCCGCGGCGCCGGGTGCCGTCAGGCGTTGGAAGCGCTCGCAGACCGGTGCGGCGCACTGCTGGCGACCTCTGCCGTGGCCAAGGGACTCTTCAACGGCAGCCCGTGGTCGCTGGACGTCTCAGGTGGATTCGCCTCACCGCTGGCCGCGGAGCTCATCTCCGGAGCCGACCTCATCGTCGGCTGGGGTTGTGCTTTGAACATGTGGACGATGCGACATGGTCGTCTCATCGCGGACGACGCGACGGTCGCCCAGGTCGACCTCGACGCCGACGCCCTCGGCGCCCATCGTGGCATCACCTTCGGCGTGCTCGGTGACGTGCGCGCCACGGCGCAGGCCGCGCTGCGCGCCCTCGCAGCTGACCCGCTGCCCGGGTACCGCACGCCGCAGATTCGTCAGGATATCGCGGCGCGGGTCTCCTGGTGCGATGTGCCGTATGCCGATGCCGGCGGCGCCGGGCGCATCGATCCCCGCGCGCTGTGCCTGGCCCTGGACAGGATGCTGCCCGATGAGCGCATCATCGGGGTGGACTCGGGTAACTTCATGGGATACCCGAGCATGTACCTGAGGGTGCCCGACGAGTTCGGCTTCTGCTTCACGCAGGCCTTCCAGTCGATCGGGCTCGGCCTGGCGACCACCATCGGCGCGGCGCTGGCCCGCCCGGACCGGCTGCCGATCGCCGCGCTGGGCGACGGGGGGGCGCTGATGTCGGCCGCCGAGCTGGAGACCGTCGCGCGGCTGCGCCTACCGATGGTGGTCGTGATCTTCAACGACCAGGCGTACGGCGCGGAGGTGCACCACTTCCGGTCGTCCGGTCGGGCTCTGGACAGCGTGACCTTCCCGGACACCGACTTCACCGCGATTGCGAAGGGATACGGTTTCGATGCACTCACGGTGAGATGCGTGGAGGACCTTTCCTCGGTCGGCGCGTGGTTGGCCGACCGGTCCAAGCCGCTGCTGATCGACGCGAAGGTTGTCGCGGACGAGCCCTCGTGGTGGCTCGCTGAAGCCTTCGGTCACTGAGTTGGTCCGTTCGATCGACCGTACGGAGTAGATTCTGGAACATGAACGAGTCGGGGGTCGACCCGCGTGGTGCTTCGCGGTGAGCTACGCAGACCTGCTGCCGAACGGGCTCACCGGTCGGCTCACCATCGCGACCCGCGGAGAGGATGGTCCGGGGGAGGCCGAGTTCCGCATTCGAGGGGGTACGGAGACCTATATCGCGCACTCCATGAGGCCGCTGGTCAAGGGCCAGGAGATCGTCTGTGTCGAGGTCCTCGGACCGCGCACCGTGCTGGTCGAACCGTGGGGCGAACTACTCGACTCGTTGTTGCGCCTATAAGGGCGTAGCGTGCTGCGCCTATGAGGGCGCACTGACTGACATCACAAAGGAGCACAACCATGTTCGGCTATCGGGTTCCGCAAGCGGACCAGGCAATGTTGATCTCCGGGGGCAAGTCATCCGGCACCTCACCCTTCCGCGTCGTTACCGGGCACGGGGCGTTCATCGTCCCGTTCTTCCGCAAGGCGCAGTTCCTCACCCTGGCGCTGTATGAGGCCGAGGTGGAGGAGCCGTGCGTCACGAAGCAGGGGATTCAGCTGTCCGTGCGGGCAGTCATCGCGGCCAAGGTCGGCAACGACTCGGAGTCCATCGTCAACGCCGGTCAGCGCTTCCTGTCCGACCAGGGGCAGATGGCGACGCTGACCGGACGCATCTTCGCCGGGCACCTGCGCTCGATCATCGGCTCGATGACGGTGGAGGAGATCATCACCGAACGACAGAAGCTGGCCGGTGAGGTGCTCGACGGGTCGAAGGGGGAGATGGCCAAGATGGGGCTGATCGTCGACGCCCTGCAGATCCAGAACATCGATGACGGCGGGTTGGGGTACATCAAGGCGATGGCCGCGCCGCACAACGCCCGCATCCAGCAGGCTGCTCAGATCGCCCAGGCCAGCGCCAACCAGGCGGCGGCGGAGGCGGAGCAGCAGTCTCGGCGCGCCCAGGCACAGTTCGAGCGGGACACGGCGGTGGCACGCGCGGGCTATGCAGCAGAGACCCAGTCGGCCGAGGCGAAGGCGGCCCAGGCGGGTCCGCTGGCCGAGGCGCAGTCCCAGCAGGAGGTCATCAACGCCCAGACCGACCTGGCCCAGCGACAGGCTCAGCTGCGTCAGCAGCAACTGGTCGCAGAGGTCGTCAAGCCGGCGGAGGCGGAGGCGGAGCGCGTGCGCATCCTGGCCAGGGCGGACGCCGAGAAGACCCAGATCCAGGCGGCCGCCGCAGCATCGAGCAACCGGGTCGCCCTCGACCAGGCGCTCATCGCCCAGCTGCCGCAGATTGTGGAGAAGGCGGCCAACGGGCTCGCGGGCGCCAATGTGACCATGCTGAACGGGTCCGACGGGCTGTCGGAGGTGGTATCGGGGCTGGCCAGCCAGGGTCTGGCAATCTTCGAGGCGCTGCGCGGTGACGTCGGCTCCGCCAAGAAGACTCAGGACTCGACCGGCGAGACCAAGGCGATCGAGACCCGGGACGACCACGCCGACCACGACGACGACGGAAGCAGCAATACTGCCTGGCCGAAGGCCTAGCAGCTGCGGGCGCGGAGCGGCGTGCCCACCAGGGCAGTGACTCATCGGCCGTTCGACGAGGCCGCCAGAATGGGCGCGTACCGCTCGGCGAACGGACTGGTTGAGAACGGCGTGCGCATCGCGCGCCCAGGTACAGGCCGAGGACCTGCACTCCTCGTGGCGCGAGTCCGAAGCGCATGGACTCGGTCGCCCTCGACAGTGCGGCCTCTCCTCGAGACCACGACGACCGCGCTACGGCAGGCAACCGACGATCATGGCCGAACGGCCGGGTGAAGGCCCGGGCCGAATGCCAACGCCAGGATGTGCAGACCCTCCAGGACCGCGCCGACACCGCTAAAGACCGTGCTCGGCGCGCGAAGATCGTTGCACTCCCGGCCCAGTTGGCCGAGCTCGAGACCCAAGGTCAACCACCTCGCGCCACCGGCGTGGGAAGCAGGCGATCAGTCCGACTTCTAAGGCGATCTGCGAACTCAGGACGGGACCCTATTATGCGCAATGCACTAATGGCCGGTTCCTATAGGAGGTGCCGGCTCTCGCCTCGCCCTACTCACTGCGCAGGAGCAACATCGTGCGAACGCCTCAGATGAGCGTCACCCCGTCGTCACCTACGCGAGCGGGCCGCGGCCTGGTGAAGACCCAGTCGAGGCGGCGCGCTGGAACCGCGGCGATCCTTGTCGGTGTGCTGCTCGGCGTTGCTGGCTGCTCAGCGTCCTCCACCACGCCGCCAGCAGCCTCCCGCACGGGCACAGCCACGATGCGTAAGACGACGGCGGCGCCCGCGTTCGGGCTGGCACCGGATGGTAGACCGGTCTATGCGCACACCAAGGTCGGCGAGCTCAGCCCGGTGGCGCGCCAGGCCCGCCAACTCGTCTACGTGCCGGACCAGCAGTCCGGCCGGCTGCAGATCATCGACCCGTACACCTACAAGGTGATCGCCACCTACCGGGTTGCTGCATCACCCGAGCACGTTGTGCCCAGCCACGACCTGCGCACCCTGTGGGTCAATTCCGACGTGGGTGATGCACTGACACCGATCAACCCACAGACCGGCAGGCTCGGCACACCGACCCGGGTCGGCTTCCCGTACAACCTCTACTTCACCCCGGACGGCCGGCATGCCCTGGTGATGGCGGAGAAGCTGGACCGCATCGATGTGCGCAACCCGACGACAATGGCGCTCCAGCACACCGTGCGGGTGCCGTGCGCCGGCGTCAACCACGCCGACTATACCGCCGACCTGAACCACTTCCTGGCCTCCTGCGAGTTCAGCGGCAAGCTGCTGGTCATCGACAAGGATGTCACGCGGGTCGAGCACGTCATCAACCTCAACACCATCAAGACCCCCGGCGCCACATCGGCCCAACAGGCGCACTCGATGGGCGGACCCAAGTCCAGCCTCAAGCCCGGCGCATCCGCGATGCCGCAGGATGTCCGCCTGACACCGAACGGCAAGTGGTTTCTTGCGGCCGACATGCTACGCAACGGCGTCTGGGTGATCAACGCCAAGACGTTCAAGGTCGACCGGTTCATCCACACCGGGTTGGGTGCTCATGGCATCTATCCTTCACGAGATGACACGAAGATCTACGTCAGTAACCGGGACGAGGGATCCATCTCGGTGCTCGACGCGTCGACCCTTGAACCCGTCGCCAAGTGGCGGATACCTGGCGGCGGCTCTCCGGACATGGGCGGTGTGAGCGCGGACGGCACTCAACTGTGGCTGTCCGGGCGGTACAACGCGGTCGTCTACGTGTTCGATACGCGCACCGGCAAGCTCACCCACGAGATTCCCGTCGACCCCGGACCGCACGGACTCCTGGTCTGGCCGCAACCTGGCCGGTACTCCCTCGGGCACACCGGTAACATGCGCTGAGTCGATGCGAGGCGATCGCGATGCACGTTCGCCGAACCTCCCACCGGTCAGCGGCGGCCGTGAATCTCCACGATCGTCGACAGATTCTCGGCGTTCTCTCCCCCGAGGAGGTACCCCACACCGCCTACGACTGCCGTGCCGAAGTCCGATGCCGGGCGCGGCAGGGAGCCGACGCGCCGGAACGTCCCGCGCGCTGGGTCGAATGCCAGCACACTCGTGGTCTCCACAGGGGGCGACCCGAGCCGCGTCTTGCCCCCCGCGACCAGGATCGTCCCGTCCAGCACCAGTGCCCCGGCATGTCCGAGGGCGATTGGCAGGTGAGCCACGACGGTGGTCATGCCTGAGGCGAGGTTGATGCGCTGGACGACGTCCGTCAGCGCTCCGCCCCGTTCGCCACCAAAGAGGTAGATCGCGTGGGGCACCGCGACCACAGCCGGATACCGCACGGGGACAGCGAGCGCGGCGACGTCGGCGAAGTGCTGCCCGTCCGTGGTTCGCAGGACGGTGCCACTCAACGCGCGACCGTCGAACCCACCGGCGACGTAGGCCGCGCCACCTGACCCAACCGCTACCAGGTCCGCTCGCGGCGTAGGCAGGTGTCCGACAACTCGACCCGTGCGGCCAGGAGAGACAAGCTGCACCGTTGAATCCACCGATGCGCCCCCTCCGCCGAAGACGATGTCCTGCCCCCGCAAGACGGCACCACCCGCGTCATGTACGGCATCGACCAGGCTCCCGTCGGCTGTGACCCGACCGGTGGTCGGATTAACCCGCCAGATCGCAGAGGTGCTGTGCGCACCGGTCGGCGCAAGACCACCGATGCACAACATCGTTGAGCCGTCCGCGAGCACGACGGGGCGCGACGTTGCCACGGGTAGGCGCATGCCCGAAGCACGGATCGTGAACGACAACGGCGCGACAGGCGCGGCCACGGGGCTGTGAACCGATGTATGCACAACTGTGCCGGACACTCCTGAGCCGCACGCCGCGACACCCGCGACACCCACACTGGTAGCAACACTCAACAGCACACGCCGATGGATTCTCACATCGGCAACTATGCCCAGACCCGATGAGCAGACGCTCAGGATTGGGTAGATCCCCCACCCCAGCGTCGAGGTCCCCGACCACGCCGAGGGGAGGATGCGGGGTGGAGTGCGATCGCCACCACTGGCCGGCGCCGTGATTCTGTCGATGCCCGGCACCGTGTACCAAGCGCCGCGCGGGCACACCGCAAGCCCTTACCCGGCTGGACCGCCGACGGCTGACCTTGGGGTGCTGTGCCCCGGTCACGGGTGGCGCTATTGGCATCTCAGGGTTTGCGTGCCAGCAGGACAGGCGAACTCGTTGTAGGGGACGAGGTGACCAGCGGGGCGCGGGAACGGAAAGGAGTACGCCCGCTCGGCACGACGATCCAGCCGAACCGCGTGCCGACTCAGTGAGGTTCCCCAGATCACAACCCCGTTACCCCGAAACGAACGTCCGGCGGCGACGATCACGCCGACGGGCCGTCTGACCTGCGGCAGCAAAGGTCTGGCATACGGGACGCCAGGGGCGCCCGGGATCCCGTAAAAGTCACGGCCCCCGATGGCGAGCATCGTGGTCTGATTGTCCGCACGGGCAGCATCTGCGCCTGCACCAGGTTCGGGTTGTTCGCATCCGGGGTGGTGACCGTCTGCCACCCGTCGGCGTAGTAGGAGGCCGCCCCGTTTCCGGGCAGGTCCAGGATCTGCCCGACGTGCCCGTTGCTGTCGCTGCCCTGCAACTCCACATTGACCAGGTCGGTCTTAAACGCCATCGTGCTCGCACCGGTTGCCGACACGGTCTGCTTGTTCAGCTGTTGCCGGGTCCCGTTGTAGGTCATCGCGAACGAGTACGTTCCGGGTGCGATGTCCGTGGTGACCGTCCTGGTGCTGCCGGCGGTGCCCAACCCCTGCCACCTACCGTCCGCGTAATAGGACACGGTCCCACCGGCCGGCGGGGAGGCCGCGGTGATCACCGACACATCGGCTCGTCGGCCACGTAGGCGGTGTGGGTGGATCAGTCCACCGCGACCCCGACCGGTTCGCCCCCGATGGGGACGGTGGCGGTGACCGCGTTGGTGGCCGCGTCGATCACCCCCACACTCCGGCTGGCCGAAGGGCTAGGCCGTGTGGGCGTGGCGGCGCAAGAAGGTGCGCACGGCCGCCCGGAACTCACCCAGCGACACCGACGGCATCACCTCGGCCCGCTGCACCGACTGGTCGCCCCTGGTGACCAGCGCGATCGCCTCCTTGGCGGACGTGACGGCGGCCGGGGGATAGGTGGCGATCTTGGCGGCAAGCCGCTGCGCAGTGGTGCGTGCCGTGCCGTCCGCGACGACCCGCGAGATCAGGCCCGTCGAATGGGCCTCGTCCGCCCGCAACAACCGCCCGGTCAGGTAGAGGTCCGAGGCGAGCGTGGCACCGGTCTTGGCCGTGATCCGCTCGACGAACGCGGGCGAGGCGAGGATCCCCAGGCGAGCAATCGGCATACCGATACGGGCCGACATGCCAAGGACCGCGAGGTCGCAGGCCAGCGCGAGCTGACATCCCGCCCCGATCGCGGCACCCTCGACGGCGGCAATGACCGGCACCGGCGCCCGCTCGATGGTCCGGAAGCAGTGCTCCATCGCGGTGAAGCATCGGTTCACGGCGGCCAGGTCGGCATCTTCCCACTCCGCCATGTCGAACCCCGTGCTGAATGTCTCCCCGTGCCCGGACAGCACCACGGCGCGTATGCCGTCCGCCTGGGCCGCCGACGTCACCTCCTGGGCCAGCCGACCCCAGTCGGCCTCGCCCAGGGCGTTGTTGCGATGCGCATCACCGACGACGATCGTGACGACGCCCCCCGCGCGCCCGACCGTGATGGTGCTCATGCATGGTCCGCAGTGGTTGCACGACGCCGTGCAGCCGGCTTGCCCACTGTGACCTGCAACTGCACTCTGGGCTCCTTGATCTGCGCGATGTGGTTGATCGACGGTCCGTCCTGGCGAGGATCCAGTCTTGTCGCCAGGGTGGAGTGCGTCAAGAAATCAAAGCACGGTCGGCTGAGAGACCGCTGCGCCGACGAGTACATCCGGGTCACGACTGCGACTCGGCGGGATCCGGGGAGGAGCGTTGGTCGGCGAGCAGCGCGACATGCAAGGAGACCCGGATGTCGGGGTCGTCCAGGTCGACGCCGAGCAGCCGCTCGGCCTTCGCGAGCCGGTCATAGAACGCCGGCCGGGACAGGTGGATACTGGCGGCGGCCTCGGACTTGCTGCCGGGATGCTGCAGCAGCGCCCAGATGGCATCGAGCAGTCGACTGCCCTCTCGCGCGTCGTGTGCCTTCAGAGCGTCGAGCTCGCGGCCCACGAAGAGCTGCAGCCGGTCATCGTCGGCCAGCAGGGTCAGCAGGCCGCGCAGGTGCACGTCCTCCAGCCAGTGCACGGCCCGGTCCGTCGTCTCGCGCGTCACCGACTCCGCCACGTGCTGCGCCTCGCGCAGGGTGCGGTCGATCTCCCCGGCCTGCACCGCTGCTCGGCCCGCCGCGACGATCACCTCGCGCCGGTGAGCGATCGACTTGGCCAGGTTCTCGGCGGCACGGACCGAGTCGGCCGTCGGCGGTATCGCGATGAGGACTCGGATGTCCCTGTCGATCTCGCACACCAGCGCGGGGACCCGCATGCGGTGCGCACCACGCACGACGGAGGCGATGACCTCGTCCACGAAGCCGTCCGGAAGGCGGGCGCGGCCGCCCGTGCTGACCCGTGGTCTCAGCGTGAGGCCGATGAACTTGCGCTTGACCGTAGGCAGTCCGGCCAGGTCGCAGCGTCGGAGCAGCTCGGGATCGGTCGGGTCCAGGAGCAGCGCGACAAGCAGCTCATGGTGGGTGCGGCGGGCCAGGCTGTCCCGGTGGCGGTCGTGCAGCCGGTGCAGGGCTAGTGCGGCGGCCGCGCGCTCCGCCGTCGCGATGAGACGTTGCGGCGGCTCCGTCGGCGTCTGGACGACCAGGCGCCCCCAGCCCCGGCCCTTGCGTCCGAGCCGGGTGACCAACCATCCGCTCGCCTGGTCCCACGAGGTGCGGCCCTCCAGGTGCACCCGACGAGACCGGATCTGCCAGTCGGCGAGGAAGTCGGTGATGTCACCCGGGCCGGCTCGGTAGTCCAGAACGCGGTGCTCCTCGTTTTCGAGGACGACGGCGGCGCCGGAGAGCCGCTGCACGGCCTCGAGGATCTCGCGCGGGCCGGCCTCGGCGATGCTGAGCTCAGTGAAGGTGTCATGGACGCGCTGGGCCTCCCGCAGCTCGGCCAGCTGCTCATCGACGATGCGCTCACCGACGGCCTGCGCGATGGACGCAAACCGCGCCTCGCGCGTCAGGGCCACGAGAGGCATCGCGAGCTGGTCACACGCCTGCGCCAGAGCGTGCGGGACCTGCGACCAGCGCCGGCCCAGCTCGATCAGCAGACCGGCGGCCTCACTGTCGCCGAGGCTCATGGCGAAGGCTCGCAGGTCGTCGTCGCTGTCCGGCAGGGCGATGCCGGTGGTCAGCACCAGGTCGCCGCCGCGCAGCAGGGGAGCGATGTCGGCCAGCTCGGTGGTGTGCACCCAGCGCACGGTCCTGCGCAGGCCGTCGCCGCCGGCCAGCACTCGTGGTCCCGCGCTGCGCACCATGGGCATCCGCAGCACGTCGGCAACGGTCAGCGCAGGCATGGCGCGTCCTTTCGGCTCTTCCTGGATTGTGCCGACATAGTGTCGGGATGGAGATAACAATCCTACAGAGTGTCGGGCCTCGTCGGTCGCCACGAGCCACACCATGGGAGTCCTACGACACAAAGGAGACCTCGATGAGCAAGGTGATCTCGCACTGGTTCGACGGAGCGGAGTCCCAGGGCACCGCACAGCGGTGGGCGGATGTCACCAATCCGGCGACCGGGCAGGTGACGGGTCGGCTTGCGCTGGCCGGCAAAGACGATGCCGACGCAGTGATTGCGTCTGCCGTCCGGGCGAGTGAGGCGTGGGCGAATACCTCGCTGGCGCGGCGGACCCAGGTCATCTTCGCCTTCCGGGAGCTGCTCAGCGCGCGCAAGGACGAGCTCGCCGAGCTGATCACCGCCGAGCACGGCAAGGTGCACTCGGATGCGTTGGGCGAGATCGCGCGCGGACTCGAGGTCGTGGAGCTCGCGTGCGGGATCTCCCAGCTGCTCAAGGGTGACTTCTCCGAGAACGCATCCACCGGGATCGACGTGCACTCCGTGCGGGCACCCCTTGGGGTCGTCGGCATCATCAGCCCGTTCAACTTCCCGGCCATGGTGCCGATGTGGTTCTTCCCGGTCGCCCTCGCCGCCGGCAACGCCGTCGTGCTCAAGCCGAGCGAGAAGGACCCGTCGGCCTCGATCTGGATGGCCAAGCTCTGGCAGGAGGCCGGACTGCCGGACGGCGTCTTCAACGTGTTGCAGGGCGACAAGACCGCCGTCGACGCACTGCTGACCAGCCCGGACGTCGATGCGATCAGCTTTGTCGGATCCACCCCGATCGCCCAGTACGTCTATGAGCAGGCGAGCAACCACGGCAAGCGGGTCCAGGCACTGGGTGGCGCCAAGAACCATATGGTCGTCCTGCCCGACGCCGACCTGGACGCGGCCGCCGATGCCGCGGTGAACGCCGGATACGGCAGCGCGGGGGAGCGCTGCATGGCCATCAGTGTGCTGGTCGCCGTCGAGCCGATCGCCGACGACCTCATCGCTCGCATCGCCGAGCGCACCGGCACGCTCGTGATCGGCGATGGCCGCCCGACGGACGAGAAGGAGGTCGACATGGGGCCGCTCGTCACCAAGGCCCACCGGGATCGCGTGGCGGGCTTCATCGACTCCGGCGAGAAGGCCGGCGCAAAGGTCGTCATCGACGGCCGTGAGGTCAAGCCGCGTGGTGACAAGGACGGATTCTGGTTGGGCCCAACGCTCTTCGACCATGTGACGGAAGACATGGACATATACACCGAGGAGATCTTCGGGCCGGTCCTGTCGGTGATCCGGGTCGAGACGTTCGAGGAGGCCGTCCAGCTGATCAACCGCAACGAGTACGGAAACGGCACCGCGGTCTTCACCAACGACGGTGGCGCCGCGCGACGCTTCTCCCGCGAGGTGCAGGTCGGGATGGTCGGTGTGAACGTGCCGATCCCGGTCCCTGTCGCCTACCACTCCTTCGGCGGCTGGAAGCGCTCGCTCTTCGGCGACACGCACGCCTACGGCACCGAGGGCGTGCACTTCTTCACCCGCTCGAAGGTCATCACCTCCCGCTGGCCGGACCCGGGCACCCGTCATGAGGGCGGTCTCGAGCTGGGGTTCCCGCAAAATGACTGAGCGGAGCACGGACCTGGCCGGCGCGGAGCGGGCCTACGAGCTGGATCGCCGGCATGTCTTCCACTCGTGGTCGGCCCAGGAGAAGCTCGACCCGATGGTGGTCACCAAGGCCGAGGGTGCCTACGTGTGGGACGGTGCCGGCAACCGATACCTCGACTTCGCCTCGCAACTGGTCTTCACCAACCTGGGTCACCAGCACCCGAAGGTGGTGCGGGCGATCCAGGAGCAGGCGGCGATCCTGTGCACCATTGCGCCGGGCACCGTCAACGATGCGCGGTCCGAGGCTGCCCGGCTCATCTCGACGCACACGCCGGATGGGCTGGACCGGATGTTCTTCACGAACGGTGGCGCGGACGCGAACGAGCACGCCATCCGGATGGCCCGGCTGCATACCGGCCGACCGAAGGTGCTGTCGAGATATCGCTCCTACCACGGGGGCACGCATCTGGCCGTCAACGTCACGGGCGACCCGAGGCGCTGGGCGAGCGATGCCGCCGCCGACGGGGTAGTTCACTTCTTCGGGCCGTTCCTCTATCGCAGCGCCTTCTCGGCGACCACGCAGGAGGAGGAGTGCGAGCGTGCGCTCGCCCATCTGGAGCAGGTGATCCAGCTCGAGGGGCCCTCGACGATCGCCGCGATCCTGCTCGAGTCGATTCCGGGGACGGCCGGGATCATGGTGCCGCCGCCGGGCTACCTACGCGGTGTCCGCGAGCTGTGTGACCGCCACGGCATCATGTTCATCGCCGACGAGGTGATGTCCGGATTCGGCCGGGCGGGCAAGTGGTTCGCGGTCGAGCACGACGACGTGGTCCCGGACCTGATGACCTTCGCCAAGGGCGTCAACTCCGGCTATGCTCCGCTCGGTGGCGTCGCGATCGGCGAGCCGATCTATCGCACCTTCGCCGAACGGGTCTACCCCGGCGGGCTGACCTACTCCGGTCATCCGCTGGCGTGCGCGGCAGCGGTCGCGACCATTCACGCGATGGAGGACGAGGGCGTCGTCGAGCATGCCGAGCGGCTGGGGCGCGAGGTCCTCGGCCCGGGGCTGCAGGCACTCGCGGGCAAGCATGAGTGGATCGGGGAGGTGCGTGGCACGGGCGCATTCTGGGCACTGGAGCTCGTGTCCGACCGCGCGACAAGGGAGCCGCTCGCACCGTATGGCGCAAGCAGCCCGGAAATGGCGGCCATCCTTGCGGCCTGCAAGACGCGTGGCCTGCTGCCGATGGCCAACTTCAATCGGATCCACTGCGTGCCACCGCTCAACACCTCGGTCGATGAGGCACGTGAGGGGCTGGCGATCCTCGACGAGGCTCTCACCGAGGCGCGAACCTCGGCGGGGTAGCGCCGCCCACCCGTCAACAGCGGACATACAGGCAACTGCCAGGCTGGGCACGGAACGGTTCCATACCGTCGATTGGCGACGCTCGACGCACCGTTCGGGCCCCCGATATGGGCGGAGGCCGGACTTGGCACACAGAAAGACCTCGCGGCGGGTACGTCGGCGCAGGACCTTGCTGGGGCTGGCGATCATCGTCGTCATCGCGCTGGGGCTGGGCGTGGTGGCCTATGTTCATCTTGACAGCAACCTGCGCACCCTGAGGCTGACCGGCGGCGGGTCGGAGCACGCGAACAGCGCGGGCGCCACCCCGATCAACGTCCTGGTGATCGGCTCGGACACTCGGGCGAGCTCGGCCGACTGCAAGCTGGGCGGAGACTGCAGCGCGCAGGCCAGTACCTCCACCGATGCGACGTCGGTGGGCGCCAACGCCGATGTCGAGATGCTGGTGCACATCTCGGCCGATCGCAGCAACGCCACGGTCATGAGCATCCCGAGGGACACAGTCGTCGACCTGCCGGCCTGCACGAACCCGACCACGGGCGCGACCGTGCCGGCGCACCGCGATCGCATCAACAGCACGTTCGCGAATGGTCCGAGCTGCACCGTCTCCGCCATCCATCGGCTGACCGGTGTGCCGATCGATCACTTCATGGTCATTGACTTCGCCGGGGTAGTGCGGATGTCCGATGCGGTTGGTGGGGTGAAGGTGTGTGTGAACCAGAACGTCTACGACCCCTATTCCCACCTGAAGCTGGCCAAGGGGTCGCACACTCTGACCGGCCTTGCCGCCTTGGAGTTCCTGCGCACCAGACACGGATTCGGCGATGGAAGTGACCTCGGGCGAGAGGCCGCCCAGCATCTGTTCCTGGCCGCGATGCTGCGCCAGATGGAGCAGGCCTCGACGCTGGCCAACCCGGTGAAGGTGTATGAGCTGGCCGATGCCGCCACCAAGGCGATCACCGTCGATCCGGGACTGGGCAGTGTCAAGGACCTGGCCTCCCTGGCCTACCAGGTCAACAAGGTGCCGGGCAGCCACACGACCTTCATCACGATGCCCACGATCCCCAACCCGCAGAACTCGGCGACGGTGATCCCCGGTCCCACTGCCGCAGCGCTCTTTCGCGAGCTTGCCGCGGACATCTCGCTCACGCAGAAGAAGAAGGCTCGCTCCAGCACCGCTGCGCGCACGAGCGCGGCGACGCACCCGAGCGCGACCCCGAGCGCCTCATCCAACAGCGACCGCACGACCGTCACGGCGGCGACCGGATGCGCCCAGGTGAGCACTCAGGGCACGGTGACGGTGAATGGTCAGGTGATGACGCCGACGCAGGCGTATGCCGCAAGTCCACGCGTGCCGGTGTCGGCGCCCTGACCGAGGGAGCGCCAACTGGTTCACGGTCCGAACTAGCGAGCGTAGGCTGGGGCCGTGACCATGGAGTCCCACCTTCTCGAGATCGACGCAGTGCGTGCCTTGACACGGGCCGCCCGGCTGATGGAGCGTGCGGCGGGTGACTTGACGCTCGCGCAGTATCGCGTCCTGTCCGCAGTTGCCGAAGGCACCAGCCGAGCGTCCCGACTGGCGAACCGCCTTGCGCTGGGCAAGCCGGCCGTCAGCGGCCTTGTCGACGCTCTGTGCCACAAGGGAATGCTGCGCCGCGGCGCCGTGCCCGATGACCTGCGTGCCGTGACCCTGACCTTGACCGACGAGGGCGGGGCCGCGCTACTCGCCGCCGAGGCCGGGATGAGCGCCGAGCTGCGCACACTGGCCGGATTCGCCGACGACCCGGCCGGGCTGATCGTGGGGATTGCCCGCCTCGGTGCGGCGATCGAGGCGGCCGCACAGGTGTCCGACGAACCGCTGACCACGGGCACGCGGCGGTGACCGCGACCGACCAGTTGACCACGCTGCGTGGCGGAACGACCGCGGGCAGCCCGGACGTCGGTTGGGTGCGCCGCCTGCTCAGTTGCGTCTTGCAGCATCGCCGCGACGCTGCTCTGGCCTTCGGTGCAGCGATCGTGGGCGGCCTGCTGCAGGTCGCGGTCCCGCTCATCGCCCGCGAGATCGTCGACAAGGTCATCATCGCGCGCACCTCACCGCTCTGGCCGTGGCTGACTCTGCTCGCCGTGGTCGCGCTCGCCGCCTTCGGCTGCTCCTACGTGCGGCGCTATCGCGGTGGCAGGGTGTCGCTGAGCGTGCAGTGGGACCTGCGCAACCGGATGCACGACCACCTGCAGCAGATGGACCTGACGACCTTGGGCACCATGCCGACCGGCCAGCTGGTGGCCCGTGCCAACTCCGACTCGACGCTCGTGCAGGCACTGCTTGGCTTCTTTCCCATCGTCAGCGGCAACGCCCTGCTGATGGTGCTGTCACTGGTCGTGATGTTCATCCTGTCGCCGCTGCTCGCGCTCGTCGCGATGGTGGTTGCCCCCGCCCTGCTGATCGTGTCCTACCGAATGCGCACCAAGGTCTTTCCCGCGAGCTGGGACGGCCAGCAGCGTGAGGGGGACGTGGCACAGATCGTCGACGAGGACGTCACCGGCGTCCGCGTGGTCAAGGCATTCGGCCAGGAGCATCGCGAGCTGCAACGAATCGTCCAGGCATCCGAGCGTCTCTACGGCTCCCGGATGCGCGCGGTTCGGCTGCAGGCCCGATACCAGCCGCTGATGGAGGCGGTGCCGGTCCTCGGACAGGTCGCGGTCCTCGCCGTCGGTGGCGCGATGGCGCTGCACGGAGCGCTGAGCATCGGCACCTTCTTGGCCTTCTCGACCTACGTCGCCGCGTTCGTCGCGCCGGCCCGACAGCTTGCCGGCATCCTGACGATCGGGCAGCAGGCCCGCGCCGGTGTCGAGCGGATCTTCCAGCTGCTGGAGACCGAGCCGACGATCACGGACCCGGCCGATGGGGCATCGCTCGGCGTGCTGTCCGGCGAGCTCTCCTGGCAGGACGTCACCTTCGGGTACGCCGAGCCCGGGCATCCCCAGGGAGAGCCGGCCGAACACCGCGTCCTCGACGGCTTCAGCCTGCACGTGAGTCCGGGTGAGCGGGTCGCGCTCGTCGGGGCCAGCGGGAGCGGCAAGTCCACGGCGGCGTTGATGCTCTCCCGCTTCCATGACCCACAGCGCGGCACAGTGCTGGTCGACGGGGTGGATGTGCGCACTGTCCGGCTGCCCGACCTGCGCAGCCAGATCGCCTACGCCTTCGAGGACAGCTTCCTCTTCTCCGACACCGTCGGCGCCAACATCGCGTATGGCCGGCCCGGCGCCTCCGTCGACGAGGTGGCCGAAGCGGCACGGGTCGCCTGTGCGGACGAGTTCATCAGCGCCCTTCCCCAGGGTTATGACACCCCGATCGGGGAGCGGGGGATGACCCTGTCCGGTGGGCAGCGACAGCGGATCGCGTTGGCCCGCGCGGTCCTTGCCGACCCGGCGGTGCTGGTGCTGGACGACGCCACCAGCGCGGTGGATGCGGGCACCGAGGAGCGGATCCTGGGCGGACTGCGGCAGGTCCTCACCGAGCGGACCACCCTGCTGGTGGCGCACCGCGTTTCGACGCTGCGCCTGGCCGACCGGGTGGTGCTGGTCGAGCAGGGACGGACCACCGAGACCGGCACCCACGAGGAGCTGATGCAGCGCAGCCGGCGCTACCGGGAGCTGGTGTCCGGGCTGGACGTCGAACCCACCGGCCGGGTCGACGGCCGTATCGAGACGCTTGCCCAGCTGACCGCCCAGGGACGCACCGACGCCGCGTGGACCCGGCAGGCCGCAACCCCGGAGCCGACCGGCAACGTGCGACCGCTGAACGCGCCAGGCCTCGGTGGCGGCCTCGGTGGCGGCGGGGGTGGTTGGCGGCTCGCGCTGGCCCCGACTCCGGACCTGCTCGCGCGGGTCGACTCACTGCCAAGAGTCCGCGACTTCCCGACCGTCGACGTCGGGGTGGAGTCGCGGCAAGACCGTGACTTCTCGCTGCGGCGCCTTTTGCGCGAGTTTCGTCGACCGCTGTTACTGGCACTGGTTTTCGTTGTGCTTGACGCTGTCGCAGGGCTGGCCGGACCAGCACTGGTGAAGGTCGGCGTGGATGACGGGGTGGTCGCGGGGTCCGGCCACGTGCTGATGATCGCCACGCTGATCTTCCTGGGCGCGACGCTTATCGCCGCGGTCAACGGCGCAGCCGAGACGTTCGTGGTCGGACGGGTGGCCGAGCGACTCATGCTGTCCCTGCGAGTGCGCATCTGGGCGCAGCTGCAGCGCATGTCCCTGGACTACTACGAGCGCGAGATGGCCGGTCGGATCATGACCCGGATGACCACGGACGTCGACTCGTTCGAGAATCTGGTCGAGAACGGGCTGCTGAATGCGCTGGTTGCGGCGGTGACCTTCGTCGGAGTAGGCGCCGCGCTGCTCGTGCTCGACCTGCCGCTGGGTCTGGCCACGCTGAGCGTCGTGATCCCCTTGGTCTTTGCGACGATCGCGTTCCGCCGTCGGGCCGCCAGCCTCTATACGGTGGCGCGCGAGCGCATCGCCATCGTGAACGCCGACTTCCAGGAGAGCCTGTCGGGCATCCGGGAGTCGCAGGCATTCGCCCACGAGGAGCTGACCGCCCAGCGGTTCCAGCGGTTGGGCCGCGACTACCTCGAGTCCCGGGTGGCCGCTCAGCGGCTCGTCGCGACCTACTTCCCCTTCGTCCAGCTGCTGTCGGCAGTCGCCGATGTCGTCGTGCTCGGGCTCGGCGCGACACTGATCGAGCATGGGCACCTGACCACCGGCGCACTGATCGCGTTCCTGCTCTACATCAACATGTTCTTCTCACCGATCCAGCAGCTGTCCCAGGTCTTCGACGCCTGGCAGCAGACCCGGGTGTCCGTCGATCGCATCGCCGAGCTGATGCGCCTGGAGACGCTGACACCCCAGGCCGAACGTCCGATCGAGCCGAGCCGGCTGGACGGCGAGGTCGAGGTGGCGGGAGTGCACTTCACCTACCCGGTCGTCGAGCTGACCCGCACCCGGCGCGGACCTCAGGACGCGCACGTGCCGGTCGCACCCATGTCGGCGGCGCCGCCGGAGGCCTTGCGCGGCATCGACATCCGCGTCGCCACCGGTCAGACGATTGCGCTGGTGGGGGAGACCGGCGCCGGGAAGTCGACGGTGATGAAGATGCTGGCGCGGTTCTATGACCCGGGCAGCGGACGGGTGAGCGTCGACGGCATGGACCTTCGGCAGCTGGACCGGGACGCTTTTCACCGTCAGCTCGGCTATGTGCCGCAGGAGATGTTCCTCTTCACCGGCACCGTCCGCGACAACGTCGCGTATGGCCGGCCGGAGGCCAGTGATGCCGCGGTCGAGGCGGCGGCGCGGTCAGTGGGCGCGCACGACTTCATCTCCGCGCTGCCCGGTGGCTATCACCACCCGATCAGCGAGCGCGGTCGCTCGTTGTCCGCCGGGCAACGTCAGCTGATCGCCCTGGCTCGGGCCGAGCTGGTCGACCCTGCGATCCTGCTGCTGGACGAGGCGACCGCGAATCTGGACCTGGTGACCGAGGCGCAGGTGGTGTCCGCCATGCACCGGGTGAGTGGGCAGCGGACGACCGTGTTGATCGCGCACCGCCTGCCGACCGCGCGGGCCGCCGATCGGATCGTGGTGCTGCACCGCGGGCAGGTCGCCGAATCCGGCTCGCACCAGGAGCTGCTGGCTGTGGGCGGGCGGTATGCCGCGATGTGGCAGGCCTTCGAGTCGGCCGGCGAGAAGTAGTCCCTGCGACGACGCGAACACGGTTTTGCCGACCAGGGCCTAGGAGGCGGCGCTCGGGCACCCTATGGTGGCACTGACGAGATGATCTGCTCCCGGAGGCCTGATGACGACCACGTTCCCGCTCGAGACCCACGACGGCACGCAGCTGCAGGTCTACCGGTGGTTGCCCGACGGGCCGCCGACGGCGATCGTGCAGCTGGCGCACGGGATGGCCGAGCACGCCGGGCGCTACGAGCGATTCGCGAAGGCGCTCACCGATGTCGGCTATGTCGTGTATGCCGATGACCATCGCGGTCACGGCCTGACCGCCGCGGGCGTCGATGCGGGCTATTTCGCCGACAGGGGCGGTTGGGACAAGGTCGTGGAGGATCTTTCAACCGTCGCGCAGCACGCCCGAGAGGAGCACCCCGGGCTGCCGCTGGTGCTCTTCGGCCACAGCATGGGGTCGTTCATGGTGCGGGAGTATGCGATCCGGCACGGCAGTGAGCTGGCCGCCCTCGTGGTGTGCGGCACCGCCGGCGACCCCGGAATGCTCGGCAAGGTCGGTGGAGTAGTTGCGTCACTCGAGGGACGGATTCGTGGCCGCAAGCACCCCAGCAACCTGATGAACAAGCTGACCTTCGGGCAGTACAACGCGCAGTTCAAGCCGAAGCGGACCGACTTTGACTGGCTGTCGCGTGATCCCGCCGAGGTCGACAAGTACGTGGCCGACCTGCAGTGCGGCGCGGTGTTCTCCGATGGGTTCTTCTCCGACCTGCTGGGTGGACTCGCGCATCTGCAACGGGACGACGAGGTCGCCAAGGTGCCGAATGACCTACCGGTGCTGCTCATCTCGGGTGACAAGGACCCGGTCGGCGACAATGGCAAGGGCGTGAGAGCCGTTGCGGCACAGCTAGAACGGGCCGGCGTGCGCGACGTGACGACGACGCTCTATCCGGGAGCACGGCACGAGCTGCTCAACGAGACGAACCGCGATGAGGTCACTGCCGACGTGGTTTCCTGGATCCGAGAGCACCTGCGCCGCGACTGACCCGCCCTGCGCGCGTCAGAACTTGTCGCCGGTGCGCCAGGCCATCTCCTGCAGCGTCAGGGTGTTTCCGTCCGGGTCGGCGAGCGACGCATATTTGACTCCGCCGCCGACATCTTCGATGGTGCCGACCTCGACGCCGCGACCCACCAGCTCGGCACGGGCCTGCTCGATGTCCGCGACGACGAGGTGTAGTCCCTTGACGGCTCCCGGGACGCCGTCGTCGTAGACCGGCAGGCCGGTGCCCATCCCGATGGAGCATGCGGAGCCGGGCGGCGTGACCTGCACGATCCGCATACCCGGCATCGGTTGCACGTCGACGTCCGCGACGAAACCGAGCTGGTCGGTGTAGAACGCCTTCGCGCGATCCACATCGGTGACCGAGATGGGGATCAGTTCCAGCTTCATCTTCATGCGGATGCACCGCTTTCTGTCAGGGGCTGTGATCGGACCGTCTCGGTAGCGGGATGGGGTTGGATCTGGCGCAGCCGCGACCATTGAGCCACGGGTCTGCCGGCAGTGCGCCACGGGTGCTCGCCGGCCGGGACGCGTGGCCAGCCGTCGGGGGAGGCCTCCCAGCGCTCCTGTCGGCCGAAAACGGTCAGATCCAGGGCGTGATAGCTGGTCATCAGCGCCTCGGTGCCGCGGTCGGTCGTCCAGTAGGTCTCGAACACCTGGCCCTCGTCGTCACGGACGTAGCAGGCAATGAAGCCGAAGCCGCGGCCGGCAAGCAGTGCAGTCGCGTCGCGAGCGGAATACCACGGCCAGTTGTAGCCCATGAACGCCGCGAACTCGGCTGACTCCTCGTAGGCACCCTGCGAGAACACCGCATACGTGACATCGCGTGCGTGCAGGTAGTCCAGGGTGTGCATGTGACAGGTGGAGAAGGTGCAGCCTTCGCACTGGTCGGCGAGGGAGGCGCCGTCGTGCCACATGTGGAAGTAGGCGATCAGCATCCGGCGACCCTCGAAGACGTCCACCAGCGGGACCGGTCCAGCGGCTCCGGTGACGGTGGCCGACGGGACCGCCGTCATCGGTAGACGCCGTCGCTCGGCGGCGATCGCGTCACCCTCTCGGGTGTGCGCCTTCTCCCGGTCCAGGAGGGCATCGCGGGCCGCGGACCAGGAGGCCCGGCTCACGGCTGGTGGCAGGACGAGCCGTTGTTGCGAGCCGGGCGGGCTGACGGCCGTGCGGGTGGTGCCGGGTTCGGCCGACATCGCGGGGATGCCGGCATCGGCGCCGGTAGGGTTGGGCATGATCATCGCCTCCGGTAGGTGCGCCGCTGGAGCAGGCGCTGTATGTCTGGGTGTCGAAACTGGCGCGCCGGTTTCGACACCTGGACATACAACCGTTTCGCAGCCACGGAGGCAACCATGAAGTATCTGATCCTGATCCACAGCAACGCCCACTTCCAGCAGCGCTGGGAAGCGCTCAGCGAGGCCGAACGGGAAAACTTCGGTCGAGGGCATTTCGCACTGTCCGATGACCTTGCGGCGTCCGGTGAGCTGGTCGCCTCCGAGGGCCTGGCTGATCCGTCCTTGGCCACGTGGGTCCGCACCCGAGATGGGCAGACCGTCAGCAGCGACGGACCGTTTGTCGAGGTCAAGGAGCACCTGGCCGGCTTCTACCTGGTCGACGTCGACAGTGAGAAGCGGGCCGTCGAGGTCGCCGCCCGGATCCCGGACGCGGTGTGGGGGCTGGTCGAGGTGCGGCCGGTGCTCGACATGAGCGGGTGGGACGTCTGAACCAGCTGGACGGGCCGGACGAGTTGCGGCTGCGCGAGCTGTCGGCTCGGGCGCTGGGCATCCTCGTGCGCCGGCACGGTGGGTTCGACAGCTGCGAGGATGCCGTGCAGGAGGCATTGGTAGTGGCCGCGCGGGACTGGCCGCGGGACGGCTGGCCGGCCAATCCGCTCGGTTGGCTGATCACCGTCGCGTCGCGCCGGCTGGTCGAGATCTGGCGCAATGAGGCGGCCCGCCGCGGCCGGGAGGAGCGGTATGCGCTGACGTCGCTGGGCGATCCGGCTCCCGTGCCGCAGGCTGACGACACGCTGACCCTGCTCACTCTGTGCTGTCACCCCGCCTTGACCCGGCCGGCTCAGGTGGCACTGACGCTGCGTGCGGTCGGTGGCCTCACGACGGCCGAGATTGCGCGTGCACTCCTCATTCCGGAAGCCACTGCCGGGCAGCGAATCAGCCGGGCCAAGGCGCGCATCAAGGCGGCCGGCGCACGGTTCGAGGAGCCTCGCGAGGATGAGCGCACTGAACGACTGGCGTCCGTGCTGGAGGTGTTGTACCTGATCTTCAACGAGGGCTCCACCACCAGCTCCGGCCCGGCGCTGCACCGGGTTGAGCTCTGCGCAGAGGCGATCCGGTTGACCCGCCAGCTCTACGCCAGCCTGCCGCACGAGGGCGAGGTGGCCGGCCTGCTCGCGCTCATGCTGCTCACCGACGCCCGGCGGCCGGCCCGCACTGACGCCGAGCGCCGACTGATCCCTCTGGCAGAGCAGGACCGCAGTCGCTGGAACCGCGCGGCGATCGACGAGGGTGTCGCACTGCTGACCCCCGTCCTGGCGACTGCTCCTCCTGGGCCGTTTCAGCTGCAGGCCGCCATCAGCGCGGTGCACGACGAGGCGGCCAGCGTCGCCGAGACCGACTGGCCCCAGATCCTCGGTCTCTACGACATCCACCTGCTGTTGGCACCCGGGCCGATGGTCACCCTCAACCGGATCGTCGCCGTGGCAATGGTGCATGGGGCCGAGGTGGCCCTGGCAGAGCTGGCCGAGGCGGCTCGCGCTCCGGCGCTCGACGGGCACTACCGAGTCCATGCCGTGCGGGCGCACCTGCTCGACCAGGTCGGTGACTCGAAGCGTGCGCACGAGGAGTATCTCGGCGCCGCACGTCGCACCAAAAGCCTTCCCGAACAGCGCTATCTGCAGGCTCGTGCCGACGCCGCCCGGGCCCGGTCAGACGCGTCCAGTGGCGAGTAGGTAGCAGAGCTGAGGTCTCGGGTCGTCGGGGAGGACTCGAACGCCCGCGCGAGCCGCATCGCTGCGGCGTAGTCGTCGTCGGTCGGGTCGCCGGTGACCTCCAGGGCCAGCTCGGCCGGCCGCTCGAGCCCGACGACGCTCACCTCGGCGAACCCGGCGGCGGTGATCTCGTCCTCGAGCTCTTCGGGTGTGTGGAAGTGGCCCGCACGCTCGAGCTGGGAGTGCCATCCCGCAGGAGGTCCAGCCACGCATTCGGGGCGGCCAGCAGCTCCGCCCGATTCCGTGCGACCGCGGCGAAGGCCAAGAGGCGGGGGATTGCGGCCGCGTGCACAAACCCGACCGCCCCGTCGCTGATCTGATCGTCCTGGACCTCAAGCTGTCCGGCTGGCCGGCCCAGGGCGTGCGACAGGGTCCGACCGCGACCCGCGAAGGCCGGGTATCGGATCTGTCGCAACGCCGAGGAGCGACGTCGACTCGTCCTCGCATACTGCTACGCGCAGGTGTCAGACGGCCGGCATCGGCACAAATCGGATACGGCATACCTCTCGACTGCATCTCCCGCAGACCTCGAGCACGAGCTCGGGGTTGCGCCCGGCGACCTGCGTGACCCGAATTAGCGAAGACTCCGAACGCGTCAGTAGCGAGAATGCCACCGCACGCATCGTCGGGAGTGCCGGATGACCTACCGGCCACTCCCGGAAGTGGAGACTCCCCAGTGCCCGCGGCAGGATTCGAACCGCGACAGCAGCCGACGGGAATGATGATCGCGTTGGTCGACGCGATGGGTACTTCGATGGCTCAGTCGCAACGCTCGGTACATACGAGCAGCTTTTTGACGTCGCGCCTGGGCCAGGAGTTGGCCCGTTCGACCATTCACCGGACGCTGGCATGCGGCGGTGGCCCCATGATCCCCGCGGCAGGCGAAACTCCTCCAACGGGTCGGCGATCCAGTCGTCCCGGCAGCCAGGAATCCGTGGCCGGTGGCACCCCAACGGGTGCACATCCACACGATCGGGAAGCAGTGCGGCGGAGCGGTTCCGGGTCGGTTGACGGTGGAAGATGGCGATCCGCCCCACGACACGCCGACCTGACCGCACCTTCCGCGGGATCTCGTAGTCCTCTCTCAGCCGCGGCCAACCACATGCTCAGTCTCGCCCATCAGAGTTCGTAGCAGCGAAAGGATGCGGATGCCGAAAGCCAAGAAGGACAATCGGTCGGCTAGCAGCGTGGGAAACCCGCGGCGGATTCTCGCCGTAGGCGGTGTGCTGGCCAGCGCGGTGCTCACTGCGGGGACCGGGACGGCGCAGGCCGAACCGGCTCCATCCGTGATGACGCCCACCGTGACAGGAACGGCGGCGCCCACAACCGCTCCGCCGGCCGGGGCCCGCGACGCGGAGCGGGCGGCCAAGGTTGCGATCAACGCGGCCGGAGGAATCACCGCACTCTCAGTCAACCGAGGCCCCAGTGGAGGTCACCTGACGCGCGTGCTCCTGCCCTCGGGCGACCATGCATACGTCATCGAAGACGCCACCTTCATCGTCCGCTCGATCCGCGTGGATACCTCCCCAAAGTCGGCGAGGTAGCCGTGCGGGTGCGGCAGCGAGGCTGCCCGGTTGGCAGACCAGCCCGTGCGTGCTGCGGTCCGGCCCCGTTCCACCTGGTAGTCCCCTCGGACCGTTGAGATCCGGGGGGACTACCAGTGCCGGTCTTCCTTCTCCTTCGGCTTCACGGCGGCCCGGCCAGGAGGAGCGGTGCTCCTATCGTCCGTTGCTGCGGGGCGAGCCCGCACCCGATGGTGTGTGCGGTGAGCTGGTCCTGCCTTGGCCGTCCGATCTCTGGTCGGCGTGGTCGTTGCCGTGCTCCGTGTTCTGGGCGAGGACGCGCCCGTTGCCGGCATCGATGATCACCTCGGTCTGCGCCGTGGCGGTGGCGACGTTGACCGTGTAGACGACGTTGCCGCCCTCGTTGGCGAGTTCGACCCCGGTCACGGTGCCACCGGGGATGGCGTGTGCCCCGGCCCGCGCGGCCTGGGCCAGGTCGACCTTGGCGAGCTTGCTCAGGGCGAGATCGTCGGCGCCCTCGTTGCCCGAGTCGCCGGTGGCTCTGGTGGTCACCGACGAGTGGTACGCCACGTGGTCACCGGCGTCGCCGCCGACGTGGCCGGTCGCCGAGGCCCACCCGGCGCCGCCGAGCAGGGCCGCGCCGGTAACAGGCAGGGTCAGCATCACGATCCGGCGTTTGGGGAGTCTGGGGGTTTTCATGGTCCGTCCTTTCCTGAGGGTCTGGATGACCCGGTGTGCTGTGCAGCCTTGCTTTCCCGCTCTGAGGTGGCGCTGAGTGCGCCTGAGCAAAATCCATAGCGGGCCTCTCGTCGCGCCGCCTGAGAGCCGGCTCAAGTGCGTTCAGGTGTGGCACAGCAGCAGCGCGCCATCGTGACCAGTACCGGGCCGACCTGTAGTGGAGACCACCGGAGAGGCGGCCGCAGAGAAGGAGCACGACATGGACAGCAACGCGATGGCACGGTGCGAGGTCGACAGTGGGAGGCCGGTGATGTCTGCGAGGCGGGAGCCGGTGGCGGTCTACGTCGATCTGGACAACACGCTGATCAAGGGCTCGGCGCTGTTTCACGTGGGCCGGGGTCTGGCGGCGCAGCACGTGATCGGCCGGGCCGCCCTCGTGCAGCTGGCCGCCCAGCACGCGGCCTACCGCCTGGTCGGGGAATGCCCCCGGCTGGTCCAGGCCGCGCACCAGCGCGGCCTGTCCCTGGCCGCCGGGTTACCGGTCGCCGAGGTGCTCACCGGCGTCGAGCAGCTCTACGACCGGGTGCTCGCACCGCGCCTGTGGCCCGGAACGGTGCGGTTGCTGGCCGCGCATCGGGAAGTCGGCACCCCGGTCTGGCTGGCTACTGCCGCGCCGGTCGAGCTCGCCACCCTGATCGCGGACAGGCTGGGGCTGTCCGGCGCACTGGGCACCCGGGCCCAGCAGTTTCAGGGCGCCTGGACCGGCCGGTTGGACGGACCACTGCTGCACGGCGCAGCCAAGGCGGCAGCGGTCACGCAGCACGCCCGGCAGCAGGGCTGGGACCTGGGCGACTGCGCCGCCTACAGCGACTCGGTCAACGACCTGCCGCTGCTGACCGCGATCGGGCAGCCGGTCGCGGTCAACCCGGACCGTCGGCTGCGTCGGGTAGCCGGCCACCACCAGTGGCCGGTCTACGACTTTCGCGCCTGCCGACTGGGCGCCCACGGGCACCGACCCCAGGCCGCCCTCGACCCGAGGGATGCCGGGGCACTTCCCCTGGCCGGCCACTGACCCCACCGCATTCACCCTCGGGGTGCGACGGGACGACCGGCGGAACCTGACGCGGTTCTACGGTGGCGTGGCGGGCAGGGTGACGGTGAATCGGGCGCCGGGGTGATTGTCCTGGATACGCACCTGCCCGCCATGGGCGGCCACCACGTCGCGCACGATGGCCAGGCCGAGACCCGCGCCGCCGGCATCGCGGCTGCGAGCATCGTCCAAGCGGGTGAAGCGCTCGAAGATCCGTTCCCGATCGGCCGTCGCGATGCCCGGTCCGTCGTCCGCGACGATCAGGGTGACCACCTCGTCTTTGGCTCCCAACGCAACGGTTACGCCGCTGGCGGCGTGCCGTACCGCGTTGTCCAGCAGGTTGCGCACGACGCGGTCCAGGCCCGCTGGGTCGCCCAGCACCTGCCCGGCCGATACCTGCCCGGCCTGCACCGTGACACCACGCCGTTGAGCGCGACGCACCTCTTGGAGCACCAGATCGTCCAGGTCGACGACCTGGCGCTGGAGTCGGCGGTTGGCGTCCAGCCGCGCCAGGGCCAGCAGGTCATCGACCAGGTGCGCGAGGCGTTCGGTGTCGGTGAGCATGCCTGCGGTCGTGGCTGTCGCGCGGGCCAGCTCGGGGTGGCGCGCGGCCACCTCCAGCTGCGCCTGCAACGCCGCGATCGGGCTGCGCAGCTCGTGGGCCGCGTCGGCGACGAACTGGCGCTGTCGGCTGGTGGCCTCCTCGATGCGGGCCAGCAGGTCGTTGAAGGTCGCCGCCAGTCGGCCCAGCTCGTCCTGCGGACCCGAGGAGTCGAGCCGGTCGCTGGGCTGGGTGCCGGGAATAGCCGCGGCCTGCCGGCGGATCGCCTCGACCGGGCGTAGGGCCAGCCCAATCAGCAACCACCCCACCAGGACCAGGGCGAGCACCAGGAAGGGAACCCCGACGGTCAGCGCCGTGCCCAGCTCACCGATGCTCTCTTCAACACCGGCGGTGGGCAGGCCCGCATAGACCGTGACCGGCCCGCCTGGGCCGTGGGCGGACAGCACTGCGACCCGGTAGGGGCCGTCATCGGCATCACCGGCACCATTCGTCACGGTGATCACCCGTGTGCCCCGAGGGCGGCCGGCCACGGTAAACATCCGCACACCGGGGTGGTCCAAGTTCGCCGAGGCCGCCACAACGTGCCCGCTGGCGTCGACCACCTGCACCGTCGGTGCCGAGTCCCCGGACCCCGGAATCGTATGTGGCAGCTTGTCGCGCGCAGCGTCGGCCGCGATCGTCTGGGCCTGCTGGGTCACCCGCGCGTCCAGGTTCGCCACCAGGGAGCTGTGCAGCCGCCACACCAGCAGTCCCGCGGCCAGGACCATCCCGACCGTAATGACCACGCTCGCGGCGGCCGTCAACCTCGCCCGCAGCGACCTGCGTGACCACCACGACCCGCGACGGGCGGGCATCGCGGGCGCCGAGTAGGGGTCCGGTGGCACGTTTCCTTGCTCAGCCCCCGTCGCCACGCAGGCGGTACCCGGCGCCCCGGACGGTCTCGATGCTCTTGCGGGCGTACGGGACATCGATCTTCTTCCGCAGGTAGCCAACATAGACCTCGACGATGTTCGGGTCTCCCTCATAGAACTCATCCCACACATTGGCCAAAATCTCACGTTTCGACAGGACCTCCTCGCGCCGCCGCAGCAGGCACTCCAGCAGCGCGAACTCCCGTGCCGTCAGCGCGATCTCGTCCTGCCCGCGATGGCATCGCCGGGTCGCCGGGTCCAAGATCAGGTCTCCGGCGGACAGCACCACCGGCCGGGCCGGAGCCCCACGGCGCACCAGGGCGCGCAGGTGCGCCAGCAGCACCACATACGAGAACGGCTTGGTCAGGTAGTCATCGGCGCCCAGGTCCAACGCATCGGCCTGGTCGTACTCCCCGTCCTTGGCCGTCAGCATCAGCACCGGGGTCCACACCTGACCGGCACGCATCCGCTTGAGCACCTCGTATCCGGACAACCCCGGCAGCATGATGTCCAGCACGACCACGTCATACAGCTGCTCGGTAGCGCGCCACAGCCCGTTGGTCCCATCGCCCTCGATATCGACCGTGAACCCATCGGCGGACAGGCCACGAGCCACCGCCTGTGCGAGGCGGTGCTCATCCTCCACCAGTAGCACCCGCATCCCAGAGATCCTTCCCTGTTTCGGTCGATTCCGCACCCAGCCTCACGAGGTGGACCTGTGCACACCCTGAGTGGACCTGAGAAGCACCTCAGGTCCACTCAGTCGAAATACAGGATCCCTGAGCCAACCTCGCGGGAGTAGCCAGGTCAGGTCGCACACCATCGGACGCGGGGAGGCACACCATGTATGTCGGACAGGGCAGCGACTGCCGCCGGCTCCGGTCTGCACCGCGCGGGTGGCCGGCTCCCCGGCAGGTGGCCTGGTGAACCTGGTCGGCCGGGTCACCCGGGCGGCCCGTCGACTGGGGCGACTCTTCGTGGTGTCTGCGGTCGTGCTGGTCATGTTGCTGCTGGGTGGCGCGCCGGCCCACGGTGGCCCCATCGGCCCGACGCTGGGGCCGTGGCATCCGGTGAGCTGGCGTGAGGTCCCCGCGGTGACAGCCAACCAGGGCGTCGCCCGGGTCAGTCGGCCCGGCGGCCCTTCGCGCCTGGTCACCCGCGGGCAAGGCGACGTGACGTCTGCGCTGTCCGCCCACGGGTGGTGGCATGTGGGCGATCCGGGTTCCCGACGCGGGTACCTGCTGGACGCATACCAGGGCCGCCCGGGTATGCACGCCAAGCTTTTCGTGCTCACCACCCCGACCGGGCGCCGCACCCAATGGATCCACCAGGACGTTGCCGGCGAGATGCTCAACAACTCCTTCGCCGCGATCGCCCCATCGGGGCGCTGGTTCGTCGGCGGCGAGTGGGGCGAGGTCGGCCGCCTGCTGGTCTATCCGACGCCTGGTCTCAACCCCTCAACGCGAGACCATCTCAAGAACCTGCCCCTGGCGGCCACGATCGCCCTGACCCGCCCGGTACGCAACGTGCAGGGCTGCTCGTTCTCGGCGCCCACAGTCCTGTTTTGTGCCACCAACGACTCGAGAACCGACCTGTTCCCGATGGCCCGCCAGCTGTTGCGGATCGACCTGGCTCATCCGCTGGACGGACACGGCGACCTCGGGGTCCCCCACGCACTGGGCACCGTGCCTCAGTACTCCCGCTGCCCCGGCACCGGGGAGATCGAAGGCATCGACGTGTCCGGGCCGACGCTCACCGTGGTCGTCAACGAGCCCAACCTGTGTCACGACCGCAGCGTGCTGCTGACCTTCGCCCGCAGGGCCAAGTGCACCAGCAGCCACCGGCCTACACCACAATCAGTCGCACCCCCACGGCCGGACGACAGCTACAAACCTGAACGAGTCACACAGGAGGCGTTTCTAAATTGACGGGCATGCAGCGCACGCGGCGGGTGAGGGCGGTCTTCACTCTGCTCGGCGTGCTTGTGGCGACGTCGATGGCTATGGGGTTGCTGGTTGCCGGGCTTGCGTTGCCTGCGGTGGGCGCGGCCGGCTCTGCGACGAACTCGAGTATCGACCTCTTCAACGAGATGCCCAGTTCCTTTGCGATGAACCCGTTGGCTCAGCAGTCGCGGATCCTCGCGGCGGATGGGTCGGTGATCGCCACACCGTTCAACAAGGACCGGATCGTCGTACCGCTGTCGCGGGTGTCGAAGGTGATGCAGCACGCGCAGGTCGCGATCGAGGACAAGCGGTTCTTCCAGCATGGTGCGGTCGACCCGCGTGGTTTGGCGCGTGCGATCGCGACGAACGTGTTCACGACCCGTACGCAGGGCGCGTCGACGCTGGTCCAGCAGTACGTGAAGGTGGCGATCGAGGACCAGGCGTTGAACTCGGGCAACACGGCCCTCGCGCAGCGGGCGGTCAGCCGCAGCGGGATGCAGGGATATCTGCGCAAGCTGCAGCAACTGAAGTATGCGGTGACCATTGAGCAGCACTACAGCAAGGATCAGATCCTCGACGGGTACTTGAACCTGGTCTACTACGGCGACCAGCAGTACGGCATCGAGGCTGCGGCCCGGCACTACTTCGGTGTGCACGCCTCCCAGCTGGACCTGCCCCAAGCGGCGCTGCTGGCCGGTGTGGTGAACGCGCCGAGTGCCTACGATCCGCGCACGCATCCGAAGGCGTCGGTCGCGCGCCGCAACATCGTGCTGGCCCGGATGCATGGGCAGGGCATGATCACCACCGCGCAGCTGAAGAGCGCGAAGGCGACCGGGCTGCACCTACATGTCACGCGGGTCAGCAGTGGTTGCGGGGCCTCGAAGTACCCGTACTTCTGCTACTACGTGTATGCCTGGTTGCTGCAGCAACCAGTCTTGGGCAAGACCGTGGCCGCGCGTGATGCGACCTTGCGGTCAGGTGGGTTGACGATCAAGACCGGCTTCCAGCCGAAGCGGGCCGACATGATGCGTCGGAAGATCGACGCGAAGGTTCCACCGGCCAACGGCGCCGGCGTGCAGTCCGCGGGGGTGATGATTCAGCCAGGTACCGGGCTGGTGCTGGCCACGGCGCAGAACACGTCCTACAGCAACGCTGCTTCTCCCGGTAAGCAGTCGATCAACTACGTCACCGGCACGCGGTACAACGGTGGTCAGGGGTTCGACTTCGGCTCTACCGCGAAGATGTTCGCCGTGGTGACTGCGCTCAAGGAGGGTAGGCCGGGAAACTTCACCATCGATGTCCCACCGGCCAGCGGCACGGATGCCGCCGGGCAGTTCCACGTCTACACCCACAAACTCTTCCACGACGTGTGCGGTCTGGGCCGGGCCGAGACGTGGAAGGTGCACAACGACGCACCGGTGCCGGCCGGTCCTATGCCCATCAACCGCGCGCTCGGGCAGTCGGTCAACACGGCGTTCGCGAAGCTGGTCGGCACGCTGGGCACCTGCAAGGTGCGTCGGACGATGATTGATTTCGGCATGACGCTCGGCAACGGACAGCCGCTGAACAAGACACCGTCCGGCATGGTGCTCGGCACCAACGCCGTCGCGCCGATCACCCTGGCCAACGCGTACGCCACGATCGCGGCCGGCGGCAAATACTGCGCGCCTCATCCGGTTGTAAGCATCACGGACTCCGGCGGCAAGAAGCTCAAGCTGTCCGGCACCGGCTGCAAGCAGGTGGTGTCGGCGAAGGTCGCCGCCGAGACGACGAAGATCCTGCGCAATGTCTTCGACAAGGGCAGCACCGCCGGGCCGTCGGGCAAGCTTGCCGGCGGCAGACCTGCCGCCGGCAAGACGGGCACCGTCACCGGGGCGACCCAGACCTGGTTCGTGGGCTACACCCCGCAGCTGACGACCGCGATCTGGGTCGGTCGGGCGAACGACGCTCGTCCCTTGAAGAACCTCAGTCTGGGCGGCACCTACTACCACGGGTACATCTACGGAGGCAGTCTTGCGGCGCCGCTGTGGAAGTCGATCATGGACACCGCCCTACACGGCAAACCAGTCGAGCAGTTCCCCAATCCCTGACCCCAACCTGGCGGCCCCTGTACACGCCCCCTACGGGGTCCGCAGCCGCTTCACTTACCACGGACAGCCCTGAGAGCGAGCTCAGAATTACTCAGCCGCGGCACAGGACGACGGCGCTAGCCTCACGTACGTGGATACGCATCGTCATCGGATTCTGTGCCTGACGCGCCGGCTCGCACTGTCCACTGCCGCGCCGTGTGGATGGCGGCCGTGAAAGTCAAGACGGGCCGGGCCGGTGCGAACGCGCGCACCGAGTCCGGCGGTCGGCCGCCTCGTCATCGCCCGGGGCGGCGCGGCAGGCTTCGTCTGTCGCGGCGTGGCCGCCGGATTCGCACGGGGATCGCGGTGCTGCTGTTGGTGGGGCTGACGTGGCTGGGTTTCTCGATCGGCGGGGCGTTGACAGCGCCGGGAACGGACTCGACGGCGGCACGGTTGGCGGAATGGGGTCGCACGCACCACCTGGGGTGGGCTGTCACGACGCTGGAGCAGAAGCAGTACGCCATGAACAAGCCGGCAACAGGCGGCAGCGTGGTCGGTGGTGTCCCCACGGTCCACCCGGTCGACCCCGCCGGTGGGTCCTCGACGGGGTCAACAACACAGCGTGGCCCACGTCTGGCCGCGCCACCGGCCCCGATCCGACCGCTGGCACCGTCCCGACTGGCGCGCGAGGGGCAGTGGCAGGCCCTATTCGGAGTCGGCAAGCACACCGCGGCACGCGTCGCGTTCCTACGACCGGACACGACCCACACCTCCTACCTGGTGGATGTGGTCTGGATGGACCCGAGCCTGCTGCGGTTCAAGCTGTTTCCCGGGTACCAGGTGCCCGGCCCGCCGATGACCGCACCAGATCAACTGCTGGGAGCGGACGCGAAGTCCGTACTGGCGACGTTCAACTCGGGATTCCAGATGGGCGACTCTCACGGTGGTTACTGGCAAAACGGCCGGACCATCAAACGGCTACGCAGCGGTGCCGCATCGATGGTCTTGTCCAAGGACGGGCACCTGTCCGTCAAGGCGTGGCCGGGTGGTCCGCCGGGCCACCAGGTCGTGGCAGTACGGCAGAACCTCAGCCTGCTCATACAGGGCGGGAAGATCTCCCCGCTGGTCTCCAGCGCCAACACCAAGACCTGGGGTGTGACCGTCGGCAACAAGGACTTCGTCTGGCGTACCGGGATCGGGGTCCGGGCCGACGGGTCCATCGTGTTCGTCGTTGGCCCCGCGTTGAACGTGCAGACGCTGGCGACCATCTTGCAGCGCGCTGGCGCGATCAACGCGATGGAGCTGGACATCAACCCCGAGTGGACCAACTACCTGACCTACACCCACACCACATCCGGTGGTGCCGTGCCGCACCGGCTCGGCACCGACACGATGCCGAGCCTGGTGCGCTACCTACAACCCTCCTCCCGTGACTTCGTCGGCGTCTTTGCGCGCTAAGCGGCAGCGCCCTGGCTCCCGCCGCTCGGCCGCCCGCGCGCTGCTGTCGTGCTCGCGACCTCGGCAGTGGACCAAGAACCTGCTGGTTCTCATCGCCCCGATGGCCGCCGGAGTCATCACCCACCCAGCCGTCCTGCTACGGCTCCTGATCGCACTGGTCGCGTTCACTCTGGCCTCATCTGCCGTGTACCTGGTCAACGACCTGCTGGACCTGTCGCTGGACCGCGCTCACCCGATCAAGCGCAACCGGCCGCTGGCCAGCGGCCGGTTGCCCGTGCCGGTCGCGCGGAACACGGTGCCCATCCTGGCGGTCCTTGCCGTGGGCGTCGCCGCCCTCGGCGGTTGGGCCCTGGCGGGCATCGTGGTGCTCTACCTGGCCAGCTCCATGCTGTACTGCGCGCGGCTCAAGCACGAGACCGTCCTGGATCTGGTGTTCGTCGTCATCGGGTTCCTGCTGCGCGCGATCGGCGGCGGGATCGCGGCGCAGGTGCCGGTGTCTCGGTGGTTCGTGCTGACCGTGGGCCTCGGTGCGTTGTTCGTCATTGCGGGCAAGAGGTATGCCGAACTGGTCCTGGTGCAGCGGGGCCTGTCCGCGGGGCGCCCGGTGCTACGCCAGTACAGCGCCAGCTACCTGCGGTTCGTGTGGACGCTCGCCGCGGCAGCCCTGCTGGTCACCTACGCGCTGTGGTCGTTCACCGTGGCCGCCGGCACCGACAGCGCCACCTGGAGCGTCGTGTCGATTCTGCCGTTCGTCGTGGTGTTGCTGCGGTATGCGGTGATCGTGGACGCCGGAGGGGCAGGGGAACCCGAGGAGATCGTGCTGGGGGACCGGATGCTGCTGGGTACGGCAGTGGTCTGGCTGGTGCTGCTGGTTGCCGCGGTCTACGTATAGGGAAAGCGTCGCGAACTCCCCTCGCGGCACGGGATAAGGGCTGGTTCAGACGGGCAGTCGCCGGAACAGCGGATAGGGCAGGTGACGCAACCCGGCCATCACCCAGCGCATCGCGGGCGGGCTCCACGCGATGCGCCGCCCGTGGGCCAGCCCGTCGATCACGGCCCGGGCAACCTGCGACGGATCCTGGGACAGCGGCGGCGACGGCAGCCCCTCGGTCATGGGGGATCGCACGAACCCCGGCCGCACCACCAGGACGTGCACCCCGTCACCGCGCAGTGCCTCGCCCAGCCCGAGGTAGAACCCGTCCGCGCCGGCCTTGCTCGCACCATACGCAAAGTTTGAGCGCCGGACCCGTTCCCCGGCAACCGACGAGAGCAGGACCATCGCGCCGTGGCCCTGCTCGCGCAACCGCCGGCCGGCCAGCACCCCGACCAGCACCGCGCCGCGGTAGTTGATGTCGGTCATTCGCAGCGCCGCATCGACGTCTGTCCACGCCGCTTCCTGATCACCCAGCACTCCGGCGGCCACGAGCACCACATCGATGTCCGGGCCTCCTGCAAAAACCGTCTCGATCTGCGCTCGGGCAAGGGTGGGGTCCGTCAGCTCAAGGTCGTGCTCGCTGACGACGGCGCCCTCGCCGCGCAGCTCGTTCGCGACGTCCGCACGAGCCGGCGTGGGTCGCGCGGCTAGCACCACCTGCAGGCCCGGGCGTTGGCTCATCCACTCGCGCACGGTTGCCAACGCGATCGCCGAGGTCCCACCGATCACGACCACACGTTGAACGTTCTGCATCGCATCCTTCACAGTTGCACCCTTCGTGCGAGGTCGGAGGTGAACACACCGTTGGGGTCGAACCGGTCCCGGACCTCGCGCCACTCGGAAAGTCGCGGATACATGGCGTGAGCGCTGCGGGCAGTCATCCGGGAGTCCTTCGCGAAGTAGGACCGCCCCCCGACCTCGAGTATCTTCTCATCGAGCCGGTCCAGCAGCATGCCTGTCGCGGGGTCGCCCGCGGGGATGTCAAGGGTCAGCGTCCATCCCGGCCGCGGAAATGACAGGTACCCCGGGTTGCCCGACCCCATCCGCTTCAGGACGGACAGGAACGAGGCGAGCCCATTGCTACTGAACGACGCCACCACCTGACGGATGGCGTCGGGCGAGTCCAGCGGCACCAGCACCTGGTACTGCAGGAACCCGCTGCTGCCATAGATCCGGTTCCACCCGGCGACACCGTCCAGCGGATGGAAGAATGCGCCAACCGACTGCGGTTGCCCCATCCGTGCCCTGGGCGCCTTTCGGAACCACGCCTCGTTGAACGCGCCGACGCTGTACCGGTTCAACAGCCCATTCGGCCACCCGGGCGGCGCCGCCAGCCGAGTGCGGGACGTGAAGGTCAACGGGTGATCCCGGCGGGGAGCGGGCAATTCATCGACCGTCGCGAACCGGCCGCGAGTCAGCACCGACCGTCCGAGGGCTGCACCACGGGCCAGGCAGTCCACCCACGCGACCGAGTAGTCATACCGGTCATCGTCTTCCATTTGAGCGAGCACGTCGTCCAGGTTGGCGCACCGCCGCGTGTCGACCAGCAGGGTGGACGTGCGCACGCACTTCATCCGGATCCGGGCACGCAAGATCACCCCGGTCAGACCCATGCCACCGACGGTGGCCCAGAACAGCGGCTCGCCCGCGACGACGCGACGCACCCGGCCATCTCCGGTGACCAGCGTCAACTCCTGCACATGAGCCCCGAAGCTCCCATCCCGATGATGGTTCTTACCATGCACGTCCGCGGCGATCGCGCCGCCGACGGTGACCTGCCGGGTGCCCGGGCTCACCGGGACGAACCACCCCAGCGGCAACAGCTCACGGATCAGCTGGTCCATGCTGACGCCGGCCTCTACCTCCACGACCCCGGTCGCCTCGTCGACCTGCAGAATCGCCCGCCGAGCGGTCATATCGAGCACCAGGCCCCCCGCGTTCTGGGCGGCGTCCCCATAGCTGCGGCCCAACCCTCGGGCAAGTACCCCTCGCCGACCCGCGCTGCCGACAAGCATTGCGACCTGCTCATCATCGTCGACGGTGAACACGTCGGCCACCGACGCGGCCGTACGGCCCCAGCCCGTCAGGCTCCTGCGTACACCGGCCCGAGCCGGGTCACCGGCACGGGCCGAAGTCATACCGACACTGTAAACGACGCAGCTCGCACTGCTCGCCCACGCCACACCATTCGCTCTCCGAGCATCGCCCGCGCGCATCCCTTCGCCCGCAGTTGGCGCGAGCTCAAGGCAGCCGTGGGGTTGGCAATCACCGGCAGCCAGAACACTGCCGTGCACACCGTGACCCGAGCCGTCCGGTTCGCGCCCGCAGTGAAGACCGGTAGACGCTGCTTCTAGATGGCGATCATCTGGTCGTCTGGCCACCGGACCCGAAGGAGTCGGCGTGATTGGCCACCACGCCAGCGGCCGCTGGCGGGTCCGAGTCACGTACCGAGGTGTGGTCGGCGCTGACCGATTTTCGAATACCGCACCGACGCTGTGCAGTGGACTCTCGGCACGGCATGGCGACGGCTGCTGCTCGTGCGAATCGCTCAGCCCACCGTGGCGCATGGCTTCGACAGCGTGTGAGCTTCCACAGGGCTGGTCCCGTGTCCGAGTCGGCAAACCGAGGGGCTTTGCTCCGGCCACTACGTCGATGGTCCCGCGCAAGCCGCTGACCTGCGGTTTTGTGTGTGCCCTCGGGCAGATTCGAACTGCCGACACCCGCTTTAGGAGAGCGGTGCTCTATCCCCTGAGCTACGAGGGCGGAGACTGGTTGGCGCCCCGGAGACCTGAGGCTCCCGAGTGGTGCTTTCCCGGTCTGCGTGCATCAGCACTCACCGGGCCACGAAGGTGGTGGCGTGCGAGCGCGGACGCGAGATATACCGTACCCGAGCGCGGCGGGCACCCTGGCATCCCGGTCGGCCACTCAGGCGGTGGTGATCCCGTCCGCGTCGTCGGACGTGCGCCGGGCAGCGGCCTCGCGTTTGGTCTCGTTGACCGCGGTCTCGTAGGCCGTGACCAGCGCGGCGATCGTCAGGGGCTTGAAGCGTTCGACCGTCTCGCGCAGCTGATCGGCGGGCACATCCGCCTGTTTGTATACGGGCCACACGAGTGTGCGGAACACTTCCGTCAGCTCGTCCGCGATGGCCCGACCGTGGGCGGTGAAGATGGCCTGCGCCGCGACAGCGGCCGACTTCGGCAGCCCGAGGTCGAGGATGGACACCGCGACGGACAGGTGGGCGACGGCGACGTGGTAGCGATCGCCTTCGGGCTGCACGATGCCGAGGGCCTGCAGCGTGTCGAGGTCGTCCTGGCTCAGCGAGCGTCCGGCGCGCTCCTCCAGCTGAGGAAGAGCCAGGATCTCCGGAAGGTCGGGCATCCACGGGGCCAGCAGGGTGCGATGCAGCGCGATGGTCTCGGGGCTGGCGTCCTGGGGGATCCGGGCCAGATAGCTCTCGATGGCGGCGAGGGTGAATCCGTGGGCCTGCAGCTCACGCACCAGTTCGAGACGTGCGAGATGGTCGGCGGTGTAGTAGGCCGACCGGCCGCGCCGGATCGGTGCGGGCAGCATTCCGCGGCCCGTGTAGAACCGAATTGTCCGGACTGCGAGGCCGGACCGTGCGACGAGCTCGTTGAGTGTGAGCTCGGGCATCGGAGTCTGCGACATGAGCGACATCGTCGCACAGGTCGCGGCTAAAAATGAGACGACTATTGCAACAGTGACACTGTTGCTGTCACTCTATGGTGATCCGCGTCACCTCGGAACCCGGTCCGGGATGTGCACGCATCACCTCGAGAGCAACGAACCCACGGAGGTTCCCTTGAAGCGCAAGATGTCTCGCAAAGCCACCGTCCGCACGGCGGCAGTCGCCGCGATGGCAGCGGGTGGCATGTTGGCCACTGCGGCCGCGCCGGCGCACGCCGCCACCCTGCCCGAAGGCAATCTGGCCAACGCGCTCGTCAACTACGTGGCCGCCCCGAACGCCCTCGCCGGGGGCAACGACTGGTCCTGCAAGCCCACCGCGATCCACCCGAACCCGGTCATCCTGGTGCCGGGGACGCTGGACAACATGGGCTCGACCTTCGTCAAGACCGCGCCGGCGCTGAAGAACGCCGGCTACTGCGTGTACTCCCTCAACTACGGCTTCGACGCCCTGTCCCTGGGCCGAGCCTCCGGACTGGCCCCCGTGCCGACATCGGTCCAGCAGCTCGCGAACTTCGTGACGAAGGTGCGGGCCTCGACGGGCGCGGCCAAAGTCGACCTCGTCGGGTGGTCACAGGGCGGACTGCTGCCAATCGACTACATCAAGCGCTACGGCGGCAACACCCAGGTCGCGCACTACGTCGGCTGGTCCCAGAGCAGCAATGGGACGACCGTTGACGGGTTCACCTCGCTCGCCAGCGCCATGGGTGTCGCAGGCTTCCCTGGTCTCGCGTTCGGCACGCTCGATATGCCGGGTGTGCGGGACCAACTGGTCGGCAGCGCCTACCTCAAGGGGCTGGACGCCGTTCCGCTGCCCACTGGACCGAAGTACCTGTCGATCCTGACCACGCAGGACGAACTGCTGACGCCCTACACGAATGGGGCTTTGCCGGCGCCTGCGACCAACGTCACCATCCAGAACTACTGCCCGGCCGACCAAACCGGTCACATCGGGCTGACCCTCGACGACCCGACACTGCAGCTCACGATGAACTTCCTGAACAACGGCTCGAGCAGCTTCAAGCCGACGTGCACAGGGTTCGGCATGCCCGACCTCTGATCCGTCCACCCAGGAAGCAGAAGGAGCGGGTGTCGGCGACTGCCGGCACCCGCTCCTTCAGGGTTTCGCGATCAGGAATCGGCGTAGTGCGCGTCCAACTCGGCGCCGAAGGTCTCACCGACGACCTTGCGTCGCAGCTTCAGGCTCGGGGTGAGTTCGCCGTGCTCGACGGTCAGGTCTCGACCCAAGATGGTGAACCGCTTGATCTGTTCCCACCGGTTCAGGCCGTCGTTCAAGGTGTCGACGTAGGACTGCACGAGCTCACGTGCCTGCGGCGAGGTGACGATCTCGGCATACGACCCATGGGCCAGACCCTGCTTCGCCGCCCAGCCGGTGATCGCGTCGGCGTCCAGGGTCACCAGGGCCGAGACGAAGTTGCGGTTCGGGCCATGCACGAGGAAGTTGCTGACGTAGGGGCAGATCCCCTTGAACTTCGCCTCGATCAGCGACGGTGCGACATATTTGCCGTTGGATGTCTTGAACAGCTCCTTCTTGCGGTCGGTGATGCGCAGGAAGCCGTCGTCGTCGATCTCGCCGATGTCACCGGTGTGCAGCCAGCCGTCCTCGTCCAGCGCCTCGGCGGTGGCCTCGGGATTGTTGTGGTAGCCCGACATGACACCGGGCCCGTGGATCAGCACCTCGCCGTCGTCGGCGATCCGCACCTCGGTGCCGGACAGCGGCCACCCGACCTTGCCGATCCGGAACCGATCAATGCGAGTCACCGTGCTCGCGGCACCCGACTCGGTCATCCCGTAGCCCTCGGCGATGAACATCCCGGTCGCCGCGAACCAGCGGGCGACGTCGGTGTTGAGCATCGCGGATCCGGACAGGAAGAACCGGACCCGGCCGCCGAACCGCTGACGGACCTTGGCCATGACCAGCCGGTCGGCGAGGAGGTGCTGGGCCTTCAGTCCCGGCCCCGGCCGCCTGCCCGCCTCCTGCGCGTCGACCCAGCGACCGCCCACGCCACTGGCCCAGTCGAACAGCTTGGCCTTCGCGCCGCCCTCGTCCGCCATCATCGTGGCGATCCCGCCGTAGGCCTTCTCGAAGATGCGCGGAGCGGCACCCATGAAGGTGGGCCGGATGACCGGCAGGTTGTCGATGATCTTGTCGACCCGCCCGTCGATGGCGGTCTCGAAGCCCACCTGCAACGGAACGAGCAGCAGGATCTTGCCGAAGGCGTGGGCCATCGGCAGCCAGAGGAACTGCAGGTCGTCCGGGCGCAGGATGCCCATGGCGGCGCAGGCCGCCGCCTCATAGGTCCATGACCTGTGCGGCAGGCGCACGCCCTTGGGCCGGCCGGTGGTGCCGGACGTGTAGATGAGGGTGGCGAGGTGCTCCTCGGTCGTGCCGTCGATGCGATCGTCGACCAGGTTCGCCTCCCGCGCGAGCCGGCGCAGCCCGCGCGCTCGCAGGTCGTTCAGCGAGATCACCCAGTCGCCATCCGCGGTGCCCTCGAAGGTCACCACCTGGGCCACCTCCGGCAGCTCGTCGCGGTGCTCGCGCAGCTTGGCGATCTGGGCGTCGTCCTCGGCGAAGACCACCCGGCAGCCGGAGTCGCGCACAATGAACGTCACGTCCTGGGCGATCGACGTCGGATAGACCGTGGTGGTCGCCGCACCCGCGCACATGATCGCCAGATCGGCAACGGCCCACTCATACCGCGTGCTGGAGGCAATGGCCACTCGATCCTCGAGCTCGAGACCCAGGTCGATCAAGCCCGCGGCAAGGGCGTAGACCTGCTCCTTCGTCTGCGACCAGGTGACCGACTCCCAGGCCGACCCGACGAGGTAGCGAAACGCCGGTCGGTCGGGCGTCTGCCGGGTGCGCCACCGGAACAGCTCGCTGACGGTCCGCTGTCGTTGATCGATGACCTCCGCTCGGATGTGCTCGACGGGGTGCTGCCCGGTGGTTGTGCTCATCTGGCGAGATTCCTTGTCAGGTCGGGGTCTGGACACGACCACTCGCGGCCATCATTGCTGTTATGGACCAGCGTGATCGTCGTCCGCGGTGTGCGGTCACCCTAGCGCCATTGACAGTGTCACTGTAAGTGTTACTGTGGGGTAGCCGACGCACGCCGTCGGATGCCCCGGCTGCGGAGCACCGACGCAAACCCAGGAGCTTTGAACATGGCTGAGATTCCCCAGGCGCTCGTCTACGACGCCATCCGCACGCCGCGAGGTCGCGGCAAGAAGACCGGCTCACTGCACGAGATCAAGCCCATCGATCTGGTGGTCGGGCTGATCGATGAGCTGCGCAAGCGCAACCCGGAGCTCGACCCGGCGCGCATCGACGACATCGTGCTCGGCGTGGTCGGTCCGGTAGGGGACCAGGGCCAGGACATCGCCAAGACGGCCGCCCTCGCGGCCGGCCTGCCCGAGACCGTCGCCGGGGTGCAGCTCAACCGTTTTTGCGCCTCCGGCCTCGAGGCGGTCAATCAGGCCGCCTCCCGTGTCCGGTCCGGTTTCGAAGACCTGATCATCGCCGGCGGCGTCGAGTCGATGTCGCGGGTGCCCATGGGCTCCGACGGTGGAGCGTGGGCGGCGGATCCCGCAACGGCGATCGCCACCGACTTCATCCCGCAGGGCATCGGCGCCGACCTGCTCGCCACGATCGAGGGTTTCAGCCGCACCGACGTCGACGAGTTCGCGGCACAGTCGCATGCGCGCGCCGCGCATGCGCAGGAGGCCGGCTACTTCAAGGGCTCCATCGTCCCGGTTGTCGACCGCAACGGTCTGACCGTCCTGGACCACGACGAAACCATCCGCCCGGGCACGTCGGCGGAGTCACTTGCCGGCCTGAAGCCGTCGTTCAAGGACATGGGTGAGATGGGTGGCTTCGACGCGGTCGCGTTGGAGAAGTACCACTGGGTCGACCAGATCGAGCACGTCCACCACGCCGGCAACTCCTCCGGCATTGTGGACGGCGCAGCGCTCATGCTGATCGGCACCGAGCAGGTAGGCCGGGACCTCGGTCTGCGACCCCGAGCCAGGGTGCTCGCGGTGGCGGTTAGTGGGGCCGACCCGACCATCATGCTGACAGGCCCGAAGCCGGCTGCGCTCAAGGCACTCGCCAAGGCCGGCCTCAAGGCGTCCGACATCGACCTCCTCGAGATCAACGAGGCCTTCGCCGCCGTGCCCATGAGGTTCATGCGCGACCTCGACATCTCCCACGACCGGGTCAACGTCAACGGCGGCGCGATCGCGATGGGCCACCCGCTGGGCGCAACCGGCGCGATGATCCTCGGCACCCTGGTCGACGAGCTCGAGCGTCGAGACCTGCGCCGCGGCCTGGCCACCCTCTGCGTCGGCGGCGGGATGGGTATCGCCACCATCGTCGAGCGCGTCTGAACACCCAACGACTTCAAGGAAATTCAATGACTCAGACAACTGACCAGCAGACCGCTGTCCGCTACGACCGGGATGCCGACGGCATCGTGACGCTGACCCTGGACGACCCGCAGGCCAGCGCCAACACCATGAATGAGCGGTATGCAGCCGGGATGGGCGCCGCGATCGACCGCCTCGAGGCCGAGCGCGAGGAGCTCACCGGTGTCGTGCTCGCGAGCGCCAAGAAGACCTTCTTCGCCGGGGGCAACCTGAGCAAGCTGCAGGCCGTGCAGCCCGACGACGCCAAGGCGTTCTTCGAGGAGATCGAGAAGATCAAGTCGCAGCTGCGTCGACTCGAGCAGATCGGCAAACCCGTGGTTGCCGCCCTGAACGGCACCGCGCTCGGTGGCGGCATGGAGATTGCTCTGGCCGCGCACCACCGCATCGCGGTCGACGGCGCCAAGACGAAGTTCGGCTTCCCCGAGGTCACCCTCGGGCTGCTCCCCGGTGGCGGCGGAGTCACCCGCACCGTCCGGATGCTCGGACTGCAGTCGGCACTGATGGACTGGCTGCTGCAGGGTCAGCAGCGCGGCCCGGTCCAGGCGAAGGAGAAGGGCCTGGTCGACGAGGTCGTCGAGACCCAGGACGAGCTGCTGCCGGCAGCGCGAGCCTGGGTGCTGGCCCACAAGGACGACGCGGACGCGGCCACCCAGCCCTGGGACCGCAAGGGCTACCGGATGCCCGGTGGCACGCCGGCCAGCCCCAAGCTGGCCCAGTTCCTGCCGGCCTTCCCCGCCAATCTGCGCAAGCAGCTCAAGGGTGCCGCCTACCCGGCCCCCCGCGCGATCCTGTCGGCTGCCGTCGAGGGCGCGCAGGTGGATGTCGACACCGCCAGCCGGATCGAGTCGCGCTACCTCACCGGCCTGGTCACCGGCCCGATCGCCAAGAACATGATCCAGGCGTTCTTCTTCGACCTGCAGAAGATCAACTCGGGTGCGTTGCGGCCCAAGGAGATTGAGCCGTCGAAGGTCGGCCGGGTCGGAGTGCTCGGGGCCGGAATGATGGGTGCCGGGATCGCCTACGCGTGCGCCACCCGAGGCATCGACGTCGTCCTGAAGGACGTCTCTGCCGAGGGCGCCGACAAGGGCAAGGCCTACAGCAGCACGCTGCTGGACAAGAAGGTCGCCAAGGGCCGGATGACGCAGGAGAGCCGCGACGAGATCCTGGCTCGCATCACGCCTACCGCCGATGCCGCCGACCTTCGTGGCTGCGACGCGGTCATCGAGGCTGTTTTCGAGGACGGCGACCTGAAGGCGAAGGTGTTCACCGAGGCGGAGCAGGTGCTCGGTGACGACGCACTGCTGTGCTCGAACACCTCCACGCTGCCGATCACCTCGCTCGCCAAGAACGTCTCACGCCCCGCGGACTTCATCGGTCTGCACTTCTTCTCGCCGGTCGACAAGATGAAGCTCGTCGAGATCATTCGTGGCAAGCAGACCTCCGATGCGGCGCTGGCCCGCGCCATCGACCTCGTGCAGCAGATCGGCAAGATCCCGATCGTCGTCAACGACAGCCGCGGCTTCTTCACCAGCCGTGTCTTCGGCACCCTCATCATGGAGGGTGTGGCACTGGTCGGCGAGGGCGTGGACCCGGCGACCGTGGAGCGCGCCGCGACGATGGCCGGTTTCCCTGCAGCGCCGCTCACCATGCTCGACGAGGTGTCCCTGACACTGCCTCAGCACGTGCGTGCCGAGGCAGAGAAGGCGGCGAAGGCAGCCGGCGAGGCGCTGCCCGACCAGCCGGGCAGCGCCCTGATCGACCAGATGGTGGACGAGTTCGGCCGTAAGGGTCGCGCCGCGGGAGCGGGGTTCTACGACTACCCGAGCGATGGTCCCAAGAAGCTGTGGCCCGGTGTGCGTGAGCACTACACGAAGGCCGGGCTCGAGATGCCGCTGCGCGACATCGAGGACCGTTACCTGTTCGTCATGGCCCTGGAGACCGCGAAGTGCTTCGAAGAGGGTGTGATCGACTCCGCTGCGGCCGCCAACATCGGGTCGATCTTCGGCATCGGCTTCCCGCCGCTCTACGGCGGCGCCGTGCAGTTCATGGAGGGCTACGCGGGCGGCCTGTCCGGATTCGTGGCACGGGCCCGCGAACTGGCGAAGGCCTACGGTCCCCGCTTCGAGCCCAGCGACTGGCTCGTCGCGAAAGCAGCTTCGGATGAGAGCTTCTAGGGTGAGCGACCTTCCCCTGGCTGACGTTCGGGTCGTCAGCCTGGCGATCAACCTGCCTGGTCCGGCGGCCGCAGCCAGGCTGTGTGCCCTCGGCGCCCACGTCACCAAGATCGAGCCGCCGAACGGCGACCCGCTTGCCTTCGGCGCCGCTGCCTACTATGCGCAACTGGTCGACGGGCAGGACGTCGTGACCCTGGACCTCAAGGACGGTGCCGAGCGGGAGAAGCTCTGGACTCTGCTGAGCCAGACCGACCTGCTCGTCACGTCCAGCCGGCCCTCGGCGCTCGCCCGACTCGGACTCGACTGGCCGACGCTGCACGCGCGGGCTCCGCAGCTGTGCGCCGTGTCGATCGTCGGTCATCCGGGCGAGCAGGCCGAGGTCGCGGGACACGATCTGACCTATCAGGCGAGTGTCGGCACCTTGCAGCCACCGCAGATGCCTGCCGTGCTCATTGCCGACCTGGCCGGCGCCGAGCGGGCGGTCGCCGACGGGCTCGCGACGCTGCTGCAGCGCGCTAGCACCGGTGAGGGCGCGCATCGCGAGGTCGCGCTGAGCGACGTCGCCGAGTCGATGGCACAGCCCAGGGTCCACGGCATGACCGCGTCGGGTGGATTCCTCGGCGGCGGCCTTCCCGCCTACGGGATCTACCCGACGGCAGCGGGATTCATCGCTCTCGCCGCAATCGAGAGCCACTTCTGGAAGAACCTGACCGAGCAGCTTGGAGTCGAGGGGAGCCGGGAGGACCTCGAGGCGGCGTTCAGCAGGCGCACGGCCGACGAATGGGAGACCTGGGGTCGCGAGCACGGCCTGCCGATCGCCGCAGTGCGCGGTCCGCAGGCCCCGGCCGCAGACTCCACGACGCAGAATGACGAGGACTGACAATGCAACTGACCAGCACCTACCGCTCACCGTGGATGACCGAAGAGCTCGACGATGTGCGCGATCTCGCTCGCACGTTCTTCGAGAAGGAGTCGGTCCCCAACCACGACCGCTGGGCGGAGCAGCATCAGGTCGACCGTGAGTTCTGGAACGCTGCGGGGCAGGCAGGCCTGCTGTGCATGGCGATTCCCGAGGAATACGGCGGCGGTGGCGGAACCTTCGCCCACGAAGCCGTCGTCATGGAGGAGCAGGCCGCAGCAGGGGACGACGCCTTCGGCTACAGCGTGCACAGCACGATCGTCGCGCCGTACATCTACAGGTACGGGACGGAGGAGCAGAAGCAGCGGTGGCTGCCGAAGCTGGCCACCGGCGAACTCGTGGGAGCCATCGCCATGACCGAGCCCGGCGCCGGATCTGATCTGCAGAATCTGCGCACGTCCGGCCGCCTCGACGGCGACCACTACGTCATCAACGGTTCAAAGACGTTCATCACCAATGGAAGTCACGCGAACCTGATCATCATCGTCACCCGCACCGGGGACGAGGGCGGCAAGGGCCTGTCGCTCGTCGTGGCCGAGACCGACGGTCTCGACGGTTTCGAGCGCGGACGGGTCCTGAAGAAGATCGGGATGCCCGGCCAGGACACCCGGGAGCTGTTCTTCGCGGACATGCGCGTCCCGAAGGACAATGTGCTCGGCGGCGAAGAGGGTCAGGCGTTCATCCAGCTGATGGAGCAGTTGCCGCAGGAGCGGCTCATCATTGCGGTCGCCGCGGCCAAGGGCATGGAGGTCGCGGTCGAGCAGACCGTCGCATACGCCAAGGAGCGTCAGGCATTCGGCCGGGAGCTGATGAAGTTCCAGAACACCCGCTTCGTGCTCGCCGAGTGTGCGACCGAAGCCCGCGCGGTGCGCACACTCGTCGATCACTGCATCCAGCAGCACCTTCTGGGCGAGCTCGACGCGTCGACTGCGTCCATGGCGAAGTGGTATGCCACGGAGAAGCAGTGCGAGGTCATCGACCGTTGCCTGCAGGTCTTCGGCGGGTACGGGTACATGCTCGAATACCCCATCGCCAGGGCGTACGCCGCCGCACGCGTGCAGAAGATCTACGGAGGCACCAACGAGATCATGAAGGAGCTCATCGCCCGCACCCTGTAGTCACGGGCGAGATCTCCGCTGCCCAGTATCGCGCTTTGCCCAGGACCGACCATCGCGCCGTGGACCACGGTGCGTCACCTCCCGGAGGACACATGTCGCACTACGTCATCATCGGCGGCGGAAGCGGGGGTGCGGTGCTGGCCGCACGCCTCACCGAGGACCCGGCCACCACCGTGACCCTGTTGGAGGCCGGACCCTCCTCGGATGTCGACGAGGTCAATATCCCGGCAGCGTTCTACACCACCTGGCGCAGCAAATGGGACTGGAACTACCAGATCACCGAGCAGAAGCAGCTGGCCGGACGCCGAGGCTCATGGCCGCGGATGAAGGCACTCGGCGGGTGCTCCTCGATGAACGCGATGATCTACATCCGGGCGAACCCCGTCGACTTCGACGGGTGGCGTGACACCTACGGTGCGCAGGGTTGGGCGTATGAGGATGTCCTCCCGTATTTCATCAAGGCGGAGCACAATTCGCGTCTGAGCGGTCCCTACCACGGCACGCAGGGTCCGCTGCGCGTCGAGGACCGACGCACGACTCATCCGCTGTCGCATGCATGGGTCGAGTCGGCGGTCGAGTCCGGGATGCGACGCACCGATGACTTCAACGGCGCGGAGCAGGAAGGTGCCGGGCAGTATCAGGTCACCTGCCACAAGGGGCGCCGCTGCTCGACCGAGAAGGCGTATCTGCAGCCGGCGCGTGGGCGTGCGAACCTGACGGTGATCACCGATGCGCTGGCGACCAGAATCGTCATGGCAGGCGGTCGCGCCGTCGGTGTCGCCTATCGTCACCAGGGCGAGGACCACACGGCATACGCCGAGGCCGAGGTGCTGCTGTGCGGCGGAGCCATCAACTCGCCCCAGCTGCTGATGCTCTCGGGCATCGGCCCCGGCGCGCACCTGCGCGAGACGGGGGTCGACGTCGTCGCCGACCTTGCCGGCGTGGGCCAGAACCTGCAGGATCATCCGCTGGTCCCGCTGATCTGGAAGACGACGGGCACGACCGACCTCCTCGATCTCAACACTCCGGCGAACCTTGCACGAGCCAAGTTCCTCGGCAGGGGACCGCTGGTCTCGAATCTCGCCGAGGCAGGCGGATTCTGGCGCAGCCGCGAGGATCTGCCGGCTCCGGATCTGCAGTCCGTCATCGCCCCGACCGGCTACTGGGACAATGCCGAGCGCGAGTCCAACCAGCGCCTGGTCACCGTCGGCACCACGTTGATCAACGTCGCCAGCCGCGGCCAGATCCGCCTGCGCTCGACGGACCCGCGGTGGCACCCGGAGATCGACCCGGCCTACTACGACCGGGGTGAGGACCTCGATGCCATCACGCTCGGCGTGCGGCAGACCTTCGACATCGCCACGTCCGGGCCGCTGGCACGCATGCTGGGGCCGGCCTTCATGCCGAGCGCGGACGACGGGAGGCGGGTCAGTGACCAGGACCTCGAAACGCACATTCGAGCCACGACGCAGACGCTCTACCACCCGGTCGGCACCTGCGCGATGGGCACCGGGCCCGACGCGGTCGTCGACGCGCAGCTGAAAGTGCACGGCATCGACGGTCTGCGGGTGGTCGACGCCTCCGTCATGCCGGAGGTCCCGCGCGGCAACACCAACGCACCCACCATCATGATCGCCGAACGTGCCGCCGACCTGATCCGTGGGCGCGCGCCGCTTCCGCAGATCGCACTGGCGCGACCGACGACCCGCACGGCGGCCACGGCAGGAGCATCTCGATGAGCACTACCTTGCAGTCCATCAACCCGACCACCGGCGACGTGGTGGCCAGCCCGCCGGTCGACGACGCATCGCGCGTCGCCGAGGCCGTGGCGCGTGCCCGGGAGGAGGTCGACTGGTGGGAAGGGCTGGGTTTCGCCGGGCGCAAGGAGGTCCTCGATCGCTGGCGCGGGCTGCTCGCTCGCCGTGTGCCCGAGCTTGCCCGGATCGTCCATGACGAGACCGGCAAGCCGATTGCGGATGCGCAGCTGGAGATCGGTCTGGCGATCGAGCACCTGGCCTGGGCCACCCGGCATGCGGAGAAGGTGCTCGGCCGCAAACAGGTGTTCAGCGGGGCGCTCATGATCAACCAGGCGGCGAGCCTCGAGCGTCGACCGCTCGGGGTGATCGGCGTCATCGGCCCCTGGAACTATCCGGTCTTCACCCCGATGGGCTCGATCGGCTACGCCCTCGCGGCCGGCAACACGGTGGTCTTCAAGCCGAGCGAGCTGACTCCCGCCACCGGACGGTGGCTCGCCGACACGATGGAGCAGGTCCTGCCCGGCCGTCACCTGGTGCAGGTGCTCTTCGGCGGTGGTGACGTCGGAGCGGCCCTGTGCCGGGCCGGCGTCGACAAGCTCGCCTTCACCGGGTCGACGGCAACGGGCAAGAAGGTGATGGCGACCTGCGCCGAGACCCTGACCCCGGTCATCATCGAGGCCGGCGGCAAGGACGCGCTGCTCGTCGATGAGGACGCCGACCTGGACGCCGCCGCCGAGGCCGCCGCCTGGGGCGCCTTCTCGAATGCCGGCCAGACCTGCCTCGGCGTCGAGCGGATCTATGTGCACGAGCGGGTCTACGACGACTTTCTGGCCAGGCTGACCGCCATCGCTCGCGAGATCCGGCACGGCGACCGACAGGACGCGCAATACGGCCCGATGACGCTGCCCAAGCAGATCGACGTCATTCGCGATCATGTGAACGACGCCCTCCGCCGGGGCGGACGCGCGGTCCTCGGCGGCGCGGAGGCCGTGGGGGAGCGCTTCGTGGCCCCGACGATCCTCGTTGACGTGCCTGAGGACTCGACAGCGGTCACTGAGGAGACCTTCGGGCCGACAGTGACCGTGACGAGGGTGTCGTCGATGGACGAGGCCGTCGAGGCGGCCAACGCCGGGCGTTACGGGCTGGGCTCCACCGTCTTCTCCGCGGCGCGGGGACCTGAGCTGGCGCACCGGCTACGCTGCGGCAGCACCGCGATCAACGGCATCATCACCTTTGCCGCGATTCCGGCACTGCCGATGGGCGGCGTCGGGGACTCGGGGTTCGGACGCATTCATGGCGCCGACGGTCTGCGGGAGTTCACCTATGCCAAGGCCGTTGCGCGGCAACGTTTCTCTCCGGCACTGGCCCTGACGACCTTCGCTCGCACGGAGAAGGCCGACACCGCCTTCGCCCAGCTGATCATGGTGCTGCACGGCGGCAAGAACCTCCTGCCGGCCAAGGCAGGGCGCCGCCGCCGCTGAGCCCGCACCCAACCGGGGAGTGGCAGCCGTGTCAGTCGCTCCGGTCGTGCGCCCGCATCTCGAGCCCGCGTCGCACACTCGACGCGGCGGCATACTGCCCCTCCGGCGTCATCGACTCCACCTCGACCAGCTGCAGGTCGCCGGTGCGCAGGTCGATCTGCTCGCCGAGATAGCGCAGCAGCACGGCGACTATCGCGACCACCGGCACCGCGAAGAACGCTCCCATGATGCCGAACTCGTCACCACCAAGGGCAATCGACAGCAGCACGAGCGCGGGGTGCAAGCTCATCGAACGGCTCTGCAGCAGCGGCGAGAGGATGTGCCCCTCCAGTTGCTGCACGAGCACGATGATGATCAGCACGATGATCGCGGTGGTCACCGACTTGGTGACGAGGGCGACCAGCACCGCGAGGACACCGGCGACGAACGCTCCCACGATCGGGATGAACCCGCCGAAGAACGTGATGATCGCCAGCGGCGCGGCGAGCGGCACCCCCAGGACGACCAGCCCGATGAAGATGCAGGTCGAGTCGACGGCGCTCACGATGGCCTGGGTGCGAATGAATCCGCCCAGAGTGGCGTAGGCACGCGAGAGCGCCTCGGTCAGGTGCGCCCCGGCGTGCCGGCCGGTGATCAGCCGCAGCCACGGCAGGAACCGGGGGCCGTCCTTGATGAAGAAGAACGTGAGAACGAGCGTGACGATCAGGTCGATCAGCACGTGACCCGCGACCGAGACGCCGGAGAAGACGCCGGACGCGATCTGGTTGCCGCTCTGCTGGATCTTGTCCGTGATCGTCTGGCCGAAGCTGTTGATCTGGTGATGGCTGACGTGGAACGGCGGCCCCTGCAGCCAGGTCTGCACCTGGTCGACGCCGGAGATGGCCTTGTCGGTCAGGTTGCTCCACTGGGAGCTGACCGACGGCGCGATCGCCGCGATGAGACCGCCGATGACGAGGAAGACGCCGACCATCGAGGCAACCGCGGCGAGCGCGGGTGGGAAACCCTTCGAGCGCAGCCAGCGCGCCAGCGGCCACAGGACGGTTGACACGACGAGGGCGAGCGCGACCGGCAGCAGCGCCGACCAGAAGAAGGTCAGCACCTGCAGGACCCCCCACAGGGCGGCCAGGATGACGATCGTGCGCAACGACCAGCTGGCGGTCCAGCGCAACCCGTGGCTGATGACCTTGCTCCGGTCCATGGCCAGGTTCGCCGGATGCGGCACGGAGGGCGGGCCCTGGCCGTGGTCCTTGCGCGCCTTCGGGCCGGCGGGCGGCGTGGACTCCTGCGTCGGCGTGCGCTGCCAGAACCAGGTCATCGGGTGTCCCTCCTAGGATCTCTTGGTGCCGGTGACACCGCGTCGACGGGCGTTGCGAGCGGTGCTGACGGCATACGTCCGCAGGCTCAGCCAATCAGGTTGCGTGGCCTCTCAGGCACCGACAGGCCGGTTAAGTTGTGCAGGTTCTTCGAACGGTTGGCCCCGGGGGCGAACTGGCCGGTAACCTACCGGCCACTATGGGCAGACACACCGAGACCGCGTCGTTGCGCACAAATCGGCGGTATGCCGTGGCGGCCGGTGCCGTCTGCGTCCTGATCGTGGCGGGCGTGGCCGGTGCCAAGGCCTTGACCGGCGGCGGCCCGAGCACCGCCGGCGAGTGCGACAAGCCGCCTGCAGACCCTCGAGGCGAAGGCCACCGACTCGCCCGACTCCGCCCGGCTCTTCCCGGTGTCCGAGCATGAGCTGGTGAGCTTCAACGCGGCCCACCCCAAGACGCCGCTGAGCGCGCTGCAGCCCGCTCCGGCGACGCCGCAGCTGCAGTATCAGTGGGTCACTCCCGTCAAGGGGTCGACGGCGCCGGCCGGCGCGATGAACGCGCTGCAATATGCCCTGACCTCCACCTCGGGCCAGGCCACCCTGCACCGGGCGGGATTCCGGGTGCCCACCGGTGGCACACCGGCCGCCGCTGAGCCGGCCGGGCAGTCCGCTGCGCACGGCGGTCGCCCTGGCGCGGACACCGGACGGCAAGGCGTCCGTGGCGACCCTCTGGACCTGGCACAACCTGGCCAAGGACGCCAGGATGCTGGTCCTCGTCGATGTCTCGGGGTCCATGAGCGACCAGATGGACCCGAACAGGCCCGGCACCAGCCGCATCGACGTGTTGCGGGGCCTCGAGCTGGGTGCGCTCAGCACCATGCCGCGCAGCACCGAGATCGGGGCGTGGGCCTTCTCGACCAACCTGCGCGGACCCGGCAAGGACTGGAAGCCGCTGTCGAAGGGCATCCACCCGGTCGGCCCGCCCGGCCGGTCCAACACGTTCCGGCAGGCCCTGGTGGGCGCGGTGGGCGAGATGCCCAAGCTGGTCGCCCGAAACGGCGACACCGCCCTCTACGACTCGGTGTGGGCCGCCTACGCCGAGGTGAGCAGGACCTACGACCCCGCGTTCGTCGACTCTGTCGTGGTGCTCACCGACGGCAAGAACGAGGACCCGAACGGCGGCCTGGATCTCAGCCAGCTGCTGACCAGGCTGAAGACCGCGTACAACCCGCAGAAACCGGTCAAGATCGTCACCATCTCGATCGGCGACGGCACCGACCCGGCCGCGCTGCAGCAGATCGCGACGACCACGAATGGCCTGTCCTACCGGCCGAGAAGTGCGGATCAGATCACCTCCGTGTTCATCGACGCCTTCCTGCATCGCAACTGATGGCCCGGCCGGTTAGCCTTGCCTGATGACGACCTCCACCGAACCAGTGCAGTTGGAGGCCCAGGGGGCGAACGTGTCACGCGCGGATCGGGTCGCTCGCAGCGTCACGACCTGGCAGCGGCACCTGAGTGACCTCGGCGGCCGCAACGCCCTGCTCTGGTTTCGAGACCTTCCCGACACCACCCTCGACCTGACCGGCGCGCACCCGGCCGGGCAGGCCAAGCTGTTCTCCGCCGGCGCGGCCCCGCTGTCCGAGCTGGTGCGGCAGCCGACGATGCTCACGGATGCCACCCGGCGGGCTCGAGCGATCCGCGACAAGGCGGGCGAGCTGTATGCCGAGCGCGGCATCACCACCTGCTACCTCGCCTCCGGGATGGCCCGGTGGCGCATCCCCGGCTCCTCGCGCACCCCGGTGGCCCCGGTCCTGCTGCGACCGTGCGTGATTCGCCCCACCGGCAGGGACGGCCGGGACCTGGCGATCGAGCTGGGAGACCGGCTCGAGGTCAACGCGGCCCTCGTGGCGTACCTGACCAGCGAGTGCGGCATCTCACTGGACACGGCGCAGATCTGTGCCCTGGCCTCCCGAGGCAGCGGGTCCGACCCGGCTGCCGCGTTTCAGGCCGTTCGGCAAGCCTGTGCGGACGTGGCGGACTTCCGGATCGACCCGCGACTGGTCGTCGGGCTCTTCGCGACCGTCAAGCTGCCCCTGGTGCGCGACCTGGCCGACCAGCGAGACGGCCTGGCCGCGCACCACGTCGTGGCAGCGCTGGCCGGTGACCCGGAGGCGGCCCAGCAGGTCGGCGCCGAACCGCCGCAGACCGGGGTGGTCGACCTGGACCGGGAGCACCTGGCGGTCGACGCGGACCGCGAGCAGCAGGATGTCGTCGAAGGCGTGCGCGCCGGGGCGCACATGGTGGTCGAGGGCCCGCCCGGCACCGGCAAGACCCAAACCGCGGCCAACCTTGTCGCGGCGCTGACCGCCGACGGCCGGCGGACCCTCTTCGTCGCGCACAAGCGCGCGTCCATCGATGGCGTGCGCGAGCGGCTCGAGCAAGCCGGGCTGGGCGACCTGCTGCTCGACCTGTACGCCGAGCATGCCGCTCCGGGCCGATTCGCCGGCTATCTGGTGCGGCTGCTGGACGAGCGGTGCGCCGCACCGGTGATGGGCAACCAGGCCCCGTCGAACCTGGTGTCCCGCCGGGAGCAGCTGCAGGCGCACGCGCGGGCCATGCACCGGGTGCGCGGTCCGTGGGGCATCTCGCTCGACGAGGCACAGTCTCGCGTGAGCGAGCTGGAGGAACGCAAGCCCGCGCCGCGCTCTCGGGTGCGGCTGCGTGGCGACGACCTTGCCGGCATCTCGCGGGCCCGCCGCGACGAGCTGCGCACCGCCCTGCACGAAACCGCCGGTATGGGCGCGTGGACCGTCGGCGGCGACCCGGACCCCTGGTTCGGTGCCCGCGTCGTCGGCGAGCATCAGGGCGGCCGTACGCGAGAGCTGGTCGAACGACTCGCCGGCGGTGGGCTCAAGGATCACCGTCGGGTGCTCGAGGAGCTGTGCGACACGGTCGGACTTCCCGCGCCACACACCATGCGGCGGGCCGAGGAGCAACTGGAGCTCATGGGCCAGGTGCACAGCACGTTGGAGACCTTCCGGCCGGCCGTGTTCGATGCGCCGATCGCCGACCTGGCCGCGGCCACCGGCGGCCGCGACTACCGCACGGAGCACGACATCGACCAGGGCAGTCTGGAGCGTCGCCGACTGCGCAAGCAGGCCGAGTCGCTGCTGCGGCCCGGCCCGCCGCCGCGCGGCATCCACGGCGTGCTGGTGCGCGCCGCGGCACAACAAGCACGCTGGCGGGATGCGGCCGGCGCCGGCTCCAGGCCGGCCGCCCCGGTGAACCTGCCGGAGATCGCCCAGAGCCACGAGCGGCTGCGGCTCGAGCTGGAGTGGCTCGGCGCGCGGCTGACCGGCACCGCCGAGGGAGGTGACCTGCTCGATGCCGACCTCGACGTGCTGGAGCGCCGGTTGACTGCCCTCGCGGGCGCGCCCGATCGGCTCGCCAAGGTGCCCGAGGTGATTGGTGCGCTCGACAAGCTGCGGGCCAACGGGCTCGGCCCGTTCATCGACGATGTCGCTGCACGGCACCTGAGTGCCGAGCAGGTCGCGGCCGAGTTCGAGTTCGTGTGGTGGACCTCGTTGCTGGGGCATGTCGGCGGCACGGATCCCGTCTACGAGGAGCACGACGGGGCGACCTTGCGGCGCATCGCCGGGGACTACCTCGACGATGACACGGCGCAGGTCCGCCGGTCGGCGCAGCAGGTGCGAGATGCCCTGGTGCGCCAGGCCCAGCGGACCGACCGGGACCTGCCCGACCAGAGCGAGGTGCTGCGCGACGAGGCGGCGTCGCGGGCCTACACCACCCCACGTGAGTTGCTGGGCGCGGTTCCCGAGATCGTCGGTGCCCTCGCCCCGTGCTGGGCGATGAGCCCCCTCGAGGTGCCGGTGCACGTGCCGGCCGGGATGTGGTTCGACGTCGTGATCTTCGATGAGGGTTCGCAGGTCGACCTGGCCACGGCCATCCCCGCGATATCCCGTGCCAGCCAGGTCGTCGTGCTCGGCGACAGTCAACAGCTGCCGCCGGCGCCCCTGCGGATGACCGCGGGCGACGACGAGCAACTGCTGGCGCGCACCGAGCCCGAGTCCCTGCTCGACGTGCTTAGGCCGCTGGTGCCGGTGAGATCACTGGCGACGCACTATCGTTCGCACGACGAGCGGTTGATCGCCTTCGCCAACGCCCAGATGTATGCCACCGTGCTGGAGACCTTCCCCGGCACCGCCGATGACGGCGTCCTGCGACTCGACGTCGTTTCCGGCAGCAGCACCGGCGGCGAGTCCGCGGCGCCGGAGGTCGACCGAGTGGTGCAGCTGGTGCTCGACCACCTGCGCAAGCAGCCCGGCGAGTCACTTGGTGTCGTCACCCTCGGCGTGCGGCATGCGCAGCGCATCCAGGACGCGCTGCGTGCGGCGCTCGCCGGTCAGCCCGATCTGCTCGAGGCCGTCGGCGACGACCGACGAGAACCCTTCTTCGTCAAGAGCGTCGACCAGGTCCAGGGTGACGTGCGTGATGCGATCATCTTCACGGTCGGCTACGGCCGTGGGCCAGGTGGTGAGGTGCAGCACCGCTTCGGAGCGCTGAGCGCCGCAGGCGGCGAGCGTCGGCTGAACGTCGCCATGACGCGTGCGCGCCGCCGGATGGTGGTCGTGTCGTCGTTCTCCGGTGGCGAGCTCGACCCCAGCCGGCTGCGCTCTCGCGGAGCCACCATGTTGCGGGACTTCCTGCTGTATGCCGCGTCCGGCGGCTCCGCACGGCGGGTTGCGGGCGGTGTCGCCCCGATGGATCGGCAGGAGGCGTCGAGCGGGCCCGAGGCGGTGAGTGAGACCGGTCGAGGTGACCGCCGGCCGGATGGCGCGCCGCTGGTGGGTCCGAGCGGACGTCGACGTCGGATGGCGTCCACCGGCAGTGTGCTCGACCGGCCGACCCTGCCGCCGGCCGAGGTGGCCGCGGTGACCCCCCTCGTCACGGACCTGGCCAGGCGGCTACGGGCCGAGGGGCTGGTGGTCCGCACCGGCCACGGCGCCGGGCGGCACCGCATCGACATTGCGGTCGAGGACCCGAGGCGGCCGGGCTCCCTGCTGGTCGCCATCGAGACCGACGGCCCGGCCTACGGCGCGATGGAAGCAACGCGCGACCGGGACAGGCTGCGGGTGCAGCAGTTGCAGCGGCTGGGCTGGACGTGCGAGCGCGCCTGGACCCGCGACCTCTTCCGCGACCCGGCGAAGGAGCTGTCACGGCTGGTGTCGGCGGTGCACTCCGCCTCCTGTGCACGTGCGGCGGGGCACCGGGACGGCTGATGCCGAAGGATGAACTGGCCGGGCAACGACGGCGTCGGCACCGTCGAGTGAGTCGGCCCGCGACCGGGGGAGATCCGCAGCGGGCGCTGCAGCGTCTCGACGAGGCCGAGACGACGGACGCCGACTGGGCAGGCGCCGGTGGCACCGACGACCCACGCACCAAGGCGGTGGAGCGCGACCGGTGGTGGCAGGAGCAGCGCCCTCCGCACTGGGAGTAGCGCTGCGCACAACTCCTCGAATTGCCGACATTTCCCTGTTGGCGAGTGCCGAATGTGCGTGATCGGAAGATAGTCGTCCGGCACCCGATTCAGGTGCTATTCCTTACCTGAATCTAGGCAAAGAAACGGGAATCCCGCCCGGAAATGTTCATGCCATTTCCGGGCGGGATGCCCGTGCGTTGAGCGAGACGCTCAGATTGTCCGCAGGATTAGAACTTCTGCTGCGGTGCGGCGCCGCCCCGCAGTGCATCGCGGATCTCGGTGAGGAGATCGACTTCGGTGGCCTCCGCATCTTCCTCCTTGGAGAAGTGAGCCTTTGCAGCCTCGTAGGGCTTGACCACGAAGAAGTAGACCACGGCTGCCAGGATGATGAAGGCGACGACTGCAGTGATGAACGCTCCGACGTGCACGCCGCCCGGGAGGTAACCGGAGAAGTTCGGGGTGCCGCCGGCCTTGCCGATCAGGTCCAGGATGATCTGGACGAAGGCCTTGACGACGGTGCCGAACGCAGCCGCCATGACGAAGGCAACGGCCAGTTCAACCAAATTGCCTTCCATGATGAAGTTCTTGAAGCCCTTCATGGGCGTGTTCCTTTCGATGATGTGTGCAATCGGGATGACCCTAGCCGAAATCCTCGACATTGCGAGAACCAAAACACCCACGGCGGGGTCACTCTTGTGTTACGGAGCCGGATGCAACGCCAGAAAGATGTTCTTATCGCCGCCCGGTGTGAGCTGTGTCGCCTGGGCCAGGCGGGCGGCGGTCTGGACGGAGCAGGCCACCAGCAGGGCCGGCGGCGACTCCGCGCCGCCAGCGCCGACGAGGGGAGAGCGGTCGGTCGCGCCCGCCGCATGCCGGGTGGTGGAGATGACCAGCAGATCCGTGCCGATCGGGCTGGTCTTGCCGCCGGCGAAGACGTCGACGTGGTCCCCGGGTCGGGTGACGGCGGCAACGGTGGGGTTCGAGACCGGCACACCGACCAGCACCTGACCGGCGGAGGCGCCCGGCCAGGTCCGCGCGGCCCTGACCCGACTGCGGGTCACCGGTTCGCCGTGGCCCACCGGCGCGGTCAGCGCCTGACCGGCGGCGGCTCGCGCGGTGATCGCGCCGGGCAACTGCACGGACTCCGGCCACTGCGCGGTGGTCAGGTCGGCGCGGGTCAGCACGTGCCCGGCGGGGAGGTCATGGATCGCGACGGTGATCGACCTGGTGGCTGAGGCACGTGGTGCGAGGGCATTCCACCCGACCAGTACGGCGCCGGCGGCCACCCCCGCGGCCAGCACCCGTCGGGCGCGCGACCGGCGCCAGCGTGCCTCCCGGCTGCGGCCCTGCCAGCCATCGGGCAGCAGCCGGTCCAGCCGGTTCACGGCAACGTGAGCGGCAGGGCCTGCCCGTCGAGGGCGCGGCGGCAGGGGCACGATGCGCTCTGGTCGTCCTCGTGCGCCGGGAGTCGCCCGATGGCATCACGCAGTACGGCCTTCAGCCGGTCGATGTTGTCGGCGAAGACCCGCATCACCTCGGCGTGCGACACCGACGGGCCACCCTCGACGCCGGCATCGTGATCGGTGACCAGGCACGCGGTGGTGAAGCACAGTGCCAGTTCTCGCGCGATCGAGGCCTCCGGCATCCCGGTCATGCCCACGACGTGCCATCCGGCGCCCTGGTGCCACTGGGACTCGGCCCGGGAGGAAAAGCGCGGACCGTTGATGACGACCATCGTGCCGCCGTCGACGACTCGGTCGATCCGGGTGCGGGCGGACTCCAGCAGCACGCCGCGCCCGCGCGGACAGTACGGGTCCGCGAACGAGACGTGGACGACCGGCCCGACCTCGTCATACACGGTGTGGGCGCGCCCGAAGGTCCGGTCGACCACCTGGTCGGGGACCACGACGGTGCCCGGTCCCTGATCGGGTCGCAGGGAACCGACCGCGCAGGGCGCGATGATCTGGCGCACCCCGACCGAGCGCAGCGCCCACAGGTTGGCCCGGTAGTTGACCCGGTGCGGCGGGAATCGGTGCCCCTGACCATGCCGGGCCAGGAAGGCCACCCGTCGGCCGTCGACATCGCCGATCATGATGTCGTCGCTGGGCTCGCCGAACGGGGTGACGACGCGCACCCGCTCCGCATCGTCCAGGAAGGAGTAGAAGCCCGACCCGCCGATCACGCCGATCTGTGCAGTGCTCATACGGGTGACCATAGCCAGCGGTCACCCGTGGACGAGCAGGACCGTGTGCACGATGTGGACCGGCGAGCGCACCGGAACCGGGATGTGGAGGGGCGTCCCTACGCGGCAGAGCCGGAGTCCGAGGACGACGAGCTCGAGCCGATGGACTTCGACGAGCTCGAGTCGGACTTCTTGCCCGAGTCGGACTTGCCGGCGTCGGACTTGCCGGCGTCGGACTTGCCGGCGTCGGACTTGCCGGAATCCGACTTGCCCGCCGAATCGGTCTTGCCCGACTTCTCTGCCGCCGGGCTGCTGCTGGTCGTCGTGCTGCGGCTGTCGTTGCGGTAGAAGCCGGACCCCTTGAAGACGACGCCGACCGACCCCCAGACCTTCTTCAGCGTGCCGCCGCACTCCGGGCACGAGCTCAGCGTGTCATCGGTGAAGGCCTGGACGATGTCAAAACGGTGCCCGCAGTCCTTGCAGGCATAAGCGTAGGTGGGCACGGCGCAGATTGTACGACGTCTGGCGGCCCGCCTGCGACTCGATCCACCAGGTGGCCGGTTCGGAGCACGACAAACTCAGCTGTAGATGGGCACGTTTACACCGTGGCAAACTCACCGATGCTGCGAGTGAGGGAACAGACCAGGGCGCGAGTCATGCGCATCGAGCAGGACGAGCTCGCCGACGCGGATGCGCCGATCGGCGACGAGTGGGTGCGGAGCAACGAGTGATGCGGCCGCCGATCGAGCCCGGGCAGGTATGGTTCGTCGACTTCGAGGCCGTCCGCGGACGAGAGCAGCGCAAGGGCCGCCCGGCACTCGTGGGCTCCTCGCGCTTCCACCTTGATCTGACCATGAGCCGACTGGTCAGTGTGCTGCCGCTGACCACCGTCGAACGGTCGCGCTGGCTGCATCGGGTCAAGATTGCCGCGGGCGGCGGCTGGGTCATCACCGAGCAGATTCGCACCGTTTCCGCGGACCGGTTCCGTCGGTACGCGCCGCAGATCACGCTGTCTCAGGACGAGCTCGGCGAGGTGCGGCAGGTCCTCGGGCAGCTGCTGATCGGGTAGTCCCGGGGCCGCGTCAGCTGGCCTGGTCGTCATCCGGTGCGGGCTGCGGATCGCGGCGCCAGCCGGCGAGGCGGCCCGCCTTGCTGATGCTCCGGATGCGCCGGATCGCGGCCCCCCTGGCCCCGGCCGTGGTGACGACCAGGAGCCGGTCGCCGTGTCGCATGACGTCGCGGTTCTGCGGCACGAACCCCTTGCCCTCCCGCACGACCAGCGTGACATTGGCGCCTTCGGGCAGGCGCAGCTCGTGCACCGCCACCCCGTGCAGCCGCGACGCGTCCCCGATGCGCACCTGCAGCACGTCGGCATTCAGCTCCTCGAGCGGGGTGGCCTCCAGCTCGAGGTCGACCGTGTGTGACTCGTCGACGATGTGCAAGAGCGCCGCCAGCCGCGGCAGGGTCGGTGCCTGCACCAGGGTGAAGACCACCACCAGCACAAAGACCAGGTCGAAGATCCACTCGGTATGCGGCGTGCCCACGGTCAGCGGCACCGTCGCCAGGACGACCGGCACGGCGCCCCGCAGGCCGGCCCAGGACAAGAAGGCCTGCTCCCGCAACGAGAACCCGAACCACGACATGCTCAGCAGGACCGAGGCAGGGCGCGCCAGCAGCAGCAGGACGAGGCCGATCACCACGGCCGGCCAGATCTGGTGGATCAGCCGGACGGGGGAGGCGAGCAGCCCGAGCAGCACGAACAGCCCGATCTGCGCGAGCCAACCAAGAGCCTGCGCGAACCCGCGGACCGCCGAAAAGTGTGGCAGGTGCAGGTTGCCGAGCATCAGAGCGCACAGGTAGGCCGCGATGAACCCGCTCGTGTGGGCGAGGTCCGCCACGGCGTACGCCAGGACGACGACGGACAGCACGCCGATCGAGAACAGACCGGATGACCCGGGCGCGGCTGACTTCATCAGCCGACCCAGCACATAGCCGAGCACCAGGCCGATGACGGCGCCGCCCGCCAGCTCGATGACTGCCTCCACCACGACGACCCACCACGCGTTGTCTGCACCGCCGGGCGCGCCCGCCTGGGCCAGCGCAATCACCAGCAGCACCACGGGCGCGTCGTTGAAGCCGGACTCCGCCTCGAGCACCGAGGTCAGCCGCGGCGGCAGCGGCACGCGCCGGAGCACCGAGAAGACCGCCGCCGCGTCGGTGGAGCTGACGATCGCGCCCAGGAGCAGTGACACCTGCCAGGAGAGGTTCGGGAGCAGCAGGTAGGCGCCGACGCCGACCACACCGACGGACACGAGCACCCCGAGCGTCGACAGGATCGCCGCGGGAAGGACGGCAGGTTTGATCGTCTGCCAGTTGGTGGTGATGCCACCCTCGGCCAGGATCAGGATGAGGGCCGCATAGCCCAGGACCTGTGTGAGGGTCGGGTCGCTGAAGGTGATGCCGAGCCCGGCCTCGCCGATGGCGACGCCGATGCCGAGATAGATGAGCAGGGTGGGCAGTCCGGACCGGTTGGCCAGGCGCACCGCGGCCACCGACACGAGCAGCACCGCCGCGCCGATGAGCAGCGCGCGCGCCAGATCGGTGGGAGTGAAGCCGCTGCCGACCAGCGGCTGAGCCTCCTGCAGGGCATGCATGCCAATGAAGCCGGTCATCGGTGCACTCCCTCCGGGGATCGAGCCTCACCCCACGAAGTCCGCTCCTTCGCCGCTCGGTCCGTCGCGGGGCCCCAGTAGTTTTTCAGGTCAGCCCACCCTCGTGCTGCACCTTCCGCCGGATGGGCAGGTCGATGACCCCGTGCTGCGGTGTCAGGACGGCGTCCACCGGCAGATCGTGCGACTCGCAGGGCACCTCCTGCGTCAGCTCGTCGTCGTGCACGACCGCGACGATCCAGGAGCCGGGGGACCGGCGCGCCAGCGCGCGGTCATAGCTTCCGCCGCCCTGACCCAGCCGCATACCGTGCCGATCGACGGCCAGCGCGGGGACCACCACGACCGACGCGTCACGGATCGCGCCGGTGCCCAGGTCACGGCCCGGGTCGTCATGTGGGGTCCACGTCAGATCCTTGTCGGCCAGCAACTCCGGCAGGATCACCAGCCAGCCCAACCGATTCGCGGTCTCGATGATCCCGTCCGACGGTGGCTCCGTGGGCAGGGAGCGGTATGCCGCGAGCACACCGGGTGCCCCGCCTCGCCGGGCCAGGCGATCGGCGAGCGCACCTGCCAGCCGGTCGCTCTCGGACTTCCGGCGGTCGGCGTCATGCCGCTCGGCGCGGGCCCGCCGGGCCGCGCGGATCACTGATCGGGCGGCGCGTTTGTGCTGGGGCAGATCACGCCACATCGCTGGACACCTCCATCCGGGCCGCCGCACGCTCGATCGCCATGCGCAAGATCCTCGCAGGTCTTTGCCATCCGCCGTCGCACAGCGCGCTACAGCAGATAACCTTCGAACATGAGAAATGAACCGTTCAGGGCTCCGGTTCGCAAGGCCGTGATCCCGGCCGCAGGGCTGGGCACCCGCTTCCTTCCGGCGACCAAGGCCATCCCCAAGGAGATGCTGCCCGTTGTCGACAAACCGGCCATCCAATATGTCGTCGAGGAGGCGGCCCGTGCCGGGATCCTCGACGTACTGACCGTCACGGGGCGCAACAAGGCCGCACTGGAGGACCACTTCGACCGGCACTGGGAGCTGGAGCAGGCGCTGGAGCGCAAGGGGGACCAGGTCCGGCTGCGACGGGTGCACAAGTCGGCCAACCTGGGCAACGTGCACTTCATTCGGCAGGGCGAACCGCTCGGCCTGGGGCATGCGGTGCTGTGCGCCCGCTCGCACGTGGGTGATGAGCCGTTCGCGGTGCTGCTCGGCGACGACCTCATCGATGAGCAGGACCACCTGCTGGAGGACATGATCGCGGCCCGATATCGCTACGGCGGCTCGGTTGTCGCGCTGATGGAGGTGCCGGAGAACCAGATTCACCTCTACGGCTGCGCGCAGGTCGAGGCGATCGAGGGGGACGGCGATGTCGTGCGAGTCACGTCGCTGGTGGAGAAGCCGAATCCCGGTGAGGTCAACAGCAACCTGGCGGTCATCGGCCGCTACATCCTGGACCCGTCGATCTTCCCCGTGCTGGAGAAGACCCCGCCGGGCCGCGGCCACGAGATCCAGCTGACCGACGCGTTGGTCGAGCAGGCTGCGTCCGACGGAGAGGGCGGCGGTGTCACCGGAGTCATCTTCCGCGGCAACCGGTACGACACCGGCGATCGGCTCGACTACCTCAAGGCCATGGTGCTGCTCGGCACCCGCCACCGCGAGCTGGGCGCCGACTTCCACGCGTGGTTGCTCAGCTGGGCGCGGTCCGAGGAAGCGAGTGACGGCACCCTGACCCGTCACGCCGATCTGGCGCGCTAGTGCTCACCGTCCCCGCCTACCAGGAGCGGCTGCTCGAGGCAGTCGCTCCGCTGACACCTGTCGCGGTGAGCGTCCTGGACGCCGGGCAGCTGCTGGGCCTGGTCACGACGGACGAGGTGCGCGCCGTCGCGATGCTTCCGGGTTTCACCAACTCCGCCATGGACGGGTATGCCGTGCGCGCCGCCGACGTCTCTGACGCGCCGGTGACGCTGCCGGTCAGCGGTGACATCGCGGCCGGTGACACCCGCCGGCTCCGGCTCGAGCCCGGGACCTGTTGGCGGATCATGACCGGTGCGCCGTTGCCCGACGGTGCCGACTCCGTGGTGCAGGTCGAGCTGACCGATGGCGGCACGACGGACGTGCGCATCGATGCACGCGTCGAGTCCGGTGCATCCGTGCGGTATCCGGGTGAGGACGTGCAACCGGGGCAGGTGGTCCTTGCGGCCGGCACCCAGCTCGCCGCACAGCACGTGCCGGTGCTGCTGTCCGCCGGTGTGCAGTCCGTGCGGGTGCGGCCACGGCCACGGGTGGCCGTCGTCAGCACCGGCGACGAGCTGCGACCGGCAGGCTCCGAGCTCGAGCACGGTCAGGTCACCGACTCCAACGGGCCGATGCTCGCCGCGCTCGCCGTGCAGGCCGGGTTCGACGTCGTGGCCGTGCAGCACGTCGGTGACTCCGGTCCCTCGACCCGCGCCATGCTGCACGGGCTCGCGGATGCCGCCGACGCGATCATCACGTCCGGTGGGGTGAGCGCCGGCGCGTTCGAGCCACTGCGCCTGGCGTTCGAGGACGACCAGTCGTTGGAGTTCGTCAAGGTCGCCATGCAGCCGGGCAAGCCGCAGGCGTTCGGGTCTCTGGGCGGCACACCGGTCTTCGGGCTGCCAGGCAACCCTGTGAGCTCGTTCGTGTCGTTCCTGGTCTTCGTTGCTCCGGCCCTGCGCAAGATGGCGGGACGGCCCGTCGATGCGCGCACGGTGCGCTGCGAGGTCGCCAGGGGATGGCAGCCCGCGGCGCCGGGGCGCACTCAGGTGGCGCGCATCCGCATGCGTCCGGACGGTCGCATCGAGCAGGCGGGTGGTCCAGGTTCGCACCTGATGGGCGGGTTGGCGACCGCGGAGGGCCTGGCGTTCGTGCCGGCCGACCTGAGGGTCGTGCGCGAGGGCGAGGTGCTGGAGGTCATCGAGTTTCATCCCGACGAGGGCCCCCGGTCGCAAGCTCTCGTCGATACTTCGCGGGGGCCTCGAAATGCCTGAGCAGACCACCGATCATCTGACTCACGTCCGCAGCGACGGCAGCGCGCACATGGTGGACGTCAGCGCCAAGCGGATCACGGCCCGCGTCGCGCGTGCCGCCGGGCGAGTGCTGCTCTCGCCGCAGGCGATCGCGGCTCTGCGGGACGACACCGTGCCGAAGGGGGATGCGCTCGCTGTGGCACGGATAGCCGGCATCCAGGGCGCGAAGCGCACCCCCGAACTGGTGCCGCTGGCCCACCCGGTGGCTGTGCACGCGGCGTCCGTGGACCTGACCGTCGCCGATGACGGCGTCGACATCGAGGCGGAGGTGCGCACCGCCGACCGGACCGGCATCGAGATGGAGGCGCTCACCTGTGTGACCGTTGCGGCCCTCGCGCTCATCGACATGGTCAAGGCCGTCGACAAGCACGCCCGCATCACCGACGTGCGGGTCACGGCCAAGTCCGGTGGGCGATCCGGCGACTGGGCCGAACCGCATGCGTAGGGCCGCGGTCATCACCTGCTCCAACCGGGCTGCCGCCGGCACGTATGCCGATCGGTCCGGACCCGTGATCGTGGCGGCGCTGCGGTCGTGGGGCTTCGAGGTCGAGGATTCGGCCGTTGTGTCCGACGGTGATCCGGTGGGGGAGGCTCTGCGCTCGGCGCTGGCCTCCGGCGTCGACCTGGTGCTGACCACTGGAGGCACCGGGCTGACTCCGACGGATCGGACCCCCGAGCAGACCCGGCCGCTGCTGGACCGGGTGGTGCCCGGCCTGGCCGAGGCGATCCGTGCCGCCGGTGCCGCCAAGGGAGTGCCGACCGCGGTGCTGTCCCGCGGACTCGCGGGATGCGTTGGGCGCACGCTAGTGGTCAACCTGCCCGGATCCACTGGTGGCGTGCGCGATGCACTCGCAGTGCTCGAACCCGTCGTGGAGCACGCCCTCTCACAGCTGGCCGGTGGCGACCATTGAGCGCGACCTGGCCGGTGAGCGTCGAAGGACAGTGGGCGGGTTCGACGGTGCGACTGCGGCCGCTGCGAGCTCGCGCCGACCGCAAGGAGTTCCTCGCTCTGCGGGCGGACAACGCCGACTGGACGCGCCCCTGGGACTCGACCTCACCGCATACGCCGAGCCAACGGCTGTCGTTCGCGCAGCTGGTCCGTCAGCAGGACCGAGAGGGTCGGGATGGTCTGGCCCTGCCGTTCGCGGTCGAGGTCAACGGCGCACTGGCCGGCCAGATGCACCTGTTCAGCGTCGTGCACGGTGCGCTGATGTCGGGGGCTGCCGGCTACTGGATCAGCAAGCGCCTTGCGGGCCAGGGGATCACACCGTTCGCGCTCGCCATGCTGATCGACCACGCGTTCGGTCGCTGCGACCTGCACCGGGTGGAGGTCAACATCCGGCCGGACAATCCGGCGAGCCTGCGCGTTGTCGACAAGCTGGGGCTGCGCGACGAGGGAGTGCGTCGGGCCTACCTGCACATCAACGGCACCTGGCACGACCACCGCACGTTTGCGATCACGGTGGAGGACCTGCAGCGCGAGAGCGCTGTGCAGCGGTTGGAACGCCTGACGCGGGAGTGAGATTCGCGGCATTCCGAGGTCGTGCGTGCGGCCGTCCACGGCGGGCCCAGCACTTCGTGGGGCCAAACTCACCTGAGTCACTTGCGTGACACGCCGACTACGTCCGACATGTCGTCGAAGAGAACGGTTAGCGTTTTGCCTGTGCACCCGAGCAGCCTGATCTTCGTTCTCATTGTCGCCGTTTGGGCTGCCTATCTGCTGCAGCACTGGATTCGCCGCAGGGAGGCCTTGGTCACCGCACGATCGGTCGACCAGTTCTCCGAGGCGATGCGGGTGCTGGAGCACCGTGGCACGGCCCCGGCGCACGACGACACGGTCGCCGTGAAGAAGAGCTCGACTACGACGCCCGCGCAGGTCAGCACTCCGCTGCCGCGTACCTCTCTGCGAGCAGGATCCGTCATGACAAGCGACACCCCGACAGAGCAGACCCGCACCCCCATCGACGAGCCCGTCCATGAGCTCGACGCCGTCTCGGCGCCGGTGCGTGTCGGCAGCCACGTCATCCGTGCCCTCGCCGCCCTGAACTCCCGCCGGGTGCGCGGGATCGCGCTGCTCGCCTCGCTCGCGCTGCTGGCGTTTGCCGTGGTGCTTGCGCCGTTCGGGATGCTTCCCTGGTGGAGCCCGGTCGTGAGCCTGGTGCTGGTCGGCGGGGTCTTCGCCTGGTTGCGCAAGGAGGCCGTTGCCGAGCAGTCCGCCCGCGGCGAGGACCGCGAGGCCACTGTGTCGACGACGCGTCCCGTCCAACGCCCGGCTGTTCACAGCGGCCCGCAGCTCGGCGGCGCCCAGCGGGTGGCGATGCCCAGCCGCGACCTGGTCTTCGACAATGCGCAGCCCGCCCCGTCCGCCACCGCGAAGCCGACCCCGCAGGCCGAGCAGGTGGAGGGTTCCTGGTCGCCCGTCCCGGTGCCGCGCCCGACCTACACGATGAAGGCGAAGGCGGAGCCCACCGCGCCGTCGCTGCCCGAGAGCTCGCAGAGCACCGCCGCCCGGCACGCCGACACCCCGATCGACGAGCTGCCCTTCGACGGGCTGGCGCTGGACGAGGACCTCGAAGAGCTGCCCTCGGTTTTCCGCGCCGGCTGAGCCACACCCGGCACACCTGCGAGATAGCCTGCCGGTATGACGCAGATGACGTATCGCCCGCTTGGGGCCTCCGGCCTCATGGTCAGCGCTGTTGGAGTCGGCTGCAACGCCTTCAGCCGCCGCGTCGACCAGGAGGGCGTGCGCGACATCCTGGCCGCCGCCCGCGACGTCGGGGTGACGCTGCTGGACACCTCCGACACCTATGGCGTGGAGCCGGGTGCCAGCGAGACCATGATCGGCGAGGCGCTGCAGGGGCAGCGGGACGAGTTCGTGGTTGCGACGAAGTTCGGCATGGACATGCGCGGCACCCTCGGCGCCGATCACGGTGTGCGCGGTTCGCGGCGGTATGTGCGCCGCGCGGTCGAGGCGAGCCTGCGCCGGCTGCAGGTCGACCACATCGACCTCTACCAGCTGCACGCCCCCGACCCGATCACCCCGATCGAGGAGACGCTCAGTGCTCTGACCGACCTGGTCCGGGAGGGCAAGGTGCGCTACGTCGGGTGCTCGAACTTCGCCGGCTGGCAGATCGCGGACGCGTCCTGGACGGCGCAGACCGCGGGGCTGGAGTCGTTCATCTCGGTGCAGAACCGCTACTCGCTGCTCGATCGCACGGTCGAGGCAGAGGTGGTGCCGGCCGCCGAGACGTTCGGTCTCGGGCTGCTGCCGTTCTTCCCCTTGGAGTACGGCCTGCTCGCGGGCAAGTATCGCCGCGGTGAGGCGCCGCCGGAAGGCTCACGGGCCGCGCTGGACCCGGCCCGAGCCCAATGGCTGGAAGGTGCCGACTGGGATCGGATCGAGGCGCTCACGGCATACGCCACGGCTCGTGAGCTGTCACTGCTCGAGGTGTCCATCGCCGGTCTGGCGGCGCAGCCGGCCGTGGGATCGGTGATCTCCGGCGCCACGTCCGGTGACCAGGTGCGCGCGAACGCCGAGGCCCTGCGGTGGCAGCCGACCGCGCAGGACCTGGCCGACCTGGATGACGTCTGCGGGGCCGCCGACCTGCGCGACTGAGCCGCCCGGCGCTGCATTCCGACGCCGATTCGGAGCCGAGCGGGGTGCGGTGTTATTGTTGCTCACGCTTCTGGGGCTGTGGCGCAGTTGGTAGCGCGTCTCGTTCGCAATGAGAAGGTCAGGGGTTCGATTCCCCTCAGCTCCACAGATGTCGGGAAGGGCCAGGTGTAGTTTGCCTGGCCCTTCCCGACATCTACGGGGACTCAGCGAATCGAGTGGGCCCACGCCGAGCGAACAGGACTCGGCAGCCTGGCGCCGCCACATGTCGCGAATCTGCGGGCCGGCACCACGTCGAGTCCTGTTGGCGGTGCGGTCGACGACCCGGCGCCACGCGCGAGGCGGCCGCTGACCTCCGGCCGATCCCGGCTAGGTTGGAAAATATGTACACACCCCCGTTCAACGTCGTATCTGACGAAGCCGACGTGCGGGCGATGGTGACCGCCGCCCGCACTGCGTGGCTGGTGACCACCGGGGAGGACGGAGTGCCGATGGCAACGTCGGTGCCCGTGATGTGGCGCGGCCAGAAGGTGATTGCGCACGTGGCAAAGGCCAATTCGCACTGGAAGCAGATAATCGACGGCACCCCGGCGCTGCTGATCGTCGGTGGTGCGCAGGCCTACATCTCCCCGTCCTGGTATGCCGCGAAGGCCGAGCACGGCAAGGTCGTGCCGACCTGGAACTACAGCGCCGTCCACCTCACCGGCACGGTCACGGTGCATCACGACCGCGAGTGGTTGCGGGCGGCGGTCACCGAGCTGACCGACACCTATGAGGGTGGCCGCGACCAGCCGTGGCAGGTGACCGATGCGCCGGCGCAGTACATCGACGGTCAGTTGGGCGGCATCGTCGGCATCGAGGTCACGGTCACCCGTGTCGAGGGAAAGGCCAAGCTGAGCCAGAACCGGTCCGAGGCGGACCGGCAGGGCGTCGTCGACGGCCTACGCGCTGAGGACCTCTCCGACGCAGACCACGCCCAGGCGCTCGAAGTGGCCGAACGGATGGCAGACATCCTGAGGGCGTCGCGAGTCGAATAGCCGCGCGGCGTGGTGTCCGACGCCGAGTTTCCTTGCCGTGCCCATGAGTTGAGGCATTCCTCCATCGATGGACGATTCTGGCGAATATCCGTGATGCGGCAGCGACGACGGCCCGTTGAGGTTAGGCTCCCGGGACTGGCGTGCGCAATGGATCTTGGAGGACAGCGTGCTCAGACGACTCATGGTGGCCGTCGCCGTGTGCATGGCATCACTCTTCGTGTCATCGGGCGCTGCCGTGTCGGCGGCCGGCATGGACGACGCGAGTTCTCCGGTCGCGGCGAAGGACTCCACGAGCCAGTCGATCTTCGGCACGGTGCGCTCGCCCGCCGGAAAGCCGTTGGCCGGGCTCACGATCACCGTCACGCGCGGCGGCAAGAAGGTGGGCTCGGCGACCACCGACAACAAGGGCAGCTGGAAGATACCGGTGCCAGGCCACGGCACCTACGTGGTCGCCCTGGATGTCGGCACGCTGCCGAAGGGGTTGCAGGTGCGCACCAAGGGCGGCGAGACGCTCGGTCACGTGGACGTCAGCACCGGGGAGGACCAGCCGGTCCTCTTCGGGCTCGCCGCCGCGGGTGCGCCGCAGGAGAAGTCCACCCCCGGTGCGACCAGCGCGCCCGCCTCCGCCGCACCGACCTCCGAGGCCTCCGGTGGTGATCGGACCAGCGGATTCGGGTCCCGGGCGATGCAGCTGCTCATCGGCGGCATCGAGTACGGCTCGATCATCGCGATCACCGCCGTCGGCCTGTCGCTGGTTTTCGGCACCACCCGGCTGATCAACTTCGCGCACGGAGAGATGGTCATGATGGGCGCCGTCGTGGCGTTCATCATGTCCACCGGATCGGGTGGTCTGCCACTGGCTGCGGCCGCCGTGGTCGCGATGATCGCGGTCGGGGCGCTCGGCGCGGGCTTCGAGCTGGTGCTCTGGCGTCCGCTGCGCAAGCGGGGCGCCGGGCTGATCCAGATGTTCATCATCTCGATCGGGTTGTCCCTGTTCGTGCGGCATGTGGTCCTGGCGTTCTTCGGCGGCCGTCGCCGACAGTACGACCAGTACGCCGTGCAGGACTCGATTCGGCTGGGCGCGATCGAGATCACTCCGCGCGATCTGACCATCACCTTGATCTCCTTGGCCATCCTGGTGGGCGTGGCACTGGTGCTGCAGCACACCCGGATCGGGAAGGCGACCCGGGCGGTGGCCGACAACAAGGACCTGGCCGAGGCCTCCGGCATCGACGTCAACCGGGTGATTCTGGTCGTCTGGGTCGCCGGCGGCGCGCTGGCAGGTCTGGGTGGCGTGTTCTTCGGTCTGTCCGAGGCGGTGTTCTGGAACATGGGTTTCAACCTGTTGCTGCTGATGTTCGCCGGGATCATCGTCGGTGGGCTCGGCAGCGCATACGGGGCAATCATCGGCAGCCTGCTGGTCGGCCTGGTGGCGCAGCTGTCGACCCTGTGGTTCTCGCCCGAGCTGCAGAGCGCGTGGGCGCTGCTCGCGCTGATCGTCGTGCTCCTCTTCCGCCCCCAGGGCATCCTGGGGCGTGCCGAGCGGGCCGGGTAGGCAGGGGAGCGCCATGGACATGATGAAGATCCTTTCCGACGCGATCGCCGGGATGCTCGGGCCGGAGGCGGCCATATACGCACTGGCCGCGATCGGCTTGAACATCCACTTCGGCTACACCGGGCTGCTCAACTTCGGGCAGGTCGCCTTCATGCTCGTGGGCGCCTACGGGCTGGCGGCCGGCGTGGTCACCTTCGGGCTGCCCTTCTGGGCAGGGATACTCATCGGCATCGCCTGTGCGGTCGTGCTCGCGCTGATCCTCGGCATCCCGACCCTGCGACTACGGGGCGACTATCTCGCCATCGCCACGATCGCGGCGGGGGAGGTGCTGCGCTATGTCTATCGCTCGGGGTATGCCGAACCGGTCACCAACGGCGTCTTCGGCCTGCGCCAGTTCGCCGACCCGTTCTATGCGATGAGCCCACTGCCCGACCACGACTTCGACCTCGGCATCACGACCTTCTCGGCCCGGAACCTGTGGGTGATGATCGTGAGCTGGAGCCTGGTGGCTCTGGCGTGCGCGCTGGTCTATCTGCTGATCCACAGTCCGTGGGGCAGGGTGCTGCGCGCGGTGCGCGAGGACGAGCTGGCCGCTCGCAGCCTGGGCAAGAACGTCTACGGGTTCAAGCTGCAGAGCCTCGTGCTGGGCGGCGTCCTGGGCGCCATCGCCGGCGCGCTGCTCGCGATCAACACCCAGTCGGCCTACCCGGACACCTACGACCCGAAGGTCACCTTCTACCTCTACGCAATCGTGATCCTGGGTGGCGCCGCTCGGGTCCTCGGCCCGGTGCTGGGGTCATTGATCTTCTGGCTGATACTCGCCTTCCTGGGCTCGTTCCTGCGCGCCGCGAGCGACGCCGGCGTGATCCCGGCGGAGGTGCTCGGGTCCTCGGCGATCGGCGCCCTGGTGATCGCGTTCGTGGGCCTGGGCCTGTTGCTGTTGATGGTGTTCCGGCCATCAGGAATCCTCGGCAACAGCAAGGAGATGCGTCTCGATGTCCGATAACGCGGCGCGGGTCCGGTCGACCGACGGGGGCGAGGCCGGCGGGCATCGACCCGGCCCGTTGGCGACGGTCCCGGCGGAGCCGGGGTCGGCCAAACCCGACCCGATCCTCGTGGTGGACCACCTGACCAAGAGCTTCGGTGGCCTGCGCGCCGTCCGGGTGGACCACCTGGAGGTGCAGCGCGGCACCATCACGGCGCTCATCGGTCCGAACGGGGCCGGCAAGTCCACCTTCTTCAACCAGGTCTCGGGATTCGACCGGCCCGACTCGGGCGGCTGGACCTTCGAGGGGCACCCGCTTGCCGGCAAACCGGCCTACCAGATCGCGCGGATGGGGATGGTGCGCACCTTCCAGCTCACCAAGGCGCTGATGCGCCTGACCGCCCTGGAGAACCTCATGCTCGGGGCCACCGGGCAGTCCGGCGAGCGGTTCCTGCCCGCGATCGTGCGGTCCTGGCGCAGCCAGGAGAAGGACGTCCAGCGGCGCGCCGAGGAGCTGCTGGATCGGTTCAACCTGACCCGGATGCGGGACGAGTTCGCCGGCTCCATGTCCGGCGGCCAGCGCAAGCTGCTGGAGATGGCCCGCGCCCTGATGGTGCATCCCACGATGATCATGCTGGACGAACCGATGTCCGGCGTGAACCCCGCCCTGACCCAGTCCCTGCTCGGGCACATCCAGGCGCTGCGCGACGACGGGATGACCATCATCCTGGTCGAGCACGACATGGACGTCGTCATGGGGATCAGCGACTGGGTGGTGTGCTTCGCCGAGGGTGAGGTCATCGCCGAGGGCAGGCCGCGCGACATCCAGTCGACCCAGGCCGTCATCGACGCCTACCTCGGGTCGCGGACCGGCGACCAACATGACGTGCTGGAGGCCGAGCAATGACCGATCCCATGCCACTGCTGCTTGGGCGCGACCTGGTGGCCGGCTATGTCCCGGATGTGGACATCCTGCGGGGGTGCCACGTCGAGGTTCACCGCGGCGAGCTGATCGGCATCATCGGCCCGAACGGCGCCGGGAAGTCCACCCTGATCAAGGCAATGTTCGGCCTGGTGCCCATCCGCAGCGGCGAGGTCCTCCTGGGCGAGAAGGACATCACTTCGCTGCCCGCGCACACCCTGGTCGCCCACGGCCTGGGCTACGTGCCGCAGAACGACAACGTGTTTCCCTCGTTGACGATCGGCGAGAACCTGGAAATGGGCATCTATCTGCGCCCGAAGGAGTACGACCAGCGCAGCGCGGTCGTCACCGAGCTGTTCCCCTTGCTGGCCGACCGGAAGTCCCAGAAGTGCGGGTCGCTGTCCGGCGGGGAGCGGCAGGTGGTGGCGATGGGCAGAGCCCTGATGACCGACCCCCAGGTGCTGTTCCTCGACGAGCCGTCGGCCGGACTGTCGCCGATCATGCAGGACACCGTCTTCGACGCGATCCGCCGCATCAACGAGGCCGGGGTGTCGATCCTGATGGTGGAGCAGAACGCGACGCGCTGCCTGGAGATCTGCCACCGCGGCTACGTGCTGGACCAGGGTCGAGACGCCTACACCGGCACCGGGCAGGAGCTGCTGCGCGATCCCAAGGTCATCGAGCTCTACCTCGGGACCCTGGCCAAGGCCGGCACCGGCTGAGGTGCCGCACCCGCCAGCACGAAGGACGCCGCACCCAAGTGAGTGCGGCGCCCCGTCGGCATACGGTGGTGCCTAGCTGATGCTGGACTCCTTGGTGCTCAGCGTCTTGAGCTTGCCCAGCTTGTCGTAGCCGAAGACCTCGATCGTGGTCTTGCCGGGCTCACCAGACTCCTGGAAGTCCAGCGGGCCACTGACGCCGTCGTAGTCGATGTCCTTGCCGTCGTCGAGGAGCTTCTTGCAGGTGGCGAAGGTGTTGCACTTGGTGCCGTCCTTGGTCACCTCGTTCATCTTGTCCTTGAACACCTTCGGGTCGGTGCTGTGCGCGGCCTCGGCCGCCAGTGCGGTGGTCATGACGCAGTCGTAGACCTGCGGTGCGTACTGCACCCCTTCAGGTCCGGCGCGAACGCCTTGAGACTCTTGATGAACTCCGGGTTGTCCGCCGAAGCCGGCGCCGTCCCCTTCATACCCGCGAGCACGCCGGCGTTCTTGGGCGACACCAGCTTTGGCAGCTCCTCGCTGCGTAGGCCGTCGGTGCCGTAGAGCTGGTCGGCCCTGATGCCGCTCTCGATCAGGCCCTTGATGACCTGCTTGCCCTCCTCGAACGTCACCAGTGCAACCGCATCCGGATTTGCCGCCTTCGCCGTCGCGACGGTTGCGGAGAAGTTGGGTGCCTTCGGGTCGTAGATCACCGTGGTCGCAACCTGGGCTCCGGCATCCTTCAGGGCCTTCACCGTTGCGTTGACCAGGCCCTTGCCGTAGTCGTCACCGCGCCCGATCAGCGCGATTCGCGAATGGCCGTCCTGGATCATCAGGTTGGCCAGAACCGGTCCCTGCATGGCGTCGGACGGTGCGGTGCGGAAGTAGTAGCCGCCGTCCTTGTAGGTGGTGAAGGTAGGCGCGGTGTTGGAGCCCGAGCACTGCACCACATTGGATTTGGTGACCTTGTCGATGATCGCGAGCGACATGCCGGAGGCGGCTGCGCCGATGATCGCGTCCGCCCCGGCACCGAGGACCCGGTCGGCCGACTGGGAGGCGATGGCCGCGTCGTTGGCCTCGTCACCGCCGACCAGCTTGGGCATCTGCTTGCCGAGCACACCACCGTTGTCGTTGATCACGCTACGTGCGTATTCGGCCGCCTTGATCTGTGGCGGTCCGAGATAGGCCAGGTCACCGGTTTCCGGCAGAACGTAGCCGAGCTTCAGCGCTTCTTGACCGCCGCCGTCCGATCCGGTGGATCCGCCGGCGGATTGACCACTCTTACTGGAGTCGTCGGAGCCGCACGCGGTGGCAGCCATCAGGGCGGCCGCGAAAAGCCCAACTCCGCGAAGGGTATTGCCTGCTCTCATGATTCCCTCCTCCAAGGGGGTACGCACATGAGGGTGTGACGACCCCCACCGATACCGTTGGCAGTGTGATGCGCGCCACGCTAGCAGCCAGATCCGCTCCCCGTAGGCAGGATTGAGCAAGTCGCGACTTGCCGCAATACGGGGGCCAGTCCGGCTGACATCGCGCATACTGCCCGGCGCAGCCCGAGCCGAGCCCACGACAGGAACGTCCGCCGGCGACCCGCCGATCAGCTGCCCGCGATGTAGCCCTCGAGCTGGTTTCGCTCGAACTCGAGCTCGCCGATGCGGGACTTGACCACATCGCCGATGCTCACGATGCCGGCGATCCGATCGCCTTCGAGGACCGGGACGTGGCGGATGCGGTGCTCGGTCATCACCCGCGCCAGCTCGTCCACGGTGTCTGTCGGCTTGGCACTGAAGACAGTGCTTGTCATGATCGTGTCGACCCGGTTCTGCAGCACATCCGTGCCCGCCCGCAGCGAGCGCACGACGTCGCGTTCGGACACGATCCCGTCGATCGCGCTGCCGTCCTGGCTGACGATCGCGGCGCCGATGTTGTGTCGCGCGAACAGGTCGACCAGCTCGGAGATGGCTGCATCCGGCGTGATCGTGACCACCTGGCCGCCCTTGGAGCGGAGGATCTCGTTGAGGCGCATGTCGGTCTCCTTTCCGTCCGGACACACTCCCGGCCGATGAGGGCACCGGCCCGCCGTGCGGACGTTGTCATCGCAGACTAACCGGGGGCACCACCGCAGGGAACCTTTCCGATGCATCGACTTGGTACACGCACGGACTATGGTGCGCCGGGCCGTCGACGACCCGAGGGTGAAAGATGGACGGCATGTCACGTGAGTCGAGGTGCACCAGTGTCTGAGCGTCACGACATCGTGGTCGTCGGTGGCGGCATCGTCGGGTTGGCGACGGCGCGCGCGCTGCTGGCCGCGCTCCCGCATACCTCGGTGGCGGTGCTCGAGGCGGAGCGCCGGTGGGGCGCGCATCAGTCGGGGCACAACAGCAACGTGATCCACAGTGGCATCTACTACGAGCCCGGCAGTCTGAAGGCCGCGATGGCGCGCGTGGGCGGTGAGCTGATGATCCGCTACTGCCAGGAGCACGGGCTGCCGGTGGCCAGGACCGGCAAGCTGATCGTGGCGACCGCGGACTCACAGCTCGCGCCGATCGCCGAGCTGGCCCGCCGCGGCCGGCAGAACGGGGTGACGCTGCGCGAGATCGGCGGCGCGGAGGTGAGCGAGCTCGAGCCGAGTGTGCGGGCGATCGCCGCGCTGGACGTCGCCGACACCGCCATCACCGACTTCGGTGCAGTGACCCGGTCGTATGCCGAGGAGCTGGCTGAGCAGGGCGGGGCCGCCCGGCTCGGTGCTCGGGTGCTGGCCATCGAGACCCGCGGCGACGGCATCGTCATACGCACCGAACAGGACGAGCTCGAGGCAGCGGTGCTGGTGAACTGTGCCGGGCTTGCGTCGGATCTGGTGGCCCGGATGAGCGGCACCGACCCCGGTGTGCGCGTGCAGCCGTTCCGGGGGGAGTACTCCAGCCTCGCGCAGCGCGCCGGCACGACCGTGCACCGGCCGATCTATCCGGTGCCGGACCCGGAGCTGCCGTTTCTCGGCGTGCACATCACACCCGGCATCGACGGGAGTGTGCATGTCGGACCGAACGCGGTGCCGGCGTTCTCGCGGGCCGGATACCGCTGGCGTGACATCGATCCGGGGACGACCGCCCAGTGGGTGCGGGATCCCGCGATGCGGAGGCTGGCGCGGTCCTACTGGCGCGACGGTGCCCGCGAGATGCTGCGCTCGCTGGCCAAGCCGATGCTGGTCGCGGACGTGCGAGCGATGCTGCCCGGCGTGCGCAGTGGCGACCTGCACCGCGACGGTGCCGGCGTGCGTGCGCAGGCGGTCGACGACAGCGGGCGGCTGGTGGACGATTTCGTGGTGCGCACCTCGCCGCGGGCGGTGCACGTGCTCAACGCGCCGTCACCCGCGGCCACGTCCAGCCTGCTGATCGGGCGCTACGTCGCCGCGCTGGCGCGGGAAGCCTACGACGGCACGCCGGCGCCCAACCTACGCGTGCTGATCGAAGCGTTCGGCTCGGAGTCGCCATAAGCGAACGGGGCAGGTTTGAGACCCCTCGACGGGGCGGGTCTAGCTGCCGGGCCGGTAGACCATCAGCACGACGATCACCACGAAGATGATGCCGATCACGCCGCCGCTGCCCGCGACCTTGCCCTTGAGGGAGTCGATGGCCTGACCGTCGCCGATTGAGACGGTGGCCTTCTGCAGGCTGGGCACCGTCACGGCGAGGCTGATGGCCACGCCGATCAGCCACAGCAGCACGGACAGCCAGATCCAGGTCTCGCCGAAACTCGCCACGGCCTTGTGTGGCGGGTAGGGCGTCTTCGCCGACATCAGCCCGAAGCCGAAGATCACGACCAGCAGGGACGCGTAGGAGTATATGGTCGCCATCCGCGCGGAGGAGGCGGTCGCGGCGGCGTCGCCGGTGCGCAGCCCGCGGGCGGCAGTGGTCACGGCATGGACCAGCGGACCGATCGCGAAGATGGCGGCGAGCAGGTGCAGGAGCAGCATGATCTTGAACACGGCCACGAGGCTATCCTGAGGACTTTTCGAGGAGGGCGGCGCAGTCTCCCGCTCCGCGTGGCCCGGCGGGACGACCATGAGGTGCGGTGCGCACGACGCCCGCCGCGCGGCATGCTCCTGGACGACGCCCTCGGTCGGCGCATCGTGAGAAGGTATCGCTATGGAGTTGCGCGACCCCGCGAATTTGGTGTCATCACGGGCCAGGACGTATTGGGCCACGCAGTATGGTGTGCTCGGCGTGATCCTGCTGGCCGCGGCGACAGCCGGCTCGAGCGTCGGCCGGCTGACCGGCGAGTGGAGGTGGCTCGCCTTCCTGGCGGTGGCACTGGTGCTGGTGGTCGGCGTCGGAGTCATCCCGATCTGGCGCTACCGAGTCCACCGGTGGGAGGTCACGTCGACGGCGATCTACACCAAGCGAGGCTGGATCGTTCAGGAACTGCGCATCGCCCCGCTGTCGCGCGTGCAGACCGTCGACACCGAGCGCGGCCCGATCGCTCAGCTGTTCAAGCTGTCCACCGTGACCGTGACGACCGCATCCGCCAAGGGCGAGATGAAGATCGAGGGGCTCGACCGGGAGACCGCCGATCGGGTCGTGCAGGAGCTGACCGCGGCGACGGCGACCGGTGCGGACGACGCAACATGAACGTCACCCCGACATGAACGATCGAGACCCGCGGACGGAGGCCGGCGTTGACGGCGAGCCGGCACTGGGCGCGGAGGTCATGGCGGAGGTCGCGCAGGACTTCCCGGCCGACGAGCAGTGGCGGCGGCTCAGCCCTCGCATGCTGCTGGTCCACCCCGTGCGCGAGGTCATCCGGTTCCTGCCGGTGCTGATCGGTCTGCTGATCGCGGGAAGCGCTGGTGGCGGACAGAACTGGTGGAGCCTGATCGGTACCGGCGTTGCGGTGGCGCTCGGACTGCTGCGCTGGTTCACCACCACCTATCGGTTCAACCAGGCGCAGGTGCAGCTGCGACGAGGTCTGCTCAACAAGACCACGATCTCGGCGCCGATGGACCGCATCCGCTCGGTCGACGTGACCGCGACGATCCTGCACCGTGCGCTGGGCCTGGCGGAGGTCAAGATCGGCACCGGCGCGGGGGAGTCCGAGCTCAAGCTCGACGGGCTGTCCGCGCCGCATGCCGCCGCGCTGCGGGAGGACCTGCTGCATCGACGGGGAGCGGGCGCCCCCACAAGCGATCCCGGCCCCGCCGCGGACGGTGCGGCGGCGCCGGTCGGTGACGGCACGGCAGAGGGCGTGTCGCTGGTGAAGAACCGGGCAAGCCAGGACGAGCTGATCTATGCGCTGGATCCGGCGTGGATCCGATATGCGCCGTTCAGTCCGGCGGGGCTGATCGCGGCGCTGGCGATCTTTGCGGTCGGCGGGCAGATCATCCGTGACTCGGGTCTGAACGTGGAGAACAACGCGCAGGTGCAGAGCACGTGGAGCTCGTTGGAGGGCTTGGGTGTCGCGCTCGCGGTGATCGTCGGGATCGTGGTTCTGCTGCTGGTCATGGTGATCTTGTCGGTCGGCGGATATGTGTTGTCGTTCTGGGGTTTTCGGCTGGCACACAACGAGGCCGGTGGGTCGTTCCACACCAGCCGTGGGTTGCTCACGACCCGCGCGACCTCCCTCGAGAAGCGGCGGTTGCGGGGAGTCGAGCTGCACGAGGCGGTGCCGCTGCGCTGGGCGCGGGGCGCGACGCTGCGGGCGATCACGACCGGCGTCAAGGACGAGGGCCGCGGGATGAGCTCGACCCTTGCACCGTCGTCGCCGCGGGATGTCGTATGCCGCACGGCCGACCTGGTGCTCGGCACCCCGGGTGCGCTCGCGACGCCGCTGCAGTCGCACGGTGCGGCGGCGACACAGCGGCGGTATACGCGTGCACTGGGGACGTGCGCGGTGCCGGCGGTTGCGCTGATCGCGCTGGCGTTCATGGTCGGCCGGGCCTGGATCGGCGCGCTTGCGGTGCTGCCGCTGCTGCTCGGCATCGCGCTCGGCCGTTCGCGCGCGAACGCGCTGGGTCACGCGATCACCGCCCGCTTCCTGGTGGCCCGTTCCGGCGCGATAACCCGGCGCACGAGCGTGGTGGAGCGTGACGGGGCGGTGGCGGTCGGCATCCGGGCCTCGTTCTTCCAGCGACGTGCGGGGGTCGCCACGGTGCAATTGGCGACCGCCGCGGGCCGCCAGCGGTATGACGTGCTGGACGTGCCGTCGCACGCTGCGGTCGACCTCGCCGAGCAGATCCTGCCCGGCTACGTCGCCCAGTTCCGCGAGTAGTCACTCGCAACCCCCGAGAAGTCACTCCCAACCGCCGAGAGGTCACTCGCAACCCTCGAGAGGTCACTTCCGCACGGCAACGCTGCGATTAGTGACTACTCGGGTGCGATTCGTGACTTCTCGGTGGGGCTAGACCCAGCTGGGGAACCACATACGCCACTGCCACTGGCTGTAGGGGATGACCTGCGCGGTCCAGATCGGCCAGAAGAACACGAAGAGCGCGACGGTGAGGATGGTGAACGCCCCGACTAGAGCGGCGCCGATCTGCCGCCGACGCGGCGTGGCGTGCGCCGGTCCCAGGGTCAGGCCGAGCACGAAGACACAGGCGAGCACGACATACGGGGCGAATGCGACCGTGTAGAAGGTGAAGATGGTGCGTTCCTGGTAGGCGAACCACGGCAGCCAGCCGGCGGCAATCCCGCCGAGGATGGCGCCCGCCCGCCAGTCGCGCCGCAGCACCCAGTGGAAGAGTAGGAAGACGAGTGCGATGGTGCCCAGCCACCAGATCGACGGGGTGCCGAGCGAGGTGATCGCCTTGCTGCACTGGGCGACGGTGCACCCCTCGTGGCCCTTCGTCGGACTCTCGTAGAAGAACGACGTCGGGCGGGTCTGCAGCATCCACCCCCACGGGTTCGACATGTAGGGATGGGTCGACGTGATGTTGGCCGCCGACTGGTACATCTGGATCTGGTACTCCCACAGGGAGCGCATCGAGTCGGGCAGCCAGCCGAACCACGAGCTGTCCGGTGACAGCCCGGAGCTCAGCACGGCCGGGTGCGACTTCGCCCAGGTGCGGTCGTAGGCCCCAGAGCTGGCGAACCAGCCCCACCAGGTCACGATGTAGACGCCGATCGACAAGCAGACGATGGTCGCCAGGGCCTGCAGCGAGTCCTTGAGGAACGTCGCCGCGATCCAGTGTCGGGCGCCCACCGCGCGCCGCGCGCCCAGATCCCACCACACGGTCATCAGGCCGAACACCACGATGAAGTAGCCGCCGGACCACTTCGTGCCCAGATCGGCGCCGAGACAAAGGGCCGCCACGATGCGCCAGGGCCGTATGCCGAGCCACGGGCCGGCCAGGTCATGCCGCGCCCAGGTGCCGGCGGACCGCAGCACCGCCACCTTGTCGGCGAGGATGCGCCGCGATCTGTCGCGGTCGGCAAGCAGCGCCACAAACGCGGCGAGCGCCCAGAACATCACCATTTCGTCGAGGATCCCGGTGCGGGACATGACGAATGCCTCACCCTCGACGCACAGCAGCAGCGCGGCGAGCGTGGCCAGCAGCGCGGACCGGAACAGGTGCCACGCGGCGCGGCCGACCAGGTATACAGCGATGGTGCCGCACACGGCGACCGCAAAACGCCAGCCGAACGAGCTGTTGATGCCAAAGAGGTGCTCCCCGAAGCCGATCAGCCACTTGCCGCCCGGCGGGTGCACCACGAAGTCGGTCTGACTGCCATAGATGTGGAAGTTGCCCATGGTGAACAGCGAGTCGGGATTCTCCACCGCGTTCGGCGGTTTCCTGGCGTAGCCGTAGAGCATCTGCGACCAGCCCTGCTTGACGTAGTACGTCTCGTCGAAGATGAGCTGGTGGGGGCGCCCGAGGTCCCAGAACCGCAGGACCCCGCCGATCACGGTGACCAGTGCCGGGCCGAGCCAGGCCCACAGCTTCTCCTGCGCGGAACGCGGCCTACCCAGCAGGCGATGCCGCAGCTCGCTGCGGATGGAGGTCTCCGCGCCCGGCTGCGCACCGGACGCAGAACGCGTCAGCGTGGCTGTCACGCGGGTCCCCCTCTGGCGTCTGCTGGTCGTGGCCGGGGCTCAGGTTATCCGAGCAACCCGTGGCGGCGGCGTGCAGCGCCCCGGATGTCAGATGGCGGGCGATCGCCGCCGCATGCGACAGTGTCGACATGACCGACCCCCGCCTGGAAGAGCCGACCGCGAGCGAGGGTGTGCTCGTCCTGGCGGCGACCCCGATCGGTGACCCCTTGGACGCCGCGCCGCGGCTGGCGCAGGAGCTGGCCGGCGCCGATGTGGTGGCGGCCGAGGACACGAGGCGCACCAAACGGCTCTGCGACGCGCTCGGCGTGACCGTGGGCGGGACGATGCTCAGCTATCACGAGCACAACGAGGCCAGGCGCACCCCGGAGCTGGCGGACCGCATTGCCGCGGGGGAGCGGGTCCTGCTGGTGACTGACGCCGGTATGCCGTCCGTGTCGGACCCGGGATACCGCCTGGTGGTCGCTTGCACCGAGCGCGACCTGCGGGTCACCTGCGTGCCGGGGCCGTCCGCGGTGCTCATGGCGCTCGCGGTGTCCGGGCTGCCGGTGGACCGGTTCTGCTTCGAGGGCTTTCTGCCGCGCAAGCCGGGTGAACGCGGTCGGGCGCTGGGCGCTCTGGCGACCGAGCGGCGCACGATGGTCTTCTTCGAGGCGCCGCATCGCCTGGCGAGCACCTTGGCGGCGATGGCCACCGCATTCGGGCCGGATCGCCGAGCCGCCGTATGCCGAGAGCTCACCAAGACCTACGAGGAGGTGCGCCGGGGCGGGCTCGGCGAGCTGGCCCAGTGGGCTGCCCAGGGTGCGCGCGGCGAGATCACCGTGGTGGTCTCGGGTGCGAGTGCCGCGGGCGGCTCCGTGGCGGAGCTGGTGCCGCAGGTCCTTGAGCGGGTGGCCGACGGCGAGCGGATGAAGCAGGTCTGCGCGGAGATCGCGGAGGCGACCGGATGCGCGAAGAAGACGCTGTACGACGCGGCGCTGGCGGCACGGCATACGGCGGGCTGACGTCGGCGGTTAGGTCTGGTCGCAGAGCGGGTCGGTGGGCAGTCGCAGCTTGGTCTTGCCGGTGTCGCCGGGAGACTGCGGGTTGTAACAGACCCAGACCACTTTGCCGTCGGAGTGGAACCGGACGGCGCCGACCTCACCGGTGGTCTGGTGCTTGGTGCCGTTGACCGTGTAGTCGACGGTTAGCTTCAGCCGGTTGCCGGATGGCTGCGTCTTGACCACGGTGCCACCGGTCATTCCGGGGCTCTGGATGCCGGCGGGGTGCTCGACGTGCCACCAGTAGCCAACGACGACGGCGATCACGACGAGCGTCACGGCCGCCTTGATCCAGTCGCGCTGCTTACGGGAGATTCTCGACATACCTCTGGTTCCTGGCGTAGGTCCTCACTCGACGAATGATGGTCCATGACGCGCACGCGAGCGCAATCAGGGCGAGGATCACCAGGACGGGCAGGAACACCGCGATCAGGCTCAGCCCCATGGATGCGGTGTCCTCCACCGTCGACAGGATGGGGGCGGCGACGCCGAAGGAGGCGATGTTGGCGACCGGCCGCGCGGCCGACTTGGCCCCATGCACGAGCCCGGCGATGACGAGGCCGCCGACGGCGCCGATCCAGACGTGCTGCTGCATGAACGAGCTGTGGTCCAAGGTGCCCGCGGACTGGGTCGCTGCCCCGATCAGGCCGCCCGTCGCCGGCCGGATGGCCGTGCCGACCAGGTCGTTGACGCTGTCGACGGCCGGGATCTTATCCAGTACGAGCTCGCTGACCAGCAGTAGGACGCCGATGCCGATCGCCCACGGCGACTCGATCCAGTGGTATGCCGGGGGCAGGTTGATCACGTCGGTGAACCGAGCGAGCAGCGCCACCAGCAGGAACGGGATGTAGGCGTTGAGCCCGGCTGCGGCGGACAGGCCGGCGCCGGTGAGTGCAGCGAACATGGTGTCCTCCATGCAGGTCGGGTGAGGTGCATCGTTGCAGACCCAACCCCCGAGAGGTGAGGTGCGAACCCCCGAGACGTGAGCTATCGACACCGGCACCGGTCAGGGGCTGTCCGTCCTCCGAAAGGTCGCCGGGATCACCGACAGCAGCCGAGTGAAGTGGCGGTGCAGATGGGACTGGTCGTGGAACCCACCGAGCGTGGCGGCCTGCGCGATCGGCTCGCACCTGCATACCCGAGTCGCGAGAGGTCACAGATAACCCGCGAGAGGTCACATATAGCACTCGAATAGTCAGTGCGTGACCACTCGGGTGCTATTTGTGCCCGCTCGGGTGCTATTCGTGACTTCTCGGGTGTGATTCGTGACGTCTCGGGGGTGCGAGGGATATCCGGTCGATCCGGCGATCGGCTCGCACCTAGGATTGCTGGTCATGAAGGTTCTGTCCGCTGTCGCCTGGCCATACACCAACGGTCCGCGCCATATCGGCCACGTCGCCGGTTTTGGTGTGCCGTCCGACGTCTTCAGTCGTTACATGCGGATGGCGGGCCACGACGTGCTGATGGTCAGCGGCACCGACGAGCACGGCACCCCGATCCTGGTCCTTGCCGAGCAGGAGGGCCTGAGCGTCCAGGAGGTCGTCGACAAGTACAACGCCGTCATCGCGCAGGACCTGACCGATCTCGGCCTGTCCTACGACCTGTTCACCCGCACCACGACCCGCAATCACTACACGGTCGTGCAGGAGATGTTCCGCACGATCCACGCGAACGGCTACCTGGTCGAGCGGACCGCCCTCGCGGCAATCAGCCCGTCGACCGGTCGCACTCTGCCGGACCGCTACCTGGAGGGCACCTGCCCGATCTGCGGGTTTGGCGAGGCGCGCGGTGACCAGTGCGACAACTGCGGAAACCAGCTGGACCCGAGCGACCTGATCGATCCGCGCAGCAAGATCAACGGGGAGATCCCGAAGTTCGTCGAGAGCACGCATTTCTTCCTCGACCTGCCGGCGCTCGCGGGCGAGCTGCAGCGCTGGCTGGATGAGGTCGACGGCACCGGACTGTGGCGCCCGCACGTCATCAACTTCGCCAAGAACCTCGCCAAGGACATGCACCCGCGAGCGATGACTCGCGACATCGACTGGGGCATCCCGATCCCGGTGGACGGCTGGGAGTCCAAGCGCTTCTACGTCTGGTTCGACGCGGTCATCGGCTACCTGTCGGCGGCGATCGAGTGGGCGCGCCGCACCGGCGACCCGGAGCGGTGGCGCGACTGGTGGAATACGCCCCAGGAAGTTCTCCGCTCCGCAGGCTCCGCTCCGATACTTCCCGGGGACCCCGAGGAGACGCCCGAGGTAGCCAGGTCGTACTACTTCCAGGGCAAGGACAACATCACCTTCCACGCCCAGATCTGGCCTGCCGAGCTGCTCGCCTACGCCGGCCGCGGCGACAAGGGCGGTCAGCCCGGCCCGTATGGCGTGCTGAACCTGCCGACCGAGGTCGTCGCCTCGGAGTTCATGACCATGGAGGGCAAGCAGTTCTCGACCTCCCGCGGCCACGTGATCTACGTGCAGGACATGGTTGCCCGCTACGGCCCGGACGCCGTGCGCTACTTCATCAGCGCCGCCGGTCCCGAGAACCAGGACAGCGACTTCACCTGGGCCGAGTTCGTGCAGCGCAACAACTCCGAACTCGTCGCGGGCTGGGGCAACCTGGTCAACCGCACGGCGTCGATGATCGCCGGCCGGTTCGGTCAGATCCCGCAGCCGGCGCAGCTCGAGCCGATCGACGAGGCGCTGCTGGCCCAGGTGCACGGCGCCTTCGCGACCGTAGGCGCGCTGATCGAGCGGCACCGGCAGAAGGCGGCGCTCGCCGAGGTGATGCGGGTGGTGCGCGAGGCCAACAAGTACGTCTCGGACACCGAACCGTTCAAGATGAAGGCGGACGACCAGCGCCAGCGGCTGGCGACGGTGCTGCATACGCTGGTCCAGGCCGTCAGTGACCTCAACCGGATGATGGCGCCGTTCCTGCCGCACAGCGCCAACAAGATCGCGGCGGCCCTCGGCGCCGAGGGGCAGTTCATGCCGATGCCAAGGCTGGAGCGGGTGCGCGACCTCGACGACGACTCGCGGTCCTACCCGATCATCACGGGGGAGTATTCCAAGACGCCCGCCTGGGGGCCCGTGGATGTGATCATCGGCACACCGATCGCCAAGCCGACACCGGTCTTCACCAAGCTCGACCCGTCGGTGGTCGACGAGGAGCGTGCACGGCTAAACCCCACGAAGTCCTCGCTTCGCGGGGACTCCGAGCAGGACAGCACGGTGGATCGGTGAGCACGGAGCGTGACAGCGGCGGGCATCGCAGCCCGCCGCCGGCGCCAGACCGGCTGCCGATCCCGGTGGTCGACAACCACACCCATCTGGACATCGCCCGCGACGGCGCCAACCCGGTCGATCCTGCGCTGGCCATCGAGGCGGCGGTCGCGGTAGGCGTCGATCGGATGGTGCAGGTCGGCTGCGACCTGGCCGGCGCCGAGTGGACGGTGCAGGCGATCGACCGGCACCCGCAGCTGCTCGGCGGCATCGCCATCCACCCCAACGAGGCACCCGGTCACGACGAGCGCGGGGACGTCCCTGAGGCGCGGGCGCGCATCGAGGAGCTGGCCGCGCACGACCGCGTCCGGGTGATCGGTGAAACCGGACTCGACTACTTCCGCACAGGCCCGGAAGGCGTTGCCGCGCAGCAGGACTCATTCCGCTGGCACATCGACCTGGCGAAGCGCACCGGCAAGGCGCTGCAGATCCACGACCGTGACGCCCACGACGACGTGCTGCGCATCCTGCGGGAGGAGGGCGCACCGGCGAAGACGGTCCTGCACTGCTTCTCCGGTGACCTGCAGATGGCGCGCGAATGTGTTGCGCGCGGCTACTACCTGTCGTTCTCGGGCACCGTGACCTTCAAGAACGCGCGCGGTCTGCGGGATGCGCTGGCGGTGACGCCGCTGGAGCACCTGCTGGTGGAGACCGACGCGCCCTACCTCACGCCGGCACCGCACCGCGGCGCCCCCAACGCGCCCTACCTGGTGCCGGTCACGGTGCGGGCAATGGCAGGGGTCCTGGGGGTCGCCGTGCCGCAGCTGTGCACCGCCCTTTCGGACAACAGTGAGCGGGTCTACGGACCCTGGTGACCTCGGTCACAGCGGTCCGCACATTCACAGCGGAGACACACCCGTTCGTTACCAAAATTTGACCTTTGGGGTATTGATCCATCACGGTAGGTGAGTTCAACCCGAGAGCGGTCAACTCTTGGATGGGCTCCTGACCCCGTGGAGCCCGGCGCGACCACTGTGGAAAGCGCCCATCGAAAGCCTGCATTGCGCAGGCTTGACGTGTCACGAGACCGAGCCGGGACAGCACGACATCGGAGAACCCGTGACTTCAACGCTCAAGCACCGCCGGACCATCGCGGCTGCTGCGATCATCCTCGCAGGCAGCGCCCTGACCGCCTGTGGCACTCAGTCGGGCACCGGTGCAGCCGGCACCTCACTGGCCACACCCTCGACGAGTGCCTCGGCCGCCCCTAGCACCACCCACAGCACGTCGGCCACTCCGACGAAGAAGGCCACCAAGAAGGCGGCCAAGAAGGCCACGCACAAGGTAACCCCGGCGCAGACCCGCGCGGCAGCGGCGAAGCAGGTCTCGCGCGACGAGGCCCGCCCCACCGCGACGATCCGCGTCGTGACGCAGAGCCGTCTGCTCGACTTCGGCGTCGAGCGCCACTACGACTCATCGATGGCGAACGGCACCAGCAAGGTCCAGCGCCCCGGCGTCACCGGTGCCCAGACGGTCACCCTGCGCGAGATCCTGGTGAACAACCAGGTGCAGCGCTACACCGTCCTCAAGCGCGTCACCACCAAGTCGCCGGTGAGCAAGATCATCGTGATCGGCACCAAGAAGGCCGTCGCGCCGCCGACCACGAACCCCCCGACGTCCAACCCGCCCACGAGCGGCAACGGTGGCCTGGATCTTGCTCGCGCCGCGATGTGGGACCGGATCGCGGCCTGTGAGTCCGGTGGCAACTGGCACATCAACACCGGCAACGGCTACTACGGCGGCCTGCAGTTCGACCTGGGCACCTGGATCGCCAACGGCGGCGGGCGCTTCGCGGCGCGGGCCGACCTGGCCTCGCGTGGTCAGCAGATCACGATCGCCAACCATCTTTACGACCAGCGTGGGCTGGGCCCGTGGGGCTGCGCCGGCGCTGCCTGATCCAGCAACCCGCCCGCCGAGAGGTAAGCAAACCCACCGAGCGGCATACAAAATAGGTGGGCCGCTCGGTGTGGAGGTATGCCTCTCGGCGGGTTGGGGCAGAGCGGGCGCGGCTATAGGGTGCACGTCATGACCTGTGACGAGTCCTCGAGCGCGCAGCCCGCGGACTCCTCGAAAGGATCCGAGGCGGGCCGTATGCCGCACGCGGGCGACCCGGCGCGGATCTCGCCGACCCTCGGGGCCGGCGAGATCCGGGCGCTCGCGGCACGCCTCGGCCTCCGCCCGACCAAGGGGTGGGGTCAAAACTTCGTCATCGACGCCAACACCGTGCACAAGATCGTGCGCGCGGCGCAGGTCGGTTCCGACGACCACGTCATCGAGGTGGGCCCGGGCCTCGGATCCCTCACGCTGGCCCTACTGCCACGGGTGGGTCGAGTCACCGCGATCGAGATCGACCCGGTGCTGGCCGGCGAGCTGCCGCACACCGTCGCCCGGCACGCCCCCGAGTCCGCCGATCGGCTGGAGCTCGTGCACGCCGACGCCCTGCAGGTCACCGAGCTCGCCGGGCCGCCGCCGACCGCGCTGGTGGCCAATCTGCCCTACAACGTGTCGGTGCCCGTGGTCCTGTCGTTCCTCGAGCGGTTCGAGTCGATCGAGCGGGTGCTGGTCATGGTGCAGCTGGAGGTCGCCGAACGGCTCGCCGCGACCCCGGGCAGCAAGATCTATGGCGTCCCGAGCGTCAAGGCCGCGTGGTATGCGCAGGTGCGGCTGGCCGACCGGGTGGGTCGCAATGTCTTCTGGCCGGCGCCCAAGGTCGACTCCGGCCTGGTCGAGATGCGGAGACGGCCCGCGCCCGTGACGACGGCGTCCCGAAAGGACGTGTTCGCCTGCATCGACGCGGCGTTCGCGCAGCGGCGCAAGACCCTGCGCGCGGCCCTTGCCGGATGGGCCGGATCGGCCCAGCATGCCGAGCAGGTCCTGCGTGCGGCCGGCGTCGACCCGCAGCTGCGCGGCGAGCGTCTCGGCATCCAGGACTTCGCCGTCATCGCGGCAGCGCGTTCGGCATAGGGTGACGACATGAGTTCTCACCCCGCGAAGTCCTCACTCGTACCTCGTTCGGTACTTCGCAGGGGCGCCGGAGCCTCCGACCCCGGACTTTGGAGTGCGCGGTATCTGCTGCTGTGCGAGAGTCTCATATGAGCTCGGTGCGGACGATTCTCGGCGTCACGGTGCGCACGCCCGCCAAGGTCAACCTGGAGCTGCGGGTGGGCCCGCTGCGTGACCACGGCTACCACGACCTGTCGACCGTGTTCCATGCCGTGGACCTGACCGACAACGTGACGGTTTCCGAGGCGGGTGACTGGGGCTGCACCGTCGTGGGGCCGTATGCCGACAACGTGCCGACCGACGCGTCCAACCTGGCAGTGCAGGCCGCACGGATGGTCTACGAGCGCTATGGCTTCACCGGCACGGCACACATCACCATCGACAAGTCGATCCCCGTTGCCGGCGGTATGGCGGGTGGTTCCGCCGACGGTGCCGCCGCGCTTGTCGGCGTCGACGCGCTGCTGGACGCCGGACTGAGCAAGCAGGAGCTGCAGAGCCTGGCCGCCGAACTGGGCAGCGACGTGCCGTTCGCCCTCTTCGGCGGCACCGCGCTCGGATCCGGTCGTGGTGAGCAGCTCGCGCCGATCCTCACCCAGGGCCGCACCGAGTGGGTCTTCGCGCTGCGGCACGAGGGTCTGTCGACCCCGGCGGTGTATGCCGAGTGCGACCGGCTGCGTGGCACTGCGCCGGTCTCGACGCCGGAGCCGTCGCAGAGCCTCATGGCCGCCCTCCGCGCGGGCGACGTGCACGGCATCGCCCGCTGTCTGCGCAACGACCTGCAGGACGCCGCGTTCTCGCTGATGCCCGACCTGGAGCAGACCCTGGACCTGGGACTCGACAATGGCGCTCTGGGCGGTATCGTCTCGGGGTCGGGGCCGACGGTGGCCTTCCTGTGCGCCGGCCGCGCCGACGCGCTCGAGCTGATGGTGGTGCTGGCGGCCTCGAAGTCGTGCGACGAGGTCGTGCGTGCCACCGGCCCCGCCCACGGTGCACATGTCGTGCACGACGTCCGCATGAGCTGACGGCTGACTACTACCTGTCTTTGGAGCTATGGCCAACCTGCTTGCTGCTGAGTGTATTTCGCTCGCCCTCGGTACATCACAGCTGATCGATGACGTCTCGTTCGGTGTCGGTGGTGGCGATCGCATCGGCGTGGTGGGTCGCAACGGCGGCGGCAAGTCGACCGTCATGCGCGTGCTTCAGGGTGACCAGCCGGTGGACTCGGGGCGGGTGACCAGGGTCGGGGGCCTGACCATCGGGCTGCTGAGCCAGGAGGACCGCATACCGCCGCAGTCGACCGTCCGGGAGGCGGTGCTGGGCGACCGGCCGGAGCACCAGTGGGCCGGTGACCCCCGCGTGCGGGACGTCCTGGACGGCCTGCTGGGTGGCGTCTCGCTCGGCGGGGTGGGTGGTCCGGACGCCCTGGTCGGGCCGATGTCGGGTGGCGAGCGGCGCCGGGTTGCGCTGGCCCGGCTGCTGGTCGATGACCCGGGGCTGCTGCTGCTGGACGAGCCGACCAACCACCTGGACGTCGAGGGCGTGCAGTGGCTGGCCGACCACCTGGTGCAGCGCCGTTCGCGCGGCGACAACGCGTTCGTCGCGATCACCCACGACCGGTGGTTCCTCGACGCCATCGCGACGATGACGTGGGAGGTCATCGACGGCAAGATCGAGCAGTACGAAGGCGGCTACGCGGCCTACATCCTGGCCAAGAACGAGCGTGCGCGGGTCGCGGCCGTCACCGAGGAACGGCGCAGCAACCTGCTGCGCAAGGAGCTGGCGTGGCTGCGCCGTGGGCCGCCGGCCCGCACCAGCAAGCCGAAGTTTCGCATCGATGCGGCGAACGAGCTGATCAAGGGCGAGCCGGAGCCGCGGGACGGTGTGGAGCTGATGCGCTTTGCCACCACCCGGCTGGGCAAGGACGTCGTCGACCTGATCGACGCGTCGGTCACCCTCGGCGACCGGCGCATCATTGACCGGCAGACCTGGCGGCTTGCGCCGGGGGAGCGGACCGGGATCGTCGGTGTCAACGGCGCCGGGAAGTCGACGCTGCTGCGCGCCCTCGAAGGCACGCAGGAGCTCAGCGCGGGCAAGCGCAAGCAGGGCAGCACCGTGCAGATCGCCTTCCTCAGCCAGGAGGTGCGCGAGCTGGAGCAGGTTGCCGGCATGCGCGTCATCGACGCCGTGACGCAGGTGAAGTCGTTCACGATGCTGGACGGCAAGGAGGTCAGCGCAAGCACTCTGGCCAAGCGGCTGGGCTTCTCCGGACCGCGGCAGCAGACCAGGGTCAGCGACCTCTCCGGTGGCGAACGGCGGCGGCTGCAGTTCCTGCGGCTGCTGATGGCCGAACCGAACGTGCTGCTGCTGGACGAGCCGACCAACGACCTGGACATCGAGACGCTGACCTCGCTGGAGGATGTGCTCGACGGGTGGGCCGGCTCGCTGGTCGTTGTTTCGCACGACCGGTATCTGCTGGAGCGCATGTGCGACCGGCAGATCGCGCTGTTGGGTGATGGGCGAATCCGGGACCTGCCCGGGGGAGTCGAGCAGTATCTCGAGCTGCGGCACGCGGCGCCAGCCGGCGCCCGTCCGGAGCCCGACCCGGCGCCGCGTGCGGCCGAGCCGGAGACGGCGGCCGGTGGTGCGGCATACGGCCCGGCGCAGCTGCGGGCCGCGCGCAAGGACATGGCGCGGGCCGAGCGTGGCCTGGCGAGACTGGCCGAGCGCGAGGAGAAGCTCCACACGCAGCTGGTCGCGGCGGGCGCCGACCACGCAGAGGCCACCCGGCTGGACGCGGCGCTGCGACAGGTGCACGCGGAGCGTGCGGGCCTCGAGGAGCAGTGGATGGCGGCCGCGGAGATCGTCGAGTAGCCCCAGCGAGTTGTGCACTTTCGCTCCAAACAAAGGCGCACCTAGGGCTGCGCCTTTGGAGCGAAAGTGCACAACTCGGTGGGGGGATATTCGCCTCGTGTGCCGGGCAGCGGTTTCGATCCGTTCCTCGGGTGGGCACCCAATGTCAGTCGGTCGAGGATGGCACGCACGTATTGCAGGCAGGCCTGCGCGTTCTCCACCTGGAACGTGGAGACCCCCAGCGCCTTGACCGGGTAGTCGTTCCCGCCGGGGTCGAGCCGGTCCCCGACGAAATGCATTGCGGACAGCTCGATCCCGAGCACCTGGCTGAGCATCTGCAAGCCGTGGGACTTGTCGATGCCCTTCCGGGTGATGTCGATCGAGGTGGATCCTCCCGATCGCACCTCAAGGTCGGGCAGTAGGCGCTGCACCGCGACCCGAAGCCTGTCCCGCTTGTCGCCACCGGGGTCCCAGAGCTTTTTCAGGCCGGTTGGTGCCGACTGCCCAAGCCCGGAGAACGTCATCTGCGACCCGCGATCCTCGATGCGCGGCCCGAAGACGTTCTCCTGCGGTTCCCACACTCCCAGCGCACGGGCCTCCTGCTCGAGCACCTTGGCGACGGTGCGCCGCTGCCCAGGCTCGAGGTCGTGAGAGTACTGCTCGGTCCAGCCATGTGCCGGGTCCCAGCGCAGGTAGCGCGTGCCGCAGGTCGGCATGAGATGCAGGTTCGACAGATCTGCGGATCGGGGAAGGTGCTCGACAACCTGTGTCTCGAACTGGTTGTATGTCCCGCCGGAAATGATCAGAACCTGGACCTGCCCGAGGAGGTCCGAGAGAGCCGACCCCATCTGGGGGGAGATGGGGCACTTCGACTCCGCCAAGGTGTCGTCCAGGTCGAATGCAAGAACGCGAAGGTTCTTTGGCACGTCCACGGCTGTGTCCTCTCTGTTTTGGTTGAGTTGACTGGCGGTGCGCGCTACCCGGGCGAAGCTGGGCAGGGCGGGTTTGGGTCACCTCGGTTCCGGGATGATACCCGGTAATGCAACGACCCATACCGCGAAAGCTGAGATTCACCTGAACGTGGCGTCTATCACAATTACCGTCAGTTGCCGATGGCGCAGCCCTACTCTTTATGGACATTAACGCTCGTGGGAGGGGCGCTTCTGGTCGTCGGTGGCGCCTTATTGAGTTGGGGGCTGTGCATGGACAGCGTCGAAGATGACCTCGTTTCTCGCCGCGCCGAGGCGTGGGATCCGCCTAGGGCACCGACCAGCGTTCCGTGCGTGATCATCCCGACCCGCAACGAGGCCCACAACGTCGAGCCGCTGGTCGCGAGACTGAGCGCAGCGTTCGGGTGCGGTCAGGTGCAGGTCCTCTTCGTCGATGACAGTGACGACGAGACACCGGTGGTGATCTCGAAGGTGGCGTCCCGCGCCGTCGTTCCCGTGCGGCTGATCCACCGGGAGCCCGGTGAGCGCGGTGGGGGGCTCGGCGCCGCCGTCTTGGCCGGACTACGGGACGCCGCCGATCGGGGCGCCGAATGGGCCGTGGTCATGGATGGTGACCTCCAGCACCCGCCAGAGGTGGCACCAGCCCTTCTCGCCGAGGCAGTACGCACAGAGGCGGACCTGGCAGTGGCCAGTAGGTACATCGGGAATGGCACTGCCGAGGGCCTGTCCGACCGTGCCCGGGTGGTGGTATCGCGCAGTGCGACGAGTTTGAGCAAGGCCGTGTTTCCTCGAAAGCTGCGGCAGTGCAGTGATCCAATGAGCGGATTCTTCGCAATCCGGTTGGCGTCCGTGGATCTTGATCGGCTGCGCCCGCAGGGGTTCAAGATCCTGCTCGAGATCGTGGCGCGCTCCAAGCGGTTGCGGATCGCGGAGCAGCCCTTCACCTTCGCTGAGCGGCACAGCGGCAACAGCAAGGCGTCCTGGCGGGAAGGCGTGGTCTTCCTGCACCGGTTGAGCGGCCTGCGTCTCGCGACCATCCTGGGCCGGCACAGCGCACGGGCGGCAACGGTCGTCGGGTTTGCTGCGGTGGGGGCGTCTGGACTGCTCGTCAACAGCGTGGCGTTGTGGTTCTTCGTCGCGGGGTTGGGTGTCGGGTTGCTGTGGGCGGCCGTCCTGGCAACGGAGGTGTCGACCATTTGGAACTTCGCCTTGACCGACGGTCTGGTGTTCCGCGGTCACAAGGCGCGTCCCTGGTGGCAGCGCTTTGTCGGTTTCGCCCTTGTCAACAACGCCGTGCTGCTGCTGCGACTACCGCTCTTGTACTGGCTGATTCGTAGCCTGGGCGTTCACTACATCGCGGCCAATGTGATGACGCTCCTGGCCGCTTTTGCCTTGCGCTTCCTGGTCGCCGACCTCTATCTATTTAGTTCAAGGAGAGACATGTCCATTACATCGCGCCGTCAGGGCGTTACCCCAACCGACCACCGTCCGGTCAGCATCGAAGAATCTTCTGCGCCGTGCCGTAGCGGCCCCACCGACTTGGTGGTCGACCTACGCGATCACGGGCTCCCGTCCGTTCGGGTGACCAGAAGCGCGCCCGTGTGGCACTACGACATCCACGGGTTGGTAACGCTCTCCTCGGTGGTCCAGTTGCGCGAGCTGGAACACTTCGCAACTGACCACGACGGACCCTGTGACATCGAGATCCGCGGGGGTGATTTCGGCAACCGGCAGGCTCGGACTCGGGCCCGAGTCACTCAGTATGCGGCGATCCCGGCGGTCTCGTACGAGGAGCACTCCGGGCGGCGCGGCGCGGACTTCCTCGTCGACATGACCGAAAACATTTGCGTGACAGTGGGCCCCATGCTTCTGACCTCGCCGCATGTGCTCTACACGAACGTGGTGGAAGCACTGCTTCGCTTCGTGCTCGTGTCACGGGATCGGGTACTGCTGCACTCGGCATGCCTCGAACTCGACGGCATGGGGGTGTTGCTGTCAGCGCGGACCGATACCGGAAAGACCGGAACGGTACTTCGCCTGGTGCGTGAGAGTCGCGCCAGATTCCTTTCGGATGACATGACGATCCTGTCGGCAGACGGTGCCGCGCTCTGCTTCCCGAAACCACTCACGATCAGCCAGCACACTCTGCGGGCCGTCGACGCCGGGGAGTTGACTCCATCCGAGTGGCGATGGCTGCGGGTTCAAAGCCGACTGCACTCCAAGGGCGGACGAGGCATCGGAGCCCGACTCGGAGAGCTGAACGTGCCGATCATGTCCCTCAACGCCTTGACGCAGCACATGGTCCCGCCACCGAAGTACGTGATTCAGCGACTGGTTCGGTGCGAGGAATCCACCAGCGTATCCGTCAAAGACCTGTTCATCATCGAACGCCAAAGCTACGGGCTCGAGGATGTCGATCCCGACACGTTGATCGACGAACTGATCGACAACACCGATGACGCCTATGGGTTCCCACCCTTCCGGTACTTCGCGCCCGCCTTGGTGATCGATGGGCAAGGTTACGACCAGTTGCGCGTCCGGGAACGCGCGATCTTGACCCAGGCAGTCAGCGGTGTTCGGGCCCGACGGCTTGCCACCCCCGACTTCACCTGGGCCGATCACATTCCGTCCCTGATCGGCGCCACTGACACGGACCGCGTGGTCGACGGGACTGAATAGCCACCCGGGGGGCGCAGTCGGATGGGAACACACACTGATGAGGTCCTGGGTTGCCGCAGCAGCGGCAGCGGTCGTCCTGATGGTCGCCGGTGCCGTTATGCCCGCAGAGGCTTCCGGCATGTCCAGTGGGTCCGCCGCGAGCAGCGCGTTCGATGCACACCTGACGCGGGCGCCGTACCTCACCGATCTGGTGGGGCTGCACGTGGCGGTCAACTTCGCGACGGACCAGTCCGGGCAGTCCGCCAACGTGACCGTCGGGGCGGTGACCGGCGGAGGTTGCACCCCGAACCAGTCTGTGCCGGCAAGCCGGCGGACGGTCACGGTCGGCACAGTGAGTGAGTATCAGTGGACCTCCGAGGTCACCCTGCCCAGCCCCGGGACCTACTGCTACCGGGCCTATCTGGGGAACACCGACCTACTGGCCGGTGTGTCGTCTCCGCAGTTCACCACCCAGCAGCAACCCGGAGACACGACCCCGTTCTCCTTCGACGTGATGGGCGACTGGGGCAGTGTTGATGCCACCGGCCAGAACCCCGGCCAGGCCGCGGTGATGCAGCAGATCGCTGCCAGCAACGCGCGGTTTCTGGTGACCGTGGGCGACAACGGCTATCCGAACGGGAGCCAGATCAACTACGGGGACCTGCAGCAGAGCGGCGCAAATACGAGCGCCGTATTCGGTCCGCAGTTTTGGACCGTGCCAGGACTGACCACCCCGATCTTCACCGCGGCGGGCAACCATGGCCTCTCCGGGGTCGCACACACCGACATCACCACCTGGACCCAGAACACCGCCGTGGCGGAGTCCGGCGGCCGCTACCAGGACGACGTGTACTGCTGCGTCAACGGGACACGATCGACGCACTACGCCAGCGAGTGGTATGCCTTCACCGCGGGAAACGCGCGGTTCTACGTCTTGGACGCGGCCTGGGGAGACACCAACGCCGGGGATGCGACACCGTATGCCGCTGACGCCGCCGCGCACTGGGCGCCCGGGGACCCGGAGTACGAGTGGTTGCTGGCCGATCTTGCGGCGCACCCCACCCAGCTGAAGTTCGCGTTCTTCCACTACCCCCTCTATGTCGACAACCCGAGCGAAGCGTCCGACACGTACCTGAGCGGCCCGAACAATCTTGAGGGCCTGCTGGCAGGTTACGGAGTGCAAATGGTCTTCAACGGGCATGCTCATCTCTACGAGCGCAACCTGCCCAGCGCCGTGGGTATGCCGGTGACCTACGTGACGGGAGGTGGTGGCGGCACTCCCGAGCCAGTGGGCCCGTGCACAGCACTGGATGCGTATGCAGTGGGCTGGTCTCCGACGAAGCTTCGGGGATCCGCATGCGGGGCCGCGTCGCCGCCAACCTCCGCGTCGGACGTCTATCACTTCCTCAAGGTCACCGTCTCGGGCTCACAGGTCACGGTTGCACCGACCAACTCGCTCGGACAGACCTTCGACGTGCAGACCTATCAGTTCAACGTTCCGGTCGACACCTGGATCGACAGCGGGCCACCGCCCGCCACCGCAAGCAGCTCGGCCACGTTCACCTTCCACGCCAGCAGCGCGGGCGCGACCTTCGCCTGCACGCTCGACGGCGGCGCGGCCAGCACGTGCACCAGCCCGGTCAACTACACCGGACTGGCGTCCGGGACGCACACCTTCACCGTCGCCGCGACCGACGACGGCGTACCCGACCCGAGCGCGGCGAGTCAGACCTGGTCGGTGGACTCGTCACCGCCGACCGCCCCGACCGCGTTGACCGCATCGGCCCCGTCCGCCTCCGAGGTCGACCTGGCCTGGAGTGCGTCGACCGACGATGTCGGAGTCACCGGATACCGCATCTACCGAGACGGGTCGCTCGTCGGGACGGTCCGTGCACCGGACACCACGTACGCCGACGACACGGCCCAGCCGGCGACGGACTACACGTATACGGTCACCGCCGTGGACGCGGTCGGCAACGAGTCGCCGACGAGCGACCCGGTGACGGTGACGACCCCTCAGCCGACCGTTCCGCTCTTCGCTGACGGGTTTGAGTCCGGGAACCTGTCCGCGTGGAACAGCACCGGCGGGTTGAGCGTCGAGGGCGTCGTCGTGCACAGCGGCGCCTATGCGGCTGAAGGGAACACCACCAACGGTGCGACGTACGCCAAGAAGACGTTGCCGTCGACCTACCCGGATGCCTACGCCGCAGTGTCCTTCAACGTGCTGTCCCAGTCCGCGCAGGTCAACCTGCTGCGACTGCGCACTGCGAGCGGTGCCTCACTGGGCTACGTATTTGTCAGCAGCACCGGGAGGCTCGGTGTGCTCACCGACGCGACCAAGACGACGACAACCAGCGGACTGTTCGTCTCGCCCGGCTGGCACTCGCTTCAACTCCGCCTTGCCGTGGACTCCGCGCCTGGGACGCCGACCGGGGTGGTGCAGGTCTGGCTGGACGGGACTCTGGTCGACGCCTTGTCCAACACCGCCACCGACACCGGCAGCACACCTGTGGGGGCGATGCAGATCGGCGAGACCCAGACCGGCCGCAGTTACGACGTCGTGTTCGACGATGCGGCCTTCGCCACCAACCGGCTTGGCACTCCCTGAGGGGCGTGGACAGCGCATGGTGACCTCGCTCGTGGATGAGCCCACCAGAACGCGGACATCTGTGTCGCGGCTGATGATTCGAGCACGTCGGCACCTGCCCGCGGGCGTAGCCGCCTCGAGAGACCCGGTTGCTTCCGGCCTGCTGGCGTTGGCGCTCGTGGTCGGATCGGCGCTGCGTTTCACGGCGCTCGGCAGCGTCGGGTTGAACAGCGATGAGGCGGTGTATGCCGCGCAAGCCGGATCGTTGGCGGGCAACCCGCACTTCAGCTCACTCTTTCCGATCGTCCGTGCGCACCCGCTGCTGTTCCAGATGCTCCTCTCTCCGCTCTATCGGCATGGAGTCCCCGATGTGCCCGGACGGTATGTTGCCGCTGCCTTCGGGGTTGGCACCCTGGCCCTCACCTACCTCCTCGGGCGCATCCTCTTCAACGCTCGGGTCGGAGCGCTCGCGGCCCTGCTGCTCGCGGTCATGCCCTACCACGTCGTGTTGAGCCGGCAGATCATGCTCGACGGGCCGATGACCTTCTTCGCGACGGGGGCACTGGTGTGTGTAGCGATTGCCGCTCGGCGACGAGATGGCCTCTGGTTGTTGGCTGCTGGGGCGCTGCTCGGCCTGGCTGCGTTGTCCAAGGAGCCCGCGATCATTTTGCTCGGCTCAGGATTCGCGTTCGTGGCACTCACCAGCCGGATCCGCAGGTCGCTTCGCTACTCGACGGCGGGCGCAGGACTGGCCATAGCTCTCATACTGGCCTATCCCTTGTTGACGGCCATCTCCGGCGGTTCGCGAGGCGGCCAGTCCTACCTCGCGTGGCAGCTGGCACGCGAGCCCAACCACACCCTGACCTTCTACTTCACCGCTGTCGGGGCAGCGATGGGTTTCGTCCTGCTTGCTGTCGCAGGGCTGGGCCTGATGATCTTCCACCGGCGCTGGTCCTGGCGCGAGACCCTGCTGGCTTCCTGGCTCGTGGTTCCGTTTGTCTACTTCGAAGCCTGGCCGACGAAGGGTTTCTCCTACCTGCTGCCGCTGGCCCCAGTGGTCGCGGTGCTTGCCGCCGTCGCTCTCGTTCGACTGGCGGGGGACGGTCACTGGTGGCGGCGGGCGCTGGTCGCCGGGCTCGCCGGTGCCTGTGTCATCTCCCTGCTCGTGCCCTCCATGGATGGCATCGTCTCGCCGACAACCTCCGGCCTGGCGGGCGCCGGGGGGATACCGGGGGGCCGCGAGGCGGGGCGCTGGGTGGCGAACCATGCCCCGCCGGGTGCTCAGTTCATGACGATCGGCCCATCGATGGCGAACATCATCCAGTACTACGGTGGCCGGCGCTCAGACGGTCTCTCGGTGAGCCCGAACCCGCTTCACCGCAACCCGTCCTATACGCCCATTGCGAATGCGGATCTGGCACTGCGCCGAGGGCAGTACCAGTACATCGTCTGGGACACCTACTCCGCCCGCCGCTCGACGCACTTCTCCGGGCGGGCGCTCGATCTCGTTCGGCGATTCCATGGCGTCCCCGTGGACGTCGAGCGCGACTCCCAAGGGCATCGCCTCATTGTGATCTACCAGGTGTCGTCATGAGGCGGATGGTACGGAGTGCCTCGATCTTGCTGCTCACCCTCGCGCTCAGTTCCGCAGTCGCGCAGGCGCGCAGCGCAACACCTTCGCGGCAGCCGGCAGCGCAGGGCACCGCGTCCACGCCGTTGCGCCACATCGTGGTGATGAGCCAGGAGGGGCACAGCTTCGACAACTACTTCGGCCACCGGGCTGGTGTCGACGGGCTGCCGGCGGGCACCTGCCTCCCCGCACCGCGCGGCGAGCCAGGACCGTGCGTGCCGCCGCATCCGGTAAGTGGCTCGCCGCACGCAAAACTGCGCGGAACGGCCGCCGCCCAGACGGAGTCCGTCGACAGTGGACGCATGGACGGATTCGTTCGCGCGCAGGCCGTTCACGGTTCCAGCGGGCGGGTGGCGATGGGTTACTACCCTGCCCAGCAGCTTCCGGTCCTGACCGGCGTGGCCGATCGCGGCGTCGTGTTCGACAAGTGGTTTGCTGCCGTGCCCGGCTCGGCAGTCGCGAACGACCTGTTCGGCGTTGCCGCGACCTCCCCGGCCGACGTCCAGCAGGTCCCCGCCAAGGGATGGGGTGATGTCCCCCTGATCTTCGATCGGCTCGAAGACGCGGGAGTTTCGTGGCGCATCTACGTGGAGAACTACCAACCGGATCTAACGATCGGCGCCGCTCGCTCCGCGCAGCAGCGCAGCACGGGCCAAGTGGCCCGAGTGCCCGCCCTGGCGACGTCGGGGTTCGTCGCGAGCCCGTCGTTGCGTGCCCATGTCGTGGATCTGAGCCGTTACTACGATGATCTCGCCAGAGGACGTCTGCCGGCCGTGTCCTTCATCGTCAGCACGCAGCATACCGAGCTGGCACCTCGCAATCCGAGCATCGACCAGCGGCTCGTGGGAAGTGTGGTCAACGGGCTGCTGAGCAGCTCGGCATGGCAGCAGTCCGCCTTCTTCCTGACGTACGCCACCTCCGGCGGGTGGTATGACCACGTCCCGCCGCCGACGATCGGGGGGACACGGGTTGGCCTTCGCGTGCCAACCGTCCTGCTGAGCCCTTACGTCTCGGCGGGCACCGTGAACGGCACCACCTACGACAGCGCCGCGATCCTCAAGCTCATTGAGCAGAACTGGTCACTGAAACCGCTGACCAGCCGCGACTGGGATGCCGCAAGCCTGCTACCGCTGTTCTCTTTCCATGCGGATCCTGCGAGGCCGACGCTCGTCGGTGTTGCGCCGAGCAGGCCTCCCGTTCAGCAGCCGGGTCGATCCGTGCTCTACATCGGCTATCTCTGCGCGTTACTCGCGGCGCTGGTCTGCTTCTCCTTCGTCGTCTTTCGGCGGTGGCCATCGGGGTCGGCGCGAGAAACCATCGAGGGAGGGCGCCAAGATGACGCGTGAAAGCTCCTGGTTTCGGAGCGTGTCGGGACGTGTCCGTCGCGTGCTGCACGCCGCGGTTGCTGTTGCCACGGTGGCGACCCTCGTTCTCGTCGCACCCGTCGGTATGGCGGCCGTATCCGGTCCGGGGGCCGCCGGAACGGTGTATGTCCAGACCGTTCCGGCTCTCGCCGGCGTGCGGTTGAGCGTCGCCGGCATCCGGGTAACGACGGGCTCGGATGGGAGCGCCCGGGTGAAGGTGTCGAGCATCAACCACATCGCGCAGCGCGTCGTCCTGGCCGGCACTCGGGTCGACGGCCGGACGACCGTGGCACTGTCGCGCGTCAGTCCACAACCGCATGCGGAGCGCCACACCAGCAGGTTGGACGTCGGACTGCAGATCAGTTCCGTCGTCAGGCTGGCCGTGGCTTCCGGTCGAAGCGGGATTGCGGCCGGCGATGTCTCCGGGCTGCGTCTCCACTCGCTCAGCGGCAAGGTCTTGACGGTCGACCCACGTCCGGGTGCGACCGTGGACCTGCTGTCGCGGCGCGCGGTCCTTCAGGCGGGCGTACTCACGTCGCAGACGGTTACCTGGTCGGTGGACCGTGTGACCACGCGCAGCGGAGCCGCCGTGACCACGAGTTCTCCCCGGTTCGACCCCTTCAGCCACTCTCTATGGACGGTCCAGCTCGCGCCGGTCGCCGGAACTGTCGAGGTGGACACCGTGCCGGCAACCCCAGGAGTCATGGTGGTCGTTGGGGGGCACACCCTCACCACCGGTGCGAACGGACGAGGCAGCGCCAGCACCTCCGACCTCAACTCCGTGTCCTCGGGGCTGAAGCTGGCGACCCCGCAGGCCGGCGAGTCGAGTGTCGAGCTGCTGCACGTCAGCAAGCTGCCGCCGCACGCCCCACGACACCGCCGGCTGCTCCTTGCCCTCAAGGTCAGCAACCCGGTGACCTTTACCTTCGTTGATCCCCGAGGGCACGTCATACCGTTGACCCGGGTCGGCCAGGTCCGTCTCGATCAAGCGGGTCACAGCCTGACCATCGACCCGCAGGAGCTCGCCGGGCCAGTGCTGCTGCCGACGTCCGTGGCCAAGCGGGCCCACGACGTGTGGCGAACCGACCGGCTGGACTACTCGATCGAGGCCGTCTCGGTGTCCGGGGCGAACGCGGTGTTCAGCGGCCAGCACCGCTTCGATCCACGCACGGAGCACCTCTGGCGGGTCCGCCTGTCCGTCTACGACATGTCGATCACCGTGCGTGACGCTCTGCTCGGGCGACGAACGTCTTCAACCGTGCAGCTGACGTCCCCCGACGGGCGGCAGCAACGGCTGGACGTCGGCGACAGTGCGCCCACCGTGTTGTCGTCGCTGGTCCGCGGGACGTATCACCTGGTCGTTGGTGCTGCAGTCGTCGGCGCCGACCACAGCGTTCTCGTCTCACGAAGCAGCGTCGCAGACCTTCGGGTCATCACGCTGCTCGACCTGGTGATCATTGCGTGCGTCATCGGCCTTTTGGCCGCCGCCCTCATCGTGGCCGGCCGTCGGCTCGCCCACCGCGCCACTCGACCTTCCAAGGGAGAAGCCTCATGAGCGGCATCATGCGTCGAGTGGGAGTGGTGCTGGCTCTGGGTGTCATGCTCCTGGGCTGGGGGGCGGCCGCTGCCGCGTCGGCGGGCCCTCGCCCAGCCAGTGTGCATCAGCCGGACGCGCCGGTCTATGCCTACTTCTACCAGTGGTTCAACCAGGACTCCTGGCGTCGGGCAAAGATCGACTACCCCTTGGCAGGGCGGTATAGCAGCGAGGATCCCAAAGTCCTCCGCGACCAGATCACCCAGGCGCAGGCTGCCGGTTTGAACGGATTCCTCACCTCGTGGAAGAGCACACCGACGCTCAACCGCCGATTGCAGATGCTTCTGGACGATGCCGGCCCACGCCACTTCGACGTCGGGGTCGTGTATGAGGGCCTCGACTTCGAGCGGCACCCGCTGCCCATCGCCACCGTCCGTCGGGACATGGTGCTACTTGTCAGCAAGTGGGGCAGTCAGCTGCGATCGCAATACTTCGACCGGCCACTGATCATCTGGACCGGTATCAACGAGTACTCGCTCGCGGACATCCGCTCGGTGCGGCAGGCACTGGGAGACCGTGCCTTCCTACTGGCGTCGGCCAAGAGCGTGCACGACTACCAGCAGGTTGCCGGCCTGGTCGATGGCGATGCCTACTACTGGTCGTCGGCCAACCCCGGCACGGCCTACACCCAGCAGCGCCTGGATGCCATCGGAACCGCTGTGCACCGAAACCACGGGATCTGGTTGGCACCGGCGGCTGCCGGTTTCGACGGGGGCCCGCTGGGACACCAACGCGTTGTGCCTCGCGAGAAGGGCCAGACGTTGACCCGTAGTTTCAACGACGCCATGGCGAGCCGGCCCGACGCCGTGGGCGTCATCAGCTGGAATGAGTGGTCGGAGAACACCTACATCGAGCCTGGGCGGCGGTACGGAAGCCAGGAGATCGACGTGCTGCGGAACATCCTTGAACACCACACGGCAACGGTGGTCACTCACCAGAACAGCACGGGCACGACCCGCGACTCGGCACCCAGGTCGATGCGCTGGACGGGTTGGGCAGCGGGCTGGTCACTTCTTGGCGGGACCGGCCTCGCGGCCGGCTGGGTGATCTTGCGCGTCCGCTCCAAGAGTGGGCGGGAGTGACCTCGGCAGCAAGGGTATGTCTGAGCAGCACCAAGCGCAGTCAGCCTGCACCACTACCGATGCTCACCGGACGAGGAGTCGTCCGGGTCCAGTATTCCATCCGCCGACGCCGTCGTGAGCCCCACACCTGCATGCATAAGCAACAGGGTCGCCCGTTCGGTGAGTTCCTTTCGGCCAAGATGAGCACAAACCGGGCAGGTGAACTCCACTACCGTCGAGCCGCGCGGACCAAATGGAACCAGCTGAGCATCAGCCATGGGCAACTCGACGGCCCCACAACGTGCGCAGTCCACCTTGATCGTCGCGTTCACACCCCGAAGTGTGGCAGATCCACCTGTATACCAGGTGAATCGCACGCGAGCGTTTCCTGAACCGCTCGGTCACCTCGCGGCGGCCGCGGTTTGATCTGGCCGGAACGTGGAGGTTCACCGTTTCACCGGCTCGGCTCGACCTCCTGGTGCCCGAGTGCTTGGTTGATGCGGGTCGAGGAGTCGGACTTGTGGGCACCCCCGGTGCCGAACACCATCCGGATGTGATGGTGGTCGCAGACGTCGGTCTCGGGCACCGCGGTCGTGGTATTGCGATCGCCGCCGTTGGCGAAGGTGAGGCTGTCGCCCGGGTATTGGCGGGCAATCATCTCGAGGGTCTTGACGATCGTGGGATCGTCATCGATGGCCAGAACGACGCTGTCAACGCCTTTGATCGCGCGCATCAGGCGTAGCCGGTTGCTTTCATCGAGGATGATCTTGCCCTTCTTCAGCCGTTGTTGGGTGTCGTTGTTGACAACGACGATCAACTGCTCGCCGAGCTGGGCCGCCGACTCGATCATGTCCAGGTGGCCGCCGTGGAGTGGGTTGAAGTATCCGCTGACGATGACGACGTTCATGACTGTTCACCTCACAGGCCGAATGTGGGATTGGGCGACGAACCGAGCCAGCGGCATTGCTTACGAGTAGCGAGCCCCCATGGCCACCCCCTCGCGTTTTGCCATCCGCGTTGGTAGTGAATTATCGGGCTAGCGGCCCCGGGACTGCCAGAATATTCTGCGGATCGTGGTGACAGGAAAGATGTCGAGTTGTGCACTTTCGCCCCAAAGGCGCACCTGTACAGCTGCGCCTTTGGCGCCAAAGTGCACAACTGGGTGGGGTTATTCGGCTCGTAGGCCGTGTGCCGTATGCCGGGCAGGGGCTTCGATCAGCCCTTGGGGGTCTCGACCGCGGACAGGAGCGTGCGCAGGGCGGCGGCCAGTCCGTCGCGGTCCCGTCCGGGCAGCGCGGTGAGCAGCGCGCGCTCGTGCTCGAGCAGGTCGGCCATCGCGGCATCGACCGCCGCGCGGCCTTGGTCGGTCAGGCGCACCAGCACTCCGCGCCGGTCGTTGGGCGCCGGTCGGCGTTCCACGAAGCCTCGAGCCGCCAGCCGGTCGACTCGGTTGGTCATGGTGCCGCTGGTCACGAGCGTCTGCTGCATCAGAGCACCCGGCGACAGTTCGTAGGGCGCGCTGGTGCGGCGTAGCGCCGACAGGACGTCGAACTCCCACCCGTCCAGGTGGTGCTTCGAGAAGGCCTGGCCGCGCGCCTGGTCGAGCAGCCGGGCAATCCGAGAGATGCGCGAGAGCACCTGCAGCGGTGCAACATCCAGGTCGGGGCGCTCGCGGCGCCAGGCGTCGACGATGTGGTCCACTTCGTCTCGCGGCTGCTGCACCATGCGCCAACTATAGTCGACATCAAGTATCTTGGCATCGAGATAAATGCGCGTACCTTGAAGTCGAGAGATCGCAACGGCGCGGTCGCCTCACGAAGGAGTCACGATGCCCAGCTGGGACCCGACGCAGTACGAACGCTTTGCCGAGCAGCGGCATCGCCCGTTTCGCGACCTGCTCGCCCGGATCGACCTCGAGGACCCGCGACTGGTGGTCGACCTCGGCTGCGGCAACGGTCTGGCGACCCTCGACCTGGTGAAGCGCTGGCCGCAGGCCCGGGTGATCGGCGTCGACTCGTCCGCGCAGATGCTCGACCGTGCGCGAGCGGTCGACACCGAAGCGCGCGTCGAGTGGGTGCAGGAGGACGTCAGCCGCTGGGACCCCGCCGGAGTCGGGGCTCCGGACGTCATCGTCACCAATGCCACCTTGCAGTGGGTGCCCGGTCATCTCGACCTCATCTCGCGGTGGGTCGCCGCGCTCGCAGCCGGCGGTGTCTTCGCGATGCAGGTGCCTGGCAACTTCGACGCGCCATCTCATTGCATCATCCGCGAGGTCGCCGCCGGCCAGCCTCGTGGCGACGAGCTGACCGCGGCACTGCGGCACGCTCGCCCGGTCGGCGATCCGCTGGAGTATGCCGAGGTGCTCGCCGCCGCATGCCCCGGCCTCGACGTGTGGGAGACGACCTACCTGCAGGTGCTGGATCCGCAGGCACAGCAGGAGTGCCCGGTCCTCGAGTGGGTGAAGGGGACTGCGCTGCGGCCGCTGCTGGATCTGCTCGATGGCGCCGAGCGTGCCGCATTCCTGGACCAGCTCGCCCAGAGGCTGGATGACGCCTACCCGCGCCAGTCCTACGGCACGCCGTTCCCTTTCCGGCGCATCTTCGCAGTCGGCCGCAAGGCCACCCCCGGCGGGTTGAGCCGGTCGAGCGCGAAACGCGAGACCGCGTCGAAACCGGGTGACGGATGCCGTGACCGAGCCAACGGCGTGCAAGGGCTGCATCACGTGCAGGTGGCCTGCCCGGCCGGCAGCGAGAAGTCGCTGCGAGGCTTCTACGGCCGCGTGCTGGGGCTGCCGGAGATCCCGAAGCCGCCCGCGCTCGCGGTGCGCGGCGGGTGTTGGTTCGAGGTCGGCGCCCAGCAGCTGCACCTGGGCGTCGAGGAGGGTTTTGCGCCGGCGAAGAAGGCGCATCCCTGCCTACTCGTCGCCGATGTCGACGCGGTCGCCGCCGCGGTGTCGGCGGCCGGCGGCGCGGTGCGCTGGGACGACAGCATCGAGGGCGTGCGCCGATTTCATACGGACGATCCGGTCGGCAACCGGGTCGAGCTGCGGCAGGCCTGAACTACTTGCGTGAGTCGATGGCGGTCAGCTTGGGTTTGGCCTCGAGACTGGTCAGCCCGTTCCACGCCAGGTTGACCATGTGAGCCGCGACAAACTCCTTCTTGAACGCGCGCCCGCTCTCCAGCCACCACTCGCCGGTCAGGGCGATCATGCCGATCAGCATCTGTGCATAGATCGGCACGGGTTTGGTGTCGAGCCGCTGCCGCCGAAACTCCTCGCCGAGGATGCCCTCGACCTGCACGGCAACATCCGACATCAGGCTGGCGATGGAGCCGCTGCCGTGCCAGGACGGTGAGTCCCGCACCAGGATCCGGAAGGCCGACGGCGACTGCTCGATGTAGGTGAGCAGCGCCCACGCCGTGCGCTCCAGGATCTGCCGGGAACCGCCGCCCTCCGCCAGTGAGACCGAGATCTGGCGCAGTAGATCCTGGATCGCTCGCTCGACGATCACGGCATACAGCCCGGCCTTGCCGCCGAAGTGCTCGTAGATCACCGGTTTGGTGACACCGGCGAGCTTGGCGACCTCCTCCACCGAGACGCCCTGGACGCCCTGCTCGGCGAAGACCTCCTGGCCGACACGGATGAGCTGCTCACGGCGGTCGTGGGCGGACATGCGCGATCGGCTGCCGGTGCTCATGGGTCCATTGTCGCGGATGCCACGAGGGCGCAACGGGGGTGTCTTCGGCCCGGCCCGCCGGTTTGCCGGTTGTCGCCGTTCGCGCGCTCTCGTCTACCCTGATGCACGGCCCGCCATAGGTGGGTCGGCATTCCCCGGTTGCTCTGCTGGCAGGGGCCGCCTGACTTTGAATCAGGATTAGCGACGTTGGTTCGATTCCAACCCGGGGAGCCGCTGCGTCGCGCGGCCGCTGCCGTGCGAGCCCAGGAAGTCGCTGTCGTGCATAGATAGAATGTGTGCGGTAGTGGCGAAGGGAGGCCGGCCGCGTGAGCGGAAAGATTCTGGCCATCCTGCTGGGCCTGCTCGCGGCGTTCCTGTTCGCCCTCGCCGCCTACTACCAGCAGCGTGCCGCGCGTGTCACCGAGCGGCACGGGAGCACCGGCATCTCGCGTATGGCGGCGCTCATGTCGCATCTCGTTCGTTCCCGCACGTGGCTGCTCGGGTGGGGTATCAACGTCTGCGGCTTCGGCGCCCAGGCGGTGGCGCTGCACGTGGGGTCGATCGCCTCCGTCCAGCCGCTGCTTGCCACTCAGCTGCTGTTCGCACTGCCCATGTCGTCGCTCGAGCTGTCCCGGTGGCCGAGGCTCAGGGACTGGCTGTCGGCGCTCGCGATCTGTGGCGGACTGGTGCTGCTGCTGGTCGTGGTCGGCGCGAAGGCCCTCCAGGGGGCCCCGGACCGTGGCCGGATCCTTCTTGCGGTCGCGTGTGCCTTGGCCGCCATCGCACTGGCCTTCGCGATGGCGACGCGGGTGCCGCACGCGGTGGCCAACGTGCTGCTCGCCGGTTCCGCCGGCCTGTGCTTCTCGATGACGGCGGTCTTCATCAAGCTGACGGGGGATGACCTCGTCCATCACGGCATCGCCTACACCGCGCGGGACTGGGTGGGGTATGCCCTCGCCGGCTCGACGCTGCTCGGGCTCGTGCTGGAGCAGGGCGCGTTCGCCAACGGGCCGCTGCCCTGGGCGATTGCCACGAAGGACTCGGTCAACCCGATCGCCAGCTATGCCATCGGTGTGCTGGCCTTCCCGACGGCGCTGCCAGGAGACGCCCCGCGCCTCTTCGGGCTGGCGATGGCCGGAGTGCTGCTGATCGCGGGAGCAGTCGGGCTGGCCCACTCGCCCTCCGCCGGACTGTGGCTGCAGCGCGACTCGGCATCCGTCACCCCGGCCGTCCATCCGGGCGGGCCCGCTGGGAGCGGCTGAGTCCCCGTGTCGACCGGTCGCGGGGTGCGGAGTGTGCCGATCTGCCCCATGGCAGGTAGCATCGCCAAGGGCCTCTGCGCCCCGTTTGCCCACTCTGCAGCAGCCTCCAAGGAGCATCACGCGTGAGCGCTACGCCCGCCGCAGTCATCGTCCTGGCCGCCGGCGACGGCACCCGGATGAAGTCTTCCACCAGCAAGGTGCTCCACCTCATCGGCGGGCGATCTCTTGTCGGCCACGCCCTGCTGGCGGCCGCACACACGGGCGCTCCGAGGGTGGCCGTCACGGTGCGGGCGCACCGGGACCTTGTCGCGGCGCACATCACCGAGATCTGGCCCGAGGTGATCGTGGCGGACCAGGACGAGATCAAGGGCACCGGACGGGCCGTCGAGTGCGCGCTCGAGGCGCTGCCGGCCGACCTGTCCGGGACGGTCCTGGTCACCTACGGAGACGTGCCCCTGCTCACGACGCAGGCGCTGCTCGACCTGACCCAGGCCCATGAGGATGCGGCAAATGCGGTGACCGTGCTGACCGCGCACCTGGAGGACCCCACCGGATACGGTCGCGTGGTTCGTGACTCCGACGGGTCCGTGCAAGGGATCGTCGAGCACAAGGACGCTCTTCGTGCCCGTGACGAGGGTGGGGCGCACGCGAATGTGCTGGAGATTAACGAGATCAACTCCGGCATCTACGCCTTCGATGCGCAGGTGCTTCGTGCCAGCCTGGCGAAGGTCACCACGGACAACGCTCAGGGGGAGAAGTACCTCACCGACGTGCTCGCGATTGCGCGGGCCGCCGGGCGCCGGGTCGCGGGGCACGACATCGACGACCGCTGGCAGATCGAGGGTGTCAACGACAAGTCGCAGCTGGCCCGGCTCGGCAAGGAGTACAACCGTCGTGTCCTGCAACGGCTGATGGTCGAGGACGGTGTCATCATCATCGATCCGGACAGCACCTGGGTCGACGCCGACGTCAGCGTCGGCATCGACACGGTCCTGCACCCCAACACCCAGCTGCACCGGGCGACTGCGATCGGTGCGTCGTGCACGATCGGACCGGACACCACGTTGACCGGCACGGAGGTCGCCGACGGTGCGACCGTGGTGCGCACGCAGGCGGAGCTCGCGGTGATCGGTGCGGGCGCCACCGTCGGACCGTTCTCCTATTTGCGCCCCGGGACGATCCTGGGCGCGCACGGCAAGATCGGCGGCTTCGTCGAGACCAAGAACGCACAGATCGGTGAGGGCGCCAAGGTGCCCCACCTGACCTACTGCGGCGACGCCACGATCGGCGCCGGGGCAAACATCGGCGCGGGCACGATCTTCGCCAACTACGACGGGGTCAACAAGCACCATACCGATATCGGTGCGCAGTCGTTCATCGGCAGCAACAGCGTGATCGTCGCGCCCCGCACGATTGCCGACGGGGTATACATCGCCGCAGGTTCCGCGGTGGTGGAGGATGTGGGGGCCGGGCAGCTCGGCGTCACTCGGGCCAGGCAGCGCAACGTCGACGGGTGGGTCGCCCGTCGACGCGCCGACACGGCCACCCACCGGGCCGCTCTCGAGGCCGAAGCACGGCATACGTCCACCACCGACCAAGGGGCTCCGGAATGAGCGAGCGCAGCGAGCGACCAATGATGCAGGCGAATGGCGGGACCCGACGAAGGAGGGGGCCGGCATGAGCGAGCGCAGCGAGCGACCAATGATGCAGGCGAATGGCGGGACCCGACGAAGGAGGGGGCCGGCATGAGCGGTCTGAAGCGTACGACCGAGAAGAACCTGATGGTCTTCTCCGGCCGCGGCTATCGGGAGCTGTCCGAGCAGGTGGCCGAGGGTCTGGGCACGACGCTCGTGCCGACGCAGGCCTACGACTTCGCGAACACCGAGATGTATATCCGGTTCGACGAATCCGTGCGTGGCTGTGACGCTTTCGTGCTCCAGTCCCACACGGCGCCGATCAACAAATGGATCATGGAGCAGCTGATCATGGTCGACGCGCTGAAGCGCGCATCGGCCAAGCGGATCACCGTGGTGACCCCGTTCTATGGGTATGCGCGTCAGGACAAGAAGTCTCGCGGGCGGGAGCCGATCTCGGCGAGGCTCATGGCAGACCTCTTCAAGAGCGCCGGCGCGGACCGGCTGATGGCGGTGGACCTGCACACCGACCAGATCCAGGGGTTCTTCGACGGCCCGGTGGATCACCTGCAGGCCCTGCCGATCCTGACCGACTACGTGCGCGAGAAGTATTGCGCGGAGCAGCTCGCCGTGGTCTCTCCGGATGCCGGCCGGATCAAGGTGGCCGAGTCGTGGTCGAAGCGCCTGGGCGGTGCGCCGCTGGCCTTCATCCACAAGACCCGGGATGTGAACCAGCCCAACCAGAGCGTCGCCAACCGTGTCATCGGCAAGGTCGAAGGACGCACCTGCATCCTGGTCGACGACATGATCGACTCGGGCGGCACCATCTGTCACGCGGCGGATGCGCTGATGAACGACGGCGCCGCCAGCGTCGTGATCGCCGCGACGCACGCGATCTTCTCCGACCCGGCAGCCCAGCGGCTGCGCGACTCGTGCGCCCGTGAGGTGATCGTCACCAACACCCTGCCGATCAGCGAGGACAAGCACTTCGACAAGCTGAAGGTGCTCTCGATCGCGCCGCTGCTGTCGAAGGCGATCCGTGAGGTCTTCGAGGACGGCTCGGTCACCAGCATGTTCGACGCCGAAGCCTGAGCCACCCCGACAAGTCACCCCCCCTCGGCTGGTTGAGGAAGGCCGAGGAACGAGGCCGCCTCGAAACCCGGTGACCTACGCGCAGAGCCACACCACGGTTTCGACGCGCATAGACTCGTTCCTCGCCCGCGGCTCAACCATCCGATGTGGCGCGCGTCAGCCGATTGATTCGATCTTGACCGCCATGTCCCTCAGCAGGATCGATTGTGGCAGGACAGGAAGACTATTGAGCGAGCCGGTGCATGATCTCGCCGACCTCGGCCTCTTCGACTGGGCCATGCGTTTCCTCCACATGCGCAAGGATGTCGTCGAGAGCATCTTGCTGCAGCTGACGGCTCACCGCTCCCACGACGTAGGTGGAGAATCCACGCGAGCCGACCCGCGCACGCACCGCCTCACAGATGGCCGCGGGCATGGAGACGGAGCGCTTCTCGGTGTCGACAGGACCGCTCATGGAGAGATCCTACGAGAAGTAGCAGTCAACGTATGACCACCAGACTCGTCACAGCAGCCTCTTACGGATAATATGTTCGTCATTTGAGAGAGGTGGGCCATGTCGGGATACAAGATTGATCGACAGATGGCATCCTTTGGCGAGCACGTGCGTGGCTGGCGCATGGTCCTGGGGCTGACGGCGCAGCAGGTGGCTGAGCGCGCCAGCATCACACGGGACACCCTGCGCAAGATCGAGACGGGGGATCCGAGCGTCAGCTTCCGCAATGTCGCCCAGGTGCTTCGTGCGCTCGGCGTGCTCGACGCAGCCGTGGACGCGATCGATCCGCTGGGCAGCGACATCGGGAGACTGCGTGCCGGCAACCTGACGAAGAAGCGCGCGCGATGACCACCATCGAGGTCCTCGTTGACGAGACCGGGCGCATCAGGCTGGTGGGTCAGGCACACTTCACTCGGACGCGCGGACAGATCTCCACCACGTTCCTTTACGACCCCGGCTACCTATCGGGGGACGGCATGAGTATCGACCCGGCGCTACCACTGGTGTCCGGGGCGCAGCACCAGAGAGGGGTCGTCCGGGCATTCGCGGACAGTGCTCCCGATCGATGGGGTCGCAACCTTCTCGAGAAGGCCGAGCGGATGCGTGCCCGCGAGGAGGGCAGGGTTCTTCGTCGTCTGGACGACCTTGACTTCCTCCTGGGCGTCAGCGACGACACTCGCCAGGGTGCGCTGCGCTTCCGCCTGCCCGGGCGCGAGGAGTGCCTCGGGAAGCCATCGAGCGTTCCGCAGCTCGTCTCGCTTCCGGAGCTGCTGCACGCCTCCGACGAGCTGGCGTCTGACGACGACCCCTCTTCGGCCGTTAAGCGGCTCCTGGACACCGGGACCACGGGCTTGGGTGGTGCGAGGCCGAAGGCCTCCGTGCGGCTCGAGGACGGGAGCCTCGCGATCGCGAAGTTCCCGCACTCCAGCGACGGCTGGGATGTCATGGCCTGGGAGGCGACTGCTCTTGATCTGATGGAGAGCGCGGGTGTCCGCACACCGCAGCGAAGGTTGACACGCGTGGGAGAGCGAAGCGTCTTGATCCTCCGCAGGTTCGACAGGACTGGCCGCGGTGACCGTGTCGGCTACATCAGCGCCATGACGGCCATGGGCTCCGCCGACGGTGAACACCGCGACTACGCCGACATCGCCGAGGTGATGCGCGACCTGTCACTGTCCCCGAGGCGGGACCATCACGAGCTCTTCGCTCGGGCCGTCGTCAGCGTCGCGCTCGGGAACACCGACGATCACCTGCGCAATCATGGCTTCCTCGTCGATCGGGGCTCGTGGACGCTGAGCCCCGTGTTCGATGTGAACCCGAACCCGGATCTGTGGCGGCCGCGCGCAACCTCGATCATGGGAGCCGACGTGCAACCGGACGAAGTCGACGGACTACTGGCGTTGGCGGGTGAGTGCAGTATGACTGTCGGCCAGGCCCGCGAGAGGATGCGCGCTATCACCTCGTCGCTGTCTGGCTGGCGCGACCACGCGCGGAGGCATGGGGTCAGCGAGCACGAGATTGTCATGATGGCCGCGTCGGTCGCTCCGCGGCTGGAGGCCGTCTCGGATGCCGGCAGGAGCTGAGTGTGGCGATGCCGAGTCCGCGCGGGACTCGTTCCCTTCGACACGGGCTCGCAAGCTCGCCCCCACACGGCTGGTTGAGGAAGGCCGAGGAACGAGGCCGCCTCGAAACCCGGTGGCGTGCCCACGAGTGCCGGCCACTCCTCGATTTGGGTGCGCACCACGCGCGCCGTAGGATGGGCGACGCCTCGGCGAGGGATGCTGCGTGGCCCGCCACGCTCGCTCCGTGATCGACAAGGTTCATCCTCAGGCGTTCGTCCTGACGATCTGCCGGTCGCTGCGATCCGCGCGACATCCCGCGTCGAGGCCCGACCACCGTTCCGCCTCCGCAAAGGACGACCACCATGGTTCAAAAAGAGCTTCGCATTGCCACCGACATCCGCACCGAGTTCGGCAAGGGCGCGGCGCGCCGCATCCGTCGCGCCGACAAGATCCCCGCGGTCCTCTACGGGCACGGCACCGAGCCGGTGCACCTGACCCTGCCCGGCCACGAGATGATGATGGCCCTCAAGCACTCGAACGCCATCCTGACGCTGGAGATCGAGGGTGAGGACCAACTCGCGCTCGCCAAGGACGTGCAGCGCCACATCATCAAGCCGTTCATCGAGCACGTCGACCTGGTCATCGTGCGCCGCGGTGAGAAGGTCACCGTCGACGTCCCGATCCACCTCGAGGGCGAGGCGGCACCCGGCACCAGCGTCTACGTCGAGAACAACGAGATCACCATCGAGGCCGACGCGATGAACATCCCCGAGTCCTTCACGGTCTCGATCGAGGGCCTGGAGGTCGGCAGTCAGATCCTTGCCAAGGACGTCCCGCTGCCGACCGGTGTCGACCTGGCGGTCGACGAGGAGCTGCTGATCGTCAACGTCACAGAGGAGAGGCTCGCAGAGATCCCGGAGGACGAGGAGACCGAGGCCGCCGAGGGCGAGACCGCCGAGGACCAGGAGAAGTCCGCGGACACCGAGGACTGATCACGCAGGTTTCACGACGGGCCCGGCCCGCGACGAGGGGGAGTGTCGTCGCGGGCCGGGCCCTTCGGCATACTTTCCCCTCGTGGACCCTTGGCTGATCGTCGGACTCGGCAACCCCGGGGTGGAGCATGCCGGCAACCGGCACAACGTAGGCGCGATGGCCATCGACGAGCTAGCCGGTCGCAGCGGGTCAAACCTGCGCGCCCACCGCGCTCGCGCCCGAGCAGCCGAGGTCCGGATCGGGACCGCGCCCGGGGGAGCGCCCGGCCCCAAGGCCGTGATCGCGGTGCCGATGAGTTACATGAACGAGTGCGGTGGCCCGGTGGCCGGGCTGATGAAGTTCTTCAATGTGCCGGCGGAGCGCCTCATCGTCATCCATGACGACCTCGATCTGGACTTCGGGCGCATTCGCCTCAAACAAGGTGGTGGTGACGGCGGCCACAACGGGTTGAAGTCGATCACCCGTTCCGCCGGGAGCAAGGACTACCTGCGGGTGCGCGTCGGCATCGGCCGTCCGCCCGGGCGCATGGACCCGGCCCGCTACGTGCTGCGCAACTTCAGCGCCTCCGAGCGGGGCGAGCTCGACTTCCTGCTACCCGATGTCGCCGACGCAATCGAGCTGCTCATCGAGCAGGGGCTGGAATCGGCCCAGAATCAGGTCCATCCCCGCCCGTAGCAGAGGTCCCCTCTATCACAGAACCGACCCCTTGCGCTACTCAAGTGCGAGATTGTGCGTAGCGGCGCGACTGTAGCAGAGATAGAGCCTGCGATGGACTTGCGTGGAATAGTACTTAACAACTTGACCAAACCTTGAAGGTTCGGTCAGGGAGTCCATGTGAGTGTTCAGCCTGGTCGGGTCGGGAGGGTCCATGACTGGCAATGCAGACGCGAGCCTTTCGCAGGTGTCCGTCCGGTCTTCCGATGCTCCACCGCACCTCGCTGTCGCCGAGAGCTCTGTGGCCACGGCGACACGCTCGCTTGAGCACCCGAGGGACTGGACACGCACCTATCTGCGGCGCGCCATCGCGGCCGACGTGATCTGCGCGGTCCTGGCCGACCTTGTCGCCATACTCGGTTCCGGCGCGATCCCGCTACGGGACCCGATTCCGACGCCCTACCTCGTCATCCTGTTGGCCGGCCCCGTCGTCTGGGTGCTGACCGTGGCCGCATGCCACGGTTATGAGCGGCGGTTCCTCGGCGTGGGCATGGACGAGTACCGTGCGCTGCCCTCGGCAGCGATCCGCCTGCTTGCGCTTTCGACGTTCATCTCCTACGCGATTTACATCGACCGGCCCTATCTGTCCCGATACTTCGTCCTGATCTACTTCCCGGTGCTGCTGGGGTCCGCGCTGCTCGCCCGATACGGTGTGCGGCAGAGCCTGCATCGGTCGCGGTGGCAGGGTCGCAACCTCAGTCGAGCCGTGGTCGTGGGAAGGTCTGACGCAGTCCAGGGCTTGGTCCGCGACCTACAGCGGGAGCCTGTGCACGGGATCCGCCCAGTCGCGGCTTGCACCAGCGGGTCGTTGAGCCCGGACTGCAGTGTGACTTCCGCGGGGTCAGTGCACGACGTTCTGCAGACCGTTGAGCGATACGACGCGGATGTGGTCGTGGTCGCCAGCCCCTCGGAGCTCAGCGGCGTGGAACTACGCCGGCTCTCCTGGGATCTGGACGATCTCGGCATCGAGCTCGTTGTTGCTCCGGGCATCATGGAAGTGACCGGTCCTCGCCTGTCCATCCGGCCCGCAGCGAACCTCTCGCTGCTGCACATCGAGCGGCCGGCTCTCCACGGAGTGAACGCCTTCAGCAAGGCGACGTTTGACCGCACCATAGCCATCGTCTGGTGCGTCCTGATGATCCCGCTGTTCGCGACAATCGGCCTGCTGATCAAGCTGGACAGCAAGGGGCCGGTGTTCTTTCGGCAGTCGCGGGTCGGGCTTGACGGGCAGGGATTCTCGATAGTGAAGTTCCGCTCGATGGTGGTTGACGCAGAGGCGAAGCTTGCCGAGGTGCGGTCCGAGTCAGACGACGGAAACGGCGTGCTCTACAAGCGCCACGACGACCCCCGGATCACCCGCATCGGGCGGGTGCTGAGGCGCTTCTCGTTGGACGAGCTGCCGCAGCTGATCAACGTCGCACGAGGAGAGATGTCCCTCGTCGGCCCGCGGCCGCCACTCCAGAGCGAAGTAGATGGCTATGAGGCCGATGCCATCCGTCGGCTGAAGGTTCGCCCTGGGCTGACGGGCCTTTGGCAGGTGAGCGGGCGAAGCGACCTGTCCTGGGATGAGTCCCTGCGACTCGATCTTCGCTACGTCGACAACTGGTCGATGATGTTCGACATTCAAATCCTCTGGCGGACTATCCGCGCAGTGTTACGTGGAACGGGAGCCTACTGATGCAGCAGCACGGGTATCACCTCGGAATCGGTGGTCGACGAGCGCTGGGCGTTAGCCTGGCAATGGCAGCCGCGATCACGCTAGGCGGATGTGCGAGCGCACCCAACAATGCGTCGTCCACCTCGGGCAGCAACTCGACCTCCAGTGCGACGCCATTGTCGGCACACGCGAAGAACGCGAGTTCCACTAAGCAGCACGCGACCGCGTCGCCGAGCGTGTCGGGGGGAACCGCCAAACGACCGGCGAATCCGCTGGCGGGCAAGGCCGAGCCCGTCATCAGGAACGGCAAGCGACCGCATCCCACGCTCAGCGCAAAGCCTGCCGCGTTCGACAGGACCGTGAGCTACTCGGACGGGCTTAGTTTGACCGTGAAGAAGATTCGGCACGGCGTGGAAACCGGTTATGGCCGGGGAACTTTCCATGGATCCCCGACTACACAGCTCTCGGTGGTGATGACCAATCACACCAAGAAGTCCATCAATCTGCAGCAGGTCGTCGTCCAGATGGAGTATGGAGCGCCGGCACGTATTGCTCCCCCGGTGTATGACGACGTTGCGTCAGACTTCAGCGGAGTCCTCAAATCAGGCGCGTCGCAGACCGCGACTTATGTCTTTTCCGTGCCGACTTCCCTCCTTGGAAACGTCACGATGACTGTGGACATGGACAGTGTCCACGCCGCGGCCATGTTCACTGGTTCTGCAAGGAACTGACCCCCCATGTCTCGTCCAATCGATAGGCAGCACGCCGATCTCGTCTTGATGGAGCACCACATGAATACTGCTGGGCTTCGGGCCGTCCGCCTCTGGTTGGTCGGCGTCCTCGTACTTGCTATGGGAACGCTGGGGACGCTTGTCGTTGCGCCAACGGCCAGAGCGGATACGTCCCCACCGGCTGGCACGCCAGAGACGGTGAGTTCAGATGCTCTGCCTACTTGGCAGATCAACGGGATCGTCTGGGCTCAGGTCACAGTTGGCAACACGGTTTATGCCACCGGAAGCTTTACAACCGCTCGGCCACCGGGGGTCGCAGTGGGGGGCGCCGGGCAGATCAATGTTGGCAACCTCATTGCGTACAACATCACAACGGGCAACTTGGTCAGTTCGTTCAGGCACACACTGAATGCTCAGGGCCAGGCCATCACGGCCTCGCCCGACGGATCCACGGTCTACGTCGGTGGAGACTTCACGACGGTCGACGGTGTGGCGCACAACCACATCGCGGCGTTCAACACCGCGACAGGAACGCTGATCAGCGGGTTCAAGGCGTCCGTCAATTCCACGGTGCGCGCCTTGGCTGCAACGAACACTGAGCTCTATGCCGGAGGCGCATTCATGAGCGCCAGCGGTCAGGCAAGGAGCCGACTTGCTGCGTTCAGTGGGGCGACCGGAGTTGTCCTTCCGTGGGCGCCGACAGCTGACGACCAGCCCCTATCTATGGTCATCGCGCCGGACGGGTCGCGGGTCATCGTCGGGGGCAAGTTCTTGAACTTGAACGGCGCACCTGCAAACGGCATGGGCTCACTTGATGCGTCGACCGGTGCGACAATGCCCTGGGCCGCGAACACGATCATGCATGATGGTGGTACGGGTAGCGGCATTGATACCCTGCGCACGGATGGCACCAACATCTACGGTGCCGGGTATGCGTTCCAGACCGGCGACTTCGAGGGGTCATTCTCGGCCGATCCGGACACAGGAAATGTCAACTGGCTGAACGACTGTCACGGCGATACCTATGACGTGCTTCCGGTCGGTCAGGTACTCTACACCGTGAGTCACGCGCACAACTGCAGCATGATCGGGGCGTTCCCACAGAGCAACCCCTGGTCGATCAACATGCGGCACGCCCTTGCGTACACCACCTATCCGACTGGCGTGAACAGCGGACCAGACGACTACGGATGGAACTACGCGGGTCAGCCGGACTCGACGTTGCTGCAATGGTTCCCGGTGTTCTCACTAGGAAATGTTTCGGGAGCGAATCAGGCAGCGTGGTCGCTTACTGGCAACAGCCAGTACGTAGCAGCCGGTGGCGAGTTCCCCAGGGTGAACGGTGTGGCGCAGCAGGGTCTGGTGCGCTTCGCGGTCAAGTCGATTGCGCCCAACAAGGTCGGCCCGACCAGGGCGCCGGGAGCTCCGACCCCGTCAGCAATGTCGATCACCTCTGGCACGGCCCGCGTGTCTTGGCAGTCGGCATATGACCAGGACAACGCAAATCTGACCTACAACGTGTACCGGTCCGGCACTGCGGCACCGGTTTACACAACTACGCAGGCGTCCAACTACTGGACCTACCCGATGCTGGGCTTCGTCGACAAGGGGCTCACCCCAGGGTCGAGCTATACCTATAGCGTCAAGGTGTCGGACCCGTTCGGGAATACGATTACTTTGCCCAAGACGAACTCGGTGACGATTGGTTCGAACGCGGTCAGCCAGTACAGCAACGATGTCACGGGTGATGGAGCGACGGCATTCTGGAGGCTCGGAGAACCGAGTGGCAGCGCCGTCTATGACTATGCCGGCTTCAACGATGCGACTGCGCAAGCGGGCGTCACACGTGGGGTGACGGGTCCGATCAGCGGTGACTCGACCACCGCGTCGACGTTCGACGGGTCCTCAGCAGACGGTTCCGTGGCGAGCAACTCCACGATGGCCACGACCCCCTCGTTCAGTGTCGAGACATGGGTCAAGACCAACACCACCAGTGGTGGCAAGATCGTCGGCTATGGGAGTGCAAGCACCGGCAACAGCGGCAGCTACGACCGGCACATCTATATGGACAACGCCGGACACTTCTACTTCGGGGTGTATCCGGGGTCAACCCAGGTGGTCAGTAGCCCCAAGACGTACAACGATGGCAGCTGGCACTACGTTGTCGCCTCGCTCGATCCCACCGCGGGTATGACGCTGTACGTTGACGGCAAGAAGGTCGCCAGCAACCCGAGCGTGACGAGCGCCCAGGATTACAGCGGATACTGGAGAATCGGCGGTGACAATCTCAACGGGTGGCCGAACCAGCCGAGCAGCAACTACTTCGCCGGCACCATCGGTGATGTTGCGATCTACCCGACGGCCTTGACGCTTGCACAGATCCAGACGCACTACACCGATGGCGGCGGCAGCCTCAACATCCCTGCGGCACCGAAGGATGCCTACGGCAAGGCCGTTTACAACTCCGACCCGGAACTCTTCTGGCGGCTCGACGACGCGACTGGACCAACGGCGGCTGATGCAAGTCGCAACGGAGAGACCGGCGTCTACTCCGGTGGCGAAACCTTCGGTCAGCCCGGTGCGCTCGGAAGCCAGGGCACCGCAGTGACGTTCAACGGCGTTGACGGCACGATTGGTTCAGCAGATCAGTTCACCAATCCCACGGTGTATTCCGAGGAGCTGTGGTTCAACACCACCACCACAAACGGTGGCAAGCTCATCGGATTCGGTGATCAGCAGAGCGGCAACAGTAACAACTACGACCGGCACGTTTACATGACTCCCGATGGCAAGCTGAACTTCGGTGTCTACACGGGTGCGACAAACATCATCACGTCGCCGGCTTCCTACAATGACGGCAAGTGGCACTACATGGTCGCTACCCAGGGTCCGGACGGCATGACGCTGTATGTCGACGGTCAAGTGGTTGCGACTGGCACGCAGACCCAGGCCCAGAGCTACACCGGTTACTGGCGCGTGGGTGGTGACACCTCGTGGAGTGGTAACCCCTTCTTCGCCGGTTCCATCGACGAAGTAGCGGTCTACTCCTCCGAGCTCGATGCGGCGACGGTGCAGGCGCACTACGCCGCAGCGGGCGGCACGATGCCCAATCAGCCTCCGGTGGCTGCGTTCACCGTGACGTCGACTGGGCTGACGGCGGCTGTCGATGGTTCGGGATCGTCCGATCCGGATGGCACTGTGAGCAGTTATGACTGGACATGGGGTGATGGCACTCCGGACACGGTCGGTGCTAGTGCGACCGCCAGTCACACGTATGCGGCGGCCGGGCAGTACACGGTGTCGTTGACGGTGACCGACAATGGCGGTGCGCCGAGCACGCCGGTGACGCATTCGGTAACGGTCACGGCGCCGCCGGTGAATCAGCCTCCGGTGGCGGCGTTCACTGTGACGTCGACTGGGTTGACGGCGGCTGTCGATGGTTCGGGATCGTCCGATCCGGATGGCACTGTGAGCAGTTATGACTGGACTTGGGGTGATGGCACTCCGGACACGGTCGGTGCTAGTGCGACCGCCAGTCACACGTATGCGGCGGCCGGGCAGTACACGGTGTCGTTGACGGTGACCGACAATGACGGTGCGCCGAGCACGCCGGTGACGCATTCGGTAACGGTGACGGCACCCGTGGGTCAGGCGATTGCCTCCGACAGTTTCAATCGGACCGTTGCGAACGGGTGGGGCTCGGCAGATGTTGGCGGTGCATGGACTCGGTCCGGCGCAGCGTCCAACTTCGCGGTTTCCGGTGGACAGGGCTCGATTACGATGGCGACGGCGGGAAGTGGTCCTTCGATGAACCTCAACTCGGTGTCGACGAACAGCGCAGACATCACTGCCGGTGTCAGCGTCAATGCCCAGCCGACCGGCTCCGGTGTCTTCGTCTCCGTCATGGGCCGGACTGTGCCAAGCGTTGGAAACTATCGGGCGACCCTCAATCTTCGGGCAAATGGTTCGGTGACTCTTGGCCTCTTCCGCGTGGACGGAGCTGGGCAAGCGGTCATCGTGGCACCAACCGTCCAAACTGGTCTCACCTACTCGGTGGGTGACGTGCTCAACGTGCAATTCCTGGTCACGGGAACTTCACCGACGACGCTGTCTGCCAAGGTGTGGAAGCAGGGCACGACGGAGCCGACCGCCTGGGGCGTATCGGGCACCGATGGGGCATCGGCCATGCAGGCTGCTGGTTCAGTCGGTCTGATGAGCTACCTGGGTGGTTCGGCGACTATTGTCCCGGTTACCACCAACTTCACGAACTTCCAGGTGCAGTCGGGTGTGACGCCGCAGGTCGCGATGAAGCAGAAGGCGCTCCGCCGCGTGACGACCACACTGCACAAGAGCAAGGTGCCGTCGCCTGCCGACCGGGTGTCGCCGCCACTTGGGCTGAACCAATTCACCCCGAAGAAAGCCAAGTGATGGTGCATGCGACAGCTCCCGATGGGCATGGAGTCTCGACCGCGATGACAAAAGTGCTCTATGTCGCGGGATGGGGCAGAAGCGGCACCACGATCCTTGACAACCTGCTAGGTCAGGTCGAGGGGTTCGTGTCGACGGGTGAGTTGCACTACGTCTGGGAGAGAGGCCTTAGACAGGGTCGTGACTGCGGCTGCGGTCAGCCGCTCCGGGAGTGCGAAACCTGGACCTCGACGTTCGCCAGCGCATTCGGTGGCATTGAGGCCATAGATCCCTCGGCCGTTGTCCGGCTCCAGGATTCAGCGCGCACACGTCATGCGCTGCGGGCGCTAAGGGCGGTCCGTGCGGATCGGGTCACGCGGACCATCCCGTATGCTAGGTACTTGCATCGCCTCTATGACGGAATCGGCGCAACGACAGGCGCCCGCGTGATCGTCGACTCATCGAAATACCCTACGGACGGGATCCTCGCGGCGGGGCTCGAAGGGTACGAAGTGTTCGTCGTGCACATGGTCCGTGACCCCCGTGCCGTGGCCTTCTCTTGGCAGCGGTTCAAACCGACGCGGGACAAGAAGACCGACGGTGGCGTGCTGAAACGAGTCGGTTTGGTGCGTAGCACAATGGTGTGGCAGGTCTACAACGCCGTGATTGCCCGAACGGTGAAGGCTGCCGTGGGCGACGAGCACTATCAGGTGCTTCATTACGAACAGCTCGCGTCAGACCCTGCGACTGTAGTCGACGACCTCATCCGTTTTGTGAAAGAGGCCCCTGCGGCAAAGCCGGTGTTCGCCGGCAACGAGGTGGAGCTCAAGGTGACACATACCGCATCCGGCAACCCGGGTCGATTCAGGACTGGCACGACCGCGATCCGGCTCGATGACGAGTGGCGGAACTCCATGCCGCGATGGCAGCGGACCATCGTGACGATGTTGGCATTTCCGATGTCAGTTCGACTTCAATACGGTGGGTAGTCGGTAGTACTTCGCGCTGATTCTTCGATTGAGCGCCATGAGGGGCTGCGACACGCGGCCGGGGTTGGGGGGAGTATGTCCGATAGCGGTGCCAACAAGAGGCGCTCGGGTCTGAGGGCGGATGTTGAGGGGCTCCGTGCTGTAGCTGTCCTTCTCGTCATCAGCGACCACCTCTTCGCGAAGCCAAGCGGTGGATTTGTCGGTGTCGACGTATTCTTCGTGATCTCGGGATTCCTCATCACCGGCCTGCTGGTGCGTGAGGTGGAACGAACGGGTTCCGTCAGCTTCCGGAGTTTCTATGCCAGGCGCGTGCGCCGCATCGCACCGGCAGCTTTCGTGACGTTGCTGGCCACCTGCCTTGCGGCTCGGCTCATCTATGTCGGCACTCGAGCGCACGAGACGCTGGTCGACGCGATGTGGGCAGCTGGGTCTTTGGCCAACTGGCACTTCGCTGCTGTCGGGACGGACTACTTTCAACAGGGCCGGCCACCATCCGCGCTGCAGCACTATTGGTCACTGGCTGTCGAGGAACAGTTCTACTTCGTGTGGCCCCTGCTGATCATCTCCGTGGCGATGATCAGTCGTCGACGGCGACGCGGTGTCAAGCCACGTCGGCTACCGCTTGGTGTCGTGCTCGCGGTGCTCGTGGTGGTTTCCTTCGCCTGGTCGATGTACCAGAGCTCCACGGACCCGACGGTGGCTTACTTCTCGACCATGGCACGGGCCTGGGAACTCGGGGTGGGCGCGCTCATCGCACTCTGCTCCCACCGGCTCGCTCGAGTGTCGCGCTCCGCCGCGGTGGTGCTCTCGTGGGTAGGGCTAGGTGCAATTGCCCTCTCAGCCCTAGTCATCCAGCCTTCGTCAGCGTTTCCCGCGCCGTGGGGTGCGCTGCCGGTCCTCGGCACCGCGGCGGTCATTGTGGGTGGGATGTCGCCGGACTATCCGCCACGGATGGCTATTCTCACCAACCCGGTCTCCCGCTATGTCGGTCGGATTTCCTACTCGCTCTACCTGTGGCACTGGACAGTCATCACGCTTCTCGCCGTGTTGATGCCAGCCGCGGGTCCACGCTACGTCGCGTGGGTGCTGGCAGCGACTATGGTCCTCTCAGTGAGCTCGTATCACGGCGTCGAAGACCCGATCCGACGCTCTTGTTGGCTTACCCCACGCCGTGGCGCCTCCCGCTCGTGGCCTCGTGCGCGCACGGCAAAGCTAGCCGGTTCGTTCGCGCTCGCCGCCACGACGGTCGTGGCTACCACCGCTGCGCTGAACGACTCACCCGTGTCGACGATGACCGTCGGTGCCGCGCACACGGCGGCCCCCGCCATGGCCACCAAGGGCGGGACCGGGCTGTCCGCGCACATCCAGCAGGCTCTGGATGCATCCGCATGGCCGAAGCTTTCGCCATCCGTCGATGATCTTGACAATGCAAAGGCGCCGGAATGGAAGCAGTGTGGAAACGTCGATAGCTCGAGTCGGCCGGCCTGTGTTTTTGGGTCGAAGGACGCACCGAAGACTCGCCGCATCCTGGTACTTGGCGACTCGATTGGCATCAGTTGGCTTCCCGGGATCCGAGCTGCGATGGAGCCGAGCGGGTGGCAGGTGGCCGGCCTGACGTTCGGTCTGTGCCCGGCAGCGCGACTCGACGTCACCGCGCCACAGCAGGACGCTGGCTTCACCGCGCGATGCTCGGCACACCAGTCATGGGAACTGAAGGAGGCAGTGGCTGAGCATCCGTCGATTGTTGTACTGGCGGCAGCCGAGAACACTCTTACTCGTATGCCGTGCTGCAAGGCCGTAGATTCGGCAGCGGCTGCCTGGCAACGGGCGGAGCAGGCTGCCGTCACGACGTTGGCAGGGTCGAAGGCGAAGGTCGTTATCCTCTCCCCACCGCCGCAGACCAAGAGCCTGGCCGCATGCGCTACGCGATTCAACGCCCCGTCGGCCTGCGTCGCGCGGATCGACGACACCTGGTATCGGATGTCGTCGGCCGATCGTGAGGTCGCACACGTCACGGGCGCCAGATATGTCGACACCCACGAGTGGTTCTGTACAGCGGATGGCATCTGCCCGCCGTTCGTCGGGCACACGACCATCAGTGCCGATGGCACGCACCTGACCGGCGCCTATTCGAAGGCGCTCGGTCCGGTGCTGCGGACCGCCCTGATCGGCAGCTAGGTGCGTCACGGAGCGGGATTTCGATGTTAGAGGTTCCGCGGATAGGTCATGGTCGGTGACTGGGTCTGGTGTCCCAGCGGCGGGTGGTCCAGGCGACGCGGATCAGGCGCCGGGCGATGATGATGGCGCTGGCCAAGGCGATCAGCGCCTC